>NZ_JBRKNT010000016.1:0-1234 GCF_053010205.1 Streptococcus sp. W151 | reverse complement strand
CCTTTACTGGTAAACAAAAAAATGGTACAACAACATGGGATCAACCTAATCACACTTATGGTAAAGAAACAGTTCCAGTTGTTGAACATTACTATGCCGATAAGAAGGAAGCTGGATCTAAGACAGTAACTCCAGATCAACCAGAAGTTACGGATAAGGTTACTTATAAACCACTTGGTAAGATCATCCCAGTTGATGAAACCAATACACCAATTCCAAGTGCACCAACTCCACAGTACAACAATGATCCACAAGATCCAACTAAGGGTGGCAAGACTCCAACTCCAATTATCCCAGGTTATGTGACAGACACTCCAAGTGTAACACCATCTAATCCAGGAACTGATACCCCAGTTGTTTACCGTAAAGCCGATCAAAAAGCTATTATCAAGTATGTCGATCAAAATACAAATACGACACTTGCCAATGATCAAGTCGGTGGTAAATCAGGTGAAGCTATCAACTACTCAACTGCAGCTAAGATTAAGTACTATGAAGATCGTGGCTATGTTCTTGTAAGCGATGAGTTCCCAGCAGGAGCTACTTATGACACAGATGCATCTGTTGATCAAACTTGGACAGTAACTTTGAAACATGGTGAAACTCCAGTAGGACCAAACGATCCACATAACCCAACAGATCCAATCAATCCAAATGATCCAAACAGTCCAACATACCCTGCGACAGATCAATGGAAGAAAGATGTAACGTCAACTGTTAAGTATGTGGTATCAGATGGTAAGGCAACTGCCCCAGCTGACAATGTTCAAAATGCACAATGGACACGTACCTTGACGCTTGATAAGGTAACAGGTGAAGTTCTCTCATCTACTCCATGGGCAGCTAATAAGGCTAACTATGATGCAGTTCCAACACCAGGATTGACAGGTTACTATGCGGATAAAGCAAATGTTGCTTCTAAGACAGTCACTCAAGAAAATCTTGAAGAAACTGTAACTTACAAACCACTTGGAAACTTGGTTCCAAAACCAGAGACACCAAACGATCCAAACTTCCCATCAACACCAGAAGTGAAGTATCCAAATGATCCAACGGATCCAACGAAACCAGGTCAACCAGTTGTTCCAAATGTACCAGGTTATGAACCACACCTTCCAGATCCAAAAGATCCAACGAAACCAGGTCAACCAGTAGAACCAGGAACACCAATCACTCCTGAAAATCCAGGTACTGACACACCAATTATCTACGTACCAAAAACAACTGAAGTTAC
>NZ_JBRKNT010000015.1:0-1376 GCF_053010205.1 Streptococcus sp. W151 | reverse complement strand
GGTGTGTTTGGTGGAGTTAGGTAGTTTACGACTGTCCCCTTATCTACTACAAGGTTAGGTGCAGCTTTTAATTCGCTAGCAGATACAGTAATAACATCCGTTGATAGTTGGTATCCAGCCGGCGCTGTCAACTCCTTAATAACATAATCCTTAGCCTCAAAGCCTACAAAGCTTACAAGACCATTGGCATCTGAAGTTGCTGTCGCTTGTCCTTCGCCATATGGGTTGGCAACTGGGGTCACACCATCTGCTTCAAAGAGTCCAAAGACAGCTCCTGCAAGGTCTTGACCGACTAGATTCACCTTATGCAATTGAATATTGTAAAGTTTCAATTCAGGTTTTTCAACAACTGGTGGTGTTGGTGGAATTGAAGTGAATGGTTTGTTGACCACACTACCCTTATCAACTACCAAATCTGTCGCAGCAGTTAACTCTGCCGCAGAAACAGTGATTGAAACGTTTGAAAGTTGGTATCCTGCCGGAGCAGTCAATTCTTTAACCACATAGTCCTTCGCCGCAAAGCCTACAAAGCTTACAAGACCATTGGCATCTGAAGTAGCAGTTGCTTGACCTTCTCCATATGGGTTGGCAACTGGGGTCACACCATCTGCTTCAAAGAGTCCAAATACAGCACCTGCAAGAGCATTTCCATCTGCGTTAGCTTTGTGCAATTGAATGTTGTAGAGTTTCAATTCAGGTTTATCAACAACTGGTGGTGTTGGTGGAATTGAAGTGGTTACCAATTTGTTAGTGAAGGATTTCTTATCACCATATGCTACAGAAGCTTTGAGTGTATTGCTTGCATCATCTTTTGTGACAGTTACAGTCGCATCAATACTTCCTTCATCGTAGGTCATTCCTTTTGCTTTGCTTTCAGGAATAACTTCTTTAATCGTGTAGTGGAAGGTTTTTCCTGCGTCCTCTGATGAATATGAAAGGTCATCAAAGGCTACCGTACCATCTGCAGCATTTTGTTTTGTTTGAAGAACTTTTCCGGTCTCATCCAACAATTGGAAATTGAATTCACCATTCTTCAATTCAGCACCTTCTAAAATCTTGCTCGCTGAAATTTTAGCTTTTGCTGGTTGAGGAGCTGTATAAGTATTTGAGAAGGTTTTATTATCTGGATAAGCCACATCTGCTTTCAGGTTGTCGCCATCTTTTTTCACCTTAACAGTTACTTGTTTATCAGTCTTGTCATAGGTAATACCTGGGGTATTTCCAGCTACTTCCTTAACAGTGTAAGTGTGTTCACCTTCTTCGGTGTACTCAATTGGTGCAAATGTTACTTTTCCGTTTTTGTTTGTAACAGTTTGAAGCTTGTTTGTACCTTCGTACAATTCAAAGCTGAATTCGCCATCTGTTAGAGAACGACC
>NZ_JBRKNT010000014.1:0-1592 GCF_053010205.1 Streptococcus sp. W151 | reverse complement strand
GAACTCTTGGTCTACTTTGGCATCAAAGTCAAAGTTCTTGTTGGCTGCATCTGAGAAGCCATCGCTAACGAGTTCATAACCTTTACGTTTGTATGCTGCAATCTTATCAGCTGTGCTGTAATCAATTACTTCACCTGATTTACCATTGACCTCATCACGACTTAATTCAGCAGTACCTTTTTCATTGACATACTTGATGATAGCCTTTTGCGCATCTTTCACGTATGTTACAACTTCTTCAACGTCTGCTGCTCCAGCTTTAACACCTGTGACTTCTGGTACCACCAATTTATTAGCAGTATAGCCCTTGATGACTGGTGATTTCACTGCATCGAAAGTATCATCACTTGTAGTCCATTCACGGTAGTCGATGTGACCAGTTACCAAGTTAACGTATGCGAAGCGTTTGAAGTGAAGAGTTTCTGTCACATCATCTTTCGCTTTAGAGCCATCTTCGTAAACATAATGAATTGTACGTGTTACATCGTCTTTGTTCACCAAATCTTTAACTGGATCTGGCCATTTTGGTGTATCTGGATCTTTTGGATCAACTGGTTGATCTGGATTTGGTTTTGGTTTGTCTGGATCGATTGGTTCGATGCGTTCGCGAAGAGTAACTGTAAACTCTTGGTCAAATGCTTTATCAAAGTCAAAGTTCTTGTTAGCTGCACTTGTAAAGCCATCGCTAACGAGTTCATAACCTTTACGTTTGTAAGCTGCGATCTTATCAGCTGTGCTGTAATCAATTGCTTCACCTGATTTACCTACGACTTGGTCACGGCTCAATTCAGTGTTGCCTTTTTCATTGACATATTTAATGATGGCTTTTTGAGCATCACGAACGTAAGTTACTGTAACTTCAAAGTCTGGTGCTGTCGCTTCAACTCCTGTTACAGCTGGAACTACATCTTTATCAGCAGTATAGCCTTGGATTTTTGGAGTTAAAACAGTATCAAAAGTAGTATCCTCTGATGTCCAAGGACGATAATCCACATGACCGGTTACCAAGTTGACGTATGCAAAGCGTTTGAAGTGAAGGGTTTCTGTCACATCATCTTTTGCTTTAGAGCCATCTTCGTAAACATAATGAATTGTACGTGTTACATCGTCTTTGTTAACTACATCTTTGACTGGATCTGGCCATTTCGGTGTATCTGGATCTTTTGGATCAACTGGCTGATCTGGATTTGGTTTTGGTTTGTCTGGATCGATTGGTTCGATGCGTTCACGAAGAGTAACAAAGAATTCTTGGTCTACTTTGGCATCGAAGTCATATTTCTTATTCACAGAATTCGTGAAACCATCGTTGACTAATTCATAACCTTTGCGTTTAAATCCTGAAATCTTACCATCTGTGCTGTAATCAATCGCTTCACCGGATTTACCATTGACCACATCACGATCTAATTCCACATTTCCTTTTTCGTTGACATACTTGATGATAGCCTTTTGCGCATCTTTCACGTATGTTACAACTTCTTCAACGTCTGCTGCTCCAGCTTTAACACCTGTGACTTCTGGCACTACCAATTTATTAGCAGTGTAACCTGTGATAACTGGAGATTTCACTGCATCGAAGGTATCATCACTTG
>NZ_JBRKNT010000013.1:0-2083 GCF_053010205.1 Streptococcus sp. W151 | reverse complement strand
ATGGTGTGACCCCAGTTGCCAACCCATATGGCGAAGGACAAGCGACAGCAACTTCAGATGCCAATGGTCTTGTAAGCTTTGTAGGCTTTGAGGCTAAGGATTATGTTATTAAGGAGTTGACAGCGCCGGCTGGATACCAACTATCAACGGATGTTATTACTGTATCTGCTAGCGAATTAAAAGCTGCACCTAACCTTGTAGTAGATAAGGGGACAGTCGTAAACTACCTAACTCCACCAAACACACCACCAACTACTCCACCAACTACTCCACCAACTACTCCACCAACTACTCCACCAACTACTCCACCAACTACTCCACCAACTACTCCACCAACCACGCCTCCAACTACCCCATCAACAGACAAACCAAAAGGTGATAAGCCTTCTGGAAGTCAACCAAAAGAAGATAAGAAACATACTCTTCCTTCTACAGGTGAAACAGTGAGCGAGGGACTAGTGGCTGCAGGACTTGCTTTGGCAGTGGCTGGAAGCGCCTTAGTTTACAAAAAACGTGAAAATTAATTTCTAAAACAGGTTTTGTTCTAGCCCTGCTAGACAAACCTGTTTTTTTACGCAATAAATATTATTTATCTTTATCTATCGCCTATTGTGAATCAGGAAATATCCTATCTCATTCTTTCACACATACATTGGGAAAACTCCCTATCTTTAGTCTTTTACCTGTTAGCACACACGATAAGAGTCAGGAAAACATGTAGTAAAATATCCTATGTGCACTAAAAAAGAGGTTGACCCAACTTCAACCTCTTTTTTTATAATTCCTGTAATAAGTATTTAAAAAGTTCTAAATTCCCTTTTTCTTCATTAACCAAGTATTCTGGGTGCCACTGCAAGCCCATAATGCGATGACCATCTACAGCTTCAATGGCTTCGATGGTGTGATCGCGCGGATCAAAGGCGGTCGCACGGAAATTCGGTGCAAGATCCTTGATGCTTTGACGGTGCACGGAATTAATCCGACTGGCCTGTCCAAAAAGCTGCTCTACCACACTGCCTTTTTTAGTCTGGATAGAATGGGAAGTCCCAAACGGAAGTCCTTGCCAATGCCCTTCGATCTCTTAGTTGAGTGTTCCTCCAAAAGCCACATTGATCAACTGAACCCCACGGCAAATTCCTAGAACCGGTTTGTTTTGGCGTACTGCTTCCTTCAGTAGGGCAAGCTCAAATTGATCGCGTTTGATGTTGTAATCGTCGCTCTCGATAGTTTTTTCTTCACCATAAAGACTCGGGTCCACATTTTGGCCCCCACTCAAGATCAATTTATCAATGGTTTCAACATAATCCTTGACTAAGGAAATATCTCCCATCGGAATAACCATTGGAAGTCCGCCTGCTTGACGAATCCCTTCTGCAAACTGGCTGGAAACGGAGGAATGAAGGTTCTTCCCTTCCGGATCAACCGGACAGAGATTAGCGGATACTCCTACTATGGTTCTGCACATATTCATTCCTCCTTTATTATTTCATACATTCATCTTATCACCTATTAATGATCTTGTCTAATATGTATTTTTAAAGGAGATGATAAATAATATTTATTGCGTAAAAAAACAGGTTTGTCTAGCAGGGCTAGAACAAAACCTGTTTTAGAAATTAATTTTCACGTTTTTTGTAAACTAAGGCGCTTCCAGCCACTGCCAAAGCAAGTCCTGCAGCCACTAGTCCCTCGCTCACTGTTTCACCTGTAGAAGGAAGAGTATGTTTCTTATCTTCTTTTGGTTGACTTCCAGAAGGCTTATCACCTTTTGGTTTGTCTGTTGATGGGGTAGTTGGTGGAGTAGTTGGAGGTGTTGGTGGTGTTGGAGGTGTTGGAGGTGTGTTTGGTGGAGTTAGGTAGTTTACGACTGTCCCCTTATCTACTACAAGGTTAGGTGCAGCTTTTAATTCGCTAGCAGATACAGTAATAACATCCGTTGATAGTTGGTATCCAGCTGGCGCTGTCAACTCCTTAATAACATAATCCTTAGCCTCAAAGCCTACAAAGCTTACAAGACCATTGGCATCTGAAGTTGCTGTCGCTTGTCCTTCGCCATATGGGTTGGCAACTGGGGTCACACCAT
>NZ_JBRKNT010000012.1:0-4904 GCF_053010205.1 Streptococcus sp. W151 | reverse complement strand
TTCTTCTTCATCATCTTTTGGTTTTGGCTTGTTTTTCGGCTCATACGTCGTTAAAATCGTAAATATTTTAACCCAGTCATTATCATTTCTTAGAGCCAAATCAGTAGAACCTTGACCCGTATAAACGACGTTCATTGTTGCCGAGCTATTTTTTCGAACGGGATTTTTTGTATCTGTGTAATCGTTCCAATAAACGCTGACATAGTTCCCAAGCGTTGCACCTTGGTTGTAAAAGTTTTTTCCTGAGCATTTTTCGAACTCCTTGAAATCATAACCGAGCAATTCAAGCAGATTTTCATCAAGTGTATTTGTTGGCTCTTCATCGTAACATTTGGACGATAACGAGAGCCAGTCTATTTTGTATTTTTGCATGTTTATATATCCTCAATTGTCAAAATTTTTAAAAGTGCCAAATTGTATCTAAAGCCCTTTCATTCTAAGGCTTTCAGCACCTCACGATGTACGTGGTGCCCCCATGATTATTGAGGGGGGCTTACCAGTGGGAGCTTCGCTCCCACTGTCCCACGTTATAGGCTAATATTCAGCAATCTGCCCTTTTTGTTCGATGTAAATCATGTTAGCTTGTTTGATATCGTACCCAAGTCCAGCAACCTTATACGAACCCAAGAGCTCAAATTTTCGTTCTTCTGGAAGAACAATTTTAACCATTTTCCCAGTAGCAAACTCAATGAAAGAGTAAGTATACCCGTCCGAAACTTCAGAACGCTTATCCTTGCCATTTTCATCCTTGATTTTATTTCCTAAATCATCTTTCAATTTTGGGAAATGTTGACTCGCCCTAATTCCCACGTCGATAACAACTAGGTTGCTAAATAGCGTTAAGTTTGCGGTTTTGTTTTTGCTCTCTTGCAGAGCTTTCAATTTTTCAATTTGTGACATACAAAAAAATGTCCTTTCTAAAATGTTGTCGCTTACCACGACCTGCAAACACTTTAGAAAAGACACTCTACTTTTATTTAACCACCCTACTTGACCCACTGAGGCCTTTTTTGGTATAATGGTTTTGTTCGAAAAAAAGTGAGAGTCTTACTGAGTTGACTGCCAGGTCTAGGTAAGACTTTTTTTGTTGTCCGCGAGTTGTTCGACGACTCACGGACGGTTTTATTATACTAGTTCAACAAAACATTGTCAAACTAGTTTACAATTTTTCGATATAATCGATAATTTTTGATTTGTAACTATCGCCCGATTTTTGAATTGTAAATCCATCTAATTCATCAAGCAACTGCAACAAATCAGCATAATCAAAAATATCGTTATTGCGTTCGCGTTCTAACTCGTTAAATCGTTCGAATAACGATTTATCAGTATCTAATAAATCATCACGATAACGACTGTAATCACGGATTATCATGTTTCGCAACGTTGCTGTTTTATCATGTTTCATGGAATTCTTCCTTTCCTTTAGGTTAATTACATTATATCACTATGTAACTCGTTTGACAAGCTCAAATCCCTATTTATTACTTGATTTTTAATATAAAAAGTGTTACACTTTATGCAAATATAGTTACAATTTGCTATTTTTTAGATACTAAAATATAAAGGGGTGCATGAAATATGACAATCCGCGAATTTATAGAATTACAGCAAAAAATTTACGACTTGGATAAAAACACGTACAATAAAATTAAAACGAAAATATCTCGTGAATTATCAAAAATTGAAGCGTGGACGACCGAACAAGAACCAGCAACACGCAAAACTGCAAAAACAAAATCAATCGAATTAACTGACGAGGTTTTGGCAGAATTAAAAGAAAAAATGAAGCCATATTTTTTGAAGTTATCAAAATTCCAAGCAGAAGACATTGAATTTGAAAGACAACTCAACGAAATCAAAGCTTACAATTTAACAAGCGATTTTAAAAAGTCAAATCGTGATAATCCTGAAATTCATGAAATCCCGTCCTACAAAAAAATGGAAGTCATGATCGAAGCTCTATTTAATTTGCACTTTGATTTAAACGAAGAAGAATGGAAAGCAGATTACTCATTTTACAAAAATTTCGAAAGTGACCCTGAAGTTTTACCAACAGAAGGAATGGCATTCACAACAGCAAAATTACGTGATCCTTATAAACATTACGTAACAAAAAAGTGATAGCACAAAGATAGCACAAGAAAGAAATATGATATCATGGCAGATAACAAATCAGTACAAATAATTTTAAGAACCACTAAAGAAGAAAAGGAAGAAATCACCAAGAAAGCTAAAGATAAAGGACTTTCAGTCAATGAATATATCAAGCAAAAACTCTTAAATCATAAAAACAGCAATGATAGCAGTAATGATATCAATGATAGCAAAGATGATAGCACTAGTGCTATCATTGAAATTTTAAGAGAACAATTAAAAACAAAAGATATACAAATCGCAAACTTGCAACAGATTATTTATAATCGAGATACAAAACTCATCGAGCATAAAAAATGGTGGCAATTCTGGAAATAAAAAATAAACAACAAAAAAAGATTTATACGTATTTTAATTTGACAGCAAGTAACCTACGCACAAACTTTTTAATTTTAGGAGTCGCGAGCTTTCCAGCTTCACAACTCCTAAAACAAGTTTGTTTTAGCGTAGCTTGCTATCAAACAAAAATACGGCATAAAACCTTTTTATTTTTGTTGTTTATTTTTTAATCCGAGATTGTACGCTTTCTCAAATGCTTCCAAACCGTTGAAATTGTGCGAATACAAATCGCAGACAAAATACATCATCGGTTGCGTTGTCAGTCCGTCGCAAACATAAAATCCGCGAAAGTCTTCAACGTTTCCGACTGTTGCAATCTCGCCAAATGCCATGCGTTGCGTGTCTGCATTAGCGGAACCGAGCAATATTTTTGTTGAGAATTGCTGACGGATTTTTTGCGGTAGCGTGTCTGTACTTGGGTCTTGGGTGCTAGCAATGACAGAGACACCCACAGAGCGCCCTCTTTGAATGATAGCCGTTAAGTTAGCAACAAACTTTTTAGACTCTTTAGAGTCCATAAGAGCAACAATAGAACCAATTTCATCAGCAACCAGCACAACAGGTTGAAGCCCAACTTCTGACGCTTTCAGACCTATTTTTTGACGTTTCTGAACCTCATCAGCCATTATCTTCTGACGTTGCTTGATAATGGCTAGAATATCTTCTAGCTGCTCAAAAACTGGGTCAATATCCGATACAATTTTATCAGCTGGACAAAAACCTTTGAATGAACTAAATTCATCTTTTCCATCGATGAAGCGAACATCTGCGCCCATTGTAAAAAGCTGGAGTATTATGCCAAAAAGTACAGTAGTTTTCTTACTCCCAGTTTTGCCCCATACTGAAATATGGGCTCTTTCTGAAAGATTAATCTCTAGCCCTTTTTGTAGCTTGATGATATACTTTTCAGCCTTTATGTCGTCCATGGTCGCTGGTCGCCATGTTTTATCAGTTCCCACGTCCTCGAGTACAAACTTATAATACAATCCATCTGATGTTATCATTGCAGATGTTACCGCATACGCTCCCAGCTTATCTCGAAAACTAGAATTGATATCTTCTGTGAGCTTTTCGATATCATACATACCAGCTAATTTCTCCACGGTAACTGTTATGTGTGAGGGTAGGCTGGCGCCCACCCTCACGGAGGGAACAGATATGTGTGGTGTGTCCTGTAAGCGATTAACTGCCATAGTTGCAAGCAAGCTTTTAGTGACTGCTTTTTCTGCCTTTTTCTCGGTGATATATTTTCCGATTGTCCCCGCTTTAATTACTGACCCTGTCAGCGCATACGCCCGCCAAATCGTCAATATAGCGACCAGCGACCACAAAACCATTTGAACAAGTTTAATCGATACAACCAGCCCCAGCAACAAAGACAAAATGGCCAAAGCTAAAACTAAAGCCCACCAAGTCCAAAACTGAACGTAAAAAGGCACTTTATAGACGTTCTGAGCGTTCTTTTTATAGGTGATAGCCATTATTCGCCACCTCGCTCTCTTTTGATTTCTATACCAAGCAAAAATTTAGTCAGATAGTCATTAATTGTTTCATCTGACTTGTTTCGTGTATCTGAAATTATTCTACTTTGCTTTTTAGATAGCTCGTTAGGTTTTTTTGCCTTTCGAAGCAAATCGTAGATATCAAATCCGCGCTCCTGTCCGATTTTTTCGAGTACGTTTAAACTCGGTAAAACTGCTACTCGAAGCCATTCCATAGTTTCAGCAAGCATCACATCTCTTTCTGGCAAATCAAACCCCTTGCGCTCATCATACTGCAAAAAATCTTCCCACCACCGCGTCTTATACCACCGATTTTTATTCTTGCCCCTCGGGGTTAAAATTTCTAAGAGATTTCGAAGCGAGCTCTTGAAGATTTTATCAATACTTTCACCGTTTAAGATATCTTCAACAATACTATTTGTATAACATTTTGAAAAGCTAATTTCATAACGTTGCCAAACTTCCTTGCCTGTTTTTTTCCAATGTTCCCGAACATCAGACGTTACAAGTTGATTTTTTTCTTTATATTGAGCTAGCTTATCATACATACGTAAATATGTATTTCCGCGACTGCCACTCGCACTGCGAGCGTTGCCGATGTAGATTGTTTCGCCTAATTTTTGACCATTCTGGTCAGAAGTTTTGACAATATTATACGAGCGTTTTGATGACCGATAATGCCCCTTTTTGAGTTTTTTCTCAATATCATCAAATTTAACGAGTTCATCATAATCATCTAACGCGATATCAATACGCGTTATATTTACCGCGGGTTTATCTTCTTCTTCATCATCTTTTGGTTTTGGCTTGTTTTTCGGCTCATACGTCGTTAAAATCGTAAATATTTTAACCCAGTCATTATCATTTCTTAGAGCCAAATCAGTAGAACCTTGACCCGTATAAACG
>NZ_JBRKNT010000011.1:0-5375 GCF_053010205.1 Streptococcus sp. W151 | reverse complement strand
AAAGGTTATGAACTCGTTAGCGATGGCTTCTCAGATGCAGCCAACAAGAACTTTGACTTTGATGCCAAAGTAGACCAAGAGTTCACAGTTACCCTTCGCGAACGCATCGAACCAATCGATCCAGACAAACCAAAACCAAATCCAGATCAGCCAGTTGATCCAAAAGATCCAGATACACCGAAATGGCCAGATCCAGTTAAAGATTTGGTGAACAAAGACGATGTAACACGTACTGTGAAATACGTCTACGAAGATGGTTCTAAAGCGAAAGATGATGTGACAGAAACCCTTCACTTCAAACGCTTCGCTTATGTCAATTTGGTAACAGGCCACATCGACTACCGTGAATGGACTACAAGTGATGATACCTTCGATGCAGTGAAATCTCCAGTTATCACAGGTTACACTGCTAATAAATTGGTAGTGCCAGAAGTCACAGGTGTTAAAGCTGGAGCAGCAGACGTTGAAGAAGTTGTAACATATGTGAAAGATGCGCAAAAGGCTATCATCAAGTATGTCAACGAAAAAGGCAATACAGAAGTAACTCGTGATGTAGTCAATGGTAAATCAGGTGAAGCAATCGCTTATAGCACGACTGCTAAGATTGATGAGCTCCACCGCAAAGGATTTGAACTTGTTAGTGATGGCTTCACAAGTGCAGCCAACAAGAACTTTGACTTTGATGCCAAAGTAGACCAAGAATTTACTGTTGTTGTTCGTGAACGTGTTGTTCCAGTAGGACCAAATGATCCAAATCCTACTCCAGAGACTCCTTATGATCCAACAGAGCCAAATACACCAAACTGGCCGAAGACAGTAGATAAGATTCAACCACGTCGTATTTCTGGTACACGTACCGTTCGCTACTTTGTTGAAGAAGATGGCGTTGCTGTACCAAAACCAGTTCGTGAACGTGTTGTATTTGAACGTATTGTACTTGTCAACTTAGTGACTGGAGAAATGACTCCTCAAGCATGGAAGCTTGTAAGTGCAACTCCAATCGAAGATGACGCAGCGAACAGACCGGCTGTTCGTACACGTCGTGCATTGACAGATGCAATTGCTCCCCGTGGTGTAGAAGCAAGTCTTGCGAGTGATACCCCACGATTTCGCGCACGTAGTGCACGTTTAGAGGATGAAGAAACAGAGGTAACTGCTTTGGCTGCTGATACTAGTTCAACTACAGAAGCTGTACTTCCTCCAATTCCTTCTCCAGTGGTTCCAGGACAGTACACACTTGTAAAAGAAGTTGAAGCTACCACAATCAATCCTGATGGTACCTTGGATTACAATTTTGATGTATACTATCATAAACTTGGACGCATTCAATTAGTGGATAAAGACGGTAAGATTCTTTCAGAAGTAGTCTACAAGAATGATCCAACGGATGCAACAAGAGCTGGTGTGACTCCGGTTCCAGAAATTCCAGCAGCTTACAAGATCAAAGACGGTCAAACAGTTTTTGGTTATGATACAACAGCTGGGACAGTAGATCCAAATGATCCTGCAGATCCAAATGCAATTGGACGCAATACAACGATTGTAGTGGAACAGAAGTCAGTTGCCCGTCAGGAAACAAAAGTGGTTACTGAAACAATCTTCTACAAGGATGCACTTACAGGAGAAGTACTAGCTCCAGAACACAAGGACAAAGTAACCTTCCATCGTGAAGTAGTGGTGAATCCTGTGACAAACGAAGTGTTGAGCACAGGCGAATGGACAGCAGAAAATGCTGATACTACTTTTGATGCGGTAACATCACCTGTCCTTGAAGGCTATACTGCAAATCCACTGGTTGTGGAAGAAGTGACTGGTTTGACAGCAGAAAGTAAAGATGTTGTAGCAACTGTTCTCTATACGAAGAAACCAGCTCCAACTCCTGAGCCAAAACCAGAACCTCAACCTCAACCTCAACCACAGCCACGTCCACAACCACAACCGGAACCTGTAAAACCGAAACCTGTAAAACCAGAACCGGTAAAACCAGAACCGGTAAAACCGCAACCAGTCAAACAAGAACCAGCTAAGCCAGAAGCTCCTGTGACACCACAAGCTCCAGCGCTTCCTGAAACTGGTGAGGATCAATCCGTTTCAGCAGCCTTGTTCGGTGCAGCACTTGGTATGGTAGGACTTGCGGGTCTTGCAAAACGCAAAAAACACGAAGACTAAAATTGAGGTGACATCAGCAAGCTTGTTGATGAAGTGATAATTTTAGATTCAACAGGAGGAGGCTTTGCTCGAAAGAGCAAGGCCTCTTTGTTTGTTATTGAAAAAACTAAGAAAAAATGGCCTATTTATATATAGAGAGAAATTCATATTTAAAAATGTTTTAAAAAAATGTACGTATTGTGAAAAAATATGATGATTTGCTTAAGTTCAAAGAGAATCAGCATTTAAATTGGGAAAAATATAGGAGAATCATATATTTTTGAAAATATTATTCAAAAGCGTTGACATTACTAGGTAGTGAGAAGTACAATATAAAGGTATCATGGAAACATGAAATGAAATTATAGGAGAATTTTGGGAAATGAAAGATATGTTTAATAGACGTCAACGTTTTTCATTGAGAAAATACAGTTTTGGGGTATGCTCAGTATTGTTAGGTACGGCACTATTCTTAGCTGGAGCACAGACTGTTTCTGCTGATGAAAATGAGGCTAGTACGGATGCAGTTTCAGCAAACGCAATGGTTCCGACAACTGCCGATGCAAGTACTGGAAATACAGAGGCACCAACTGCTTATGCAGCAGATGCAGCTCTTCCAACAAGTGGAGGATCTTCTGTAGAAAACCCAAGCGAACAAGGGAATTCAGAAGCTGGTTCAGCTAACCGGTCTGCTTCAGATTCGGAAACACCTCGCGTTCGTTCGCGTCGTGACACCTCTGCTCAACCAGCTGCAGCAGAAGCTTCAAAAGAACTGACTGCATCTATCGAAGCTGGTGATGAGTATGTGACTATTCGTACAGATGCGGCTGCGACTGTTACTGTCACTGTGGATGGGCAAGCAGTTTCTATCAGTGGTTCTAATGGGGTTTATACCTTTAAACGCCCTTCTTCAGGTGGAACTGTAGTAGCAACTGTAACAGATGAATCTGGGAAAACAGTCACTAAACAATTGAATGTTTCTCCAACTACAGTGAACGGTGTCATTAAACCTACCGATTCATCCCTGACCATTGCAAATAAATTTGACTCCACAGGGATTACGACAGATAAAGAAGCTCCTTATGTTGTGAAGAATGCCGGAGTGGAATTTAACAAGGTCAATGCAGATGGTAGCATTTCCTTGACAGGAACTTCTTGGACACGATTAGCAGGTGGATGGGCTAAAGATAAGAAGTTCCCATTTGGTGCTCATATGATTATGAACTTCCAAAATCCAACTTTCTATGAAAATATCGAGAAGATTACCATCAAACCAACTTATGAAGGGGCTGCAAAAGAATTTACTAAATATGAAAACGGCTCTGTTTGGTCGGTTCCGATTCAAAATAACACGGTAGCATCAGGAGGAATTGGTGCATCCTATGACCATCCTATTACCATTACTTTAAAGAATGGAAAAACTTTGAATGACCTTGGTCTTTCTAATACTCCAATTTCCTTCTCTTCTGCTTGGGTAACAGGTAAGGATTATGGAAGAGTTATTCCAAACAAATTAGTTCGTGAAAGTATTGACAACTCATGGTTTATCGCGGCAGGCAATGAGAAAAAAGAAGCTTCTGATAATGGTTTAACAAATGCCTTTACAGGTACACCTGGTACTGGCGTGAATACTCAACCAACCTTAAAAGTGCTTCCACGCTTTACAAGTGATGGTAAGGCAGATTCGATTGAATTGGTCTACACCATGAAAGTTTCTGCGGCAATGGGTGTCGTAAACCTAGGTTCAAATACTTTCCAATCTGTCCCATACATTGAACAAGTATTGCCTAAGAGTCTTTTACCATATCTAGACTTGAACGAAACATATATTTATAAATCTGATGCAGATGGTACTGCTGTCAGTGGTGTTCAAAAAACTAAGGTTGTGATGGATGCATCAGGGAAACTTGATACACGTAATACAGATGCCATTAGTATTGCTACAAAATCTAATCCATCACAACGTGATGTTGATAAGGTTCGTAATTATATTGACAAGAATATCCTTGGGACAGCTTCAGGACAACTTGGTTCATACACCATTTCGTACAAATTCAAAGATACAATTGATTCAGTTGAATTAGCTAAGAAATTGAATGAAGAGATCAAGAAAAACAATGGTATGCTCCTCTTTGAACAATGGATGGAGCGTGGCGTTAAACCAAACTTGAATGCTATCGAACGTAGTTGGAAGGGGAATACTGAAGGTGTTCATCAAGGTTCATATGCCAATGCCTTCCTTGATACGAACCTATTGACTGTTAATGCACCTAAAAATCAAACTTATGATGTGACTTACAGTAAATCTGAAGTAACTGCTGGCGATACAACTCAACCACAAATTCCACTTGTACGTGATGTTGAAGGTAAAGAAGTACCTGTTCCTTCTGGTACAGCTTTCAAAGCTGGAACACTTCCAGCTGGAATTGATTCTGTTTCTGTTGATGAAGATACAGGGGCGATTACAAGTAAGACTTCTGCTAATGCTACACCTGGTTTAGTAAATGTGCCTATGCTTGTCACTTACCCAGATGGTACAACTGAAACAGTTAATGTTCCAATTGAAATCAAAGCTAAGGAAACAGACGCAGATAAGAACACGCCAACACCTAAGGACCAAACAGTTAATGTTGGTGAAACTCCAGATCCTAAGAAATCAATTGGTAACGTAGGTGATCTTCCAAGTGGCACTACATTCGAATACAAGACACCAGTAGACACTACAACACCAGGTGATAAGAGTACAACCGTCGTTGTGACTTACCCAGATGGATCTAAGGATGAAGTTCCAGTAACAGTTAAGGTAGTAGATCCACGTACAGATGCGGATAAGAACACGCCAACACCTAAGGACCAAACTGTTAATGTTGGTGAAACTCCAGATCCTAAGAAATCAATTGGTAACGTAGGTGATCTTCCAAGTGGCACTACATTCGAATACAAGACACCAGTAGACACTACAACACCAGGTGATAAGAGTACAACCGTCGTTGTGACTTACCCAGATGGATCTAAGGATGAAGTTCCAGTAACTGTTAAGGTAGTGGATCCTCGTACAGATGCGGATAAGAACACGCCAACACCTAAGGACCAAACAGTTAATGTTGGTGAAACTCCAGATCCTAAGAAATCAATTGGTAACGTAGGTGATCTTCCAAGTGGCACTACATTTGAATACAAGACACCGGTTGATACAACAACCCCAGGTGATAAGAGTACAACAGTCG
>NZ_JBRKNT010000010.1:0-19799 GCF_053010205.1 Streptococcus sp. W151 | reverse complement strand
GATACAGATTCTGAAGTCGAGACTGATTCGGACGTTGATACTGATTCAGATGTTGAAACCGATTCGGATGTTGAAACCGATTCAGACGTTGATACTGACTCGGATGCCGACAATGACTCGGACGTTGATACTGATTCTGACGCTGACAATGACTCGGACGTTGATACTGATTCAGATGTTGAAACTGATTCAGATGTTGAAACCGATTCAGAACTTGAAACTGACTCTGACGTTGAAACAGATTCGGACGTTGACACTGACTCACTCAAGGATACTGATGCAGACTCAGACTGCGATTGACTCACTGATTTTGAAACCGACTCACGAGTAGATTGACTTAGTGACTCCGATACTGACTGTGAAACCAATGCTGAAGCAGACTGACTCACTGAAACAAAGGCGCTCGTTGAAGCGGATGTCGAGATTGAGATAGACTGGCTAACCACTTTGGATGCACTCGCTGATACCGAAGCAGACTGCAAGGCACTGACACTTGCAGAAACGGATTCCGAAACCTTCACAGATTCAGATTTTCTTGCCGATATAGATTGGCTCGTTGAAGCGGATTGAGATTGAGAAATCTCCTTGCTCAATGATTGACTGCGAGATAGACTCGCTTGAGCGGATACACTTGCCGATGCTGATTGGCTTAGTGAAGCCGACAAACTTTGCGAACGAACCGAGCTCAGTGATTGGCTCAATGAAACACTCTGCTGTGTCGATACGCTCTGTGATTGCTTCGTACTTAAGGACTGACTAATCGATTGCGAAGTCTTCGTAGATGCACTCTGACTGTTTGAGACAGACTGACTATGATCACTATCTGACAATTTCACAGCTACGACATTGGTCGTACTATCTTTATAAGTAATGGTGACTGTACCATCACTATTAACCGTATAGGCCTTAATGCGGTTAGCCACCTCTGGATTAACAGCCGACACAGCTGCAATCACCTTGCTCTTATCTGCATCTGTCAAGTCAGTCAGGCTCGTCACCTGAATAGTGCTTGTTGGAGCGACACCTGGTGTACGATCAGCGAGACGTCCTTGTGTAATCCGAATTTCACCCAAACCATTTGGGCGGTTCATATTGGACGCATTATCAATAGCTGCGACATTGCGTTGCCATGTGTTTCGGAAGGAATGGTAAAGATCATCTTTCAAATGAATGATCGCTGTGATGGTTGCAGGATTGTAACTCGTAGCTGTGATATCTCCCGTAATCGGTGCAATATTACCTGTTCCGTACTGGCTACTACCAAAGAAATTCCCGTTCAAGGCATTGTCGTTCAAATCTGCTCGTGCAACGACTTTCATTTCTTTCAACTTGCCACTGTCATCAGTAGCTGTAAAAGTCACAACCGCATCATCACCAGCATAAATGGTATAATTCTTCCCACCACCTTCAAGAGGGGTTGATTTCGGTTCTACACCATTGACAGTTAACTTAGCCGTCACTTCAGGACGTGTGGCATCTGTTACAGCAACCATATTACTTGCATCGGAATAAACCGCATGATCACCATACAGAATGCGAGCCTTAGCTGTTACTCCACCCGTCTGCAAGGGAACTTTCGGTGTTACGATCGCTTGTCCAGAAGCATCCGCTACCGCTGTTCCGATTTCATCATCATTATTGTACAAGACAACAGTCGCTCCAGGCTCAGCCCCCGTCACCGTTACAGGTGTTTGAGTATAGGCTTTCTCTAGTAAGCGAGTCTCAACCGTCGGTGCTGCTAGGCGCTTAACAGGAGCGGTTACATCATTTGTGGTGTTATCTTTATAAGTAATAGTCACCACACCTGATGATGAAACCGAATAAGATTTAAAATCCTTTGAAGTGGCAATATTTGGGTTAGCAGTCTTAAAAGCCTCCCAAACCTTCTCTTTTTCAGCCTGGGACAAGTTAGTGGTATCATTGACAAAAGTTTCCGTTGTCACAGCCGTAATCGGGTTTCGAATGCCATCATTTTGTGGCAAAACCTGAATACGAAGCGTACGTGTCACTGACTGCTTAGCCGTATTAGTCACTACAAAAGAAAGATTATAAATTTTCCCAGGCGTTACGACCTCTGTCTGGCCAACAGTCCCCACAATATTAAAGGCGACTGCACTATTTTTTAGTGCCGACGTCTGAGGAACGTTGATGCCATTCACACGATCACTACCAGAAGCGTAGCCAATGCTTTTAATACTATTTCGTGTAGGAATGCTTTCAACAACATTATAAGCCTGGTTGATATAATCAGAGTTATACACAGAAATCACGGCATTATTGGCTGGTCCGAGATTGTATTGGGGCGCACGGAGGCTCGTATCCGAATCTATACGATTCCCATTGCGCGGATCTCGTTGACCAGATGTCGCGCGCAGCACCGCGTTGGCCAAGCGATTGCGAGCAGTTTTTGCTTGACTTTCTACTGCATCGATTTGGATCGCTGGATTAGATAACCCTGAACGAATAGCTTCTAAAGCCAGATCTCCATACTCAATAGCAGATTCTGTCCCCGGGATTTCCATGGCTTGAGCGCGATAAGTATATAAATCTAATGCCAAGACTTGCAGACGCTTCACCTGGTCTTCCGAGCGAGTGGTCTGAGCCGCTGCTTCTTTCTCACTCGTTTCAGGAGTAGTCCTGTGAATTGAATCGCCCTCTGAGAGACTACTACTAGCAAATTCTGATGTGGACTGACTCGCTGAATTACTAACAACATGTGATTCGCTCAAAGAAACCGACTGAGACAAAGAAAGGCTGTCACTAGCTGACTCTGAAAATGAGATAGATTCACTTATAGATTGACTGGCTGACACAGAATCTGTGATAGAGGTCGTCCCCAAGACCAAACTATCCGAACCCGCTACACCGGTCGATGGGCTGATTTCAGACCCAACAGTCGTATCCATCCCATTTTCCTCTGCAAATACTGGGTTAGCAACTGTTGTTGCTCCAGCAAGAGCCCCTAGTACAACCATACCTTTTACTAGGTCTGCAGGCATTTGACGTGAAGAATCATCATATCTAACCATGATTTTTTCATCCACACCACCTCGCATGACACGAAATAAGCCTAACCGAGAAACAGATGCCCGTACCCAATTCTTTCCTGATTTGATTAATTTAAAACGTGTGATTCGCTCCGTTTCGCGAAAATCACCCTTCGAACGTTTAAAAAACATGTTCGCTCCTTAAAAATAAGATACCGAGTTATTATACACTAATTTTCCCCAAAAGTAACTAATTAAGACTAGTTTTTAACACAAATAACAGCATACAAAAAGAGAACCCGGAGGTTCTCTTTTTGGATCCTTTTTCATTTCCCACATACCTGAAATGACCGAATCAAATTAGGATTGAAGATTATTTTTCATCTTCCTTTTTGCGACGTCCAAGTGCTGCAACCCCTGCAACCCCTGCAACTGCTCCAAGAAGAGCTGAAGCTACAGATCCTGTTTCACCAGTATTTGGAAGTTGTTCAAGAGCTGGAGCTGGTTGAGCTGGTTGCTCAGGAACTGGGTTCACTGGTGTATTAGGTGTTGGATCTACCGGTGTATTAGGTGTTGGATCTACCGGTGTGTTTGGTGTTGGATCCATTGGTTTATTAGGTGTTGGATCTACCGGTGTGTTTGGTGTTGGTGTTGGTGGTACTGGTGTGTTTGGTGTTGGAACGGTTGGTGTCTTCACAAGTTTATAAACGTAAGTAACGTTCTTATCACCCTTGATGACATTACCAGTAGTTGAATCTGTTGTTGTCAAATGTCCATCAACATCAACTTTTCCTACTGCATAGTTACCTGCTGGTACCAATACATAAATCTTACCATCTGAAGTGATGATTGTATTCGGACGGTTATCGATTACTGTATCGTAATATTTACCTACCGGTTGCGCATATTCGTCTGTTACAGAATTCTTAAGTGTGTTACCAAATTCATCCACATAGTGAACATACACGTTACCAGTTGGTTGCGCTGGTTCTTCTTTAAGTTTGTAGATGTAAGTAACATCTTTACGTCCTTCAACCACTTTACCAGTTGTAGCGTCAGATGACTCAAGGTGACCTTGTCCATCAACTTTACCTACATTGTAGTTTCCTGCTGGTACCAATTCATATGTCTTACCATTGTATTGGATTTCTTTTGGACGGTTGTCTACGACTGTATCGTAGTCTTTATCAACTGGTTGATCTTTTTCGTCAACTACTGAAGTCTTGATAGTGTTACCTTCAGTGTCTTTGTAGTGTACGTAAACGTCACCTTTCACTTCTTTGTAGACGTAAGTGATGATTGAACGTGGTTTATCAACTTTACCTTTAATTGGATCAGATGATTCCAAGTGTCCATCGCCATCAACTTTACCTACTGGGTAGTCACCTTTCGGTACGATCTTGTAAGTCTTACCGTCTGGAGTCTTGATAGTGTTAGGTTTTTCACCTTCCTCAGTTGTGTTATATGGTGTATCATATGGTGAGTTTGGTGTGTCTTGACGAGGTTTTTGAATCTCTTTACCATTTTCGTCTACGTAAGTGATGATGACGTCACCTTCTTTAGGTTTCGTTGGATCTTCTTTCAGTTTGTAGACGTAAGTGACATTCTTATCACCTTCGATGACTTTACCAGTTGTAGCGTCATCACCTGTCCAGTGACCTTGGTCATCGACTTGACCTACTTTGTAGTTACCTGCTGGTACCAATTCGTATGTCTTACCTTGGAACTCGATTGTTTGTGGACGGTTGTCTACGACTGTATCGTAGTCTTTACCTACTGGTTGTGCCAATTCATCAGTTACAGATGCTTTGATCGTGTTACCATTAACGTCAACATAGTGTACGTAGACATTACCCTTAGGTTGTGCTGGTTCTTCTTTAAGTTTGTAGATATAAGTAACATCTTTACGTCCTTCAACCACTTTACCAGTTGTAGCGTCAGATGACTCAAGGTGACCTTGTCCATCAACTTTACCTACAGTGTAGTTACCTGCTGGTACCAATTCATATGTCTTACCATTGTATTGGATTTCTTTTGGACGGTTGTCTACGACTGTATCGTAATCTTTATCAACTGGTTGATCTTTTTCGTCAGTGACATCAGACTTGATGGTGTTACCTTCAGTATCTTTGTAGTGTACGTATACGCTACCCTTAGGTTGAGTTGGCTCTTCTTTCACTTCTTTGTAAACGTAAGTGATGATTGAACGTGGTTTATCAACTTTACCTTTAATTGGATCAGATGATTCCAAGTGTCCATCGCCATCAACTTTACCTACTGGGTAGTCACCTTTCGGTACGATCTTGTATGTCTTACCGTCTGGAGTCTTGATGGTGTTAGGTTTTTCACCTTCCTCAGTTGTGTTATATGGTGTGTCATATGGTGAGTTTGGTGTGTCTTGACGAGGTTTTTGAATTTCTTTACCATTTTCGTCTACGTAAGTGATGATAACGTCACCTTCTTTAGGTTTTGTTGGATCTTCTTTCAATTTGTAGACGTAAGTGACATTCTTATCACCTTCGATCACTTTACCAGTTGTAGCGTCATCACCTGTCCAGTGACCTTGTTCGTCGACTTGACCTACTTTGTAGTTACCTGCTGGTACCAATTCGTATGTCTTACCTTGGAACTCGATTGTTTGTGGACGGTTGTCTACGACTGTATCGTAGTCTTTACCTACTGGTTGATCTTTTTCATCAGTTACAGATTCTTTGATCGTGTTACCATTAACGTCAACATAGTGTACGTAGACATTACCCTTCGGTTGTTTCAATTGGTAGACATATGTTACGTTCTTATCTTTTTCAGCAACTTTACCAGTTGTAGCATCATCACCTGTCCAGTGACCTTGTTCGTCGACTTGACCTACTGGGTAGTTACCAGCTGGTACCAATTCGTATGTCTTACCTTGGAACTCGATTGTGCTTGGACGGTTGTCTACTACTGTATCGTAGTCCTTATCAATTGGTTGATTTTCTTCGTCAGTGACATCGTCTTTAATCTTGTTACCATTGACGTCAACATAGTGAACGTATACGTTACCTACTTCTTGGTAAACATACGTAATAGTTGACTTAGGTTTATCAACTTTACCTTTAATTGGATCAGATGATTCCAAGTGTCCATCGCCATCAACTTTACCTACTGGGTAGTCACCTTTCGGTACGATCTTGTAAGTCTTACCGTCTGGAGTCTTGATAGTGTTAGGTTTTTCACCTTCCTCAGTTGTGTTATATGGTGTGTCATATGGTGAGTTTGGTGTGTCTTGACGAGGATCTTTAATCACTTTACCTTTTGTATCTACATAAGTGATGATTACTTCACCTTGTTTAGGTGTTTCACTTTCAGAATTTGATGAAGAGTTAGATGCTGATTGTGATACAGATGTAGAAAGTGATGTTGAAGCCGATGTGCTCAATAATGCTGATTGGCTTGCTGATACTGATGCTGATTCAGACGCTGATGTGCTCAATGACGCTGATTGGCTTGCTGATACTGAGGCTGACTCAGATGCTGATGTGCTCAATGACGCTGATTGGCTTGCAGATACTGATGCTGATGCTGAAGCCGATGTGCTCAATGATGCTGATTGGCTCGCAGATACTGATGCTGATGCTGAAGCCGATGTACTCAATGACGCTGATTGGCTCGCAGATACGCTTGCTGACTCAGATGCTGATGTGCTCAATGACGCTGATTGGCTCGCAGATACTGATACTGATGCTGAAGCCGATGCGCTCAATGATGCTGAAGCTGACTCAGATGCTGAAACAGATTCAGACGTTGATGTTGAAGCTGATACTGATGCTGATTCAGACGCTGATGTTGATTCAGAAACTGATTGGCTTGTTGAAGCTGATTGTGATTCTGAAATAGATTGCGAAGCTGATTCAGATGCAGAAGCTGATGTGCTCAATGATGCTGATTGGCTCGCAGATACGCTTGCTGACTCAGATGCTGATGTGCTCAATGATGCTGATTGGCTTGCTGAAGTAGATGCTGATGCTGAAGCCGATGCGCTCAATGATGCTGATTGGCTTGCTGATACTGATGCTGACTCAGATGCCGATGTGCTCAATGATGCTGATTGGCTTGCTGATACTGATGCTGATGCTGAAGCCGATGTGCTCAATGATGCTGATTCAGATGCTGATACAGAAGCTGATTCTTGCGCTGACGTACTCAATGATGATGATTGACTCGCTGACACACTAGCTGATTCAACAGCTGATTGGCTCAATGAGGCAGAAGCTGATTCAGACGCTGATTTAGAAGCTTGTTCTGATACAGACTGTGAGTTAGATACAACTTCTGATAATGATTGTGAAGCTGATTCTGATGCTGAATTTGAACCTGAATCTGATTGAGATTCGTCTTTCAACTTATAGATATAAGTAACATTCTTCTCACCTGAAGCCACTTTACCAGTCGTATCATCATCACCTGTCCAGTGACCTTGGCTGTCAACTTGACCTACTGGGTAATTACCAGCTTCTACAAGTTCGTAAGTTTTACCTTCAAATTTAATTTCTTTAGGACGATTATCTACTACAGTATCATAATCCTTATCAAGTGGTTGATCTTGCTCATCAATAACAGATCCCATGATCGTATTTCCGTTAATATCTTTATAATGAACAAAGACACTTCCAACTTCTTCATAAACGTAAGTAATGGTTGATTTTGGTTTGTCAACTTTACCAGTAATAGGATCTGAAGATTTCAAATGACCATTTTCATCAACACCTCCTACTGGGTAATCACCTTTAGGAACAATTTTATATGTCTTACCATCAGTTGTCTTGATGATATTTGGCTTTTCACCTTTTTCAGTTGTATCATATGGTGTGTCATATGGTGATTTAGGTGTATCTTGACGAGATTTTTGGATTTCGTTACCTTTCGTATCTACATAAGTGATAACAACTTCACCTTCTTTTGGTGTTTCTTTCACTTTATATACGTAGGTGACATTCTTATCGCCTTCGATAACCTTACCTGTGGTAGGATCTGTAGACTTAAGGTGACCTTGATCATCTACTTCACCGACAGTGTAAGTTCCTGCTGGAACTAATTCATAGGTCTTGCCTTCGAATTCGATTTCTTGTGGGCGGTTGTCTACAACTGTGTCGTAGTCTTTGTCCACTGGTTGAGCTTTTTCATCCGTCACATCTGATTTGATGGTCTTGCCTTCTGTATCTACATAGTGAACATAGACGTTACCCTTAGGCTCTTCTTTGAGTTTGTAGATGTAGGTGACATTCTTATCTTCTTTAGCAACTTCTCCAGTTGTAGGATCTGAAGACTTAAGGTGACCTTGGTCATCTACTTCACCTACTGTGTAGTTACCAGCCGGGGCCAACTCGTAAGTCTTACCTTCGAATTGAATCTCATTCGGACGATTATCTACAACTGTATCGTAGGCCTTATTAATTGGTTGATCTTTTTCATCAGTTACATCTGGCTTAATAGTCTTGCCTTCTGTATCTTGATAATGCACGTAAACATTACCTTTAACATCAGACTTGACAAAGTAATAGTTCACATCAGTTGATGGTTTAATCGCAGTTGGAATGGAGTAGTTGTTTGAGAATGAAGAGTAACCCTTCAAATTAGAGTATACTTTTCCGTTTGGAGCTGTAGGATCATTTGCTACAGATCCTTCTGCTTGAATCTCTGGAACTTTACCGGCAATAACATTGTAACTGTTGTTACCAGCACCCGCAGGTGTCAATGATGTGCTTGGAGCACCTTTGAATGGACGTGGATAAGTGTGTAGAGTTCCATCCATTTGTTTATAAGTATCTGTCTCAGTAGTAGACGACCAACCAGTGATAATGAGTGATTTGCTTCCAGCAGTTTCGTTGACTTCAAGATAGTAGTCACCATTTTTACTGTTTACTTTTGTAACTTTAGTCTCATCAGCCTTCCACTCTTCACCAGCTTTGTTAACTTTACTTGTGTAGATGAGTGTGTATTTCGATACATCTTCAGTACCAATATCTGATGTAGCAAAATTGTTCACTTGAGACGGATCAAGGGCGTAGAATTTCGTTACAGTTGAGCCATCAGTATCAACGATTTCCGAAATACGTTTCACGTAGTAGTGGTTTGCTCCACCTTGAAGTTCAACCAATTTTTGACCGACAACACCCTTACCAAGGATACCAGATGTTTTTTGAGTTGCGTCTGTTGTTGCTGGAACTTGTTTGTACCCCTCAATATTACGGTTTCCTGAAGCTGTGAATTGTTGCCCTGCAAGACCTGTTTGCGTATAGCTTGCAAGAACTGTTTCATTTCCAGTTGGTTTGTATGTTTGACCTTCTGTGTACTTGCTACTGTCAACGACTTTATAGTAAGTTGTTTGATCAGCTTTAGCATAAGGAACAGAAGTTTGAACGTTTTGTTTGTCTTCACCTTGGTTACCTGGGTAGTTAGTATCACGGATTTGAAGTGTTTCATACTCAAGGTTCGCATTTACCAATGAGAAGGTTACGTTACCTGGATTAGTTCCGTTAGCAGGTGCGTATGTCAAAGTGTTGGTTACATCAGAGTTGTTGTTTGTGATGTAGCTTGGAAGAGAGATATTGCTTTCTCCAGCATGAATAGTACGAGTGTAAGCTTCTGTACCATCAGACTTCTTCACAATACGCAAGTAAACATCTGGGTTAGCTGAAAGGCTACCAGTGATGGCAGAACGGTCTACTGAAAGAGTAGCATAGTAATCAAAGTTTGTTTTAGCTCCAGTAGCGTGGTTTGTTTTAAGGAATTGCCATACACCGAAAGTGAAACGATCTGTGTTTGGATCCAAAGCATAACCTGCTTCGTTAAAGGCTGCATCTTCAATCGTTGCACCATTCGCATTTGAGATAACTGGGTTAGTATCTACACTACCAGTAGTGCTTGTTGAGATTGGTGCCAACTGAGCAGAAATTGCTGGAGCACCATTGACTGTTGTATTACCAGTAAAGCCTGCTGCAGTCAAGGTTGCCATCATGTCATCTACTGACTTGCTCAAGCGTTCGCGTTGGTCTGCGTATGATTGCGCTGATGCATTCGCATTGATCAAGCTGTTGCTTGCTGTCAATTCTGTTTGAACTTTAGCGATGGCAGCTTCAAGTGCTGCTTTCTTTTCTGGAGCTGAAACAGTTGCTGAGTAGTCTCCTGCAATCTTGTTCAACAATGCTGCTTCTGAAGTGTTTTGTTCCAAAACAACTTTATCTTCAGCTTTCGCAACAGTTGTAGTGCTTTCTACACTTGCTTCAGAGCCAGCTGCTACAGTTGATTCGCTTGAAGCTGCTGAAAGTTCTGCTGAACCTTGTTCGCTTAATGAAGCTGAGTGAGATACAGATACGCTTGTAGAGGTTGAAGCACTTGCAGAAGCAGAAGCGCTAGCTGATTCTGTAGTTGACTCAGTTGTTGATTCTGTTGTTGATGCAGACTGAGATTCTGTTGTTGAAGTTGTACCAAGGACTGTACTTCCTTGTTCTACAAGAGCTTCGCTTGAAAGCTCAGATGCAGTCGCAACGTCTGATCCAGTTTCATCAGCTTTTGCGGTGTTCGCTACTGTAGCTGCACCAAAAACAGCCCCAGCTGCTACGATCCCTTTGAGCAAGCCACGGCTTGTCATTTCTTTCACTGATACTGCGTCTTCACGCACTTCAGCTACAACAGTCTCTTCGACTTGACCACGAATGACTTTCAAAAGACCAAAGTTAGAAGTCGCAGCACGCAACCAGTTTTTACCTGACTTGATCAATTTGAAACGAGTCACTCGATCCGTTTCACGAAATTCACCATTAGAACGTTTAAAAAACATTTCTATCTCCTTATTACATTTTTTATTTCCCTAACATTATAGACCAATCTGTCGATTTTTGGAAGCAATTATTCTTAATTATTGCTATTTTTTTATAATTTTTGTTTTAGATAGTGATAATAGCGTTTTCAGTTGTGTTAATTTGTCAAACCGGGGCAATTTTTTGATAAATTCCTATAATACTTTAATTTTAGAGCTAAAACAAAAAGCCCCTTTTATCGGGGCTTTTTCTGATAATTATCTAATTTCTTCCAACATTTTTTCAATGTGTTGGATGGATTTCTCGCGTCCAAGTAAGTAGATGGTATCTGGCAATTCAGGACCGTGCATTTCACCTGAAACGGCGATACGGATTGGCATAAAGAGATTCTTCCCTTTGATCCCAGTTTCTTTTTGAACTGCTTTGATTTGTGGGAAGATATTTTCTGCCACAAACTCATCGTCTGACATGGCTTCGAGTTTCGCTTTAAAGGCTTCAAGTACCGTTGGCACGGTTTCACCAGCCATGACTTCTCGCTCAGCTTCTGTCAATTCTGGGAAGTCTGAGAAGAAGAGGTCTGTCAATGGAACGATTTCATCCACTGACTTCATTTGTGGTTTGTAGAGTTCAACCAACTTCTCAGCCTTGTCTGTCAAACGTCCCGCCTCTTCGAGGAATGGTTTGGCCATTTCAAAGATAGTCGCAAGATCCGCATTCTTGATATACTCATTGCTCATCCAGTCCATTTTCTTCTGGTCGAAAGCGGCTGGAGACTTGCTGAGACGATGTTCATCAAAGAGGTTAATGAGTTCTTGACGAGAGAAGATTTCATCTTCTCCTCCAGGATTCCATCCAAGAAGAGCGATAAAGTTAAAGACTGCTTCAGGAAGATAACCTTTCTTACGATAGTCTTCGATGAACTGAAGGGTGTTGGTGTCCCGTTTAGACAACTTCTTACCAGTTTCAGAATTGATGATAAGTGTCATGTGACCAAACTCAGGTGCTTCCCATCCAAGCGCTTCATAAACCATGAGCTGTTTTGGGGTGTTGGCAATGTGGTCATCTCCACGGATAACGTGAGAGATTTGCATATCGTGGTCATCGATGACAACGGCAAAGTTGTAAGTTGGGTAGCCATCTTTCTTCTGGATGACCCAATCCCCACCGATATTGCCACCTTCAAACTCGATATCGCCTTTGACCATATCGTGCCATTTGTAGATTCCTGACTCATTCACTGCCAAACGAACCGTTGGAATCACACCTGCCGCTTCACGTTCTGCAACGTAAGCAGCTTTTTCTTCTTCGCTCATGCCAAGGTATTCGTTGATATAGCGAGGTGTTTCACCCGCTGCTTCTTGGCGTTCACGTTCAGCTGCCAACTCTTCTTCTGTCACATAAGACTTGTAGGCTTTTCCTTCCGCCAAGAGTTGGTCGATGTATTTTTGGTAAAGTGGTAACCGTTCTGATTGGCGGTAGTTTTCGTGCGTCTCAGGACTTTCATCCCAGTCCATGCCCAACCAACGAAGGTTTTCAAGCTGGGAACGCTCTCCGTCTTCGACATGACGTTTGCGGTCCGTATCTTCGATACGGATGATAAAGGTTCCACCATGATGGCGCGCATACAAGTAGTTAAACAATGCTGTACGAGCATTTCCGATGTGTAGTAGTCCAGTTGGACTTGGTGCATAACGCACACGAATATCTTTTGCCATATTTCTCTCCTCTTATCTTGTTCGCTATTTCTAGCTCATTTTTCAATCGTTCCTATTATACCACAAAGAAAGCAGGACTGAAATGAATAAGTGGACTTTCTAGCTTTTCTTCATATATATAAAAAAAGCCAGAACAAATGCTCTGACTTATATCCAATCTATTTGTATCTTATTAAACGAACACGGGCTGCGGATCGTGTCAAAAACGCAAGCTAAATAGCAATTAATTCAAGACACAGTAGCTGATTGGATTCTTCTGTCGCTTTCTAAGCTCAGAAGAATACCTAATCAGCCTTGTGGGGGTACGACGACGAAGCGCTTATAAATGATATCGCTTCTGTCCTACTCCCTATTTTGACTGTATCCGCTACGCCCTTTGTATCTTAACTTAGTCTTTCTTCTAATTCAAAGTCGATTGGTAGGGTTTGTAAAAAGTGCTCCAACTCACGTTCCCAATAGAACCATTCGTGCTTGCCTGGGCTGTGGGTATAGGTGACATCCAAGCCTAATTTTTCTAATTCCTTGACTTCAAAATTATTGGCTTCATAAAGGAAATCCTGCTCCCCACACCAGATCCATAGTTTGGTCTTCTTATCTGAAAACTTCTTGGCAGCAGTCTCTAGCGAATAGGAACTGGTCGTCCAATCCTCAATCTCTCCAAAAATCCCCTTCCAAAAAGCTGGTTGTTCCAAGTCATTGTTTTCAAAGTCTCTATCGTGAAAACTAAGTGCTCCAGAGAAACTCGCAGCTCGAGAGAAACGATTTGTCTTGAGGGCCAAGAGCATCGAGCCATAGCCGCCCATGGATAGACCCGCAATAAAGGTTTTCTCCCGTTTCTTAGTCATATTCGGGAAGAAGCGAGAAAGAGTCTCTGGCAATTCTTTCGCAATGGCCGTGTAGTAGTTGTAGCCATACTGGGTATCTGTGTAAAAGCCATTATTGGTGTTGGGTAGGACCACGATCAGATTGGTATTGCGCAGGATGCGCTCCACATTGGTCCGCTTCAACCAGGAGTGGTGGTTGCCATTCATCCCGTGTAAGAGATAGAGAACAGGAATATCCGTATCCGCTGGATCTTCCACGCGCGATGCATCGGGATAAAGGAGGGACACCCCCCACTCCATCTTCAAGGCTTCTGAATAATACTCAATCTGCATAACTGCCATTTGATTTCCTCTTTCTACTGTTAAAAACACTCGGCAAGCCCCCGGCCGCCAAGCGTTTCATTTTCTTCTATTTTATTTCACTTCCATCACAACTGGTAGGATTGCTGGACGACGTTTGGTTTGTTCAAATAAGAACTTAGACAAGTTGTCGCGTACCAAACCTTTTAACTCACCCCAGTCAAAGCTATCTTGATTCAAATAATCTTCGACGCTTTGGTTGACCAATTCGCAACTTTCACGAAGAATATCCCGACTTTTCTTGACATAGACAAAACCACGAGTGTGCACGCGCGCTTTGGAAATAATCTTCTTCTCTTTGCGATTCACCGTGATCGCCACGATAAAGATCCCGTCTTCTGACAAGACCTTGCGGTCACGAAGGACGATATTGCCCACATCACCAATGGCATTCCCATCAATCATGACATCTCCCGCTGAGACACTACCGGCAGGAACGAAGTCACCCTTTTCATACTCCATCACCGTTCCGCGTTTTGGAATAAAGATATTTTCAGGCAAGATACCGACTTCCATCGCCACTCGTGCATGGGCATCCAATTCGCGGTATTCTCCTTGGATTGGGAAGAGATATTTAGGACGAAGAAGGTTGATCATCAACTGCAAGTCCCGCGCGTTTCCATGACCAGATACGCGCAAGCTTGACGTGATCAATTTGACAACTCCACCTGCTTGATAGACCATGTTTTCTACACGTGCCACCACTGCTTCTTTGGCAATAGACGGCGTTGTGACGATGTAGACCAAGTCCCCATCTTTGATTTCCACATAGCGGTGACGACCAATCGACATCTTACGCAAACCATTGATCGGTTCACCCATCCGGCCTGTTTCCAAAATGATCAATTCATGATCCTCAAAACGGCTCATTTCTTTTGGCTTGATCAAGAGTTTTTCGTTGGCAAGAGATAATTTATTCAAGCGGATGGCTGTGCGGACGATATTTTCCACATCAAATCCTGTCAAGACCACCCGGCGGCCAGTCCCAGCTGCAGCATCAAAGACCTGCTGGATCCGAGAAAGGTTGCTGGCTACCGCCGCTACGATGACACGACCATCCCAGTCCGCAATGGTATCCAGGATTTCATCGCCCACTTCTTGCTCACTAGCAACTTGCATCTTGCTATCTGCATTGGCCGAGTCACTCAAGAGAGCAAGCACGCCTTCGCGTCCAATCTCAGCTAGGCGAGCAAAGTCCGTCGCATAAGACTCGCTAGCAGTTTGGTCAAATTTAAAGTCTCCTGTGTAGACAATATTGCCCTCAGGAGTGCCAATCACAATCCCGATACTTTCAGGGATGGAGTGGGTAGTTTGAAAGAAAGATACGACGGCATCGCCAAAATCAATCTCGGAATTTTGATCGATGACATGGAAGTCGTTGAATTTCTTAACACTGTCATTGCTTTTGACAAAGAGTTTAGCCAACTCGATGGTCAACTCTGTCCCGAATACAGGGACTTTTGCTTCAGCCAAAAGATAAGGCAAAGCCCCGATGGCATCCGCGTGACCGTGGGTCAAGAAAACACCCGCAATACGGTCCTTATTTTCAAATAGATAATCCATGTTGGGGATGACGACATCCACCCCAAGTTGCTCATTTTCTGGATACTTCAAACCTGCATCCAAGACAAAAATTGAATCGTTCACTTCGGCAACGTAGAGATTTTTTCCATTTTCTCGAACACCGCCAAGAGTGACTAATTTAATACTACTCACTGTTGTCTCCTTTAGTGTGATTATTTTAATACTTACGGTCCTTGGTTACCCAAGTCGAATTACAGCTTTGCAAATACTTGCATATCCACTCTATTATACAATTTTTTTCTCTTTTTTTCAAAAAGCTTTCCACGGCAAAAAAGTCCTCTCATCTAAAGTAGATGAGAGGACTTCTAGGCGCCTATTTTTAGGGGGAAAAGACCCTAAAAATGATAATCTCCCCGTTTATTTTCAATGATCCGCATGGCTGCCTTGATCACATGGAATTTGCTCAGCAATTCCTCTAGGCGCTGACTATTTCGTTCGCTCAATTGGCCGTTTTTGACCGCTTGGGAAAGGCGATAAAAGTCATCCAAATCCTCCCCAATGTTTTCAAACAGCTCCTTGGCTTCCTTGAGTCGATAGCGATTGACCAAGTGGTTCATGTCTTTTTTGAAAGAAGTGACATTGCTGTCGTGAATGTCCGTATAAGCTTCCTCTTCTTCCTTAGACTCATGGTAATTAACCGCCTTAAAACAGGTGATAAATTCCCGACTTTTGATATTGCAGACAAAGATGACACCATCACTGGCTACATAGGCTTCTGTATTAGCTGGTTGAACCGCATTACTATCATAAGGAGAGAGGGAGGGGAGGTGTTGGTTGATCCACCTGTTCAGGTGCTGATCATCTACGCCAAAGCGTTCAAAAGCTCTTTGCCGAAAATGGTCACGACAACTATATTCTTGCGCATACGACAATCCCATACTCTCACCTCCTCCTGGGTATTTTATAAAAAATGGCCTCCAGTCTTACGGGACTAGAGGCCTGGTCTGCTTCGCTGACTTGGTGCAATTAACCTATTGGCTAACAAAACAATGTTTATGATGTTGATTTCATTTAATAGTATTTGTGTAAAATACCAGAGGTTTTCTTTGCTATCCCAAATCTAAATTTATGAGCTTTCGACTGGACGCATTGAAGTCTGAAAACCTTTATAAAAAGCTTCTACCTACTATTTCCACGTTTTCTTATGTCTCCGGACAAACTAAGCAGGCTTGCCCGACCGTCCAACCGATCCGACACACACGACATAACTGCTCTTTTACGATAAGAGCATGAACAGCTATCAGCAAAACAGGCCTAAAACGAAGTAACCTAAATTTTAACTCGATAAGGCATTGGTATCAATCCCTTCTTCATCTTTCTAACTATATTATACTCACCCACCTGAGTAATTGCAAGCGATTTCAGCTGAAACTAGTTCCTATTTTTATGTGGTTTTATAGATGATTTAAGAAAAAGAAAAAGCTAGAGAGCAAGGTCTCTAACTTAGCATGCAGACAAACTACTTCTACAGAAAACAATCTAAGTGATATCGCTTCTGTCCTACTCCCTATTTTGACTGTATCCGCTACGCCCTTTGTATCTTAGTAAATGAACACGCCCTAAATGCTGTGTGAAAAAGATAAATTCTCTTGTGAGCATCACTCACTGCAAGAACTTCCTATTTTCACTTTGCATTTTACGCCCTTTGTATCTTATTCTTTCTCAAATAATTGATAGTAGTCTGCGATGCTCATTTGGGCTTTTTCTTCTTGACTGAGGTCTTGGACGATGTGCCCGTCTTTCATCACAATCAAGCGATTCCCGTACTTGAGAGCGTCTTCCATATGGTGGGTGATCATAAGAGCCGTGAGGGCATCTTGTTTCACAAACTCATCCGTCAAGGTCATCAGAGCCTGACTGGTTTTTGGATCCAAGGCTGCAGTGTGTTCATCTAATAGCAAAAGTTCTGGACGTTTTAGTGTCGCCATCAACAAGCTCAAAGCCTGACGTTGCCCCCCTGATAGAAACTCAACTGCTGTATCGATATGGTTTTCCAAGCCATTGCCGATCTTAGCAAGAACTGTTTGAAACTCTTCTTTATAGCTTGCCAAGTGCCGCGGAATCAAACCACGTTTTTCTCCACGAAACTTCGCTACCAAGAGATTTTCTGCCACTGTCATACGAGGCGCTGTTCCCATTTTAGGATCTTGGAAGACACGAGATAGGTACTTAGCTCTCTTCTCAGGAGAGTAGTTGGTCACATCTTCCCCTAGAATATAGATCTTCCCGCTACTAACTGGAAGTGTCCCAGCAATGGTATTAAAGAGGGTTGATTTTCCAGCTCCATTGCCCCCTAAAATCGTGATAAAATCATGCTCTCGAATTTCCAAGGAGACATCATCCAGAATGACTTTTTCTTCATTCATCCCATTGCTCACAGCTTTGGTTACATTTTTTAATTCTACAATTGCTGTCATTTACTGAGTTTCGCTCCTTTCATGATTTTTCCCTTAAAGGTTGGAATCATCAGGCAGATAGCTAGGATCAAGGCACTGAAGATTCGGATATAGCTGGTATTGATGCCAAGCGCAATCACAGCCCAAATCAAAAATTGGTAGGCGATCGATCCGATCGCAATACTGAGCAAGCGCTCTGTCAAGGTGACATTTGAAAAGAGAACTTCTCCAATAATGAGGCTGGCAAGTCCGATAACAATGACACCGATCCCACGCGAAGCATCCGCATAACCTTCTTGTTGGGCCATCAGCGCACCAGATAGAGCAATAATGCCATTTGAAATGACCAAGCCCATCAGTTCCATCCGGTCGGTATTGATCCCAAAACTTTTGGCCATGTCTGGATTGTCCCCTGTCGCAATATAGGCTTGACCCAAGCGTGTATCCAAGAAGAAGATCAAACCAAGGATCACAAGCGTTACGAAAATCAAGCCAATCAGGATCTCATTGAACCCACTGGCAAAAGGAAGAAATTCCTGAATTTTTTTATAACCCAAAAGTCCCAGATTAGCCCGCTGCATCACAAAAAGAATAACAGAGTTACAGGACGTCATCACGAGGATCCCTGACAAGAGCGTGGGGATTCTTCCTTTTGTGTAGAGAAGGCCCGTCGCAAGTCCCGCTAAGCATCCTGCACCAATAGCAGCCAGCGTCGCAAAGAGTGGGTTGACCCCTTTAGTAATTAAGGTCACCGCCACCGCTCCTCCAAGCGGGAAGGACCCTTCTGTCGTCATATCTGGAAAATCTAGAATTCGGAAGGTCATAAAGATTCCTAACCCTAGAACGGCCCATATCAAGCCTTGAGAAACAATCGAAATAAGCATGATGTTGTGTCCTAACTATTATAAATATCTTCTATTGTAACACAATGAAGAATAGGTTTCCATTGTTTTCAGAAACTAACAAAGAGGCCTCACTCTTTTGAGTAAAGCCTCTTTGATGGAAGACTGAATTATCTCCTAATTCCGCTACTAAAATAGCACTCTAGAACAATTTTAGTCTTCATGTTTCTTGCGTTTTGCAAGACCTGCAAGTCCTACCATACCAAGTACCGCACCTAACAAGGTTGCAGAAGTTGATGCAGCTTCACCTGTTTGTGGCAATGCTTGTTTCTGATCGCCAGTTACAACTGATGTTGCAGTTTGAGCAACAGGTTGTTTTTCTAAACTTGATGAATCTGACTTGCCTTCTTCTGGCACAACATTTGGAGTTGGCAGTGGAGTTGGAACTGGGTTTGGTGTTGGGATTGGTGTTGATGGTCGATCTTGACTCGGTCTGTTAACGTCTGTACGTGGATCTTTAACGATTACCTTAACTGGTACTTCGTCCTTAGATCCATCTGGGTAAGTTACCACAACAATGGCATCTTTTTTACCTTCTGTTGTTGTATCTACCGGTGTCTTGTATTCGAACTTAGTTCCTTCTGGAAGGTCACCTACGTTGCCGATTGAATCCTTAGCGTTTGGTTGATCGCCTGGTTTAACAGTTTGATCTTTCGCTACTGGGGTATTCTTATCTGCGTCTGTACGTGGATCTTTAACAGTTACCTTAACTGGAACTTCATCTTTAGAACCATCTGGGTAAGTCACAACGACGGTTGTACTCTTATCACCTGGTGTAGTTGTATCTACTGGTGTCTTGAATTCAAATGTAGTGCCACTTGGAAGATCACCTACGTTACCAATTGATTTCTTAGGATCTGGAGTTTCGCCAACATTGACTGTTTGGTCCTTAGGTGTTGGCGTGTTCTTATCCGCATCTGTACGTGGATCCACAACCTTAACTGTTACTGGAACTTCATCCTTAGATCCATCTGGGTAAGTCACAACGACGGTTGTACTCTTATCACCTGGTGTAGTTGTATCTACTGGTGTCTTGAATTCAAATGTAGTGCCACTTGGAAGATCACCTACGTTACCAATTGATTTCTTAGGATCTGGAGTTTCGCCAACATTGACTGTTTGGTCCTTAGGTGTTGGCGTGTTCTTGTCCGCTTGAGTTGGATTTGCGACTACATTAACCTTAACTGGTACTTCATCCTTAGATCCATCTGGGTAGGTTACCACAACAATGG
>NZ_JBRKNT010000009.1:0-24147 GCF_053010205.1 Streptococcus sp. W151 | reverse complement strand
GAACTCTTGGTCTACTTTGGCATCAAAGTCAAAGTTCTTGTTGGCTGCATCTGAGAAGCCATCGCTAACGAGTTCATAACCTTTACGTTTGTATGCTGCAATCTTATCAGCTGTGCTGTAATCAATTGCTTCACCTGATTTACCATTGACCTCATCACGGCTCAATTCAGTGTTGCCTTTTTCATTGACATACTTGATGATAGCCTTTTGCGCATCTTTCACATATGTTACAACTTCTTCAACGTCTGCTGCTCCAGCTTTAACACCTGTGACTTCTGGTACCACTAATTTATTAGCAGTGTAACCTGTGATAACTGGTGATTTCACTGCATCGAAGGTATCATCACTTGTAGTCCATTCACGATAGTCGATGTGGCCTGTTACCAAGTTAACGTATGCGAAGCGTTTGAAGTGAAGGGTTTCTGTCACATCATCTTTCGCTTTAGAACCATCTTCGTAGACGTATTTCACAGTACGTGTTACATCGTCTTTGTTGACTACATCCTTAACTGGATCTGGCCATTTTGGTGTATCTGGATCTTTTGGATCAACTGGTTGATCTGGATTTGGTTTTGGTTTATCTGGATCGATTGGTTCGATGCGTTCGCGAAGGGTAACTGTGAACTCTTGGTCTACTTTGGTATCAGAATCGAAGTTCTTGTCCGCTGCATCTGAGAAGCCATCGCTGACCAATTCATATCCTTGGCGACGGTAAGATGAAATCTTATCGTTTGTGCTGTAGTTGATTAGCTCGCCTGATTTACCAGAAACTAGATCACGGCTCAATTCAGTATTGCCTTTTTCATTGACATATTTAATGATGGCTTTTTGAATTTGCTTGGTGATGACAATCTTAGTATCTCTTCCAATTGCATCTAGGTCATCTTTATGGTTTGGATTGACCGTTTTACGAGTTTCGTCATATCCATAAATGGATTGACCTGGTTTAATTTCCCAACCTGTTGGTACAGATGGTACATTTGTGAACCATGCACGAGTTGGATCAGATGGGTCGTTAGCGTATTGGTTTCTAGCAGATTCTTCCTGTTTAGAAGTTACTTCACCCGCTGGAGTAATATAGTTACCTTGTTCATCTACATAAGTAACATAACCAAGCTTTTTATACCAGACGTTGAAGACATAGTCGTCAATATTTGTCGGATCAACAACAAGAGCTTCGATACTAGCTTTGTCTGCATAAAAACCAGGAAGAACTGGTGTCATGACCTTCTTAAATTCATAGTCAGGATCAGTTGATGTCGCGTCCCCTGCAGCACGGAAGCTACCTCTGCGATTGTAATTGCGACGACGAGCGATATAAGCTTCTAACGAAGCACGGAATTTTTCTTGTGCTTCCTTTGTAAGCTGGATATCATATCCTCCATTCGGATTGACAGTTGCATTTTCCAAGTCCAAACCTGGGACTTTTTTATCTACAACAATCTTATCTTTTACTGAAGGTGCCGCTGTTTCGCTTGCTTTATCTTCTACTGCTTCAGAAGCTTCCGCTTTTGCTTTCTCTGAAACTACTGCTTTGCTTTCAGCCTCTTCAACAGTTGGGGCAGACTGGCTTTCTTTTTTCGCTTCTTCTACCTTGGTGTCGACTTTAGCTTCTTTTTTAGCTTCCTCAACTTTAGCTTCTACTACATTCGCTTTTTTCTCTACCTCAGCAACTTCTTTCGCTGGTGCTTCAGTAGTTTTTTCAGAGGCAACTGCTTCTTCATTCTTTTCTACTGGAGTCAAGCTTGGGGAAGGAATTGCTGGTTCAGCAGTATAGGTAGCAACTTTCTCGGTCTCCGCAACGGGAGCAGCTTCCTCTACTGGGCTTTCTGAGGCAACTGATGTTGAAGATGAAGAAGCTTCGTCCACTTTCACTTCTGTGTCAGCAGCTGCAATCGTAGTTCCTGCCAAAATAGTACCAATCAAAACTGAGGCTACTCCGACAGAATATTTACGAATTGAGAATCGTTGTTTTCGATCAAAACTCATTTTTTTCTCCTTTTTATTTCTATAGTGGCAAATGGATAGCTGTAACTCCCCATCAAAAAGAGTACAACTATGCCATTTACCTAGTTCCAAACTTTACTAAATTTTCGGTGGACGACGACTGGATCGACCACGAGTCAAGACACGTTTTCCAGTATAGACTGGATTAGTGACAGTTGCAGTTGCTTTTGGCGTGTTAACACGAATCGCAGTTGTAGGAGCCACTGGTTGAGGGCTAACTTCTGTTGAAACCTCTGGTTGAGGGGCCACTGGAGTCGCTATTGGCTCTTCAGGTAGGCGCTCTACACTTGCTTCAACTGTTGCTGCTGGTCTTGGCTCTTCTGCTACAGGAGCAGGAGACTCAACTGGAAGATCTTCGTAATCCTCAGTAGAAGCAACTTCGTATTCTGCTGGTAGACTTCTTCTTACACGACGGTTAGCTACTGCATCTCCAGTAGTTGCTGCTCCATTGACTGGCTGAACCGGAGTATCAACGTCTACAACTTTACCAATTCTCCATGAAGAGTATGTAATATTACCTGTTACTAAGTTGATATAAGCTGTTCTTTCAAAGGTTATCCGACGTGTAATGGTCTTGAAGACTTCTTTACCACTTTCTTCTTCTCTGAAGCGGATGGTTTGCGTTGCTGTACGTTCCAGCTCCTTCATATCCTTGACTTCTTTTGGCCAACTAGCTGGATCCTCTGGAGTTACTGGAATACCTGGAACTGGTTTCGGATCTTGTGGTGTTACTGGTTCAATCCGTTCTTCAAGAGTAACGATGAACTCTTGGTCAACAGACACATTTGTATCATAATGCTTGTCCGCAGCATTCGTAAAGCCATCTTCAAGAAGTCGATAACCCGCTTTCTTATAAGCAGTAATTCTATCAGCTGTACTGTACTCAATCAGAGCTCCACCACGGCCTTCCATCTCATCTTTTGCAAGTTCGATATTTGAAGTGACGTTAACATATTTAACACTTGCTTTTTGCTTATCTTGCTTATAAACGACAACTGTCTCATAATTCGTCAATTGGACATTGTCTACAATGTTCCGCCAGTATGTTTCTGAAACCGTACGACGTCCACCATGAGAGACAACAATCTCATCTTTAATTTCACTAGGATTGAAGGTTACGGATACACGAGATGCTTTTGTTCCGACTGCTAAACCAGGTACGTTAGAAGAAAGAATTTCAGCTTTATAGCCTTCAACTTCAGGCGAGACAACAGTATCATAGGTTGCCTTACTATTTGTAGTACCCGCAAGTTGCCAGCCAGTGTCTCCAATGCCATCTCCGTCAATATCTTGAATGCCATATTCTGCCTTGGCATATGCTGCTAGGAATTCATCCCCATTCGCTACGCTGGAACTCTTCAGTACCTTCTTGAATTGATCTTGATCAATTGCCACTTCTAATAGACGTTTCCAATCCGATGTTTGAACAACAACTTTTGGTTTTCCATTTGCATCTAAAACAGGTGAACCATCTTCGTAAACGTAACGAATCGTATTTGTATGGGTTGCATGTGGATTAATACTTGTTCCATTTGATACCCAGATATTTTGGCGGTTTGCTGTGACTGGATCAATTCCATATGTCTTATCCGTTGCAAGAACTCCACCTGAAGAAGAACCTGTTTGAACAGAGGTGGATGAGCTAGGATTGATTTCTGGTTTTCCACCAGGTTTAAAGCCGGCAATACTCATTGCCCCACCTTGGATATCTGTCCAAACTGAACTCATTCTGTTTTTGCTCACAACATCTCGACCATCACGGTTCAGTGAGTACACTGTATAAGTACCCGCACCACGGTTTACACGAGTACCAGTTGGTCCATTAAATTCAATATGGTTACCAGATTCTCTTGAACCATTGGAAATATAAAGAATGTTACCATGACCAATTTGTTCTGGATTGTTTCCTTGGGCAATTCCAAACGGAAGCTTACCTGTGATCTCTCCAGCCGAGCGTCCTTCAGAATTTGTGTAACGCATAAAGGAAACATAGAGTGGATTATTGAATTGGAAGACTACATTCTTACTTGCACCAAGTGGCACCGAAATGAGCTCTGCATAATAGTCCGTATTCTCATCGCGAACGTCAACAATTGAACCTTTATTCGCTTGGAATAACGGCTGATCTTTCCGACCATGTTTTGAATCCAAGTTGATGACATCATCCCAAGGATTGGCTCCACGATTATCCATTTGAACACGGAAAGTTGCATAATCATCTACTAAAATAGAGCCATTTTCATTCAAGCCAATATAGTTGTATGCATTGTAACTTCCTGAAGGTCCTCCACCACTCTTAGGACCTTTTCCTACAGAGTGGAAGGTATTCGTTGATTTCTTACCAAATACAACGCGTGAGTTGTCTCCAAAATCAATAGCTGTTCCACGCCCCTTGTTTTCAAAACGAACGCGTGAGTTCTCTCCAGTTGTGAAGGTTGCGTTATTTCCAAAAACCAATCCATCACGACCAGTGAAATTGAAGCTTGCATGTTCTCCAATGGTAAGACTACTCTTTCCATTTCGACGGAAGGCATTTCCTGTTCCGTAGCCTCCCCAGCGATCTAGGTGTGTTAAACCATCTGCTGGACGTCCCATTCCAAGTGAGATAGCCTGACCAATGCTTGTATTTAGAGTAAGTTTCGAATCTTTACCAGTTACGACCGTTCCTCCATGTTCCATGAAGATCCCAGCATTATGGTAACGAGCACTTTCCGTTCCATTGTTCGTATTCATGTTAATGGTGAGGCTTGCTCCATCATTCACACGAACAGTTGAACCACCTGCAAGGTTGATACCGTCCCCTTGTGAAGAACGATTCAAGGTCAAACTCGCTCCGTCAGCAACTGTGACAGATTTAGCATCGTGAATATTTGCTTCACGTCGCAATACTGAGTGCCCAGCAGATCCAACATTCCGTTGCACATACTGAGTCTGACCGTTTGCAGAACGGTAGCTATCACTAACAGTCGAACTTGTTTCCCCTTTTACAATGACGTCGGTATTCCCGCCACCACCATAAAGGGAAGAACCTTGACTTTTTACATTTTCAAATGTAACAGTATTGGCACCTGTTGTTGAAGAAAGATCAACAGCACCTTTTGAGTTACCTGTAGCAAGTTGAAGATTCTTAAAAACCAAATTCCATGCACTTGAACCTGTAAACTTCAAGCTATTTGATAAAAGATCCAAGCTTGCTTGATCATTTCGACCTCGGATAACTACATTACGGCCTTGTGAGTTGATCGCAACTGTACGGTCAACCGAATTCACACGACCATTATCAGTATTACCATTGTCTCCAGTCGCTACGACGTTTCCTGAAATGGTGATATTCTGAATAGAATTATCATTCAATGCAGAAACAAAACCATTCCAGTTAGAAACCACACGTGAAGTTACTTCACCACTATTACGAAAACCGCTCGTACCTGTAGCTTCATGAGATACAGTTTCAGTTGGCTCAGCTGTAGCTTCCTCCCCTGCTTCTTTAGCACCCTCATGTTGCGAATCAGTAGCTACAGAAGGTTGTACAACTGCAGCAACATTGTACGAAGTTGGGGCAGACAATTCCCCTGTGACTGGTTTTGAAAGAGCAATCTCTTTGTCCGATGTCGCCTCACTAGAAATTACATCTGAAGACGAGTCAGCAGGATTTTCAACTTCATCAGCCAAAACCGTCTGAGAACCAGCTGCAAACAAGGCCGTTCCCAACAATACGGAACAAACGCCAATAGAATATTTCCGAAGGGAAAACCTTTGACGTCGATTGAATATATCCCTCATATCCCTAAAACTCCTTTTAAAAAATATTTTTGTTACAAAGTAATTTTATCAAAAATAAACTTTCAAATATCAATGTGTCGTAATTATCGTGAAATACATCGTAATATTGTCTTTTTTTGTAATTTATTTGCAAAAAATATAGAGAAAACACGAACATTTTTTGTGATTTTTTTCATTTATGCACTTTGAGTTCACCTTTTTAAAACATGTATTTTATAACAATTCTTTTGCCTATTTCTCTATACTTTTTAGAATATCCCCTTTATTTTACCAATACTTATTATCTTGAATTGGTGATTTCTAGTTTTTTCTGACTCCACCTATAGAAAAGCCTAGTTATCGATCTAAAATAAAACTCTTTCCAAAACAAAACTTTATTCTGAAAGAACGAAAATTTTGGCAAAGACAGACCTCTTTCCATTTCTCTCATCTAGCTGGGGAGTAGCTTGTTCTCCTTTTCTGTTTGTTAAATAAGAAGAGAAAGAATAGGGATTCTGTGTTTCTCAAAAGAAAAACTTCAATTATTTGAAAAATAGGCGCTATTCGCCCATCAATACAAAAAAGCAGCCGGGAAAATCCCGACTGCTAAAAAGAGCGAATCATTTTCATCACACTCTCATTCGGCTTTCTGATCTAAGAAATGTGATTTTATTCTAGTCTTTTTCTAATGAAGTCTAAATTGTTCTGAGGAAACCCTTAGAAAGACGCCAGTACTTTCAAATTAGTCTTCATTTTTTTTGCGTTTTGCAAGTCCCGCAAGGCCAACCATACCAAGTGCAGCACCTAACAATGCAGCAGATGCTGATTGTTCTTCACCAGTTTCAGGAAGTGCTGGAGCTGGAGGAGTTGTAGGTGTTGGTGGCGTTGGTGGTGTATTTGGCGGTGTTGTTGGCGGTGTATTCGGTGGTGTATTTGGCGGTGTTGTTGGCGGAATAACAGTGTTGTTAAACTCTGTATCTTCTGGCAACTGAGTAACAGCCGTCAATACTTTACCGTCTTTGTTAATCATAATACCCACAGTAGCAACCATCTTATCGTATACAACGCTAGAATCTGTGCCACGGATTTCTTCTACATGGTAGAGATGAGTTCCTTCTTCACCACGTTTGAATTCAAGATTTGAGAAGGTGATCTTACCAGCCGCATCATTGGTTACGGTTTCGATCACATTTCCTTTTTCGTCCTTAAGAACGAAGCTGAATTCACCAGCCTTCAATGCCCGACCTTCCAATTTCTTAGTGAATTGGAATTGAACCTTAACTGGAATGTTGACTACACGTTTTTCAGTTGGTTTTTCTGGTTTTTCTACAGTCTTCTTAGTTGGATCGTATTGGTGTACGATTTGTGAAGCTGTATTTTCAATGTCCACACCATCTTGAGCAGATTGTTTAATTTCTGCAGGAATTTCAAACTTGTAGTAACGTCCAAAGGCCAACTTAGTTGTGTCGATCACTTGTGTATTTTCTGCGTCTCCAAGTGACTTAGTCAAGTCTGCTTTAGATGTTGCAGTAATCACACCGTTTTCAACCTTGATATCAAACTTAGCTGTTACATCTTCTCCTGTTACAGAGTCGTATGCCTTAATATCAGCTCCGTTGACAGTCAAGTTCGCACTGTCATATTTATCTGTCACACCAACAGATTGAATATTGTGTGCTTCAGTGAATTTAGTTGTATCCAACCATACTTGGTAGTATACTTTATCACCTTTCTTGAGTGTCTTCGTATTGATATTTTGAGCTTCGTTGTTATCAGTCTCATCAACGTAAGGGTTCGCATTTGTTTCCGCAACCTTATCCTTCAACTCTTTATCATCGTCGAGAAGTTTCACACCTGTAAGATCGAATTTAGATTCGTTCAAGATGTATTTCTCTGGATTGAATTCTGGAGTTTCAGGTGGGCGAACAGTGTTATTGAATTCTTTGTCTGATGGATCCGTTACCTTAGTAAGGAGAGCTTTCGCCGTTCCATCATGAGAAACCTCAACTGTTACAACTGCTTTCATCGTGTCATAAGTAACGGTTGTATCAGTTCCTTTGACTTCTTCTACAGTGTAGTTGTAAGTTCCTTCTTGACCTTTCTTGAATTCAAGAGCTGAGAACTTAACGTTACCAGATGCATCGTTCTTCACAGTTTCAAGAGTCTTACCATCTTTATCCTTAAGAACAAAGCTGAATTCGTTAGCTTTAAGCTCACGGCCTTCCAAACGTTTCGTGAAGTTGAATTCTACTGAAACAGGGATGTTCACAACACGTTTTTCAGTTGGTTTGTTTGGTTTCTTCACTGTCTTGCTTGTTGGATCGTATTGATGTACGATTTGAGCCGCAGTGTTTTCAATATCCGCACCACCCTTAACAGTATCTTTCACTGTTGCTGGGATGTCGAACTTGTAGTAACGTCCAAATGCAAACTTAGTTGTGTCGATCACTGGAGTATTTTCTGCGTCTCCAAGTGACTTAGTCAAGTCCGCTTTAGAAGTTGCAGAGATCACACCGTTTTCAACCTTGATATCAAATTTAGCAGTCACATCTTCGCCTGTTACAGAGTCGTAAGCTTTGATGTTTGCAACATTGATGTCAAGCTTGTCTTCTTCGTAGTCATCAGTAACACCAACAGATTGGATGTTGTGCGCTTCAGTGAACTTAGTTGTATCCAACCATACTTGGTAAACAACCTTATCGCCACGTTTCACAGTCTTAGTATTGATGTTTGCTGCTTCATTATTGTCAGCCTTATCAGCGTAAGGATTTGCGTTTGTTTCCGCAACCTTGTCTGCCAATTCTTTATCATCATCAAGAAGTGATTTACCAGTAAGGTCGAATTTCTCAGCGTTCAAGATGTATTTCTCTGGGTTGAACTCTGGAGTTTCTGGAGGAGTCACCTTGTTGTTAAATTCTTTGTCCGCAATGTCGCCAACTTTCGCGATCAGAACTTTAGCTTTTCCGTCGTGTGAAACTGTGACTGTCACATTCGCTTTCATGGTGTCGTATGTAACGGTTGCGTCTGTTCCTTTAACTTCTTCTACTGTGTAGTTGTGTACGCCTTCTTGACCCTTCTTGAATTCAAGAGCTTTGAACTTAACGTTACCAGATGCATCATTGCTTACAGTTTCAACTTCTTTACCAGTTGAATCTTTAAGAACGAAGCTGAATTCGTTGGCTTTCAGTTCACGGCCTTCCAAGCGTTTAGTGAAGTTGAATTCCACTTCAACTGGAACGTTGTTTACACGTTTTTCAGTTGGTTTGCTTGGTTTTTCAACTTTCTTAGTTGTTGGGTTGTAGTAGTTAACTACTTGAGCCGCAGTATTTTCAATATCTACACCACCAGGTACATCAGCTTTCACTTTTGTTGGGATGTCGAACTTGTAGTAACGGCCGAATTCGAATTTCGTTGTATCAATGATTTGAGTGTTTTCCGCATCGCCAAGTGACTTAGTGAAGCCATCTTTAAGGGTTGCAGTAATCACACCGTTGTTCACAGCGATATCGAATTTATCTGTTACTTCTGCGCCTGTTACTGAATCGTAAGCTTTGATCTTAGTAGAATCAAGTTCCAACTTAGTTTCATCGTAGTCATCTGAGATACCTACTGATTGAATGTTGTCCTTGTTAGCTGCGTCGAATTTAGTTGTATCCAACCATACTTGGTAAACCAACTTGTCGCCACGTTTCACAGTCTTGGTATTCAAGTTTTGTTTTTCGTTGTTTGATGCATCGTCCGCATATGGGTTCGCATTGGTATCTGCGACCTTGTCTGCCAACTCTTTATCATCATCAACGAGTTTGTCACCTGTGATATCGAATTTTTCTTCAGAAACAACGTATTTCTCTGGTTGGAACTTAGGTTCTTCTGGAGGACGAACAGTATTGTTAAACTCTTTATCAGCAGGATCTGTCACGTTTGTGATCAAGGCTTTCGCTGTACCATCATGACGAACTTCAACTGTAACGACAGCTTTCATTGTATCGTATGTAACGGTTGCGTCAGTTCCTTTAACCTCTTCTACTGTGTACTTGTAAGTACCTTCTTGACCCTTCTTGTATTTAAGGGCAGTGACAGTTTCACCAGCTTTATTGGTGTAATCTACTGGAGCAAACTTGATCTTACCATCTTTGTCGTTGGTTGTAGTTGCGATAACAACATTGTCGCTGTCTTTCAACTCGAATGTAAATTCGCCAGCTTTCAACTCACGGCCTTCCAATTTCTTAGTGAAGTTAAATTCTACTGAGATTGGAACACTGTTGACACGTTTTTCAGTTGGTTTGTTTGGTTTTTCAACAGTCTTACTTACTGGGTTGTAGTAATTAACAACTTGTGCTGCCTTGTTTTCAATATCGGCACCAGCTACGACATCGTCTTTCACAGTTGCTGGGATATCAAATTTATAGTAACGTCCAAATTCGAACTTAGTAGTGTCAATGATTTGAGTGTTTTCAGCGTCGCCAAGTGACTTAGTGAAGCCATCCTTAAGGTTAGCTGTCAGAACACCATTGTTATCAGAGATATCGAACTTAGTTGTTACGTCTGCGCCAGTAACTGAATCGTAAACCTTGATATCTGAAGCATTAACAGTCAATTTATCCTTGTCGTAGTTATCTGTGATTCCTACTGTTTGGATATTATCTTTGTTGTTTGCATCAAATTTAGTTGTATCCAACCATACTTGGTAGTAAAGTTTTTGACCGCGTTCAACTGATTTCGTATTCAAGTTTTCAGCTTCGTTGTTGGCAGTTGTATCGACATATGGATTGGTGTTTGTTTCACCATATTTATCTGTCAATTCAGAATCGTCATCAACGAGCTTCGTACCTGTGATATCGAATTTCGCTTTAGATACAACGTATTTCTCTGGTTGGAACTTAGGTTCTGTTGGTGGAGTTACACGGTTGTTGAATTCTTTATCGGCAGGATCTGTCACGTTTGTGATCAAGGCTTTCGCAGTACCATCGTGACTGACTTTAACAGTTACAACTGCAGCCATTGGGTCGTAAGTAACAGTTGAGTCTGTACCTTTCACCTCTGTTACAGTGTAAGTGTACGTACCTTCTTGACCCTTCTGGTATTTAAGGGCAGTGACAGTTTTACCAGCTTTGTTTGTGTAATCAACTGGTACGAACTTGAAGTTACCGTCTGCGTCGTTGGTTGCAGTCGCAATCACAACATTGTCGCTGTCTTTCAACTCGAATGTAAATTCGCCAGCTTTAAGCTCACGACCTTCCAATTTCTTAGTGAAGTTGAATTCAACTGAGATTGGAACACTGTTGACACGTTTTTCAGTTGGTTTGTTTGGTTTTTCAACTGTCTTGCTTACTGGGTTGTAGTAGTTAACGACTTGGGCTGCTTTGTTTTCAATATCGGCACCAGCTGCGACATCGTCTTTCACTGTTGCTGGGATATCAAATTTATAGTAGCGTCCAAATTCGAACTTAGTAGTGTCAATGATTTGAGTGTTTTCAGCGTCGCCAAGTGACTTAGTGAAGCCTGCTTTCAGGTTAGCTGTCAGAACACCATTGTTATCAGAGATATCAAATTTAGTCGTAACATCTGCGCCAGTAACTGAATCGTAAACCTTGATGTCTGATGCAGTAACCGTCAATTTATCCTTGTCATAGTTATCTGTGATACCTACTGTTTGGATGTTATCTTTGTTGTTTGCGTCAAATTTAGTTGTATCCAACCATACTTGGTAGTAAAGTTTTTGACCACGTTCAACTGTCTTAGTATTCAAGTTTTCATCTTCATTGTTGGCAGTTGTATCGACATATGGATTGGTGTTTGTTTCACCATATTTATCTGTCAATTCAGAATCATCATCAACGAGCTTCGTACCTGTGATATCGAATTTCGCTTTAGAAACAACGTATTTCTCTGGTTGGAACTTAGGTTCTGTTGGTGGAGTGACACGGTTGTTGAATTCTTTATCGGCAGGATCTGTCACGTTTGTGATCAAGGCTTTCGCTGTACCATCGTGACTGACTTTAACAGTTACAACTGCAGCCATTGGGTCGTAAGTAACAGTTGAGTCTGTACCTTTCACCTCTGTTACAGTGTAAGTGTACGTACCTTCTTGACCCTTCTGGTATTTAAGGGCAGTGACAGTTTTACCAGCTTTGTTTGTGTAGTCAACTGGAGTGAACTTGAAGTTACCGCTTGCGTCGTTGGTTGCAGTCGCAATCACAACATTGTCGCTGTCTTTCAACTCGAATGTGAATTCGTTAGCTTTCAGTTCACGACCTTCCAATTTCTTAGTGAAGTTAAATTCAACTGAGATTGGAACATTGTTTACACGTTTTTCAGTTGGTTTGCTTGGTTTTTCAACTTTCTTAGTCGTTGGGTTGTAGTAGTTTACAACTTGAGCCGCAGTATTTTCGATATCCGCACCAGCTACCACATCGTCTTTCACTGTTGTTGGGATGTCGAACTTGTAGTAACGTCCAAATGCAAATTTAGTTGTGTCAATAACTTGTGTGTTTTCAGCGTCGCCAAGTGACTTCGTGAAGCCAGCTTTCAAGTTAGCAGTGATCACACCGTTGTTCACAGTAATATCGAATTTATCTGTTACTTCTGCGCCTGTTACAGAGTCATAGGCTTTGATGTCAGCTGTATTAAGATTTAATTTAGCTTCATCATAGTTATCTGAGATACCAACTGTTTGGATGTTGTCCTTGTTAGCTGCATCAAATTTAGTTGTATCCAACCATACTTGGTAAACCAATTTAGAACCACGTTCAACAGTCTTGGTATTCAAGTTTTCTGCTTCGTTGTTTGATGCATCGTCCGCATATGGGTTCGCATTTGTATCTGCGTACTTGTCTGCCAACTCTCTATCATCGTCAACGAGCTTGTCACCAGTGATATCGTATTTTTCTTTAGAAACAACGTATTTCTCTGGTTGGAACTTAGGTTCTTCTGGTGGAGTTACTGTATTGTTGAACTCTTTATCAGCAGCATCCGTTACGTTCGCAACGATCGCTTTAGCAGTACCATCATGTGATACCACAACTTTAACAGTAGCAACCATTGTGTCGTATGTGACAGTTGCATCTGTACCAGGAGTTTCTTCAACTGTGTAGTTGTATGTCTTACCAAGATCATCACGGCCGAACTCAAGAGTCTTGAAGACAATCTTACCAGCCGCGTCATTCTTCACGCGTTCTACTTCAACACCGTCTTTTTTCAATACGAATTCGAATTCGTTCTCTTGAAGTTCACGGCCTTCCAAACGTTTCGTGAAGTTCATTTCCACTGGAACTGGAACACTGTTGACACGTTTTTGTGTTGGTTTTTCAGGTTTTTCAACTGTCTTGCTTACTGGGTTGTAAACGTGAACTGTTTGGTTAGCTGTATTTTCAATATCAGCACCAGCTTTAACAGATCCTTTCACAGTTGCTGGAATATCAAATTTATAGTAACGTCCAAATTCGAACTTAGTTGTATCGATAACAGGAGCGTTTACTTTGTCTTTGATAAATTCATCTTTAGAAGTTGCAGTGATGGTGCCGTTTTCAACTTTGATGTCGAATTTATTGGTTACTTCTGCACCAGTTACTGAATCGTAAGCTTTGATATCCGCTGCAGTAACGTCCAATTTATCAGCGTCATATGTATCAGATACACCAACATATTGGATGTTGTTTGCTTCTGTGAATTTCGTAGTATCAAGCCATACTTGGTAAACCAATTTAGAACCGCGTTTAACAGTCTTAGTATTCAAGTTTTCTGGTTCGTTGTTGTTTGTCTTGTCTACATATGGATCTGCATTTGTTTCAGTGTATTCATTTGTCAACTCATTGTCGTCATCCATCAACTTGTCACCAGTGATGTCATATTTCTCTTTAGAAACGACAAATTTTTCTGGTTGGAATTCAGGAGTGTTCGGAGGAGTGACTTTGTTGTTGAATTCTTTATCTGCAGTACCGTCAGTAGCATTACCGTTGGCATCAACCCCACCAGTTGAAGATACGTTTGTAACCGTAGTCAATGAATGACCGTTCTTAGCAACTTCAACTGTAACAGTAGCTTTCATCTTATCGTAAGTCATACCAAACTCTTTGTTGGCTGGGATAACTTCTTCTACTGTATAAGTATGAGTACCTACTTTAGTGTTGTCGAATGACAAGTTAGAGAATGAAACATTACCAGCAGCATCATTCTTAACTGTTTCAACTACTGCACCTGTAGAATCTTTCAATACGAAGCTGAATTCACCTGCTTTAAGTTCACGACCTGCCAATTTCTTAGTAAAGTCGAACTTAGTCACAACTGGTGAAACCACATAGTTGTTGAATTCCGTATCTTCAGGCATTGTAACAGCTGCACTCAAGAGACCTGTAGCTGCATTTTTCGTTACATTAACGGTTACGACTGCATTCATTGAATCGTAGTCGATGTTTGTATCTGTTCCAGCTACTTCACGTACAGTGTAAGTGTGTTTACCTACAGCGTTGTATTCAATCGCATCAAATGTGATAGATCCATCTGCTGCATTTTTCTTGGTTTGGATCACATTGCCATTTTCAAGCAATTCGAATGTGAAGGCATCCTTTGTAAGCTCTTTCCCTTCAAGACGTTTAGTGAACTTGAATTGAGCTTGAGTTGCAGCAGGTGTGAAGGTATTGTTGAACTCTGTATCTGTTGGAAGAGTTGCAACAGCAGTAAGCGCATGACCTGACTTCGTAACAGTTACTGTTACGTTTGCTTTCATTGGGTCATAAGTCATACCTGCTTCAGAACCTTGAACTTCTTCTACAGTGTACTTGTGATCTCCCACTTGAGCATTTGTAAATGTCAAGGCATCGAAACGAACATGTCCGCTAGCATCGTTTTGTTTTGTTTGAAGGACTTTACCATCTTTGTCTTTCAATACAAAGCTAAATTCGCCGTCTTTCAAGTCACGACCTGCAAGAGCCTTGCTGAAGTCGAATTGAGCAGTCACAGGAGCCACAACGTGGTTGTTGAATGTCTTGTCATCCGCACCAGTTGCTTCACCGCCTGTTGAAGTCATTTCAGTCTTGGCACTCAAAAGACCTGTTGCAGCATCTTTCGTAACGGTTACTTTCACGCCGATTGTCATTTCATCGTAGTCTACATCGGCATTATTGCCTTTCACTTCTTTAACAGTGTAGTTGTAAACACCTTCTTTATCAAATGACAATTCGCTAAAGTTAATCTTACCATTAGCTTTGTTGGTTACAGTTTCATTAACATTGTTATCACCAGTCAAAGTAAAGCTGAAATCACCAGCATTCAAGTTACCATTTGAAAGTGATTTATCAAAGTCAAGATTTACTTTTACCGCACCTGGAGTGAAGGTGTTGTTGAACTCTGTATCTGCAGGAAGTGTGTTTGTTGCTTTAAGAACGTGACCTTCCTTAGTAACAGTAATGGTAACTTCCGCCTTCATTGTGTCGTAAGTCATACCAGTTTCTTTATTTTCTGGGATAACTTCTTCTACAGTGTATTTGTGTGTACCAACTTGAGTATTGTCAAAGGTCAAGTCATCAAAGGCTACAACACCTTCTTTAGTGTTTGTCTTTGTTTGAAGAGTCTTACCAGTTGAATCTTTCAATACAAAGTTGAATTCACCAGCTTTCAACTCACGACCTGCAAGAGCCTTGCTGAAGTCAAACTTAGTCTTAACTGGAGCTACAACGTAGTTGTTGAAGACTTTATCATCTGCACTTGAAGCAAATCCACCAGTACCGCTGTATTTAACTGAAGCTTCTAAATCACCCGCAGCATTTTTGGTAACCTTTACAGTCATGGTTACTTCCATTGCATCGTAGTCTACATTCGTATCAGAACCTTTTGTTTCAGTGATAGTATATGTATAAGTACCTTCTTTTGTAAATGACAATTCTGAGAAGGATGCTTTACCAGTTTTATTAGTTACAGTTTCTTCTACCCCAGGTGAAGAAGAGTTTTCCTTAATCTTAAAGCTGAATTCACCATCTACAAGTGCACGACCTTCCAATTGTTTTTCAACCTCAGGTTTTACCTTGATGGTTTCTGTCTTGTCATAGTAGTAGATTGGTTGTTTGTATGGTGTCAAGGAGTTGAGCAAGTCAACGTTGGTACCAATACCTCCTACTCCACGTTCCAATTGTGAATTTGGTGAAAGGTGACCGATATTGTCTCCCAAGAAAGGAACAAAGACTGTCTTATACGGAGTGTAGCCAGCAGCCCATTGGAAATCGAACGGAACTGTCTTACCGTTTGGATAGTTCGTTTTTGCACCAGTTTTTGGATCAGTTACCGTATGCGCAATCGTTGTAAGCGGTGTCTTTTTGACTACTAGTTCTTCAGTATTAGCTTCTCCCGGCTTGATTGGTTTGGTCTCCGCTAAAAGCATATAACCGTCAGTGTTCAAAGTACCATCCGAACGTTTGCTTTGTTGTTTAGGATCTAGTAGGTAAACACGAACCACTACAGATCCATCTTCACCCACAATTTCTTTGATACGCTTAATTCCTGCACGCTCAGCATCCATGAATTTGGTACCAACGGTGTAAGGACGGCTTACATAACCAGAAGTTGTATCTGGATCTACCGTTTGATAAAGTTTATAAACTGTTTCTTTAGTAATACCATTTCCAAGATCTTCAGTTTGCTTGGTAAATTGGCGTTCTCCAGAAGCTGTGAATTTTTGCCCTTCCATAGCTTTTAGAGTATATTTAGCTAACTCAGTTTCATTGCCATTTTCTTTATAGTCCTGAGTTGTAACAGACTTACCAGTTTCCTTGTAGGTAGGGTTTTTCTTGTCAACAAGTTTATAGTAAGTGGTCTTTTCAACATTGGCAGGGATCTTAAAGTTTGTATCTGTAACTTGACGACCATTATATGTAGGTTCAACTGCATTGATGATATCATTTGAATTACGTGCGTCATAAACAGCATCAAAGCGGGCTTGTTCAGCTGGAGTCAGGTTATGACCAGCAGCTACCAAAGCTTGAATCGCTGGACCAACTTCAAATCCCATTTGAATGAATGGTTGATCTGTCTTACCAGGACCTTGACCAGCCCCTGCTTGGTAATCCACTTGCAGTGTCAACTCATTATTAGATTTTGGAGTGGTTGTAGTGAATTTTTGAACACCACTAGTTGCAGTGACTGTATGTGTTTCAACAACAGCACCTGTATTCTTATCGATCAGTTCAACTGTAGTATCTGTCGAACTATCAAAGTTTTTATAAGCACGTGCATAGTAGTTTGTGTTGTAACGGGCATTAAATTTTGTCAAATTCCAGATACCAAAAGTATAGAAATCCCCTTCTTTAGCTTGGTAACCAGCTGGAATTGTTTGAGAGTGCACAGATGCTCCGTTAGGATCTGTCATATCTGGATTAGCAGAAACATTCGAAGCAATGGTCGTTACAACATCAAGCGGTGTCACATTATGGTCTGTCAAAGCACGACGGCTACGACGACTACGACTTGTCGCTAAGGCTCCACCATTAGCCAAATCAGTTGCGGCGCGATCAAGTGATGCACTACGATCTTCAGCAGCTGCGCGCTCTGCTGTAGGAGCGTCAGTACCACGAAGTGAGGTTGGCTTCACTGTAGCATTGAGAGTTACTGGAGTTTCAGCTGTAGCCGCTTCACTGGTAGCCACTGATTCTGAGCTTTCACTAGCTGTAGCACGAGTTGAAGTTGTTGATGCTGTAGTTGGTGCTGTTGTAGAAGCTGGTTTAGCACTTAACTCTGCCTTATTTGTAACTGGTAGAGCGATTTTTGGTAATGAACCAACGTTTAGCAGTTTTGAAGCTTCTTCAGATTTTTTAGTTTCTGCTTTTTCTTCTTTTTTAGATTCAGCTTTCGCTTCCTTGTTTTCTGTAGCAGCTGGTGTTGCAGCCACTTCAGCTTTTTCGGTTGCTGGAGCTGGTGTTTCTGAAGTTGCAGCAGAATTAGATAGGTCTACTTTTGGAACTGATGCTCCTTCCCCATATGCTTTAGAAGCAATTGGTGCTTCTCCTTGATTTGACTCTGTTGCAGCAGGTTGTGCTTCTGACGCCGCAGTCCCTGCAGATTCAGATGCTACTGTTGCTTCATCCGCTGATGCAGATTGAGCCCCTGCAGCAAAGAGTGCTGTTCCTAAGAGAACAGAACAAACCCCAACGCTATACTTTCGCAATGAAAAGCGCTGGCGCTTATTAAATACATCCTTCATTTATAGGATCTCCTTTTTCATATTTCATGATTCCATGATGCAAATAAAATTGTAACATGATCGACACAGAGAATCAATGTGTCGAAATAAATATGTCATAATTCTGTAAAAATGTCATAGTTCACAACGATTTTTTAATTGTTTTGTCACATTTTTTCCTAGCCGGTTCAATTTTTTTACACCAATTAAGAAGAGTTCAAGAAAACAAAGTTGTTTTGTTTTCTTGAACTCTTCTATTTTATTTCACTTCGGAGATCAATCCGGTATCCACATCATACACAGCTCCTGAGATAATGACATCCTCTGGAATCAAAGGGGAAGCCTTGAGAAGCTCCATATCCTCGCGGACACTCTCTTCAATGTCTTGAAAGGGGAGAAAATCGCGCTCTCCCACATCTACTCCCAGTTCTTTCTTTATATGCTGCCGGAAACCTTCGTTTTCAAAGGTTTGTGCGCCGCAGTCTGTATGGTGCAAGACGACAATTTCACGGGTCCCCATTTGCTGCTGGGAAATGACCAAGGAGCGGATCATGTCATCGGTCACGCGCCCTCCAGCATTCCGCAAAATATGGGCATCTCCAAGAGCTAGACCCAGTGCTGGTGCCACGTGAAGGCGAGAATCCATACAGGTTACGATGGCAACTTGTGTTTTCGGCTTAATTGGCAGACGGAGGTCTCCATGCAGCGCCACATAAGCTTGATTGGCTGTTAAAAAATTATCAAAATAAGACATGGTCTCTCCTTTATTCCTTTGAAATTCAAATCATCTATTATTTTATCATATCCCCTTCTTTCTGTCAGGTGCTTTCTACTCGTATTTGTCACATCGGAAAAAAGGCTCTAAATTTTCCTATTTAGAACCTTTTCTTCTATTAAAATACTTTTTTCAAGACTTCACTTAGTGTCGTCACACCGATGACCTGGATCCCCGATGGCATCGTGATCCCAGTCAGAGAATTTTTCGGAACATAAATCTTGGTAAAACCAAGCTTAGCTGCTTCATTGATCCGTTGTTCAATCCGATTCACTCGACGGATTTCTCCCGTCAAGCCCAACTCTCCGACGAAACACTCCTGCGGGTTGGTTGGCTTGTCCTTGTAGCTGGAGGCGATTGCAACTGCAACCGCTAGGTCGATAGCTGGCTCATCCAATTTGACACCACCTGCAGACTTAAGGTAGGCATCCTGATTTTGAAGGAGCAAACCAGCACGTTTTTCTAGCACTGCCATGATGAGGCTAACCCGGTTAAAATCAAGCCCTGTCGTCGTTCGCTTGGCGTTACCAAACATAGTCGGTGTCACCAAGGCCTGTACCTCCGCTAAGATTGGTCGGGTCCCTTCCATGGTAACCACGATAGACGAACCAGTCGCTCCATCCAAACGTTCTTCCAAAAAGACCTGACTCGGATTGAGGACCTCAACCAAACCACCAGATTGCATCTCGAAGATCCCGATCTCATTGGTCGAGCCAAACCGGTTCTTGACCGCTCTCAGGATTCGGAAGGTATGGTGGCGCTCCCCTTCAAAGTAGAGCACCGTATCCACCATGTGTTCGAGCATCCGAGGACCTGCCAAGGTTCCTTCCTTGGTCACATGGCCCACGATAAAGATGGCGATGTTGTTGGTTTTGGCCAGCTGCATGAGCTCAGCCGTTACTTCCCGCACCTGAGAAACCGATCCCTGCACCCCCGAAATTTCAGGAGACATGATGGTCTGGATAGAGTCGATGATGAGAAAGTTAGGCTGAATGCGCTCCACTTCTGCTCGCACGCTCTGCATATTGGTCTCAGCATAGAGATAAAACTCACTGTCGATATCCCCCAAGCGCTCTGCCCGAAGTTTAATCTGCTGGGCTGACTCCTCTCCACTAACGTAGAGAACCGTTCCCACTTGGGATAACTGAGTCGATACCTGAAGGAGCAGGGTCGATTTCCCAATCCCTGGATCACCACCGATGAGGACCAAACTTCCTGGGACGACACCTCCTCCAAGGACGCGGTTGAATTCTTCCATCTCCGTCTTGGTACGATGTACATTGATGGAGGTCACATCCGCCAGTTTCATGGGTTTGGTCTTTTCACCTGTCAAGGACACTCGTGCATTCTTGACCTCTGCGGCCTCGACCTCCTCGACAAAGGAAGACCAAGAGCCACAGTTGGGACAGCGCCCTAGATATTTGGGTGAATTATAAGCACAATTTTGACAAATAAATGTCGTTTTTTTCTTAGCGATACGATACCTCTTTCTAAATCTCTATTTCACACTCAATCACTTGGCAAAAATCAATCTTCTCATTTGGCACAAACTGGCGCATCAGCATTCCGTGAGTTACAATGATAATAGTTTTATAATTTTTATATTTTTCCAAAGTTCTTAAAAAACGACGACGCATCTCCAGAGCAGTTTCATAGCGACAAGGAGAATCTTCAGATAAACTTCCTTGATGTTTTAGATAATATTCATGAGCTACCAATACACTAGTTAAATCAAAGTTAGTACCGTCTAAGTCTGGACGCCACTCATGAAAAAATGGCTCCACAAATAAGTCCAATCCTGTTTCAACTGCTATATAATGGGCTGTTTCTAAAGCCCTCGTCACAGACGATGAAATAATAATCTCTGCCTTTCCAAAACATGCAGTTTTAGCAACTTCTTTTGCCAGACAGCGACCTTTTCCTGTCAATGGTGCTAAATCACGACCAAAACCACTATAGAGTTGTGGATTTTCAAGTTTATCAAGCATACTATAATCTGGCTCTCCATGACGGATAAAAATAATTTTCATATTAAGATCCCCATAAAACTATCCAATCTTGATTCCGCAATCTTGCCACTGCTTCAGTGTTTTAGAGAATTTCTTCTGGTTGACAACTCCGACAGCAGACAAATCGACAGAAACCTGATAATTCTCCTTGACAGCTGCCAAAACGGAAGCCTTAACACAGCCATTGCCATCTACCCCTATAAACTCTATGCTTTTAGCACCGTTTTCCTCTAAAAAATCTTTTAAATCTGGATTAGTAAAGCAAGAAGCCCGACGCTTCTCAAAGATACGAGAAGATACAAGCAGCAAGCCGGTCGCAAATTTCTTCTTTCTGTCTTTTCTCTCCCAGAAAAAACGATTGAGAATATAGATAACCCGGTCGCTGGGATAGGTAGCAATTTTGTCATTTACAGCTGCAGTCAGTTCTTCATGATATGCTTTTCCTACAGCAACATAATCTGATTGCATGTCTACAACTAATAAATAATCTGCCATTTTATTCCTCTATTTCCCAGTTGATCCAAATCCACCAGTTCGAACGCCGTCTGCTTCATCTCCATCTGCGATTAAAAATGGTGCAAAGACAGCCTGAACCACACGTTCCCCAACTTCAAGAACAACTTCCTGATCGGTAATATTTTTCATCTGAGCAAAGATATGGCCTTCATTTCCTGGGTTGCCATAATAGTCTCCATCAATGACACCCACAGAGTTAATCAAGACCAGACCTTTTTTCCGAGGATTAGAAGAACGATCATAAAGATAAAGCACCTCACCCGCTTGCATATAGGCCTTGACCCCAGTTGGAACGAGGACGATTTCTCCTGGTGCAATCACTGTGCGCTCTGCCACCTTTAAGTCGTAGCCAGCTGCATGGGTCGTCTCCCGTTTTGGAAGCAAGTCCTGATTGGTATAGCTTGATACAAGTTCAAATCCACGAATTTTTGTCATCATAATTCCTCTTTTATCTAAAATGTTTCTATCTCTTCTATTATACCATCACTTTGCCCTAGCGTCTCTTCAATTCTACTATTCGTATTCTTTCAATAAAAACTTACTTTTCCGTCCTTCTTTTTTTGTAAATCAGTTGGTATTTTCATGGTTGTTTTCTGAAGGAGAACAAAAGTTGATGAAATATCTTAAAAGTCCGTAATTCCTGCCTCATTTCATCAATTTTAGCTTGAAGCTACTCATTATTTTTGCTATAATTCCCTGTGTAGGGAATAATTTTAAAAGTAAAATATTTTACCCTATAAAATTATTTTATGGAGGTCGTGTCTCAGCACTCAATTCTTATTACCAACAGATTGGATTTAAACATTCATATCTTTAAGAGTAATCAGGCATTGATAATTAGGCACTAATTTTTTTATGAAAAGGGAAGATAAGATGAAGAATAGAAATATTAAAATTTTCTCATTTGTCCTTTGTTTAGTGGCGACGCTTTTCGCTTTAGGATGGAATCGGATTTCAGCAGAAACTCCTGAAGTGACAGTAAGCGGAAAATTGGTCGATACGATCAAAAATATCAAAGTTACCAATAATGAAGGTGGCAACCTTGATTGGGAATTAGGACAATGGGCAACATTCCGTATCAATGCTGATTTCGACTTGGCTGGTAAGAATGTCAAAAAAGGAGATACAACTGACATTACAGTTCCAGACGCTTTGATCATTACGTCGCAAAGTTTTGAAATTCGTGATATCAATACGAATGACATTATAGCCCATGCAAAGGTTGACGATGCCAAAAAGAAAATATCCTTAACTTACACGGATTATGTTGAAAATCATTCAGATACCCAAGGGTCCTTCTTCTTCTATGCACGTATCGATTTCAAAAAACACCCTCAACAAGGGGAAATTCCTATTGAAATTACCGTCAATGGAGAAACCAAGATCGGCGGGAAGGTTACCTTTAAAGGGGTTGGAGACGGCAACCCAACTCCATTATCAAAAACTAGTTGGGTCAATGACAACGACCATAAAACAATCTCCTATACTATTTCTGTTAATAAAAGTAAACAAAATATTAAAGAGGTCACCATTGAAGACCATTTGAGATTTACAAATGCTTCCTATGTAAAAGACAGCATCAAAGTCATCAAAGGGAAGTTCTCATTTGAAGCAGGTGAATGGGTCTTTTCAAATCGTGTTGATGTAACGGATCAACACCCTGTTACCATCAGTGAAGATGGTCAATCCTTTGTTGTCAATCTGGGGGACATTAGCGAAAACGATCAATATCGGATTAATTATGATGTTCGCTTAAATTATGAACCTGTAGATGGAGAACTCCTTAAAAATGATGCTACCCTTAAAGGAAAGCAATTTGAAACAAAAGATGTGACAAACACAGCTGCCGTCCAAGTCGCAGGAGGATCTGGTGTCGGCTATGTCTTTACCATTCATGTACACAAGGTAAACGATGAAAGCCAACCTCTTGCTGGAGCTAAGTTTAAAATCGTTCGTCAAGCTAACAACCAAGTGATTGGGGAATACGTTACAGACGAGAACGGAGATATTACGGTTAATGCGCTCTTAAAAGATAAATATATCTTAACGGAAACGGAAGCCCCTGCCGGTTATACGATCAAGGAGGCTGATACCGTCGTAAATGCTGAAGATTTCGGTAAGGATCATAAGGTTACGAAGACAATCGTCAATCCAAAAGACAAGCCAAAAGAAACAAAAGCTACCATCGAACTGGATAAAGCTCTTACGGGTCGTTCTCTAACAGATGGCGAATTCAGCTTTGAATTGTACGAAGGTACAAACAAGCTTCAAACTGTTACAAACAAAAACGGAAAAGTAACATTTGCACCAATTGAGTACACCGAAGAAGGTGAACACACTTACACTGTTAAGGAAGTAGCTGGAAATACCCCAGGTATTACCTATGACAAGACTGATAAACAAGTAACTGTTAAGGTGAAAAAAGATGGCGACAACCTGAAAGCAGATGTGGCTTATCCAGATAATAAAACCTTCTCAAATACTTATACAGCTCCTCAACCAGCAAAAGCTAAAATTTCAGCGAGCAAGATTTTAGAAGGTGCTGAATTGAAGAATGGTGAATTCAATTTCCAATTGTTGGATGAGACCGGAAAAGTTCTTCAAACAAAACAAAATGCTGCAGATGGTACGGTAGCCTTTGATGACCTTTCATATTCATCAGAGGACGCAGGAAAAACCTTCCACTACACGATTAAAGAAGTTATTCCTGAAAGCAAAGCAAAAGGAATGACCTACGATGAAGGAAGTATTGATGCGACTGTAACTGTCACAAAAGATGATGCAAGCAATACACTCAAAGCTTCTGTAGCATATGGTGATAAGAAATCCTTCACTAACAAATTGGTAACCACTTCAATTCCACCAACACCACCAGTTGTTGATAAACCTGAATTGAAACTCTACAACATTCA
>NZ_JBRKNT010000008.1:0-56796 GCF_053010205.1 Streptococcus sp. W151 | reverse complement strand
TCGTCAAAGTGACGGCAGCTACCGAGCTACCATCAAAGCCTCAGATCATAAAAATGATGATGGCAAATACAATGTCCATGTTTACTATGTAGATCAAAATAACAAACGGAGTTATATCACAGAATCTACTACAGAAGTGCGTCAAGCCCGTCGTTCTGGTACTCTCTTAATCCAAAATAACAACAAGGATACAGGGACCTTTGACGTCATTATCAAGGATGTCTACAGCCCTAAAGGCGTACGAACTGTTCAAGTCCCAACTTGGTCTGATAAGGACGGTCAAGATGATATCCGTTGGTATGAAGCGACTCGTCAAGCGAACGGAGATTACAAGGTATCTGTCAAAGCGAGTGACCACAAGAACTCAACTGGAAAATACCATGTTCACCTTTATTACATCCAAAATGATGGTTCTCGGATTGGTGTTGGTACAACAACCACAGATGTGGAAGTTAGAAATGCCATGACCAAAACCCAAGCGTCTATCAAGAATGTCAATGCAACGAACGGGACTTATACAGTAGCTGTAGATCAAGCGCCTCAAGGTCGTCAGATTAAGAACATTCGTGTCGCTGCTTGGTCTAAAGCTCATCAAGAAAATCTTTACTGGTATTCCGCAACCCCAACAGGTATGCACACAGAGATCACAGTCTCTGCCAATAATCACGGTAATGAAGCAGGCAACTACACGACTCACGTCTATGTGGACTACAAAGATGGAGGAGTTGAAGGTTTTAACCTGGGTCAAACGGCCTTGTCTCCACGGAATCAAAAGGTGAATCCACAAACAACCTATTATTCTCAACGAGACCCTCGTTGGGCTGGGAAGTGGTATGGTGTGAGCAATGTCGATCAGTCAGGTTGTGTGCCAACCTCTCTTGCTATGACCTTCACAGATATCCTTGGCAGAACGATTTTGCCAACAACAGTGGCTGATTATCTTTACAACAATACTGATTCATTTAACAAAGGTGAAGCAGGAACGGATGCAGATGGGATTGTATCTGCTACTCGTAACTGGGGCTTGAAGAGTCAATTGGTTAACGGAGCTGGAGGTATTGCAGAAGCCCTCATGGCTGGCAAGCATGTACTTGCTGCGGTAGGCAATAGCCAATTTACTAGCGATCCTTATACCCATGAGTTGGTCTTGCATGGCTATGATAATGGTAGAACCTATGTACGCGATCCATATAATAGCGGCAACAACGGCTGGTACTCCATCAATTATCTTCACTCTATTAAGAGTAAGGATCCGATGGATAACAAGCTCGGAGCACCTTTCTTCTCAATTTTTGCGTAAGCTGATCAGAAGGCCAAATTGGCCTTCTTTTTTCTTTAGATTAAGTATGAAATCTTCTAATGAAGTTGTTTCGTGATCTGACGGTTTGTGCTATAATACTACTATGTGGGTAGAATCCGTATAAAAAAATGCAAGGGAAGATACATGAAAAAGAAAGATCTTATTTTTTATGCTGGGACAGCTGTTTTGTTAGCTTTTTCGACACAACAAGTCAAAGCCGATGAGCAACAGGCGTCCGATCAAACACCAGAAAATACATCAGCTGTCGTTGCAAAAACAATAACTTCATCAGAAGCGCAGAATACTGTGAACGAAGGAGTGGGAGTTGAGAAAGGTGTTCAGACAGAAAATACCGTTCTAACAGAGACAGCACCTATCACACCAACTATTAGTGATACCCCGTCTTCTGAGCAGGTCACTAGCGAGAAGGGTGCAACAGAGCATCCAGCACCAGCTGTGGTAGCTAGTCGCGCTCCATATGGCGCACGCGCACGAGTGGTAGAATCAGAAGATAATAGTTTGCCGGTTGAGAAAGTAGAGAAGCCAAGTGGCACGCTAACAATTGAAAATAATAATGTTGAAACAGGCACGTTTGATGCAGTAATTCGCAATGTAGTAGCTCCAAATGGCTTGAAGGAAGTCTTGGTTCCAACTTGGTCCGACAAGAACTGGCAAGATGATCTAGTATGGCACAAAGCAGTCCGTCAAAGTGACGGCAGCTACCGAGCAACCATCAAAGCCTCAGACCATAAAAATGAGGATGGTAAATACAATGTCCATGTTTATTATGTGGATCAAGCTGACAAACGGAACTACATCACAGAGACTACGACAGAAGTACACCACATAAAACCAAGTGGTACTTTAACGATTGAAAATAATAATGTCGAGACGGGCACATTTGATGCAGTAATTCGCAATGTAGTAGCTCCAAATGGCTTGAAGGAAGTCTTGATCCCAACCTGGTCCGACAAGAACTGGCAAGATGATCTAGTATGGCATAAAGCAGTCCGTCAAAGTGATGGCAGCTACCGAGCAACCATCAAAGCCTCAGACCATAAAAATGAGGATGGTAAATACAATGTCCATGTTTATTATGTAGATCAAGCTGACAAACGGAACTACATCACAGAGACTACGACAGAAGTACACCACGTAAAACCAAGTGGTACTTTAACAATTGAAAATAATAATGTTGAAACAGGCACGTTTGATGCAGTAATTCGCAATATAGTAGCTCCAAATGGCTTGAAGGAAGTCTTGATCCCAACCTGGTCAGACAAGAACTGGCAAGATGATCTAGTATGGCACAAAGCAGTCCGTCAAAGTGATGGCAGCTACCGAGCAACCATCAAAGCCTCAGACCATAAAAATGAGGATGGTAAATACAATGTCCATGTTTATTATGTAGATCAAGCTGACAAACGGAACTACATCACAGAGACTACGACAGAAGTGCGTCAAGCCCGCCGTTCTGGTACGATCCTAATCCAAAACAATAACAAGGATACAGGTACCTTTGACGTCATTATCAAGGATGTCTACAGCCCTAAAGGTGTGCGGACCGTTCAAGTTCCAACTTGGTCGGATAAGGACGGCCAAGACGATATCCGCTGGTATGAAGCGACTCGTCAAGCGAACGGAGACTACAAGGTATCTGTTAAAGCAAGCGATCACAAGAACTCTACTGGTAAGTACCATGTTCATCTTTACTACATTCAAAATGATGGTTCTCGTGTGGGTGCTGGTACAACGACTACAGAAGTGGAGTTCCGAAATGCCAAGACCAAGACTCAAGCTTCTATCAAGAATGTCAATTCTGGTGCTGGAACTTATACAGTAACGGTGGATCAAGCGCCTCAAGGTCGTCAGATTAAGAACATCCGTGTCGCTGCGTGGTCTCAAGCTCATCAGGAAAATCTCTTCTGGTATTCAACAGCACCTTCTGGTATGCACACAGAAGTGCAGGTTTCTACAGCCAATCACCAGTACCAATCAGGCAACTATACGACTCACGTCTATGTGGACTATGTCGATGGTGGCGTTGAAGGCTTTAACCTCGGTCAAACAGCCCTTCATCCTCGTGCGACAGTAGATCAAACTGCTTTTAGTCCTCGTGTAACGAATGGGCAACGGGACCGTGTCTTACGGGCAGCAGCTAGTTTAGTTGGTGTTCGTGGCGGAACTGCAGCTCACCATCAATTGGTCAATGATTACAACAGTGTCAAACCACTTCCTGTAGGTTATGCAGTGAAGACGACCGATGATTGGTGTGATATCTTTGTCACAACAGTCTTCCAGCGTGAGGGCTTGAGTGGTTTGATTGGTCGTGAATGTGGAGTCGAACGTCACATTCAGATCTTCAAACGTTTGGGCATTTGGAATGAAGATGGGACCACTACACCAAAAGCAGGGGACATCATCACTTTTAACTGGGATCAAAATAGCCAGCAAAATAATGGTTTTGCGGATCACATCGGAATTGTTGAGAGCGTCTCAAATGGGATCATTCATACCATTGAAGGAAACTCCAACAACCAAGTCCGTCGCAATACCTATCGGATTGGACATGGTAATATTCGTGGATTTGCAACTCCTCGCTATCAATAACAAAGAAAAGAAGCCATAGGCTTCTTTTTTCAATCTTTCAATCCTTCTTCAAAACTCTTGGAAGGCGCCTCAACTTGTATGGTTTCAAGCGTTAATGGATTGGTGAAGGTCAAGCGATGGGCATGGAGCATGAGTCGCTCTCCGCGTTCAGGGTTATAGAGAGGATCCCCGACAATCGGGTGCCCATGATGGGAGAGATGAACCCGGATCTGATGGGTACGCCCCGTCTTGAGCTGGCATTTGACCAGGCTGTTTCGCCCGATTTTTTTCAGTTGCGTCACCTGGGTTTCTGCGTACTGTCCCTTGCGTGGATCGACCAGGCGCTTGCGCCGATCGTGGCGATCACGTCCGATTTTATCCTTGTAGATGATGGTCTTTTGCGCTAAATTTCCTTGGATCAAGGCCCAGTACTCGCGTTGGATTTTTTTATCTTCCAAAATTCGGTTGAGTATAGGCAGAATAAAAGGATTCTTGGCAAATAGAATCGCTCCGCTGGTTTCCTTATCTAACCGGTGCACGACGTAGCAGGTGGATCCAACATAGCTGGAAACATGGTTGAGAAGAGCAATTTCCATCGGTTCGTTGGCATGGGTTTTCATGCCTTCGGGCTTATTGACGATGATGACGTGCTCATCCTGATAGAGTTCTTCGACGAGACTGGGGTCTCCTTCAAGGAGCTCTTTTTCAGGGTAATCGTCTGCGTCAAAGATCAGCTGGATCTGGTCTCCTTTTTGAACGGGGCTTTGCCAGTTGATGGTCTCTCTATTCACCAAGACGTGTTTTTTGACTCGTAAAAAATGCCGGATCTTACGGGGGATGAGGAAGTAGTCTTCAAGGAGCTCTTTCACAGTCATTTGGGGAAAGGATTCTGGAATGGTAAATTGATAGTTCATGACCCTATTGTAGCAAAATCTAAGCTTAAAGAAAACTAAATGAGAAATAGCGAGGAGCTATCTTTTCTTGCTAGGACAAGGATAAGGTGTTACAATAACAGGTATGAATAGAATAAAAGAATTATTTGAAAACCTGATCACTTTTTTTAGAAAGGATCATCCGCCCAAAGCGGTGGCAGAAGAAGTGCCCAACACGGAATTGCCGGAAGAGACAGTGGAGCCAACTTATAGTCGCTCAGGCAAGCACAGAAGCAAGCCTCTCTCTCAGCACCCCTTCCGTCGTTTTTGGCGCCGATTCCATTTGACCAAGATTCTCCTGATCATTGGATTAGGCTTTAGTCTCTTGACAGGGGGCTATCTCTTCTATCTCGCAAAGACGACCAACGTCAAGGATTTGCAGAATGCACTGAAGGCCACGACTATTATCTATGATAAGAATGGGGACCAGGCTGGAAGTTTGACCGGACAAAAAGGAACCTACGTCGAACTCGATGCCATTAGTGAGAATCTGCAAAATGCCGTGGTCGCAACAGAGGACCGGAGCTTTTACAAGAATAGTGGGATCAACTATGGTCGCTTCTTCTTAGCAATTTTGACTTTGGGTCGCTCAGGTGGTGGATCGACCATCACCCAGCAGCTAGCTAAAAATGCTTATCTGTCCCAGGATCAGACGGTGGAGCGCAAGGCCAAGGAATTCTTCCTGGCACTTGAAATCAATAAGAAATACAGTAAAAAAGAGATCCTCACCATGTACCTCAACAATGCCTATTTTGGAAATGGGGTTTGGGGAATTGAGGATGCTTCCAAGAAGTATTTTGGGGTTTCAGCCAGTCAATTAAGCCTAGATCAGTCAGCGGTTCTCGCAGGCATGCTCAAGGGACCGGAGATCTATAACCCGCTCTATTCAGTAGAGAATGCGACCAACCGCCGCAATACGGTCCTTCAAAATATGGTAGCGGCCGGCTATATTGACCAGGCAACAGCCGATCAATCTGCTGCTGTTGATATCCATGGCCAGCTAGTCGATGCCTATGAAGGCAAGTCAGAGGACTACCGCTACCCATCCTATTTTGATGCGGTCATCAATGAAGCGGTCAACGAATACGGTCTCACCGAAGAAGATATTGTCAAAAATGGCTACCGGATCTACACCGAGCTGGATCAAAATTACCAAGCAAGCATGCAGGTAATCTATGACAATACAGCCCTCTTCCCAGTAGCGGAAGACGGCACGCGCGCAGAGTCCGGTAGTGTGGCCCTTGATCCTAAGACTGGTGGGGTTCGGGCTCTCGTAGGTCGTGTCGGTAGCGATGAAAATCCAGGATTTCGAACCTACAACTATGCCACCCAAGCTGCTCGTAGTCCGGGATCGACCATCAAACCTTTAGTGGTCTATAGCCCAGCTGTTGCAGAAGGTTGGTCGACCAATAAGGAACTGGATAATAGTACCACCCAATACGGAAGTTATGAAGTCAATAACTACGCGGGAATCCAGTCGAGCCCAACGGTACCGATGTACCAGGCCTTGGCAGAATCTCTCAACCTTCCAGCAGTAGCGACCGCTAATGAATTGGGCCTCAATACGGTCTTTGAGTACGGAAAAAAATTCGGTCTCAACATGGACAAGGTGGACAAGTCGCTTGCTGTTGCCTTGGGAGCTGGTGTGACAACCAATCCGATGCAGATGGCCCAAGCCTATGGAACCTTTGCCAATGGCGGGGTCATGAATGATGCCCACCTCATTACCAAGATCGAAAATGCCAGTGGCCAAGTGGTCAAGAGCCACAGTCAGAAATCAACCCGGGTGCTTAGTGGATCCACAACGGATAAGATGACCAACATGATGCTGGGAACCTTCAGTAATGGTACAGGGGTCAATGCTGCGCCTTATGGCTATACCATGGCAGGGAAAACCGGTACGACAGAGACCAGCTTTAACAAGGACCTCTCTGGAGACCAATGGGTGATCGGCTACACGCCAGATGTGGTCATCAGTCAATGGCTTGGTTTCCCAACGACCGATGAAGGTCATTACCTGACCGATAGTAGTGCCGGAACGGCGTCAGAGATCTTCCGCAATGTTGCCAACAGTGTCCTGCCTTATACAGACGGTACCCAGTTTGATTCGGTGAAGAACTCTTATGCTGAAAATGGCATTGCGCCAGTCGGAGAAGAAACGACAGAAACAGACAGCAAAGAAGACAAAGGTTTCTTTGAGGATGTCAAAGAAAAGGCGTCGAATATGGTCGATGATGCGAAAAAAGCAATCGACGAGGCCGATATTCCAGGAAAAGCGAAAAATGCTTGGGATACTTTCAAAGGTTGGCTTGGTTTCTAATCAAAAAAACGATTCAGAAATTCTTCTGAATCGTTTTTTGCAGATTGAAGATAAAGTCATCTTAGCAACTTTCCTTAGGTGAGTACGGACGTCAGCGAACTTCGAAGAAGTTCCATGACTTAGTTTTGGACCTAAGGTTCCAAAACTCCCGAGTGCTAGAAACAATCCTATTTCTAGCACTTTTCTCACGGCGGAAAGTTTCTGTTGAAATGATCCTAATAGTATTAATTATTTTAATTTTTCAACGTCACTTAGGTTGTTTTATGTAAAATGCAATTTGTCTATATTCTAAAAGATCTATTCAGAAGTATTTCTGAATAGATCTTTGTTTAAAGTTCACTATCTGACAAGCTAAAGGTATCGCCGTGTTGGAGATCCCCGTACTGGTAGCCCCGTTTGAACCAGCGCATGCGTTGCTCCGAAGTCCCGTGGGTAAAGCTATCTGGCACCGAGTAGCCGTATGCTTGCTCCTGGAGAGTGTCGTCACCGACTGCATGGGCCGCATTCATAGCTTCTTCGATATCACCGATATCCAAAAGGTTTCGGTCTTGAATGGAGCGGGCCCAGACACCTGCTAGGTAATCTGCTTGCAGCTCGATGCGGACGCTGATGGCATTTCGTTCCTTTTCAGAAAGTCCTTGCTGCATCCGGTGGTATTTGCCAAGGATTCCCAGCTCATTTTGTACGTGATGGCCGACTTCGTGGGCGATGACGTAGGCCATGGCAAAGTCACCACTAGCCTTGTATTTGGTGGTCAATTCCTTGTAGAAACTCATATCCAAATAAATTTTCTTATCGGTTGGACAGTAGAAGGGGCCAGCCGATGCTTGCCCAACCCCACAGCCTGTCTTTGTCCGTCCGGTATAGAAGACTAGTTTGGGCTCCTGGTAGGTCCGTCCTTCTGCTTGAAAGACCTTGTGCCAATGATCTTCTGTTGTCCCAAGGACTTTGCTGACGAACTGGGCGTCTGCATCATCGACATGGGTCTTGTTGGTGCGCGTGACTTGGGTGGACTGGTAAGGTTGTGAAGTCCCATTTCCAAAGAGGCCCCCAAGGCTAGCTCCCCCTCCTAGAAGGACCATGAGAAGGATGATGATGATCTTACTCTTGAAGCTACCAGGCGATAGCAAAATCTGTAAAATGCCCCCGCCAAGGTTACTGTTGCCTGAAGACTGGGAGTAGCTTTGCCCTCGACGGTCTTCGATATTTCTACTTTCTTTTAAGTTATCACTTTTCATATTCGTCTCCTTTTGTTTTATTTTACCAAAAATGAGGAAAAAACTAGAGTGATAACGCTTTAGATTTGCTTTTTTATTAACAGTAGATTTTCTGTCCTTGTCAAAACGTGGAAAACTTGCTATAATGGGGTGAACGGAGGCGTTATGGCATTAAAAAAAGCAAGTCTAGCGTGTACGGTTTGTGGGTCACGCAATTACTCCATTAAGTTGAGTGGGACGCCAAAACCAACACGTCTAGAAGTCAATAAATTCTGCAAACATTGCAGCAAGTATACCATCCATAAAGAAACACGATAGGAGAGAGTTGTGAAATTCATTAAAGATATTTTCGTCTTACTAAAAGATACAACTTGGCCAAATCGCAAGGAAAGATGGAAAAACTTTATCTCAGTGATTGAGTACACCGCTTTCTTTGTTGCATTGATTTATTTGTTCGACAAAGTCATTGCACGTGGCCTATTGCACATGATCAATTTCTTTTAAGAAAAGAAGCCAGGCGGGATCCCAAGGGTCCTGCTTTTATGGTCTTTTCTTAAAAATAAATCAGCAAACCTCTTTGCATTCCGGCAAAATGTGGTATAATGAAGCTAGGAAAAGGAAAGCCAAGAGGCTTTTTTTAGTGTGTTCACAAAAGCTCGAGCAGGCTAAACAGAAAGAAAGGATGCCCAAATGGACAGTTTTGATAAAGGCTGGTTTGTACTACAAACCTACTCAGGATATGAAAACAAGGTAAAAGAGAATCTTTTGCAACGTGCGCAAACTTACAATATGTTAGAAAACATCTTGCGCGTAGAGATTCCAACTCAAACCGTACAAGTTGAGAAAAACGGTAAAACAAAAGAAATCGAAGAAAACCGCTTCCCAGGTTATGTCTTGGTCGAAATGGTCATGACAGATGAAGCTTGGTTTGTTGTCCGGAATACCCCGAACGTTACTGGTTTCGTTGGATCCCACGGAAACCGTTCAAAACCAACTCCATTGTTGGAAGAAGAAATCCGCAGTATCTTGCTCTCTATGGGTCAAACTGTTCAAGAGTTTGATTTGGATGTCAAAGTGGGCGATACAGTTCGTATCATCGACGGTGCCTTCACAGACTATACTGGTAAGATCACTGAAATTGATAACAACAAGGTCAAAATGGTCATTTCTATGTTCGGTAACGATACGGTTGCAGAAGTGAATTTGAACCAAATTGCTGAATTGTAAGAAAGAGAGAGTGGGACAGCTTCAACAGTCTGGGAGACTGTTGAAAGTTGCAGATAAAGGAAACATAGTTTCCGTCAACATAGGGTATTTTTGAAGCTTAAAAAGCGAACAAAGACTTAGGATACTTGCTTCGCAAGTTCTATCCACCACCTCAAAGCAGTGCTTTGAGCACTCAACCACTGCGTCTTGCTCGACAATCCAAAAACAATTAAGAGGCTAGGACTTTTGTCCCAGCCTCTTTGTATAGATCGTTATTGATTTTTATCCAGACCTGTGATCTTTTTTAACTGCTTGGTTTCTGCAGCAGACGTAACATTGAAGATCTTATTTCCTTGTGTAGAGAAGCTAGATTCATCTCCGTTGCTATCTTTATAGACATAGCTAGTCCCATTTTCTGAACGCATAATGGCATAGGGTTTTCCGAGACGCTCGAGAGCTGTTTTTGGTGTATCGGATTTGGAAATGCTGCCAGTAGACTGGTGGTTGGCATCGCCCCCTCTTAGTCGGAAGGTGATATCTGTTAACACATTATTACGGAAGAAAGCCATGATATCGCCATTGTCTGTTGCCCAAACATTGACCCCATCGCCAGGATTCGCACTGTCTGTACTACTTACGGATTGACCAAAGGCTGCAACTACGTCATCGTAACTGCTTCTTTCTTTTGGCCCACCAACCTCTTGTCCATCTTCGGTTCTTAATACAAAACCAGTGGTAGGGTGGAGGTTCTTGAGCTTTTCGATCTCAGGAATGGATGCGGCTCCTGGTACATATTGGAGAGACGCGCCATCATCTGGATCCAAGCTGAAGCGATCTGAAAAATCATCTGAGCTAGTGCTGTCTGAAGAAGTGCTCGACGGTTTACTAGATGATTTTTTGGTTGAAGATTGTTTGATCGGTTTTCTAGAACTAGAAGCTGTTTTTGCTTGTTGCGCAGAATTGGCAGGTAAGCAAGCTGCTAGTGTTACTAGTGAAAGAAGGCCGATCGTAAAGAAACGAATGTTTTTCATAATGACCCTTTCTAATGTGCTTCGCCGATCAGGCGAGGTTTTATTATATCAATAATCAAGGAATGGAGCAAACGGAAACAAAAAATCCCCTATTGCTAGGGGAATTTTTAAAAGATAAAAGATGATAAAAAATTTTATTATCAAGGCGGTAGACGGATTTGAACCGACGATCAAGCTTTTGCAGAGCCGTGCCTTACCACTTGGCTATACCGCCGTAACATATAATATTGTAACCTAAAAAACAAGATAGGTCAAGAAAAACTTTTTCCTTCAAATCATTACAGATGAAGAATGCTGAAAAAATCTCTCAAATAGCTTGCGAATTCTAGGGATTTCTGCTATACTTATAGAGTTGTCTAAGACAGCAAATACTCATCTCGGATCCATTGTGGCACCGTTGCCCTTGTGGTCGTGCTGCAAGTTGACGTCTGAGAGAGGAGAAAAAAACAAAAAAGGAGAAACTACTCATGGCAGTAATTTCAATGAAACAACTTCTTGAGGCTGGTGTACACTTCGGTCACCAAACTCGTCGCTGGAACCCTAAGATGGCTAAGTACATCTTCACTGAACGTAACGGAATCCACGTGATCGACTTGCAACAAACTGTAAAATATGCAGACCAAGCATACGACTTCATGCGTGATGCAGCTGCAAACGATGCAGTGATCTTGTTCGTAGGTACTAAGAAACAAGCTGCTGATGCTGTTGCTGAAGAAGCTGTTCGTTCAGGTCAATATTTCATCAACCACCGTTGGTTGGGTGGAACTCTTACTAACTGGGGAACAATCCAAAAACGTATCGCTCGTTTGAAAGAAATCAAACGCATGGAAGAAGATGGAACTTTCGAAGTTCTTCCTAAGAAAGAAGTTGCATTGTTGAACAAACAACGCGCTCGTCTTGAAAAATTCTTGGGCGGTATCGAAGACATGCCTCGTATTCCAGACGTAATGTACGTTGTGGATCCACATAAAGAACAAATCGCTGTTAAAGAAGCTAAGAAATTGGGTATCCCAGTTGTAGCGATGGTCGACACAAACACTGACCCAGATGACATCGATGTTATCATCCCAGCGAACGATGACGCTATCCGCGCTGTTAAATTGATCACTGCGAAAATGGCTGATGCTGTTATCGAAGGTCGTCAAGGTGAAGACAGTGTTGCTACAGTAGAAGCTGAATTGGCAGCTACTGAAAGCCAAGCTGATTCAATCGAAGAAATCGTTGAAGTTGTAGAAGGCGACAACGCTTAATTTCATTCAATAAGTAACGAACCTAAGAGGGCAGGGCTCAGCCCGACCCTCTTCTTTTATTAAAAAAATATAGGAGAACAAAAATGGCAGAAATTACAGCTAAGCTTGTAAAAGAATTGCGTGAAAAATCTGGTGCTGGTGTCATGGACGCTAAAAAGGCATTGGTTGAAGTGGAAGGCGATATCGAAAAAGCGATCGAATTGCTTCGCGAAAAAGGTATGGCTAAAGCAGCTAAGAAAGCTGACCGTGTTGCCGCTGAAGGTTTGACTGGTGTTTATGTAGACGGTAATGTTGCAGCAGTTGTTGAAGTGAATGCTGAAACTGACTTCGTTGCGAAAAACGCTCAATTCGTTGAATTGGTGAACGCAACAGCGAAAGTGATCGCTGAAGGTAAACCAGCTAGCAATGAAGAAGCTCTTGCGTTGACAATGCCTTCAGGTGAAACTCTTGAAGCTGCATATGTATCTGCAACAGCTACAATCGGTGAAAAGATTTCATTCCGTCGTTTTGCTTTGCTTGAAAAAACAGATGCACAACACTTCGGTGCTTACCAACACAACGGTGGACGTATCGGTGTTATCTCTGTAATCGAAGGTGGAGACGAAGCACTTGCTAAACAAATCTCAATGCACATCGCTGCAATGAAACCAACTGTTCTTTCATACAAAGAATTGGATGAGCAATTCGTGAAAGATGAATTGGCACAATTGAACCACGTCATCGACCAAGATAACGAAAGTCGTGCAATGGTTGGTAAACCAGCCCTTCCACACTTGAAGTATGGATCTAAAGCTCAATTGACTGACGAAGTTGTCGCTCAAGCTGAAGAAGATATCAAAGCTGAATTGGCAGCTGAAGGTAAACCAGAAAAAATCTGGGATAAAATCATCCCAGGTAAAATGGATCGCTTCATGCTTGACAACACTAAAGTTGACCAAGCTTACACTCTTCTTGCACAAGTTTACATCATGGATGACAGCAAGACAGTGGAAGCTTACCTTGAATCAGTAAATGCTTCAGTAGTTGAGTTTGCTCGCTTTGAAGTTGGTGAAGGTATCGAAAAAGCAGCTAACGACTTTGAATCAGAAGTTGCAGCTACAATGGCAGCAGCTCTTAACAACTAAGAATAAAAAAATAAGAGGTTTCGATGGGAACCTCTTTTTTTGTAAGATAAAGTCATCTAAATAACTTTCCTTAGGTGAGTACGGACGTCAGCGAACTTCAAAGAAGTTCCATGACTTAGTTTTGGACCTAAGGTTCCAAAACTCCCGAGTGCTAGAAACATGATTGTTTCTAGCACTTTTCTCACAGCGGAAAGTTTTAGTAGATGACTGAATAATTCTAATAAATAAATTTTTTTGTTTTATAGAATTTATTAGATTTGTAAAAAAACAGTTTGTCTATACTCTTAGAGGAACTGAAGCCTCTTTTTTGTATGCAAAAACTGAAGTCGATGCTTCAGTCTTTTGGTTAATGTGCAAAGGTATCGATTCCTAAAAGCAGGGAAAGAGTTCCCATGATGAGGCCGGCTAGGATTACTCCGAGCATGACGGCCAGGCTACTGCGTTTGAAGTCCCAGTCAAGGATAGAAGCTGCAAGGGCCCCAGTCCAAGCCCCAGTCCCCGGAAGAGGAATTCCAACGAAGAGCAATAGGGCCCAGAAGATTCCTTTGTCACCCGCGGCTTTCTCCAATTTCTGGCCGCCTCTATGTCCCTTACTGAGACACCAGCTAAAAAAGTCTCCGATAATTGGTTTCTTTGCGCCCCAGGTGAGAATATGGCGGGCGAAAAAGAAGATCAGAGGGACAGGGAGAAGGTTTCCGATCACTCCAATGAGGAGCGCTGTCCATAAGGGAATGCCATTTGCAATGGCAAAAGGGATGGCCCCACGCAACTCAACGAGGGGAACCATGGAGATCAGGAAGGTAAAGATATATTTCATTGGTTATGCCTTTCGATTAGTCCTCTTCATTCTATCGTATCTTCCAGTAATTGACAACTATTCCAGCTTTGGAATGATCTTTTTAAATCTTATATCTTGACTTTCTGATGGAGAAAGCATATAATAAAGACATAATTAATTAGAATCATTATAAAAAAGGAGAAATGATATGACAACTATGAAACATGAAGCAGCTACTGATGTAGCAACTTTTGCACCATCTAATAAAGAAACTCTTCCAGAAACAAAAGCCCTCTTGAACCAAGTCGTAGCAGATCTCTACGTGGCTCATATTGCCCTTCACCAAGTACACTGGTATATGCGTGGACGTGGCTTTATGGTTTGGCATCCAAAAATGGATGAATACATGGACAGCTTGGATGCAACCTTGGATGAAGTGAGCGAACGCTTGATCACTCTTGGTGGCGCTCCTTATTCTAGCATGACTGAATTTTTGGAACACAGCAATATTGAAGAACGCCGTGGAGCATTTACAAAAAATGTAGAAGAAAGCTTGACACGTGTTCTTGAAATCTTCCATTACATTGATGGCCTTTACCAAAAAGCATTGGATGTCACTGATGCTGAAGGTGACGATGTAACTAACGATATCTTTGTTGGGGCTAAAGCAGAACTTGAAAAGAACATTTGGATGGTGGCTGCTGAACTTGGTCAAGAACCAGGATTATAAGATCATAAAAAATAGAAGCCTTTGGCTTCTATTTTTTTGGTTCGTAGGAGATTTCCACTAATTAAAGGAATTCTTAATCTAACTATAGTTGGAGCGAAATCGAGGCCTATCGCTCCTATTTTTTTGGTATAGTTAATATGTGATTTTCTGTAAGCGCTCGCAGGTATAAGAAAGCGCTTACAAATTTAATTGTTAAACCTAAGAGGAGGTTCTTATGGGAAAGTCTTTTTTTGAAAAGCGTCCTGTGTTTAGTATTCGGAAGCTCTCTGTTGGAGCTTGTTCTGTTGTGATTGGGCTTTCTGCCTTTGGGCTTTCAAGGGTTCATGCGGAAGAAAAGCCAGCCCTCGAAAGTGAGCCGACTTCGATTGAGACACCAAGTGTTGTGACGGAAAAATCAGGAACGGAAGTTCCTGAAGCTGTTGCAAGAGTTTCGGAAGCTCCAGCTGTCATTACCCCTACCAGAGCTGAGGAAAAACCAGCGTCTCAAGACGATGGTCAACCCGTTTCTACTTCATCTGAGCGTGCTACAGGAACGGAAGCAGCAGCTGCTCCAGATCAAAATCGTGTAGCGGAGGATATTGTGCAAGATCGAGAACGTGATTTTAATAAAGATTGGTATTTTAAATTGAATGCGGCTCCTGGTGCAGAAGGGCGTCAAGTGGATGTCAAGGATTGGAAAAAATTAGATCTTCCTCATGACTGGTCTATTTTCTTTGATTTCGATCACAACTCTCCTGCTCAAAATGAAGGGGGGCAATTGAACGGTGGGGATGCTTGGTATCGTAAGACCTTCCGTTTGGATGACAAAGATTTAGATAAGAAGGTCCGCTTGGAATTTGGCGGGGTTTACATGGATTCCAAAGTCTATGTAAATGGACAATTTGTCGGTCATTACCCAAATGGCTACAATGCCTTTTCTTATGATATTACCCCTTATTTGAACGCAGATGGAAGTGAAAATACCATCGCCGTTCATGTGGTCAATCAACAACCAAGTAGCCGTTGGTATTCTGGTAGTGGGATTTACCGGGATGTTAAGCTGAGTGTAACGGACAAGGTTCATTTGGCGCAGTATGGGACTACGATTACGACCCCTCAGTTGGAAAAACAGCAAGGTGGGGCAGTGGATACTGTGGTGAAGAGCCACATTGTCAACCAGGATGATCAAGCTCATAGTATTTATGCGGAATATGAAATTGTCGATCAAAATGGCCAAATGGTGAGCGAAAAAACGCGCAGTGAGGCGCAATCTGTTTTAGCTGGTCAAGGAATCAACCTCTCACATACCCTTCATGTTGAAAAACCGACCCTCTGGGATGTGAAAACGGATCATCCAGCTCTTTATACTTTGTATACGCGGGTTTATCGGGATTCACAGTTGGTGGATGTGCAAAAGGAACGTTTTGGTTATCGCTATCTGAACTGGACGCCAGAAGGTGGCTTCTTCCTCAATGGGGTGGCTACGAAATTCCACGGTGTTTCCCTTCACCATGACCACGGGGCTCTTGGTGCTGAGGAAAATTACAAGGCTGAGTACCGCCGCCTCAAACAGATGAAGGACATGGGGGTCAATGCTATCCGGACGACCCACAACCCAGCGAGTGAACAAACATTAAAAATTGCTGCCGAGTTGGGCTTGATGGTCCAAGAAGAAGCTTTTGATACTTGGTATGGAGGCAAGAAACAATACGATTACGGTCGTTTCTTTGAAAAGGACGCCACTCACCCAGAAGCTCGGAAAGGGGATACTTGGTCAGATTACGATCTACGGACCATGGTAGAGCGGGGTAAGAACAATCCAGCCATTGTCATGTGGTCAATCGGTAACGAAGTCGGTGAAGCAGATGGATCTGATAAGTCTGTCGCAACCGTTCGTCGGTTGGTCAAGACCATCAAGGAAGTGGATGCAACTCGCTATGTCACCATGGGAGCTGATAAATTCCGCTTTGGTGATGGATCAGGAGGGCATGAAAAGGTAGCGGCAGAGCTCGATGCAGTTGGAATTAACTATTCAGAAGCCAACTATGAAAGCCTTCGAGCGAAACACCCAAACTGGCTCATTTATGGTTCTGAAACCTCTTCTGCGACGCGGACACGGGGCTCTTACTACCACCCTGAAAGAGAATGGGTCGGAAGCAACCAAGAAGATCGCCACTATGAACAATCAGACTACGGCAATGACCGGGTTGGTTGGGGTCGGACAGCGACAGCCTCTTGGACCTTTGACCGCGATCATGCTGGCTATGCAGGGCAATTTATCTGGACTGGTACAGACTATATCGGTGAGCCAACACCATGGCACAACCAAAATGACACACCTGTGAAAAGTTCTTACTTCGGTATTGTCGATACGGCAGGTCTTCCAAAGAATGATTTTTACCTCTACCAAAGCCAATGGGTATCGGCTGAAAAGCATCCGATGGTGCATCTCTTGCCACATTGGAACTGGGACAACCCAGAATTGGCCAATCGTGTCATGGATGAAGAAGGTCGGATTCCTGTTCGGACCTTCTCCAATGCCCACAGTGTGGAATTGATTGTCAATGGGGAATCACAAGGAGTGAAGACCTTTACCAAGAAGACCACAGCTGATGGCCGGACCTATCAGGAAGGGGCAAATCCGGATGAACTCTATCTAGAGTGGTTGGTTCCTTATGTACCAGGTAAGGTGGAAGCCATTGCGCGCAATGAAGCGGGCGACGTGATTGCGAAAGATCAAGTCGAAACAGCCGGCAAGGCTGCAGGTGTTCGCTTGTTGAAAGAAGAACATGCGATTGCAGCAGACGGTAAGGATTTGACCTATATTACCTATGAAATTGTTGATGAAGAAGGCCGTGTCGTGCCAACTGCCAATAATGTGGTGCATTTCCATTTACATGGACAGGGCCAAATTGTCGGTGTCGACAACGGAGAACAAGCCAGCCGTGAGCGCTACAAAGCACAGGCAGATGGCTCGTGGAAACGCAAAGCCTTTAACGGCAAAGGGGTGGTCATTGTCAAATCAGCTGAGCAGGCAGGATCCTTTACTCTTTATGCAGACTCAGACCGCTTGCAATCAGACCAAGTCAGCCTCTTTACAGGTAAGAAGGACCAAGCGGAACGCACCGTATTGGGTGTAGAACCCGTTCGACAAAGCGCTTATCTGGGAGAAGAGCCAGCTTTACCAAGTAAGGTCAATGTGGTCTATAGCGATGGCAAGGCCCAAGAAGAAGCCGTTGAGTGGGACAAAGCAGACTATAGTCGTGCAGGCCAAGTTCGTGTGACAGGTCATGTTCAAGGACGCACGGTCGAAGCTCTGGTTGATGTGATCGGCGTGGAACAAGTCCTTCCAGTTATCAAACAAATCCCACAGGGAGCAGACCTAGCGACAGTGGATAAGACTGTGCAATTGGTCTTCACAGATGGTCGAACAGTTAGCTATGAAGTTGATCAATGGACCTTGGAAGCTGGTCAAGAAGATCAGTTGTCCACACCAGGAGCACGCTTGAAAGCGACAGGAATATTAGGCAATGGGGAAACGGTTCAAGCAACACTAGTGGTTACAGGAGGAGATGTAGCCAAGGCTAAGAAACCAACGGTTCAGCTAGATGGAGTAGCTCTTCCAAAATTTGGTAGTGGTAACCATACCATTTTCCGTTCGCTGGCTTATGGTCAAGAACCAGGTCAAGTTACAGCGAGTGCAGAAAATGCTCAAGTGACAGTCCTACAAGCCAATCGAGAAAATGGTTTGAAGGCTCAAATCTATGTGACTGCTAAGGATACGGGAGCTGTACAGACCTATGTGGTCCAATTCCAAGAAGAAAGTCCACAGATCCAGCGTTTAGAATTGCGTCTGTCAGAAGGGCAAGAACTCAAGGAAGACCAAACAGTCACACTTGATGTCCTAGCTCATTACCAAGATGGCAGTGTGGCTAGTCTCCAAGCGGATCAAATCGATGTGGTAACGGCAACCGGTAGTCAAGGAAAAGCAGTCGCAAGCAAGAAAGGTTTGGAACTGCGGGAAGCAGGATTGGTTCATTTAGAAGCCAGCTTCCAAGGACAAACAGGAGAATTAACATTTACCATCACTCCAAATCCAGAAGAAAAGACAGTTGTCAAGGTACGTCCTGTACGGATCAGCACCGATCGAAACGTTTTGCCAGCTCTTCCAGAGACAGTCTTGGTTGAGTATGATAAGGGATTCCCGAAAGAAAAACGCGTGACCTGGGATGTCGTAACAGCAGACCAAGTCAAGGATTACCATAGCTTTACTGTCACAGGTCAGGTAGAGGGTGTGGAAAAAGAAGCCCAAGCCCAAGTCACCGTTGAAGGCATTATCGCTGTAGAAGAAGTCAGCACCACCACTCCAGTCGGTGAAAAACCAGCACTTCCAGAAAGCGTGCGGACCTATCACTCCAATGGTAAGACCTATGCTGCTAAGGTAGCCTGGGATGCGGTCGATCCGCAACTCTTGGCCCAAGAAGGAGAAGTTGTCCTCTCCGGTCGTGTAGAAGGAACGGATCTTCCAACACATCTTCATATTCGTGTTTCTAGCACCACAGTCAAGGGAGCCAACGTAGCAGAACAATGGACAGGATCAGTCTTGCCACTCGCTTTTGCAAGCGATTCTAACGATGCAGATCCAGTTGCTAAGGTCAATGATAAGGTCATCTCCTTTACCGATGCTCCAGCTAACCGTTGGACCAACTGGGGCCGTGACAATGCGGAAGATTCTGTCGGTATCTTGTTTGGGGACTCTGGTATCTTGACCAAGCGTGCAGTGGACAACCTCCATGTTGGTTTCCACGAAGACCACGGTGTTGGGGCTCCAAGTGAATATGTGATTGAGTACTATACAGGGGAACAAATCCCAACTGTTCCAAGCAATCCAAATCGGGTCAAAGACGAAACAGACCATCCATTTAACAATCCAGCTAACTGGAAAGAGGTCAGCCACCTAACCGTTGAAGAACGAGTAGCAGCTGGTAAGATGAATCATTTCAATTTTGATAAAGTTGACACCTATGCCGTTCGGATCCGTATGAAGACACCAGAAGGTAAACGTGGAAGTTCTATTTCAGAAATTCAGATCTTTGCCAATAAGGTTGCAGCAGAAGAAAAGAGTCAGCTGACCATTCGTGTTAATGGCGATGTCTTGCCAGGTGTCAACCCAAGTGTGACAGATTACTACATCGATGCACATGATCGGGCTTATCCACAAGTGGAAGCGACAGCTAGCCGTCACGGTCTTGCAACGGTTGTGCCAAGCGTCCATGAAGGAGAGCCAATCCGCGTCATCCACAAAGCAGAAGATGGCACCATCTTACAAGAATACCGTCTCCATCTCACAAGTGATGCAGAAAAACTGAAACAATCTGCTCCAGTAGCAGTGGAAGCAGGTCGCCGTTTTGTGAAAGTCGGTCAAAATCTGGTTTTACCATCTACAGTAGGTGTCTTCTTCAAAGGAGATACAGGTTATGACCGCAAAGAACTGACCGTGGACTGGCAAGCTGTACCAGCTGATGCGCTTTCTCATGAAGGCAGCTTCACGCTAGAAGGAAAAGTCATTGGCTATGATCTGACGGCTCAGCTGACCGTCCGGGTGTCAGAAAAGACAGGAGAAATCCTCTCTGTGAACCGTGACTACAATGCAGAGGATACCAGAGCCTTTGCCAGTGAAACCAATGATCTCGATCCAAACCAAATCGACTATATCGATTACATCAACGATGGTGGCTACAACGAGTACTATCGTTGGACCAACTGGAAGAGAGAACCAGATCAAACAGAAGTGTTTGCCGGTCTCATCTTCAAGAAAAATGGTCAAGTAACAGAGCGTTTAGTCAATAAAGTAGCAGTCGACTTCTTTGCAGATCAGGAAACAGGTCTGCCAACGAAAACTGTTCTTGAACGCTATATTGGTCCAGACTTTGATGTTCCGGATGATTATGGCAATCTGAAGAATCTTCCGGATCATCCATTTAACCAGACTTCTAACTGGGAAGAAATACCTTATAGCTTGGATTATGACTTTGAGGCTGGCTACATCTCTAACCTCAGCTTCAATGAAACTAGAACCAAAGCCATCCGTTTAAGAATGGTTCGTGATGAAAATCTTAAAGGTATCGGAATCATTGAATTGAGCGCCTATGCCCCAACGGAAGAGGCTCAGGCGACAACAGACGTCACCATTCAAGTGAATGGCAAAGACCTAGAAGGATTTAACCCAGATGTGACAGATTATCATCTAGAGTATGAGGGAGAACGTCCAATCGTTTCAGCACTTGGCAAGAATGGCACAGCTGTTACCGTCGTGGATGCTAAAGGAGCCAACGCCCCTGTTCTTGTCAAGGTTATCTCAGAAGACGGCAAGCTCGAAAAAGTATATCAACTTTCTCTCTCCGCAAAAGCACCTACAGGTTCAGCCATTCCTGAAGAAGGAGTTAAGAATCTGGTCCATACCAAGCCAGAGTTGGTGATTGAGCCAGAAGAGATGGACTTTGAACGCCTAGAACGTCCAAATGTGGATCTTCCAAAAGGTGAGAAACGTGTGGTTCAAGAAGGTCAAAAAGGCCGCAAATTGCGCTTAGTGGAGGTCTCTCAAGAAAATGGTGTGGAAAGCCGGAAGGAACTGGATGCCTTTGTAGAGCTAGATCCAGTGGCAGAAATCACAGAGGTGGGCACGAAAGAAGTGCTTCCAGACACTCCACAACCAGAGCTGCAGCCACAGCCAGAACCACAACCGCTTCCGAGCCCCGAACGTCCTTATGTCTCAGAAAGACCAGAGCCAGCAGAAACTTCTAAGTCATCTGTTGGAGTGGAACCTGTCAGTCAGAAAGGAATCGTTTCAGAAGGGAAGGCAGTTGAGAAAATAGCTCAGGCGCCAGCAGTTTCGTCTGCTCCAGTTTCCGAAGGTACATTACCAAATACAGGATCAGAAGAAAGCGTCGCAAGCCTCGTTGCAGGTCTCCTAGCAGCAGGACTTGCCGGTGCTGTGCTGGATGATAAGAAAAAAAGAGCCGATAAGGCCAAGTAAAAAAACTGGATAAACCAGTAAACATACGGTGAAAAGTTCACAGGTAACAGAAAGAGGATGGGGGGAGTCTCCACCCTCTTTACCTGATGACATAAAGGAATGGAATATGGGAAAAAGATTATTTGATAAGAGAAATCGATTTGGCATTCGCAAACTCTCAGTAGGGGTTTGCTCTGTAGTCGTAGCGACTTGTTTTTTAGGAGTCACTACCAGTTATGCAGAGGAACAAGCTGAGAGGAGTAAGACTCGTGAAGAACGAGTCGACACAAGTGATGTCGAGCATCAAGGGGAGGAGGAAAAAACTGTGAAAGATCACCAAGAAGAATCAGAACAATCTTCACCCGCAACGAGTGAGAAAGAAAGCCGAGCAGTCAGCCAAGGGACAGAAGCAACCCAACCAGCCACTTCTCTAGATGAGGAGCCTGAGATTGCGGATTACGGACCGCTTCCAAGTAAGGCCCAAATGCAATACCACCGCGAAGAACTAGCAGCCTTCATTCACTTTGGGATGAATACCTACTACGATCGTGAGTGGGGAGATGGGCAAGAAGATCCTTATTATTTCTATCCAGAGCATCTGGATACCGATCAGTGGATCAAAACCCTGAAAAATGCTGGCTTCAAACGGACCATCATGGTCGTCAAGCACCACGATGGCTTCCTCTTGTACCCTTCTAAATACACCGACCATACCATTGCCAAAAGTGGTTGGAAGGAAGGAAAAGGCGATGTCCTAGCCGAAGTTTCTGCTTCTGCCAGCAAGTATGACATGGATATGGGGGTCTACCTCTCACCTTGGGATGCTCACAGCCCGCTCTACCATGTGGATACAGAGGACCAATACAACGAATACTATCTCAACCAGCTCAAAGAAATCCTTGAAGATCCAAAATATGGAAACAAGGGCAAGTTCGTAGAAGTCTGGATGGATGGAGCGCGTGGCGATGGGGCTCAAAAAGTCACCTATACCTTTGACAAGTGGTTTGATGCCATTCGTAAGGCCCAAGGAGATATTGCCATCTTCTCAGCTGAGCCCACCAATGTTCGTTGGATCGGAAATGAAAAGGGGGTTGCCGGAGATCCGGTTTGGCAAAAGGTCAATCCAGATAAGATCCGCAACAATCCATCCAACAGTTACCTCAATCACGGGGATCCAGAAGGGAAGCAATACTCAGTGGGAGAAGCGGATGTTTCTATTCGCTCCGGCTGGTTCTACCATGACAACCAAGAGCCTAAGTCCTTGCGCGAATTGATGGACATTTACTTCAAATCGGTCGGCCGTGGAACCCCGCTTTTGCTCAATATTCCACCCAATCAAGATGGGAAATTTGCGGATGCGGATGTGGCCCGTTTGAAAGAATTCCGCCAGACCTTGGATCAACTCTACAGTGTGGACTATGCGGCAGGAGCTTTGGTCGAAGCTGACTCGACACGACGCAATGCTCATTATTCAGCCATCCATTTGACAGATGGCGACGAAAAGACCAGTTGGGCACCAGCAGATGATGCCAAGACCGGCTCTTTTGTGCTCGATCTTGGAAAAGAGCAACACTTTGATGTGGTAGAGCTCAAGGAAACGATCGAGAAAGGGCAACGGATTTCCGGTTTTACCATCGATGTAGCGGTGAATGGGCAATGGGTTCCTTTTGGGGCTGGGTCAACCGTTGGATACCGCCGTTTGATTAAAGGCCAACCAGTTGATAGTCGCTACCTCCGGGTGTCCATCACCGATGCCCAAGCCACTCCAATCTTGAACGGCGTCTCTGTCTATAAGACGCCAGCTAGCATTGAAGAAACGGATGGCTATCCGCTTGGTTTGGCCTATCATTCTGACCGGACTGCTGACCGTGCCAATAGCCAATGGAATGAAGAGGGAGAAGGCGTTCGAGGCACCTCTATGTGGACCAAGGAAAAGGGAGCTTCGGTGACCTATCAGTTCGAAGGCACCAAGGCCTATGTGGTCGCAACCGTAGACCCTGGTCATGGGGAAATGGATGTCTATGTTGATGGCCAAAAACTAGCGACGGTTAATACCCAAAGTCCAACCCGCAAACGCAGCCAAAAGGTTTATGAAACACCGGATTTGAAAGCAGGAGCCCATACTTTGACCTTGGTCAATAGCAAGGGAAATGCGATCGCAACGGAAGGGATTTATTCCCTCAATAACCAAGAAAAGGGTCTCTTTGAGTTTGCTCAGCCAACCCTAGCTGTTAAGAAAGGCGACCCAGCGCAAGTCGTCGTCAAGAGAAAAGGTGGCTCTAAAGGAAGTGCCAGTCTTAAATTAATCACAGAACCAGGAACAGGGGTTCATGGCAAGGTTTATAAAGATACCAATATCACTCTCGAGTTTGCAGATGGAGAGACAGAAAAAACAGTCCAAGTCCCAACCCTTGATTTTGCAGGCAAGGCGACAGATGTCTATGACTTTAAGGTCAAATTGGTGCATCCGGATCAAGGAAGTCTGGTCGGCTTTATTCCAGAGCTGACAGTCCAAGTGATGAACGAGGACTTGCTTCCGGAAAATCGTAAAGATGTGGATGACCAAGATCCAAAACTGCACTACAGCCAAGGCTGGCATCATGAGACAGACAATCAAAACTTCTCAAATGGAACAGAATCCTGGTCGAGCTTTAACCAAGTGACCGATGAGGAAGGCAAGAAACACATTGACGTGACCATCACCTTTAAGGGAACTGGTGTGGAGGTTCGAGGAGTGGTTGATCCAAGCCATGGTCTCTACAGCGTCACCCTAGACGGAAAAGAAATCGCCTTTGAAGAAGGGCGGGGGCATGATTATGAGATCAAAGGCGATCATTACTTCAGTGGCTACGGAGATCAACGCAAACTCGACCAGAGTTTGGTCAATCTGCAAGGCCTAGCAAAAGGCTACCACCAGCTACGCTTGCATCTAGATCCAGCCCTCAATGATCCTCAGTCATCTAGAGCCATCCAGGTAGACCGGTTTGTCCTATCAGGAAAAGATAGTCAGTTGCTCAGTCAAGAAGAGCTACAACAGATTATCAAAGAAGGAGTAGAAAAGATCAAGGCTACTTCACTCGATCGCTTGAAAGCAGATCTCAAACCGACTATTCAACATCAATTGACGGAATTGACTCAGTTGTTGAATCAAGAGCGACCAGATTTGGTTGCTGCAGCGAATCAAGTGGAAGCCCTTGAAACCATCTTAGAAGATGCTCACAATTATGAATCGCTGACGCAGACACGCCCAGACGAAGGTGTTCGGGATTTGATTCTTGAAAAGCCAGAACTGCTCATAGAAGCGGAGGAGATTCCATTTGAGAGTCAAACGCGTGAAAATAAGGATTTGGCCAAGGGCGAAAGCAGGATCCTTCAGGCAGGAAAAGTCGGTCGTCGCTTAAAATTGATCGAGGTCCGGCAAGAAGGAGGTAAAGAAATTCGGACAGAAGTCGATGCCTTTGTCGAAGTGGAAGCCCAGGACCAGCTGACAGAAATCGGTACAAAGGAAGCAGAAGAAAATCCTTTGAAACCTGAGATACCGACTCCAAACACACTTGTAACTCCAAGTAAGGAGCAGCTAGAAGTTGCGACTCTTTCTCAAGCAGACGACAAAAAAGAAAAAGAAACTCCAGTGCTCCTACAAGCATCGACTCCGCCAGCAACTCCTAATTTGACGGCAGACCATCCAGTAGAAGAAAAGGTAGAAAGCCCTTCTCTTCAACCGGAAGGGAAACTACCTCAAACCGGTACGAAAGAAGGTGGTTTGTTCGCTTGGTTCGGCCTGCTTGGTCTAGGTTTCTTGGGTGGAGGTGAGAAATTTGCTCGTCGCAAAGAGTAGTTGATTCTTCTCATAAGAGGCTGGGACAAAAGTCCTAGCCTCTCAATTGTTTTTGGATTGTCAAGCAAGACGCAGTGGTTGAGTGGGCTCTACTACGCTGATTTCATCAGCTTTTACAGCCCTACTCAACTGTGCGGAGGTGGGATGACGAAATCGAATTCTAACGAATGACCGATTTCTGTCCCACTCTCTTTTATTTTGTCTTCTTAAGAGATTCCCATTTCCACAGAGTCTTTGCTTTATTTACAGCCATAAAAATTGTATAATAGTCAAATAAGGTCAATGATCAAAACGAACACTCCAAGGGCATCTTTATGCGCTGAAGAGTAGAGTATCTATCTAGAAGAAAACAAGTCAGAAAGGAGCATCATGGCAAGTAAGAACACATCTGATAGCATTGAAGCTTATATCAAGGCCTTGCTGGCTCAAGCTGGCATGGCAGAGCTCAAAAGAAGTGAGTTGGCAGATGTCTTTCAGGTCGTACCCAGTCAGATTAACTATGTTATTAAGACCCGCTTTACCGAGAGCCGAGGCTATATTGTAGAGAGCAAGCGCGGTGGTGGGGGCTATATCCGCATTGGCAAGGTCCAGTTTTCAGATCACCATCAGATGCTTCAAGACTTGGCAGCCAATATTGGAGAGACCATCAGCCAGCAGGTCTTCCATGATATCCTCCAGATGCTCCATGAAGAAAAATTATTGACAAAACGTGAGACTCAGCTGTTCTTTGCGACGACCTCCGATGAGGTTCTAGGTCGAGATGCTCTCATCATACGAGCAAATATGCTGAAAAAAATCATTCAACAAGTAGATAGAAAAGGAAATACCGACTAGATGAACTATTCAACAGCACTGTTAGAAAGTATAGAAGCGGCCCAAATACTAGCAGGCCACTACCAAGGGAATACCTTAGATACTTGGCATCTTTTGACGGCCATGGCCAATAATCCCTATAGCGTGGCAGGTTCTGTACTCAACGATTATCCTATGCAGATTGACGAATTTCAGGATGCAGCGGAGCATATTACAGGCCAGGCTTTTCAAAGCGACAATCGGTATGAAATCTTCCCATTTTCTTATCGGATGGAAGCGATGATGAAGCACGCAAAGGAGATTGCCCAGGTCCTTCATGCCAAGACCTTGGGAACAGAGCATGTGCTCCTCTCTCTTCTAGCGGACCGTGGGACTTTGGCTAGCCAAGTCATGGAGTTTGCAGGTTTTGCCTTTACGGAGCAAGACAAGGGTGTTCCCATTGCTTCCCTTCGCAAGAATTTAGAAGACAAGGCAGGCTGGGACAAGAATGATATCAAAGCTATCCGGAATCTTTATCGGGCTCAAAACCCTAACCGCCAAACCATGGGGAATATGATGGGCATGCCCCCAAGTACAAGTGGAGGTCTTGAAGACTATACCCGTGATTTGACAGAAATGGCGCGTGCAGGTCAGCTCGAGCCTGTGATCGGCCGGGATGCAGAGATTTCACGCATGATCCAAATCCTCAGCCGCAAGACCAAGAACAATCCTGTCTTGGTGGGAGAAGCTGGGGTCGGAAAGACTGCTCTTGCATTAGGTCTGGCCCAGCGGGTCGCTAGTGGCAATGTTCCAGCTGAAATCGCGCAAATGCGTGTCCTGGAATTGGATCTCATGAATGTGGTGGCAGGGACGCGCTTCCGTGGGGACTTTGAAGAGCGGATGAACAATATTATCCAGGATATCGAAGAAGACGGTCACGTGATCCTCTTTATCGATGAACTGCATACCATTATGGGGTCAGGATCGGGCATTGATTCGACCTTAGACGCAGCCAATATTCTAAAACCAGCCCTGGCACGAGGGACCTTGCGCACAGTTGGGGCTACGACTCAAGATGAGTACCAAAAGCATATCGAAAAAGACGCGGCTCTCTCTCGTCGTTTTGCGAAAGTCACTATTGAAGAGCCAAGTGTTGCAGATAGCATCCAAATTCTCCAAGGCTTGAAAGAAACCTACCAGGACCACCATCATGTGACCATTACCGATGAAGCGATCGAAACAGCTGTCAAATATGCCTACCGCTATTTAACCAGCCGTCAATTGCCAGATTCAGCCATTGATCTCTTGGATGAAGCGGCAGCTACCGTACAAAACCGCGAGTCAAACGGCCAGGTAAAAGAAGAGTTGACCGCATTGGACCGGGCTTTGATGGATGGCAAGTGGAAGAAAGCAGCCCAGCTCTTACAAGTAGAGGCTGCTCCCATTGTCTACAAAAAAGAGGTCACTGACCAAGATGTTTTGGTGACCTTGAGCCAATTATCGGGTATTCCAACTCAAAAACTGACCCAAACTGATGCCAAGAAGTACCTAAACTTAGAAACAGAATTGCATAAGCGCGTGATTGGTCAAGACCAAGCGGTATCTAGTATCAGCCGGGCCATTCGTCGCAATCAATCGGGTATCCGTAGCAATAAACGTCCGATCGGATCGTTCATGTTCCTAGGGCCTACCGGTGTCGGAAAAACGGAGCTAGCCAAAGCTTTGGCAGAAGTTCTGTTTGATGATGAATCGGCCCTCATCCGTTTTGATATGAGTGAGTACATGGAAAAATTTGCGGCTAGCCGCCTCAACGGTGCCCCTCCAGGCTATGTGGGCTACGAAGAAGGGGGCGAGTTGACCGAGAAAGTCCGCAACAAACCTTATTCTGTCCTCTTATTTGATGAGGTAGAAAAAGCCCACCCCGACATTTTCAATGTCCTCTTGCAGGTCTTGGATGATGGGGTCTTAACCGATAGCAAAGGCCGGAAGATCGACTTCTCTAATACCATTATCATCATGACCTCAAACCTGGGAGCAACAGCCCTTCGAGATGATAAGACAGTTGGTTTTGGTGCCAAAGATATCCGCTTTGACCAGGCCAATATGGAAAAACGCATGTTTGAAGAGTTGAAGAAGACCTATCGTCCAGAGTTTATCAACCGGATTGATGAAAAGGTGGTCTTCCATAGTCTCTCAAGCGAGGACATGCAACAGGTGGTGAAAGTCATGGTCAAACCGCTCATTACAACCTTGGCCGAACAAGGCATGATCCTCAAATTCCAGCCTTCAGCGCTCAAGTTGCTAGCAACCAAAGGCTACGATCCAGAAATGGGAGCTCGGCCACTCCGTCGCGTTTTGCAGACCGAAGTGGAAGATCGACTAGCAGAGCTATTGCTGAAAGGCCAAGTCCAAGAAGGGCAAACCATCAAGGTTGGAACAACAGCTGGAACGATCAAGTTCGAGATTGTCTAGGAGGACGTCATGACGCTTCAGCGATTAACCCGTATTTCGCTTTTGGCGGCACTTTGTGTCGCCCTACGTCAGGCTTTTGCACCCTTTCCCAATGTCCAACCTATTTCTGCCATCTTCTTTCTCTTGGTGATATTTGAAGGGTATAGCTTTGCTTTTCTTGTTATGATGATCACCATGTTTGTCTCCGCCTTTTTCCTGGGGATGAGCCTGATTGTGTTCTTTCAGATTGTCGCCTTTGGCTGCTTGATGCTTCTTTGGCATATCAGTTACAAGTGGTTGCCCTTTATCCTTCAGATCCTTTTTGTGGGGCTACTGTCCTTTGCTTATGGGGTCTTGATCGATAGTGTTTATGCCTTGATTTACCATATTCCTTGGTGGACCTATGCTTTGGTCAATGGTTTTAGTTTTAACCTGGCCCATGCTTTATCAACGATCGCTTTTTATCCCATTATCTATCATATCTTTAGGAGATTTTATGTTGAAAAAAACCATTTCTAGCCTGACGACCTTACTTGCAGCCCTTCTTTTAGTGAGTTGCACTCCGTCTCATAGCACAAACAATCAACCAACAGCTTCTAGCACAGAAGTTACCAAGAAAAACGAAATTTCGATTACAGTAAGTGTAACGCCAGAAGGTCAAGAAGCGCAATCGAAAACCTTGAAAGTAGCAGAAGAGAGCAATCTTATGAAAGTGCTCAAAGCCAACTACAAGATTGAAGAAAAAAATGGCATGATCACCTCGATTGACGGTCACAGTCAAGACGAAGCCAAAGGCCTTTACTGGATGTACAAGATCAATGGCGAAATGGCTCCTAAAGGAGCGGCAGAAACTACTGTCAAAAAAGGGGACAAGATCGAATTCTATCAAGAAGTGTACAAATAATGAGTAGCTGGACAGTGTGTCCGGCTCTTTTTGTGATAGTATAGGAACTTACCTAAAACTTCTTTCAAATTAGAAAAATATTTGAGAAACTATTGACAGCCTCATATAACAGTGTTACAATAGCGTTACAAAATATTACAAATGTTACAAAAAGAGGTTCGGTTATGAAAAACAAAAAAATCATTTCCCTAGCAGCGCTAGCTCTTACAGCTAGTCTTTTCCTAGGAGCTTGTGGCGGGAATAAAGAAGAAAAGGCAACAGAAGCAAGCAGTTCAAAGACCAGTCAAGTCAAACAAACCAGCTCTTCTTCCAAGAAAAAAGTGATCACTAGCAAGGATCCGATTGCATCTTCGTCATCTGATAGCAAATCAGAAGAAAGTCACACCGTTGGTAGTAAAAATACCCAAGCTGCAGCTAGTCAAACACCTGCTCCAGCTAAAGCAGCGACTCCAGCAGCGCCAGTAACAAAAGAAACAAAAGAAGTGACCGCTCCAGCAACACCAGCTAAAGAAAAATTGCCAAGTCTAGAAGAAGGTCATGCTCATGCTAAGAAGCAAGCATCTGCTACGGAGAATGCCCAATACAAGGGAGTCTATTCCGTGGCAGCAGGGGACTTCTCCGCAGCAGCAGGGAATTGGTCTGACAAACGTGACACTGGAGTCACTATTGGTCAAGGTGGTCAAGTGACCATCCAACTTCCTGGGGGTCAACCCGTAGCTTATGGCGTCAGCGGTTATAACTATACCTTGGATGACGGCCATTACCATGCTAATCTCTCAGCAGGCGATGGGTCTGCAGCGACTCTAGATATCGTAGTTGGAAAAGATGGCTCTGTATCCAGTGTGACGGTTCTGAAAGACGGTGTCAGCCACTCCCTCACTCGTGAATAAAAGTCGAAAGATTTGAAAAGAAAATCTTATCTTTTCAGATCTTTTTTTGCTGTTTTGAAGAAAAATATATTTTTTTATAAAAAAGTGTCGACATCCAAAAAATATAGTATACAATAAAAACATAAAGAAAACTTATTTATAAAAAGGAGTCGGTATGAATAAAGAAAGAATCGCTGTGGTGTTTGGAACCTTTGCTCCTCTTCATCAAGGGCATATTGACCTGATCCAGCGGGCCAAGCGTCAGTGTGATCGTGTTCGTGTCATCGTATCTGGTTATGAAGGGGACTGTGGCGAAGAAGTGGGCTTGACCTTACAAAAACGCTTCCGCTATATCCGTGAAGCCTTCTCAAACGATGAATTGGCCCAAGTCTATAAGCTAGATGAGACGGAACTTCCTCGTTATCCCTTGGGGTGGGAACCTTGGTTACAAACAGCCCTTGACACCATCCAGTATCAAACAGAGACAGAAGAGTTGATCTTTTATGTGGGGGAGAAAGCCTACAAGGAAGAGTTGGAAGCGAGAGGGTTTGAAGTCCACTTAGAGGAACGTCGCTTTGGAATCTCTGCTACCATGATCCGGGAAAATCCAAGCAAATACTGGAAATACATCGCCCAGCCCTTCCGTCGCCAGTTCACGAAAAAAGTCTTGATCATGGGGAGCGCCAGCAACGGGAAAACGACCCTTGCAAAAGACTTGGCTCGCTTTTACGATGCTCCTGTTAGTCTTGAGTATGCCCGTGAATACCAGATCAAGAACAATGTTCAGGATGATGAACTCACACCGAAAGATTACTATTACCTCCTCTTAGGACAGTATGATCAAACCTCTAAGCTCATCGATAGTAGTGCCAATCGAGGCCTGGTCATCGCAGATACCAATTCTCTGGTGACCAAAGGTTACTACGACTACTACATGGAAGTCGAAGGCCAGGATATCAGCATGACCGATACCTTTGACAACCTCTTTGTTAGTATTTTGTCTAAAGAAAAATGGGATTTGATCCTCTTTGTTCAGCCGATCGGCTCTTATGTCAATGATGGTTTCCGAGACATGACCATGGCTGATGAAGAGATCCGCACCAGCTTTTCAAATTACCTAGACCAATTGCGCCAGCAATACCTTGGAAACATTCCGACCACTTTCCTCGCATCAGACTACCTCGGTAACTATGAAGAAGCCAAGAAAGTTATTGATGCCATCTACCAAGCCGACTAAGGAGCAGCTTATGAATCACCTAATGAACAATCTCACTAAAAAATTCACAACCTTTATCCAAGACTTTACAAATGTCCACCGAGAAGCGAAAAAGCAAGGCTTTGTCAATATTATGAAACTCCTCTGGTGGGATCAGAGTATTCAAATTCAAGGGATGTACTGGGTCTACACGCTGAATAGTCTAGTGGGCTGGTACCAATGGACCAAAGTCCTCAAGAAGGAGGTGGCCTAAATGACCAATCTCTTGATTCCAGCAGGAATGACGGAGAAAGAGTATTTTGAGACGGTCGCAAGTGAAGCAGACTTTCTCAAGTGGTACAAGGAACAAGACTTACCGACTTATGAAACCCCTAGTGTCACAGCGGACATGGTGGCCTACTGTTTTGTCGAAGGCCAGCTCAAGCTCTTAGCTATTCGCCGCAAGGCCCACCCATATCAACACCGCCTAGCCTTGGTGGGGGGCTTTGTGAACAAGGATGAAGATGCAACCCATGCTTGTATCCGGGAGGTCAAAGAAGAAGTCGGTCTCGATCTTCCAGTTAATAAGGTGGAGCAGCTCATGACGGTTTCCACCCCTGGGCGGGACCCCAGAGGCTGGGTCATTACCATCGCTCATCTGGTCTATCTGCCAGCAGAAGCAGTAGACTTAGTCCATGCAGGTGACGATGCCAAGGAAGTTGTTTTTCTCGATGTCGATTTCAAGAAGTCCCAGTGTTTGCTAGAGGGGAAAGCCTTAGTTGCTTCTGATTTTGCCTTTGACCACTATCAAATCATCCAAGAGTCGATCAAGCGGATTCAGGGACGTTTGGACTGGAATCCAACCTTCCTCTATCTGTTAGAGGAGCCCTTCACCGTTTATGAAGCAACTGAATTGGTCAATCTAATCAATCCAGGACGCCCCATCGTTAGCAATAACTTCCTCGTGAAATTCGGAGAATTTGTGGAAGAAGTAGGCGTCAAGCGGGTTCCCAAGAAAAAACCACGGAAGACCTATCGCTTAAAAGAGTAGGTCGAGCGAGATGTATTCTATCAGCCCTCAGCTACTTTTTGTAGCCAAGGGCTTTTTTGATTTTTCCTGCTCCACTTGTGTGCAAAGTGGTATAATAAAAATAATTGAAATCAAAAGGGATACGACTATGGAAGAAAAAATCATCTTACCACAAAATACACGACTGATGGGGGCTCTGCTTGGTTTTATCGGAGGGGGCCTTGATGTTTTTTGCCACATGCACTACCGGAGTTTGGTCGCAACCCAAACTGGGAACCTACTGCTTCTCATCGCTGATTGGCACGATCCCCGTGTCGAAAATACCATCATGCGTTTTTCATCTATTTTATTCTTTTCCATCGGCTTTGTAGTTGCCCTCCATATCAAAGAATATCGCAAGACAGCCTTTTGGCGAACCAAGATGTTGATTCCTTTGTTTGTGGTGACACTCCTGATTCCCTTAGTGTCTGTCATACCACCTGTAGAAGTTCCCTTTATAGCTTTTGGGACGGGAATGATGATGTTGACCTTTACAGGGAGCTTGATCGAAAATCACCCTTATGTGATCTTTATGACTTCCGGAAATTATCGCAAGATGCTGACGGCTTTGTACCGAATCATTCGCGGGGAAGGAGATTTGGTCGAGTATCGGCGTCAGGCCATGAATTACGGGATTGTCGTTGGAAGCTTTGTGGCGGGAGCTATTAGCGTGGCTATCCTCATGCATTTCCTCCACCAATGGTCCATCTGGCTGATCACAGCCAACCTCTTTTTGATCATGACTTACTACACCGCTAGAGTTAAACAACTCGGCCTGCAAACAGATAATCTATAAAAACAGGACCCTGTGTGAGGTCCTATCAGATTGAAGACGAAACCATATTAAAAACTTTCCTTAGGTGAGTACGGACGTCAGCGAACTTCGAAGAAGTTCCATGACTTAGTTTTGAACCTAAAGTTTCAAAACTCCCGAGTGCTTGAAACGTAATGTTTCAAGCACTTTTCTCACAGCGGAAAGTTTCAGCATTTTCTTGATTCGCTCAAAAAAATTAGAACATATTTATATTTCTTTGCAGAATTGCTTAACTTATTTTATTTAAAAATAGCACAGGACCTCATGTGAGGTCCTGCTTTTATTATTTCTATGCGTTTAATTGTAAGAGTTCTTCAATCTCTGCCAGGGTGCTAGCTTGGGAGATGGCTCCACGGAGTTTGGCTGCACCTGAGGTACCACGAAGGTAGTGAGGGGCAAGGCCACGGAATTCACGAACGGCAATGTGTTCACCTTTGAGATCGATCAAGCGTTTCAAATGTTCGTAAGCAATCTTCATCTTGTCTTCAAAGGTCAAATCAGGCAGGATTTCACCTGTTTCAAAGTAATGGTTGATTTGGTTGAAGAGATAAGGATTCCCCATAGCGGCACGGCCAATCATAACAGCATCGGCACCGACTTCTTCGATGCGTTGCTTCGCGTCTTGAACCGTACGGATATCTCCATTTGCGATGAAAGGAATCTTGGTTAGAGCTTGGGCAACCTTGTGAAGGGTCTCAAGGTCTGCATGACCCGTATACATTTGCTCCCGAGTTCGTCCGTGCATGGCAAGGGCAGAGACACCCGCAGCTTCGGCAGCAAGCGCATTTTCAACTGCTAGAGAAGGGTCCGACCAACCTGTTCGCATTTTGACAGTCAGAGGGATATCAAGGACGGATTGAACCTTGTTGATGATGGAGTAAATCTTATCTGGATCCTTGAGCCACATAGCACCGGCCTCGTTTTTGACGATTTTATTTACCGGGCAGCCCATGTTGATATCGACGATATCGGTCTTGGTATTTTCTTGGATAAATTCAGCTGCGCGTGCGAGGCTGTCTTCGTCGCTTCCAAAGAGTTGGATCGATACAGGATTTTCGCCTTCATCGATATGGAGCATATGCAGTGTCTTTTCATTGTTGTACTGGATTCCCTTGTCAGAGACCATTTCCATGACAACGAGCCCTGCTCCCAGTTCTTTTGCAATGGTCCGGAAAGCCGAGTTGGTCACTCCAGCCATTGGGGCTAGGACAGTACGGTTAGGGATTTCGACATTCCCGATCATAAATGGCGTATTAAGATTTGTCACGAATGAGTTCCTCCAAGTCATTTTCGTCAAAGTGGTAGTGGGTTTGGCAGAATTGGCAGGTAATCTCTGCATCGTGATCTTCATCTTTCATCTCTTTTAGATCACTAGCTGGCAGACTTGCTAAAGCGTTCAAGAAACGCTCACGGCTGCAGTCGCACTGGAAGCGAAGTTCTTCTTCAGAGAGGCGTTTGAAAGGTTCATCCCCATAGATAGCAGCAAGAAGAGCTTCAATATGGTCTTCAGATTTCAAAAGTGTGGAGATGGCAGGCATTTCTTGGATGCGTTTTTCAAAGCGCGCGATTTCTTCTTCCTTGGCATTGGGTAAGACCTGGAGCAAGAAGCCACCAGCCACTTTAACCTTGTCTTCGTCATCCAAAAGAACATTGAGTCCAACTGCAGATGGTGTTTGTTGGCTTTCCGTCAGATAAAAGGCCAGGTCTTCTCCGATTTCACCGGTTACAAGAGGGGTCATGGAGTTATAAGGATTTCCCGTACCATAATCTGTGATAACCAAGAATTCTCCGTTTCCGACAAATGGTCCCACCAGAACTTCACCAGTCGCAGTCTTTTTAATATCCACTCCAGGATTTTGCACGTAGCCTTTAACATTTCCCTTGGTATCTGCCACAGTGATGATGGCTCCGAGTGAGCTAGTTCCAAGGACTTTGACCGTAATTTTAGTATCTCCTTTCTCGTTTGCCGCCAAGATTTGGCTGGCAATGAGGGTACGGCCAAGTGCGACCGTGGAGCTAGCTTGTGTATGATGTTTTTCTTGGGCTGTTCGTACAGTTTCTGTACTGTCTAGTACATAGGCACGAAAAGCACCACTTTCTGAGATAGTTTTAATAATTTTGTCCATACCTACTATTTTAGCACAAATCAAGCAAAGTGGGGACAAGGAGAATTCTGAAAATCAGTCGTTTCAGAAGAAGGACGAGAAGAAAAGAAAATTCCGAACGTTATTTCTAGAAAGAAGCAATTTCCAAGTAAAAGACGAGTTTCATAGAGAAGTTGGTTTAAAAAGAAAGGAGAAAAATAAACGATAGCCGAGTGGATCTTGAAAAAACATTAAAAATTGCTTATAATAGAGTGTAAGACAAACTTGCAGGTGAGACTCCTGCCCTTAGTTTGAAGAAAGGCATAGATAGCATACTATCTATGGTATATGAAAAAGAATTATGACATCAGTTGTTGTAGTAGGAACCCAATGGGGTGATGAAGGAAAAGGGAAGATTACAGACTTCCTATCAGCCAATGCAGAAGTCATTGCGCGCTACCAAGGTGGGGACAATGCCGGGCACACCATCGTAATCGACGGCAAAAAGTTCAAGTTGCACTTGATTCCTTCTGGTATCTTCTTCCCTGAAAAGATCTCTGTCATCGGAAACGGCGTGGTTATCAACCCTAAATCGTTGGTTAAAGAGTTAGCTTATCTCCATGACGAAGGAGTATCAACGGACAGCCTTCGAATCTCTGACCGTGCCCATGTCATCCTCCCTTACCATATTGAATTGGACCGTCTCCAAGAAGAATCTAAAGGAGACAACAAAATTGGGACTACGATTAAAGGGATTGGCCCAGCCTACATGGACAAAGCAGCTCGTGTGGGAATCCGGATTGCGGATCTCTTGGATCGCGAAGTCTTCGCAGAACGTCTTCGCATCAACTTGGAAGAAAAGAACCGTCAATTTACCAAACTCTATGATGCAGAGGCTCTGTCATTTGACGATATCTTTGAAGAATACTATGAATATGGTCAACAAATCAAACAATATGTAACCGATACTTCTGTTATCTTGAACGATGCTTTGGATAACGGCAAGCGCGTGCTCTTTGAAGGAGCCCAAGGGGTTATGTTGGATATCGACCAAGGAACCTATCCATTTGTAACCTCTTCAAACCCAGTCGCAGGTGGGGTGACCATCGGATCAGGTGTCGGCCCAAGCAAGATCGACAAGGTTGTCGGTGTATGTAAAGCCTACACTAGCCGTGTTGGTGATGGCCCATTCCCTACGGAACTCTTCGATGAAGTGGGTGATCGGATCCGTGAAGTCGGCCATGAGTATGGGACAACAACCGGTCGTCCTCGTCGTGTTGGTTGGTTTGACTCAGTTGTCATGCGCCATAGCCGTCGCGTGTCAGGAATTACCAACCTTAGCTTGAACTCGATCGACGTTCTGTCCGGCTTGGATACAGTGAAAATCTGTGTAGCCTACGACTTGGATGGGGAACGCATCGACCACTACCCAGCAAGCTTGGAGCAACTCAAACGTTGCAAACCAATCTATGAAGAATTACCAGGCTGGTCAGAAGACATCACAGGTGTCCGCCACTTGGATGAGCTTCCAGAAAATGCCCGCAACTATGTCCGCCGTGTCGGTGAATTAGTTGGTGTGCGCATTTCAACCTTCTCAGTCGGACCAGATCGTGACCAAACCAATATCCTTGAAAGTGTGTGGTCTAGTTTATAAGCAAATGAAGATAAGAGAGTGGGACAGAAATCGGTCATTCGTTAGAATTCGATTTCATCGTCCCACCTCCGCACAGTTGAGTAGGGCTGTAAAAGCTGATGAAATCAGCGTAGTAGAGCCCACTCAACCACTGCGTCTTGCTCGACAATCCAAAGACAATTGAGAGGCTAGGACTTTTGTCCCAGCCTCTTTTTGAAAGCAGAAAGAGGAAAAAATGTATCAAACGATTTTATTTGACCTAGACGGCACCTTGACCAATTCAGAACTAGGGATTACCAACTCGGTGGCCTATGCCTTAGGAAAATATGGGATTCAAGTGCCAGACAAGAAAGCATTGAGAGTTTTCATCGGTCCGCCCTTGCAGGAGTCTTTTGAGCGCTTTTATGGATTTTCTAAGGAAGAATGTTTAAAGGCCATTGACTACTATCATGAGTATTTTTCCGAAAAAGGCCTTTATGAAAATGAGGTCTATCTAGGCGTTCCTGACTTGCTGGCTTCTCTCAAGCAGGCTGGCAAACAGTTGATTGTAGCTACGTCAAAGCCTGAAGAATTTTCCATTCAAATTCTCAAACACTTTGGTTTGTATGATTATTTTGACTTTGTCGCTGGTGCGACCATGGATAGAAAACGTAGTAAAAAAAGCGATGTTATCCAGTATGCCTTGGAGCAAAATGGGATTACAGATTTGGCGCATACCATCATGATTGGAGACAGGGAGCACGATGTGCTTGGCGCTCAAGCGCAAAAGCTTGATTCTATCGGTGTCCTTTATGGCTTTGGAAGCAGGGAAGAATTGGAAGAAGCCGGCGCCACCTATATTGCTCAAGAAGTTGGCGAAATTGCAGCTTTTATAGGATAACCTTTTCCAAAATATTAAAAGTTGGGAACTTTTCTAATCTGCTGAATATTGCTTGATTTAATATTTCTATCGGTGTATACTTACTGTAGGTTAAGTCACACAGATTTGATGGATGATAATTATGAGAAATATTTATAAGTACATTGATAAGAAGTATCTTTTTCCTATTTTTTTAGGGCGTATTGTGAATAGTGGTTTGGTGTTGGCGCAACCTCTGATTTTAACGAAGGCCTTGAAGTTAGATCAAGACGGCCTTTCTTATGGAAAAATTCTCAATTTTGTTTTATTTGGTTTGTCTGTCTATCTTGTTATTTATAGTCTGATGCTGTTTTCAAACTATTCGCACAATATATTCCGAAGAGAAATCAACAAAAGTGTCCGTGCCCTTTTATTTAAGAAAGTCATATTGAATCCTAAATTTTCCAATGATGAAAAAGTTAGTCTGCTAACTCAAGATATGGAATATGTGGGCGATAATTATTTGGAAAATATAAATGTTATGGTGAGTTGGGGATTTGTCGCCCTTGTTACAGCCATTTATATTGTTTCACAAAATTTTCTCTTAGGACTTATTTTTGTCATTTTTACGATTATGAGACCTATTCCTCAGTTCATCATGAATCGTCGTTTACAAGATTCGGGAGACAGCTGGTCCAAGCTTAGAACGAAATTACATGGGCTTGTCTCGGATAGTATGCAAGGCAGCCAAACCTTACGGATTAATCAGGCCATGAGGCTGAATGAAGAGCGCGTGAATGATTTAAACGGAGAATATCAAAAAGCCATCCAAAGATTTTGTTTCACACATAATATTATTTTTTTCTTTAATGGATTTATGGTCTTTTTTAGTCAGGTTGTTCCTCTTGCTTTAGGCTTTTATTTGAGTTTACAGGGAAATTCTATTTCTATTACAAGCCTCATCTCTATGTATGTTGCTGCGGGGATGCTGGTAGAACCGATCCAAACTCTGATGTACAGTGCAGCCAATCTCCAAGGTGCCTTGCCGACTGCGAACCGCCTGTTTAAGATTATCGAGGAAGAACCTGATTTCGAAGAGACAAAGGATCAATTTGTTGAAAATCTCGAATCGTTGCGCTTAAATCATATTTCAAAAAGTTTTGCTGAACGTCAGCTTTTTTCTGATTTGACGGCGACGATTTCAGTAGGTCAGAAGGTCTTAATCAAAGGACCGAGCGGGTCTGGAAAGACGACTCTTTTTCGCTTGATTTTAGGAGAAGAAGTATGTGATGAGGGTGACATTTTCGTTCAGTATGATGGAAATCAAATAACGAGTCATTTCCAAGGGAATATCGGTTTAATTAGCCAGCATCCCTTCCTGTTTAACGATACTATCCGCTATAATCTAACTTTTGGTCAGCCTTTTCAGGACCATGAATTATTGGAGGTATTGGACCGAGTTGGCTTAATAGATGAATTTCAGGATATTTTGAATGTAGAAATTCATAATAATGGTGAAAACATTTCAGGAGGTCAGCGTGTCAGATTAGAGTTGGCTCGTTTTCTCTTACGCGAGAAGGATATTTTATTAGCGGACGAAGTGACATCAGCTTTGGACGAAAAAAATAGTCGTCTGGTTAGAGACCTAATCTTTTCTTTGCCGATCACGGTACTAGAAATAGCCCATCATATTGATGAAGAAGAGCGCTATGACCAAATCCTTGAGTTACGTAAAGGATGAGCGATGCCACAATAGTTGGTTCTGCGACAAAGCGGATAGTAGTAAGCCAGCAATTTGTCAGATATTTTTGAGATTCTAAGTGGTGATATTTCCAAAATCATCAATACTCAGAGAACTTAAGCTTTATTTAAGATAGGCCAGCTATACTAGAAGCATAAACAAAGACCTCCTAACTTTGTTTAAACCTCCTAAACTTTTTCATAATAATCTCCCATAAGAGTCGCCCAATCGGCGGCTTTTTTTGTGAGTCGTAAGCTGCCTATGGTATAATGAACAAAGAAACTAAAAGGAAGAAGGAAGAGATGGACTACACGATAGAGGAAAAAGCGATGTTTATGAGGGAAGCCCTGAAGGAGGCGGAGATTGCCCTCGCCAATGATGAAATACCGATTGGCTGTGTCTTGGTCAAGGATGGTCAGATTATCGGGCGTGGACATAATGCGCGTGAGGAGCTGCAGCGGGCGGTCATGCATGCGGAAATCATGGCGATTGAAGAAGCCAATCAGCATGAAGAGAGCTGGCGTTTGCTGGATACGACTCTGTTTGTGACCATTGAACCCTGTGTCATGTGTAGTGGTGCCATTGGTCTAGCTCGGATTCCCCAGGTGATTTACGGGGCGACCAATCAGAAGTTCGGCGGAGCAGGAAGCCTCTATGACATTTTGAAAGATGAGCGCCTCAATCACCGTGTGGAAGTGGAAACAGGAATCTTGGAAGCAGAATGTGCAGCCATCATGCAGACCTTTTTCCGCCAAGGTCGAGAACGAAAAAAACAAGCCAAACTCGCAGCCAAGGCCGAAACACAAGAATAAAAACCGGACCTTTGCAAATCCAACAATTTATGATATAATACCTATCGGAGCAACAGTTCTGCGTGAAGCGGGTCAGGGGAGGAATCCAGCAGCCCTAAGCGAAGTGAGCTGTGTGCTCTTTTTCTATAGCTCTTAACGAATCAAGACTGGAAGTCGCAGATGAGTTTAGAGATATTGATCCTGAGGAGCAAAGCGACGTGAGGGCTATAGCGTAACATGAAATTAGCCTGTAAGGCGCAACCGAACTTAGAGATATTGATCCTGAGGAGCGAAGCGACGTGAGGGCTATAGCGTAACATGAAATTAGCCTGGAAGGCGAACCGATCATAGAGATATTGATCCTGAGGAGCGAAGCGACGTGAGGGCTATAGCGTAACATGAAATTAGCCTGTAAGGCGCAACCGAACTTAGAGATATTGATCCTGAGGAGCAAAGCGACGTGAGGGCTATAGCGTAACATGAAATTAGCCTGTAAGGCGCAACCGAACTTAGAGATATTGATCCTGAGGAGCAAAGCGACGTGAGGGCTATCACTCATCAGAGTCATGTTGAAATTACGTTTATATTCAAAGAATAAAAGAGAAAAAATAGAGTTTCGTGAGAAGCTTCTTTTTTTGGATTTTCTAGCCAAAAATAGTGCAAACATGCAAACGATTGCTATTGCGTCGTTGCTTGATTTGTGAAAATAAAAAAATTAGCAAATGAAAACGTTTTATAGGATGGTTTCCCTTGATTAAATCCCTGTAAAGCGATATCATATAGGAGAAGAAATATTGGAGGAATAACATGTCTCATATTAAATTTGACTACTCAAAAGTTTTGGGTAAATTTGTTGCCCCACATGAAGTGGAATATATGCAACCACAAGTGACTGCAGCTGATGAATTGATCCGTAAAGGAACAGGTGCTGGTAGTGACTTCCTAGGTTGGTTGGACCTTCCTGAAAATTATGACCGTGAAGAATTTGACCGCATCTTGAAAGCTGCTGAACAAATCAAAGCAGACAGCGATGTTTTGGTCGTGATCGGTATTGGTGGATCATACCTTGGAGCGAAAGCTGCCATTGACTTCTTGAACCACCACTTTGCAAACTTGCAAACAAAAGAAGAACGCAAAGCTCCACAAATCCTTTATGCTGGAAACTCCATCTCATCTACTTACCTTGCTGACTTGGTAGAGTATGTTTCAGATAAAGATTTCTCAGTCAACGTGATTTCTAAATCAGGTACAACAACTGAACCAGCGATCGCTTTCCGTGTCTTCAAAGAACTCTTGGTGAAGAAATATGGTCAAGAAGAAGCCAACAAACGGATCTACGCGACAACTGACCGTGCCAAAGGTGCTGTAAAAGTGGAAGCAGATGCCAATGGTTGGGAAACATTTGTAGTTCCAGATGATATCGGTGGACGCTTCTCAGTCTTGACACCAGTTGGATTGCTTCCAATTGCTGCATCAGGTGCTGATATCAAAGCCCTTATGGAAGGTGCGAATGCAGCCCGTAAAGAATACACTTCAGACAAACTTTCTGAAAACGAAGCTTACCAATACGCAGCAGTTCGTAACATCCTTTACCGTAAAGGTTATGCAACTGAAATCTTGGTCAACTACGAACCATCTCTTCAATACTTCTCAGAATGGTGGAAACAATTGGCTGGTGAGTCAGAAGGAAAAGACCAAAAAGGTATTTACCCAACTTCGGCTAACTTCTCAACAGACTTGCACTCATTGGGTCAATTTATCCAAGAAGGAACTCGTATCATGTTTGAAACAGTTGTCCGTGTGGATAAACCACGTAAGAACGTGATCATCCCTACATTGGAAGAAGACCTTGATGGACTTGGTTACCTCCAAGGAAAAGACGTTGACTTCGTAAACAAAAAAGCAACTGACGGTGTTCTTCTTGCCCACACAGATGGTGACGTACCAAACATGTACGTGACTCTTCCTGAGCAAGATGCCTTCACTCTTGGTTATGCCATCTACTTCTTCGAATTGGCCATCGCCCTTTCAGGCTACTTGAACGCGATTAACCCATTTGACCAACCAGGTGTTGAAGCCTACAAGAAAAATATGTTTGCCCTTCTTGGTAAACCAGGATTTGAAGAACTTGGAGCAGAACTCAACGCTCGTCTTTAATCAATAGACAAAACGATCTCGCAAGAGGTCGTTTTTTTACTTGCTAAACAAATTTATATTTTTGTCCCTTAGAATCAATTATAAAAATACGATCTAGTTATATTTCTCGATCATACGGTAATCTAATTGCGATTGTCGCCTTTCGCAAGAAATTTTAAGATAAGTGTCTAAAAGGTCGGATATCTCTCCGATCTTTTTTAGTCTATCAAGACAGGAGTTGGTCCCTGCTTGGTTTTATGTTATAGTAGAAGAGAAGAATAAAAAGGAGAATTCAAAATGTCAGAGAAAGATCAAGAACCATTGATGAAACAGACTCCCTTAGATGGAACACCCCATTTTGATGTGGCTGCGCCGGCATTTGTCCCAAAAGAAGAAGTCGAAGACTTGGAAGTTCCAGAAGTTAGTGGCGTTTCAGCGACAGAGATGAAGAAAGCAATGGAAGAAGAGGCAAAAGAGCCAGTTATTTCAGAAACGGTGGAGCTCCCAAAAGTGGTTGAAACGACAGTTGAAGAAGACGCGGTAGTGCCCGCTGCTCCCCAACCGACCCCTCTATTCCAGCCTGCGCCTGAAGCTCCTCAAAGTGTGGTCGTTAAACCAGTTGGTCCACAAACAGCGCCTGTTCCTGGAACACATATCACACAAGCTCCTCTTCCTCCCGTTGGAAAACCAATGGATACTGCGGACAAGAAGGCGATTCGTTTTGCCCTTGGGATTTTAGTGGGTCTCCTCATCGGTGGAGTCAGTGGCTATTTGATTGGTCATGCCAGCTCTAGCACGTCACCATCTAGAAAGCATACTTCTTGGTCAGGCAACCAGTCTGGTTCTTCATCCAATATTGATTTGGAGCAATTAACCGCAGAAGATGCGGAAGCCGATTTTAGCTGGGAGCAGTCTGATATCGAGCAACTTCAATTTTTGACTGGAAAGGATGATGGAGAGAGTCCTGAGGAAATGGTCGACGTTTATGGAAAGGCTAGTTCTGTTCAATTTGATAGTGGAGAATTGAAATTATTCTGGGATGATAACTCTTATAATAAAGAGGTCAAAGCGACCTACTCTAAGAAAGGAAAAAAATTACAGCTTGTCAAATTTGAATTTAATCAATTTGGGAAAAATCTTACGGTTGAGGATAACTTTGCAGATGGGTTCAAGGTTGGAGATAGTGAGACCGGTGCTGGAGGGACCTCTTACAAAGAACTCTTAGAAAAATACGGTGATGCAGTCAATCTGACGGTGAGTTCATCTGATGATTCAGACATAGTGGAATTGGTCATGGACTTCCAAAAGAAAAATGGGGACTATGTAGATTTGACCTTTATTCGTCAAGAAAATGGAGATTTCCTCTTGAGCAGTAAGGATAGTTACTAAACCAATGAATAAAAAAAGAGGCAAGCGCCTCTTTTTTGGAATAAGACAAGACAAATGCGCTAATTTTCTATACAATAGAAGGAGTTTGAATAGAAAGAGCATAAAGGATGGAAGAAATGAAACAGTGGATAGAACATCATAAGCGGATCCTCCAAAAAGCTGCAGGGGCTTTGCTAGCTTTTATAGTGGGTGCTTGCTTGGTGTTTATAATTCATCCGGTTAAAACCTTACCAAAAGACCGTTTGCTGAGCCTATCTCGAATGCAAGAAGCTAGCCAACAATTTGTCGCTCCTTCTTCAAAAGAGCCGGCTCTAGAAGACTTGTTGTCATTAGAGCTTGCAAGGGGAGAAGGAAAGGTACAAAAAAGTTGGGTGACTTTGTCTGCATTCGTCAAAAAATTTGGAAAAGCAGCGAGCTTTACACAAGAAGATACGAGTTTTGGTGCACAAGTCCAGTTAGGCTATGGGCCTTCTGTGAAGGGGCTCTATCCTTATACCATAGAATTTCAAAAACAGGATGATGATTTTTATTTGAGCTCGATTCAAGGATTTGCGCCAAAATCGTCTCACTATCAGAGCAAAAAGAACTTAAAACAGGCGGATTTTACAGGTTATAAGCCTTTGGATGGAAAAAAGGAAAAGGGAACGGCAGTAGAAGAAGTCTTGAAAAAATCAGGTCTTCCCAATTCTCTTAGTTTGACCTCTGTAAAGGACAAGCAAGTTTTAGCCTTGTCTTATCAGGTGACAGATGGATTGGTCTCTTTGACCTTTGAACGCGACCAGAGTGGTCAGTATCGTTTGACGAAGAAGGGGTGAAGCAAATATGATCGAGTGGATGAAAAAGAATCGAAAAGAACTCTTGCTGCCGTTTTTGTGTTTTGTTTTAGGGTTGTTACTTGCGATTGCAAGCATCCAGGTGCAAGAGCAGGGAACCGATACCAAGGAGGACCAAACGCTTTCCCATTTTCAACCAAAGGATTACAAGAATTTGGTAAGCAACGATCAAGAAATCAAGCAGTTTCAATGGACCATCGAAGCTGTGGCGAATTTGAAAGTCCGTCTTAAGCAGAGTCAGCAACCAGGAACCCGCTTGGAAACAGTTGTGACTGAATGGGGAAAAGCACAAAAAGTTCGCTACACAAAGACAGCTCAAGGGGAACAAACCATTCTTGTCTTGACTTATGCAGCTAAGCAAACAGATCAGGGGAAGAAAAGTGTGAACTTGTGGTTTGAAGAAGAGAAAGACCAGGGGTATCGCTTGACGATGGTGGATGTGACGAATTTGTTGGACACAAAAGAGAAGACAAGCAGTGAGAAAGAAATCATTACTGAAAAAGAGCACAAAGGTGCAGAATTCGCCCAGCTTATTAAGAAACTAGGAAATCCTCAACGCTTAATCTGGGGGGAAGTGTCAGATGGCGGAATGGGGTATCGCGCGACTTACCAGCTACCAGGTCGGCCAGAAGTGGTGATGGAATTCAAGAAAAAAGGCAAGAAATTAGTGTTGGTATAAGAAGGGAGACATCATTGGACGATCAACGGACAGACATCAAGGCAACTTCTTCTCACCAGGGTGGGAGTCGCTTGATTTCAGAAGCTGACCTGGCTTCAATAGGGGGAGGCAGGCATTCAGAACCAAGACAAACGGTACTAGACTCCCAATCGGATAGGACGAAAACCTACTCTCCTTCCTCTAAGAGTGAAGGGTCTTCGCTGGCAGCCTTTTTTGGTTTATTAGCCATGCTGGGATTAATTGCCTATCTGGCTTCAGGAGGTATTCATAGCGAGGGCTCTCCTTCTTCTACTAGTGAATACGGAAGCACTGGCCTGTCTTATGGGACCAGAAAGGAAACCTTGAAGGGTGGTACGAGTACCTTGATTGCCCCGGAGGGGGAATTTCAGTTTCAAGTGACCTATGAGAAGGCCATTTCCCTGATTCCTGGTTTAAGTGAGGGGGATCAAGGACGTTACTCTTCAACTTCTCTGTCTCCACAGGATGTGGTAGCTGTACTGGGGAAGGCTAGTAGTGGGGAAGAAACCTACCAAGAAGGTGGTGTCAGTCCTTTTATGACGCAATTGGATTATGGATCTGAAGGGTCCCCTTCTTCCGTAACCGTTTTACTTTCAAAAATTGGTGTTGACCGTTTATCTTCTCTTGATTTTAAAAACTTAAACAGTGAGCGATTAGCCAATAAAAATGGTAGCTTAAACAGAGAAGATTTTGCCAATATGAAAATAGGAACGAGCTATTCAGATCTTGTGAATACAGTAGGAATTCCTAGCAGTGTTTCTTGGATGAGTATGATGAGTTCAGAGTCCTTCTTAACCTTTTACTATAAGCTTTCTGATTCGCGATCCGTCATTATTCACTTTGGCAGCAATCGTACCATCAGTGAAATCAAGGGTCTAGAAGATCCAGCGACATCAACTTCCACGTCGCCTTAGGTGTTCATCTCACTAGGATTGTGGTATAATATGGATACCTTTAATTGAAATGAATGGAGAGTCTCATGACTGCACAAAAAATGTCTGCTCAAGAAATTATCGCTTTTATCGGGAATGCAGAAAAGAAAACAAATGTGAAAGTAACCTTTGAAGGGGAATTGGCAACAGCTGTTCCTGCTTCTGTTACGAAACTAGGTAATGTTTTGTTTGGTGACTGGAAAGATATCGAGCCCCTTCTTGTTAACTTGACTGAAAACAAGGATTATGTGGTAGAACAAGATGGCCGTAACTCAGCTGTCCCATTACTGGATAAACGCTACCTAAATGCGCGTATTGAACCAGGCGCTATTATCCGTGACCAAGTAACCATCGAAGATAATGCGGTTGTCATGATGGGTGCTGTCATCAATATCGGTGCTGAAATCGGTGCAGGAACCATGATTGATATGGGGGCTATCCTTGGTGGCCGTGCTACTGTTGGTAAAAACAGCCATATCGGTGCGGGTGCCGTTCTTGCGGGAGTCATTGAGCCAGCTTCTGCTGAGCCTGTTCGGATCGGTGACAATGTCTTGGTCGGTGCCAACGCTGTTGTGATTGAAGGAGTTCAAGTTGGAAACGGTTCAGTCGTTGCCGCTGGAGCGATCGTTACTCAAGATGTCCCTGAAAATGTGGTTGTAGCTGGTGTTCCAGCTCGCATCATCAAGGAAATTGACGAAAAAACACAACAAAAAACAGCCTTGGAAGACGCCTTGCGTAATTTGTAAGATAGAAATGAGAGTGGGACAGAAATCGGTAATTCGTTAGAATTCGATTTCGTCGTCCCACCTCCGCACAGTTGAGTAGGGCTGTAAAAGCTGATGAAATCAGCGTAGTAGAGCCCACTCAACCACTGCGTCTTGCTTGACAATCCAAAAACAATTGAGAGGCTAAGACTTTTGTCTCAGCCTCTTCTAATAGAAAGAAGACAACGATGACATTGGACTTAATCAAAATAAGACGGGATTTGCACCAAATCCCTGAAATTGGATTGGAAGAATTTGAAACCCAAGCCTACCTCTTAGAGCGAATCGCAGAGATCACAGCAGGAAAGGACTTTGTAGAGCAACGGACTTGGCGGACCGGGATCCTAGTTTATCTCCATGGGGCTGCACCTGAAAAAACCATTGGTTGGCGGACAGATATAGATGGTTTACCGATTGTGGAACAAACGGGCCTTGATTTTGCCTCTAAGCATGAAGGACGGATGCATGCTTGTGGTCATGATATGCACATGACGACAGCCCTCGGGCTTTTGGATCAACTGGTCCAAGTGCAACCAAAAAATAACCTGCTCTTTCTCTTCCAACCAGCTGAAGAAAATGAGGCTGGTGGGATGCTCATGTATAAGGACAATGCTTTTGGCGACTGGCTCCCTGATGAATTTTATGGTCTGCATGTACGCCCTGATTTAAAGGTGGGAGACATTGCGACCAATACGGGTACCCTTTTTGCAGGGACCTGTGAAGTCAAGATCACCTTTACAGGAAAGGGAGGGCATGCTGCCTTTCCACATGAAGCCAATGATGCTCTTGTAGCAGCTTCTTACTTTATTACCCAAGTCCAATCGGTCGTGAGTCGAAATGTCGATCCGATTGAAGGGGCAGTGGTCACTTTTGGTTCCATGCATGCAGGGACCACCAATAATGTGATTGCTGAGACCGCCTTCCTTCATGGGACCATCCGGACTTTGACCATGGAGATGAACCTACTGACTCAAAAACGGGTCAAAACGATTGCAGAAGGGGTTGCAACCGCTTTTGATGTAGAATTAGATCTGGAACTCAAGCAAGGAGGTTACCTGCCTGTTGAAAACCAACCAGAATTGGCTAAAGAACTCATGGACTTTTTCACAGCTGAGGAAAACGTACACCTGATTGATATCTTGCCAGCGATGACAGGAGAAGACTTTGGCTTTCTCTTGAGCAAGGTTCCTGGCGTCATGTTCTGGCTGGGAATTGATACGCCTTATGCCCTGCACCATCCTAAGATGAGCCCAAATGAAGCGGCTCTACCTTTTGCTGTCGAAAATATCGGTAAGTTTTTGAAAATGAAAGTTAATCAATAATCCCTTCATCCAACTCCGTCTGGAGTTGGATTTTTTATGTTCCTGTGTGGAATGATTTCGGTTGGCCTGAAAAAATGGTACAATGAAAGCTAGACAAAAGGAGTTAGCATGAAGAAAACACTACGAAAAGAAACCATCGCAGCCATGAAAGAGTTGCCTCAATCAGTGAAAGCAGAGGCAGATAACCAATTAACCCAACGTTTCATCCAGCTTCCAGCCTTTCAAGAGGCACAGACCTTGGCAACCTATCTATCCATGGGTCATGAATTTTCTACAGCTAGCTTGATCCAAGATGCTCTTCAAAGTGGGAAACGTGTCTGTGTGCCTCGGACCTATCCACAAGGTCGGATGGAATTTGTGGAATATGATCCTGATATTTTGGAAAAGACACGCTTTGGTTTATTAGAGCCCAATGAAACGGGGAAGGTTGTGGATCAGTCAGAGATTGATCTGATCCATGTTCCGGGAGTGGTCTTCCAATCTAAAGGCTATCGGATCGGCTATGGTGGTGGCTATTATGATCGTTATTTAGCAGATTTTACTGGAAAAACGGTCAGCACCATTTATTCCATCCAGCAAGGGGAGTTCCAGCCAAGTGCTTTTGATGTAGCAGTTCAGGAGGTGCTAGTCTATGAAATTCCTCTATGATCGTCGTTATCCTGTGACGAGTATCTTGTTGCTCGTCACAACGGCAGTTTTTCTTTCTATGTTTATCCGATTTGGAGGTGACTACCAAACGGGTGCTGCTATCTACTATAGCGGTGGTGTCATTGGAGAGGTCATTCAGATGGATCCAAGCCAGCTATGGCGATTGATTACTGCCACCTTTGTTCATATCGGCTTAGAGCATTTTGCGGTCAATGTGATTAGCCTCTATTATTTGGGACATTTGGCAGAAGATCTATTTGGTTCCAAGGCTTTCTTGGCTCTCTATCTCTTATCAGGTATCATGGGCAATGTTTTTGTCGCTATTTTTACACCAGATGCCATTGCGGCAGGAGCTTCTACAGCCCTCTTTGGACTTTTTGGGACCATTGGTGCCTTGCGCTTTATTGTTCAAAGTCCCTATATTCGTCACTTAAGCCAATCTTATACGAGCTTGATTGTGGTCAATTTGATTTTTAGCTTTATGCCAGGAATTAGTATGGCAGGGCATATCGGTGGCTTAGTAGCTGGGGTGATGCTGGCTTATGCCTTTCCAGTAAGAGGGGAGGTCCGCTTTATGAACCGAACTTATCAGATCAGTGCCGCCTTGTCTTATCTCTTACTATTACTCTATTTTTTAGGCAAATTGGTGAATCTTTTTTAAAAGTCCTTCTCTAAGAGAGGGGCTTTCTTTTTCCTAAAAAATGTAGCGAAATCGTAAACTAACAGATAATTGACAAAATTTCCAATAATTGTAACTATTTATTATAATATTATCAGGATGAGCAAATGAAGCCTGTCTTGGTAGGATGATAACCTAGGAGGTTATGAATAAAAGAGTATAAACATCCATTTAGAAAGCGCTTGCAAAAGAATTGAAAAAGGTGTAAACTGGGGATATAAAAATCAAAATAGTGTTATTTTGTCAGAAATAGCGCAAAAATAAAGGAGATTTGCCATGAAAAAATGGTTGTTAAAACTCTCATTGGTAGCGATGACACTTTTGCTCCTACCGATTCAAGCTGTTCAAGCCTGTTGTGGTTTTATCATTGGTCGCCAATTGACCAAGGATGGGACCACTCTCTTTGGTCGGACAGAAGACTACCCTTACTATCCAAATGGTGGAAAGCACAACAAAAACTTTGTGGTTGTTGATGCGAAGAACTATAAGGAAGGGGATCAACTGGAAGACGAATCCAATGGTTTTACCTATCCACATGCTGCTAGTGAAATGAAATATACAGCGACTTATGACTCTGCTCGTGGAGATGGTAGTAACGGTGCTTTTGGGGAACATGGATTTAACGAAGCCGGCGTTTCTATGACCTCAACTGTTACGGCCATTCCAAACAAAAAAGTCTTGAAGACTGACCCATTGACAGAAAACGGAATTCCAGAAGCTGCCATGCTTGATGTAATTTTACCTCGTGCAAAATCTGCTCGCGAAGGAATCGAATTACTTGCGAAAGTCATTGAAGAAAAAGGTTCAGCTGAGGGGAATACAGTTGTTATTGCGGACCAGAAAGAAACTTGGTACATGGAAATTCTTTCTGGACACCAATATGTAGCTGTTAAAGTTCCAGAAGACAAATATGCAGTTTTTGCCAATACCTACTACCTAGGTCATGTTGATTTGAATGACACTGAAAATGTCATTGCCTCTAAAGATGTAGAAAAAGTAGCCAAGGAATCTGGCAACTACAAGACTGATAAAGATGGCAATTTCCATATTGCGAAATCTTACGGACCTGAAAAATATGCTGAAGGAGACCGCTCACGGACCTATGCAGGAATCACTCTATTGGATCCAAATTCAAAAGTGACATATGAGGATGATGAGTACGAACTCTTCCGGTCACCAACAGATCCAAATAAGAAATTCACTTTAGAAGATGCCTTTGCTATGCAACGGAATCGCTTTGAGCACTTAAATGGTCGCTTCGTACCGGACGATCAAATTGGCGTGAAGAAACAAGGTGACAATGGCGCAAACGACACTGTTCGTAAAGACCAATACAAGTATGCTTTAGGAAATGAAAACGTTATCGATGCCCATGTCTACCAGATCAATCCAAAACTTCCAAAATCATTTGGTGGTACTTTATGGCTTGGTATGGGACCATCTCGGAACACACCTTATGTTCCATTCTATGGTAATCTAAAAGATACTTACGAAGCCTTCAAACCTCAAACAGCAACTTATGATCCAAATTCATGGTATTGGACAGTATGGCACATTGACAACATGGCGATCAATAACCAAGATGTCTTTGGAAAAACAGTTCAAGATCACTGGAAAGCTCTGGAAAAACAATTTATTGTTGATCAAGAGAAGAAAGATATTGAATATTATGCGTTGAAAGATCAACCTGAAGCTGCAAAAGCTGCTGAAGATAAGGTGACAAAAGATGCCCTTGAATTGTCTGATCGTCTCTTCCAACACTTCAAAGATTATGAAAAATTAATGGAAAAACAATTAGAGGCAGCTGGACGTAAGTCTGATCCTTATCGTGCTTCTAAACCAGATAATTACAAAGATCCTGAAGAGTCTAAAGATCCTAAAGATCCTAAGAAACCAGACACACCAACAGTTTCAGAAAAACCAAAAATCAGTGAAGATGCGAACAAGGTTCACATTCCAGCTCCAAATTATGTAGCAACCCCTTCTACACGCGATATTCCTGCTAATGCAGAAGGAAATCCAAACAATCGCTTTGGCTATGCTGCTAACAAGGAGAAACAACCAGTTGTATCTCCTAAAGTAGAGACTCCTGTGAAGCCAGAAGAAAAAGTTCAAGCTCCAACTGAAGCTCCTGTAGCAGGAAACAGTGTAAATAACAATAATCGATTCGGTTCTAATTTCCATCCAGGCGAAATTGAGACTTATTCAAATACAAACTATTCTTACAATGTTCATCCTTAAAAAATAGATAAACAAGAGAATAAATGAAAGAGGCTGGATGTTTCATCCAGCCTCTCTTTTATATTCTTATAATTTGTGAATCGTTTAGTCCACAGTTATCCCAGTTTCTTCTAATTGTTTTCCAAGATCAATGATATACTGTTTGAGATCCTCTTTAACCTGTGGATGCTTCAAAGCATAATCAATCGATGTTTTCATAAAACCAAACTTGTCACCTACATCGTAGCGTTGGCCTTTAAATTCACGGGCAAAGACTCGCTGGGTCTTATTGAGGGTGTCGATCGCATCCGTCAATTGAATTTCATTACCAGTACCTGGTTCTTGATTTGCAAGAATGTCAAAGATCTCTGGAGTCAAAAGATAGCGGCCAATGATGGCGAGATCACTCGGTGCATCTTCTGGAGCTGGTTTTTCGACAAAGGTCTCAACGCTATAAAGACCATTGATGCCTTCGCCTTGAGGTGCGATCACACCGTATGAAGAAACCTCTTCGTGAGGGACTTCCATCACAGCGATAGTGGATGCATGGGTTTCATCGTAGTCGTTCATCAATTGTTTGGTTAATGGCAAGGCATCATCATTGGTGATGTCCATCAGGTCATCTCCCAACATGACAACAAAAGGCTCATTTCCAACAAAGGCCTTCGCTTGAAGAACCGCGTCTCCTAAACCTCGAGGGTGACTTTGGCGGATGAAATGAAGATTGATCGCTGTTGTATCATTGACCAACTTGAGTAAGTCAGTCTTGCCTTTTTGCTCGAGGTTGTATTCCAATTCAAAGTTAGAATCGAAATGGTCTTCGATCGAACGTTTGGCCTTCCCTGTTACGACAAGAATTTCCTCAATTCCAGATTTCAGAGCTTCTTCTACGATGAATTGGATCGTAGGTTTGTCAACGATTGGCAACATTTCCTTTGCCAAAGCTTTGGTAGCTGGGAGGAAGCGTGTCCCCAAACCAGCCGCAGGAATGACTGCTTTTCTAACTTTAGTCATATAGTTTCCTTTCTAAAAGGTAGGATTGATGTTAGGGTGGTTGACTTATTTCCACTCGTTTTCTTCTTTAAATTCATTGCTCATCATGTGGTGGATGGCTTCGCGGATATCTTTTCCTTCGTAGATGACTTGGTAAATGGCCTGTGTAATCGGCATGTAGACATCCAATTCTTGTGCCAGTTCATGGGCGACTTTGGTCGTAGAGATCCCTTCAATGATCATGCCCATGTTGGCTTCGATGTCTTCCAATTTTTCGCCACGTCCGAGAGCATCCCCAGCTCGCCAGTTGCGGGAATGAACAGAAGTACCGGTAACGATCAAGTCACCAACCCCAGACAAACCGCTATAGGTCAATGGGCTAGCTCCTAGCTTAACACCAAGGCGCGTGATTTCAGCGAGACCGCGCGTGATGATAGCTGCTTTGGCATTGTCACCATAACCAAGACCGTGCAGGGCCCCAGCTCCGACAGCGATGATATTCTTCAAGGCTCCAGCAGTTTCCACCCCGATGACATCGGTATTGGTATACAGGCGGAAGTAGTGATTGCTAAAGAGTTCTTGAACATAGCGTGCGGCTTCTATATCTTTTGAGGCAGCTGTAATGAGGGTGATGTCCCGTACGATGGTTTCTTCGGCGTGACTAGGTCCAGAAACGACCACCACCTCGCTGCGAAGAGAAGCAGGAATTTCTTCTTCAAGGATTTGAGAAATCCGATCGTGTGTACCAGGTTCTAGCCCTTTAGAAGCATGCATGACTGTTACAGGGTGATCCAGTGTTTCAGCAACTTGTTTTGCGACCAGGCGGGTCACCTTTGTAGGAACGACAAAGAGGATAGCGTCCACACCGTCCAAAGCTGCTTTCAAATCAGTCGTAGCAGTGATGTCTTCGCTAATAACGATATCTTTGAAATAGCGTTGATTGGTATGAGCGGTATTGATTTCATCGATTTGTTCTTGGATATTTCCCCAGAGACGGACTTCATGGCCGTTATCATTGAGGACTTGTGAAAGGGCTGTTCCCCATGAACCAGGACCCAATACTGCAACGGTTTGTTTTTCCATTGTATCTTCCATTTCTATGTCTATTTTCAACAAGGCTAGAAATCTAGCGCTTGCGCCTTCGAAACGGCCAAATGTGTGCCTTGAAGGGCGATTCTATTTTCCTCTCTATTTTAACATAATATAGGTAAAAAAACTTGTATGATCATCAATTGTTTTGTGAGGACATTTCATTTTGACAAGATGCTAAATAAAAAAATGCTACCTTTTACTTGCATTATTACTAGTTTTTGATATAATAATTTCACTTATTATTATGAACATAAGGGGAGATAAAATGAAAAAGTTAGCAATATATCTATTGATGATGCTCTCGTTATTAATGGTATGCTTTACGCTTTTTTCTAAAATTGTAAATGCAGAAACGTCAAAAAAAGTGGATGTCATCACAGATGTAAAAGTTCAAAACAGTGATGGCGGGGATTTAACAGCTCCGCTTGGAAGATACGATACTTTCCGTCTTAATGCAAAGTTTGCTTTGGAAGGAAAAAACGTTAAAGCAGGAGATACGACGGAAGTAGTTATTGCTTCTCCAATTGACATCAAATCTCAGGATTTTGAAATTACTGACTCAATTACTAGTAAAGTAATTGCCAAGGCAAAAGTTGATGCAACTACTGGTAAAATTGTATTGACATTCACAAAGTTTGTTGAAGAGAAAAATGATATTTCAGGTTCATTCTTCTTCTATGCTCAAGTTAATAAAGTAAAATCTCCAAATGATGGAGAAGTTCCAGTTAAAGTTTCTGTAAATGATAAAGTGAAATTCACAGGAAAAGTTACAAGTGGGACAATCGGTGGAGGTAACCGCTACTCTATCATTAAATCGGGTTGGAGCGAAAAAGGAAACAAAGAGCTTGGCTTCCGAATTTCTGTAAACAGAACGAATGAAGTCATTAATGATGCTGTTGTTACAGATACCTTGAAATCACCAGGTATCACCTACAAGCCAGGAAGTTTCAAGATTAAAAAAGGAACTTGGGAATATAACAATGGTAAATGGGAACTCAAAAACGCAAAAGATGTTACCGCTGACTATACAGTGAATATTAATGAAAATTCATTTTCTATTAATCTAGGTAACATTGCTGCTGATGATCAATTTGCTATTGAATATGGGACAGATGTAAACTATGCTGTTGTTGATGGTGAAAAAATTCTTAACCAAGCTACTATCAAGGGAAGCAATAAGGATGAATACTCATCAAATAGTACAGTGAAAATCCAAATTGCTGGTGGTGAAGGTATTGGTTACGAATTTAGTATTAAAGTTACTAAGGTAGACGAACAAAACAGACCTCTTAAAGGAGCAAAATTCCAAGTTGTTCGACAAGCAACTGGTCAAGTGATTGGTGAATTCGAGTCAGATGCGAACGGTGAATTTACTGTCAAGAACATCCTTCGTGACAAATACATCATCAAAGAAATTCAAGCTCCGGAAGGGTATGGATTGGCAGAAGATACAATTGTTGAAGCTAGTGAATTTACGACACCAACTAAACCTGTTAGCAAAACAATTGTAAACAAGAAAGAGAAGCCAGCCAAAACCCAAGCTACTATCGAGCTGGATAAAATTCTAACAGGTCGTGACTTGGTGGACGGTGAGTTTAGCTTTGAATTGTACGAAGGTGCAAACAAGCTTCAAACAACGACTAACCAAAGCGGGAAAATTACATTCGAGCCGATTGAGTTCACAGCAGAAGGTGAACACACTTATACTGTGAAAGAGGTCAAAGGCGACAATGCCACTATTACTTTCGATTCTTCTGAAAAACAAGTGACTGTTAAAGTCACTCGTGATGGAGATGCCTTGAAGGCAGAAGTCGTCTATCCAGAAAGCAAAACATTTACCAACGCCTTCACACCAAACGCAACAACTGCAACAATTGAGTTGACAAAAGAGTTGACAGGTCGTTCTCTAACAGATGGCGAATTCAGCTTTGAATTGTACGAAGGTACAAACAAGCTTCAAACTGTTACAAACAAAAACGGAAAAGTAACATTTGCACCAATTGAGTACACCGAAGAAGGTGAACACACTTACACTGTTAAGGAAGTAGCTGGAAATACCCCAGGTATTACCTATGACAAGACTGATAAACAAGTAACTGTTAAGGTGAAAAAAGATGGCGACAACCTGAAAGCAGATGTGGCTTATCCAGATAATAAAACCTTCTCAAATACTTATACAGCTCCTCAACCAGCAAAAGCTAAAATTTCAGCGAGCAAGATTTTAGAAGGTGCTGAATTGAAGAATGGTGAATTCAATTTCCAATTGTTGGATGAGACCGGAAAAGTTCTTCAAACAAAACAAAATGCTGCAGATGGTACGGTAGCCTTTGATGACCTTTCATATTCATCAGAGGACGCAGGAAAAACCTTCCACTACACGATTAAAGAAGTTATTCCTGAAAGCAAAGCAAAAGGAATGACCTACGATGAAGGAAGTATTGATGCGACTGTAACTGTCACAAAAGATGATGCAAGCAATACACTCAAAGCTTCTGTAGCATATGGTGATAAGAAATCCTTCACTAACAAATTGGTAACCACTTCAATTCCACCAACACCACCAGTTGTTGATAAACCTGAATTGAAACTCTACAACATTCA
>NZ_JBRKNT010000007.1:0-99477 GCF_053010205.1 Streptococcus sp. W151 | reverse complement strand
AAAAAATAAAATTTTTTGAAAAAAAGTGTTGACAGTAAGTCCAGGTCATGATATACTAATATAGTTGTCGCGAGAGAGCGACAAAGACCTTTGAAAACTGAACAAGACGAACCAATGTGCAGGGCACTATAACGGAAGTTATAGTAACTGAACAATAAAAAACAATAAATCTGTCAGTGACAGAATGAGTTTAAGACAAACAATTATTTTAATGAGAGTTTGATCCTGGCTCAGGATGAACGCTGGCGGCGTGCCTAATACATGCAAGTAGAACGCTGAAGCTTGGTGCTTGCACCGAGCGGATGAGTTGCGAACGGGTGAGTAACGCGTAGGTAACCTGCCTGGTAGCGGGGGATAACTATTGGAAACGATAGCTAATACCGCATAACAGTAGATGTTGCATGACATCTGCTTGAAAGGGGCAAATGCTTCACTACCAGATGGACCTGCGTTGTATTAGCTAGTTGGTGAGGTAACGGCTCACCAAGGCGACGATACATAGCCGACCTGAGAGGGTGATCGGCCACACTGGGACTGAGACACGGCCCAGACTCCTACGGGAGGCAGCAGTAGGGAATCTTCGGCAATGGACGGAAGTCTGACCGAGCAACGCCGCGTGAGTGAAGAAGGTTTTCGGATCGTAAAGCTCTGTTGTAAGAGAAGAACGAGTGTGAGAGTGGAAAGTTCACACTGTGACGGTAACTTACCAGAAAGGGACGGCTAACTACGTGCCAGCAGCCGCGGTAATACGTAGGTCCCGAGCGTTATCCGGATTTATTGGGCGTAAAGCGAGCGCAGGCGGTTAGATAAGTCTGAAGTTAAAGGCTGTGGCTTAACCATAGTACGCTTTGGAAACTGTTTAACTTGAGTGCAGAAGGGGAGAGTGGAATTCCATGTGTAGCGGTGAAATGCGTAGATATATGGAGGAACACCGGTGGCGAAAGCGGCTCTCTGGTCTGTAACTGACGCTGAGGCTCGAAAGCGTGGGGAGCAAACAGGATTAGATACCCTGGTAGTCCACGCCGTAAACGATGAGTGCTAGGTGTTGGGTCCTTTCCGGGACTCAGTGCCGCAGCTAACGCATTAAGCACTCCGCCTGGGGAGTACGACCGCAAGGTTGAAACTCAAAGGAATTGACGGGGGCCCGCACAAGCGGTGGAGCATGTGGTTTAATTCGAAGCAACGCGAAGAACCTTACCAGGTCTTGACATCCCTCTGACCGCTCTAGAGATAGAGCTTTCCTTCGGGACAGAGGTGACAGGTGGTGCATGGTTGTCGTCAGCTCGTGTCGTGAGATGTTGGGTTAAGTCCCGCAACGAGCGCAACCCCTATTGTTAGTTGCCATCATTCAGTTGGGCACTCTAGCGAGACTGCCGGTAATAAACCGGAGGAAGGTGGGGATGACGTCAAATCATCATGCCCCTTATGACCTGGGCTACACACGTGCTACAATGGCTGGTACAACGAGTCGCGAGTCGGTGACGGCAAGCTAATCTCTTAAAGCCAGTCTCAGTTCGGATTGTAGGCTGCAACTCGCCTACATGAAGTCGGAATCGCTAGTAATCGCGGATCAGCACGCCGCGGTGAATACGTTCCCGGGCCTTGTACACACCGCCCGTCACACCACGAGAGTTTGTAACACCCGAAGTCGGTGAGGTAACCATTTGGAGCCAGCCGCCTAAGGTGGGATAGATGATTGGGGTGAAGTCGTAACAAGGTAGCCGTATCGGAAGGTGCGGCTGGATCACCTCCTTTCTAAGGAAAAGGAAACCTGTACGTTGGTCTTGTTTAGTTTTGAGAGGTCTTGTGGGGCCTTAGCTCAGCTGGGAGAGCGCCTGCTTTGCACGCAGGAGGTCAGCGGTTCGATCCCGCTAGGCTCCATTAACACTTTAGTAGTGTTAAGTTTGAACATTGAAAATTGAATATCTATATCAAATAGTAACAAGAAAATAAACCGAAACGCTGTAAATATTTAAAGAGTTTAGGTCGCAAGACCAAAAATAAGGTTAAGTTAATAAGGGCGCACGGTGGATGCCTTGGCACTAGAAGCCGAAGAAGGACGTGACAAACGACGAAATGCTTTGGGGAGCTGTAAGTAAGCGACGATCCAGAGATGTCCGAATGGGGGAACCCACTAGCTAATGGCTAGTACTCCTATCTGTTAAGGATAGGTAGAGGAAGACGCAGTGAACTGAAACATCTAAGTAGCTGCAGGAAGAGAAAGCAAAAGCGATTGCCTGAGTAGCGGCGAGCGAAACGGCAGGAGGGCAAACCGAAGAGTTTACTCTTCGGGGTTGTAGGACTGCAATGTGGACTTAAAGAGTATAGAAGAATGACATGGGAAGGTCAGCCAAAGAGAGTAAGAGCCTCGTATTCGAAATAGTCTTTATACCTAGCAGTATCCTGAGTACGGCGGGACACGAGAAATCCCGTCGGAATCTGGGAGGACCATCTCCCAACCCTAAATACTCTCTAGTGACCGATAGTGAACCAGTACCGTGAGGGAAAGGTGAAAAGCACCCCGGGAGGGGAGTGAAATAGAACCTGAAACCGTGTGCCTACAACAAGTTCGAGCCCGTTAATGGGTGAGAGCGTGCCTTTTGTAGAATGAACCGGCGAGTTACGATATGATGCGAGGTTAAGTTGAAGAGACGGAGCCGCAGGGAAACCGAGTCTGAATAGGGCGCATTAGTATTATGTCGTAGACCCGAAACCATGTGACCTACCCATGAGCAGGTTGAAGGTGAGGTAAAACTCACTGGAGGACCGAACCAGGGCACGTTGAAAAGTGCTTGGATGACTTGTGGGTAGCGGAGAAATTCCAAACGAACTTGGAGATAGCTGGTTCTCTCCGAAATAGCTTTAGGGCTAGCGTCGACATTAGAGATTCTTGGAGGTAGAGCACTGTTTGGGTGAGGGGTCCATCCCGGATTACCAATCTCAGATAAACTCCGAATGCCAATGAATTATGGTCGGCAGTCAGACTGCGAGTGCTAAGATCCGTAGTCGAAAGGGAAACAGCCCAGACCACCAGCTAAGGTCCCAAAATAATTGTTAAGTGGAAAAGGATGTGGGGTTGCACAGACAACTAGGATGTTAGCTTAGAAGCAGCTATTCATTCAAAGAGTGCGTAATAGCTCACTAGTCGAGTGACCCTGCGCCGAAAATGTACCGGGGCTAAAACAATTTACCGAAGCTGTGGATACCTTTATAGGTATGGTAGGAGAGCGTTCTATGTGTGGAGAAGGTGTACCGTGAGGAGCGCTGGAACGCATAGAAGTGAGAATGCCGGTATGAGTAGCGAAAGACAGGTGAGAATCCTGTCCACCGTAAGACTAAGGTTTCCAGGGGAAGGCTCGTCCGCCCTGGGTTAGTCGGGACCTAAGGAGAGACCGAAAGGTGTATCCGATGGACAACAGGTTGATATTCCTGTACTAGAGTATGTAGTGAAGGAGGGACGCAGTAGGCTAACTAAAGCGTGCGACTGGAAGTGCACGTCTAAGCAGTGAGGTGTGAATTGAGTTAAATGCTTAGTTCTATAACATTGAGCTGTGATGGGGAGCGAAGTTTAGTAGCGAAGTTAGTGACGTCACACTGCCAAGAAAAGCTTCTAGCGTTTAAACATACTCTACCCGTACCGCAAACCGACACAGGTAGTCGAGGCGAGTAGCCTCAGGTGAGCGAGAGAACTCTCGTTAAGGAACTCGGCAAAATGACCCCGTAACTTCGGGAGAAGGGGTGCTGACTTTATGTCAGCCGCAGTGAATAGGCCCAAGCAACTGTTTATCAAAAACACAGCTCTCTGCTAAATCGTAAGATGATGTATAGGGGGTGACGCCTGCCCGGTGCTGGAAGGTTAAGAGGAGTGCTTAGCGTAAGCGAAGGTATGAATTGAAGCCCCAGTAAACGGCGGCCGTAACTATAACGGTCCTAAGGTAGCGAAATTCCTTGTCGGGTAAGTTCCGACCCGCACGAAAGGCGTAATGATTTGGGCACTGTCTCAACGAGAGACTCGGTGAAATTTTAGTACCTGTGAAGATGCAGGTTACCCGCGACAGGACGGAAAGACCCCATGGAGCTTTACTGCAGTTTGATATTGAGTGTCTGTGCCACATGTACAGGATAGGTAGGAGCCATAGAGATCGGGACGCCAGTTTCGATGGAGGCGTTGTTGGGATACTACCCTTGTGTTATGGCCACTCTAACCCGGTAGGTTAATCATCTACGGAGACAGTGTCTGACGGGCAGTTTGACTGGGGCGGTCGCCTCCTAAAAGGTAACGGAGGCGCCCAAAGGTTCCCTCAGAATGGTTGGAAATCATTCGCAGAGTGTAAAGGTATAAGGGAGCTTGACTGCGAGAGCTACAACTCGAGCAGGGACGAAAGTCGGGCTTAGTGATCCGGTGGTTCCGTATGGAAGGGCCATCGCTCAACGGATAAAAGCTACCCTGGGGATAACAGGCTTATCTCCCCCAAGAGTTCACATCGACGGGGAGGTTTGGCACCTCGATGTCGGCTCGTCGCATCCTGGGGCTGTAGTCGGTCCCAAGGGTTGGGCTGTTCGCCCATTAAAGCGGCACGCGAGCTGGGTTCAGAACGTCGTGAGACAGTTCGGTCCCTATCCGTCGCGGGCGTAGGAAATTTGAGAGGATCTGCTCCTAGTACGAGAGGACCAGAGTGGACTTACCGCTGGTGTACCAGTTGTCTCGCCAGAGGCATCGCTGGGTAGCTATGTAGGGAAGGGATAAACGCTGAAAGCATCTAAGTGTGAAACCCACCTCAAGATGAGATTTCCCATGATTTTATATCAGTAAGAGCCCTGAGAGAAGATCAGGTAGATAGGTTAGGAGTGGAAGTTGTGTGAGCAATGGAGCGGACTAATACTAATAGCTCGAGGACTTATCCAAAGAGTCAGAAGATATTGACAACGTGAGTTTAACTTGTTAGAATATAGATATTCAATTTTGAATGTTTAAACATTCAGAGTTAAGTGACGATAGCCTAGGAGATACACCTGTACCCATGCCGAACACAGCAGTTAAGCCCTAGAACGCCGGAAGTAGTTGGGGGTTGCCCCCTGTGAGATAAGGTAGTCGCTTAGCTTTTTTCCGCCATAGCTCAGTTGGTAGTAGCGCATGACTGTTAATCATGATGTCGTAGGTTCGAGTCCTACTGGCGGAGTATAGGAATTAGACCAGTGGGCTGGTCTTTTTTATTTTCATTTTTTTCAAAACCTAGAATGTCTGTTTTGTTCTGCCAAGTGAAGTCACAATATCTGAAAATTTTAGGTTTTCTTGATAGTATGCCTCTATCATTACAAGCTAGTTTGTGGTAAGATGAGTATGGGTCATTTATGTTAGTTCCTTTCAGACAAATGTGTTGTTTATCTGAGCCTAACATAAATAGCTTTTTTTGTCTTGCTTAATTTTACAAATTGGGAAATATAAAAGCTCCGTTATAAAAACGGAGCTTTTATACTTTTAGTTATTTGGGAAAAATGCATTATATAAGGCTTTAATGGCTTTTTCTTCTTGATCTTTACTTACAACGAACATAATAGATACCTCACTAGATCCTTGTGAGATCATTTGAATATTAATTTCATTTTCTGACAGTGCCTTAGCTGCAGTTGCGGTAACCCCTACTTGGCTCTTCATTTTTTCACCAACAATCATAATGATTGAAAGATCATGTTCAATTTCAGCTGTGTCAACTTCGAGCTTTTGTGTTAATTGTTTCAGAATTTCTTGTTCTTTGATCGGAGTCAGTTCACGTGAACGCAAAATGATAGACAAGTCATCGATTCCAGTTGGCATATGTTCCCAACTAATATTGAGATCTTCTAAAATTTGAAGGACTTTTCGACCAAAACCGACCTCGCGGTTCATGAGGTATTTGGTAGTGTTGATACTAACGAATCCTGAATCACCTGCAATCCCTACAACAGTCACATGATCATTTGAATGTTCCAAAACAATTCGGGTTCCTGGGTGGTCAGGATTATTTGTATTTTTAATGACTAATGGAATTTTACCTCTGTATGCTGGAACGAGTGCTTCATCATGTAAGACTGAAAAACCTGCATAGGCTAATTCACGCATTTCCTTGTAAGTTAATTCTGGAATTGAATGTGGGTGTTTAATAATACCTGGATGTGCTGCAAAGATACCATTTACGTCTGTAAAGTTTTCGTATAAGTCTGCTTTCACGCCAGCTGCAATGATAGATCCTGTAATGTCAGATCCACCACGAGAAAATGTACAAATGTCCCCATCTTGGGTAACACCAAAGAACCCTGGAATGACAATTACTTCACTTGCATCTTTTAGTTCTTCAATTTTATCGTAACTAGAAGGTAAAATACGAGCGTTGGAAGGTTCTGCGGTGACTGTGATTCCTGCTTCTTTTGGATGGATATATTTTGCTTCTAATCCATTTTGATTGAAATAGGCAGCTATGAGTTTAGCGTTGTTATTTTCACCGGCTGCCAAAAATGCATCGTATGTAAATGGATTTCCTTTTTTAGGCAAATTTGTTAGATCATAGATATCTTCAGCAATTTCTTGAATGATAGAATCTTTGAGACCCAATTCTTCTGTAATGGCACGATAACGCTCAATAATCCACTGTTGTGTTTGCGTAACATCTTTATCTGAAGTGAATTCTTTATAATAACGGATCAGTGCATCTGTTACTTTTGTATCTTCTGCATTTCGCTTACCAGGAGCTGATACAACTACAAATCTTCTTTCTGGATCATCTTTAATGATATTAAGAACTTTTTTTAATTGTGGAGCTGATGCTAGTGAACTTCCACCGAATTTAGTTACTTTCATATTTTCTCCTTAATAGTTTCATTAGTACATTATACCAAACTTCAGTTGTTGATACAATGTATTTATAAATAGGGCATAGAATAGGTGGATCTTATGAGGCTAGAAATTGTCATGATTCAAATTTTACAATTTTGTTACATCTTATAGATATATTTTACTATCTTTATTTTTTATGGTATGATATGTTATAATTAAAAAGTTTTAATATCAAAATATTTTATATTTAAATAAAAGGAGTCTGTGATGTTTGAAACAATTTTGTATTCTGTCGAAAACGATCTCGCGTCAATTTCTTTAAATCGTCCTGAAGTTTCTAATGGTTTTAATATTCCAATGTGTCAGGAAATTTTAGCTGCCTTGGAAGATGCAGAAAAAAATGAGGAAGTGAAATTCATTATTCTATCAGCAGAAGGGAAAATCTTTTCAGTTGGTGGAGATTTGAGTGAAATGAAACGCGCAGTCGATGCAGATGACATCGAGTCTCTTGTTTTAATTGCTGAATTAGTTAATACTATTTCTAAGAAAATTAAGCAATTACCTAAGCCGGTTATTATGGTAGCTGATGGAGCGGTCGCAGGAGCGGCGGCCAACATAGCAGTAGCTGTTGATTTTTGTATAATTAGTGATCGTACAAAATTTATCCAAGCCTTTGTTGGGGTTGGTTTAGCACCAGATGCGGGTGGGTTATTCTTATTAGGAAAAGCTATTGGTATGTCTCGGGCTACTCATTTAGTAATGACGGGTGAAGCTTTGACTGCAGAAAAAGCATTGGAGTATGGCCTAGCTTACCGCGTTTGTGAATCTGAAAAACTTGAGAAAACGGTTGATCAATTGCTTAAAAAATTAAGAAGAGGATCTTCAAATTCTTATGCTGCTATGAAAGAAATGGTTTGGGAAGCCTTCTTGAAAGAATGGGACCAATATGCGAATCTTGAATTAAATTTGCAAAAGAAACTAGCATTTACAGAAGATTTTAAAGAGGGGGTTATTGCCTACTCTGAAAAACGTCGGCCACAATTTAAAGGAAAATAAATTTGTATCTTTTCCATGTTTTGTGAAAAAAAGCTTGCAAATTATTTTCATTTTTGATAAAATTTGACTATCAAAGTAAAATTAGGAGGTGGAGTTTTGAATTACCAATTAGTTAATGACTATTTAACATCCATCTTTAATAATGTTTTGGTTATCGAGGAGACGAGCCTAAGAGCAAGTCGATTTAAAGATGTTTCTATTAAAGAAATGCATACGATCGACGTGATTGGTTCGACACCGAATGCAACCCCGAGTGATATTTCACGGGAGTTGATGGTGACTTTGGGGACTGTCACGACAAGTTTGAATAATCTTGAGCGCAAAGGGTATATCGAAAGAAGAAGATCTGAAGTTGATCGCCGGGTTGTACACTTGAGTTTAACAAAGAATGGTCGTCTACTTTATCGACTTCATCAGCAATTCCATAAACGGATGGTCAACCAAATTATTGGAGATATGAGCCCCGAAGAGAAGAAAGTGATGCAAAAAGGATTGCAAAATCTGTATCGCTTCTTGGAGGAAATTAAATAATGGTCTTTGCTAAAATTAGTCAAGTTGCTCATTATGTACCTGACCAAGTCGTATCGAATGATGATTTAGCTGAGATTATGGATACAAGTGATGAATGGATCAGTAGTCGGACAGGCATTCTTCGTCGTCACATTTCAAGAGATGAGACGACCAGTGATCTTGCAACAGTTGTCGCACAAAGATTATTAGCAAAAGCAAACTTAGACGCTGAAGAAATTGATTTTATCGTTGTCGCTACAATTACTCCAGACAGCTTAATGCCATCGACCGCAGCCCGGGTACAAGCTAATATTGGAGCTTCTCGAGCCTTTGCTTTTGACCTGACTGCAGCATGTAGCGGATTTGTATTTGCATTAGCCACTGCTGAAAAATACATTTCTTCAGGGATGTACCGGCGAGGGATTGTGATCGGTAGTGAAACGCTTTCAAAAGTATTAGACTGGTCAGATCGCTCTACTTCAGTACTTTTTGGAGATGGAGCTGGCGGTGTCTTGCTTGAAGCGAGCGATCAAAAATCGTTTTTGTCTGAAAATCTCTTTACGGATGGTAGCCGAGGTTCTAGTCTTGAATCTTGCTATTTGGGTCTGTCTTCTCCTTATTCAGAGGAAGTTACCGATCGAAGATATCTGACGATGGATGGACGGGCAGTTTTTGATTTTGCAATTCGTGATGTTACGAAAAGCATTCAAAAGATTATAGCAGACGCTTCTATGGAAGTAGAAGAGATTGACTATTTTCTTTTACATCAGGCGAATGACCGAATGTTAGATAAGATGTCAAAAAAACTGGGTGTCTCTAGAGAGAAGATCCCAGCAAATATGATGGAATATGGGAACACTAGTGCTGCTAGTATCCCCATTCTATTATCGGAGTGTGTCGAGAATCATCGAATCAAGATGGATGGAAGCCAAAAAATTCTTCTTACAGGATTCGGTGGAGGTTTGACATGGGGCACACTTCTTGTTACAATCTAGTTAAACATGTGGAAACACATTTTAAAAATTTATATATTATTTTTTAAGGAGGCCTGTCATGGCAGTATTTGAAAAAGTACAAGAAATTATCGTTGAAGAACTTGGTAAAGAACCATCAGAAGTAACTCTTGAATCTACATTCGAAGATTTAGAAGCTGATTCATTGGATTTGTTCCAAGTGATCTCTGAAATCGAAGATGCTTTTGATATCCAAATCGAAACTGAAGAAGGATTGTCTACAGTTGGTGATCTTGTCGCTTACGTAGAAGAAAAAACAAAATAATGATAGATGAGAGTATCGAAAGATATTCTCTCTTGTTTAGGTAATAGTTTGAGGCTCAAAGAAACAATCTTTCGAACTCAAACTATTACTTAAGCGAAAAAAGAGGTAGGTATAATGCAAACACGAATTACTGAACTATTGAATATTAAATATCCAATCTTCCAAGGTGGGATGGCATGGGTCGCTGATGGTGATTTGGCTGGAGCAGTATCAAATGCTGGAGGTCTTGGAATCATTGGTGGTGGGAACGCTCCAAAAGAAGTTGTAAAGGCTAACATCGATAAGGTGAAGTCTATTACAGATAAACCTTTTGGTGTAAATATCATGCTTTTGTCCCCATTTGCGGATGACATTGTTGACCTGGTGATTGAAGAAGGTGTAAAGGTTGTTACAACTGGTGCTGGAAATCCAGGGAAATACATGGATCGTTTCCATGAAGCAGGGATCACTGTAATTCCAGTGGTTCCGTCTGTTGCACTTGCAAAACGGATGGAAAAATTGGGCGCTGATGCAGTGATTGCAGAAGGAATGGAAGCTGGAGGTCACATTGGTAAATTGACGACCATGACCTTGGTTCGCCAAGTGGTTGAAGCTGTTTCTATTCCAGTAATTGGTGCTGGAGGAGTCGCTGATGGTGCCGGTGCTGCAGCTGTCTTTATGTTAGGTGCCGAAGCTGTTCAGGTGGGAACTCGTTTCGTGGTTGCAAAAGAATCCAATGCTCACCAAAACTTTAAGAATAAAATCTTGAAAGCCAAAGATATCGATACTGTAGTTTCTGCATCTGTTGTTGGACACCCTGTTCGTGCGATCAAAAATAAATTGGCTTCTGCCTATAACCAAGCTGAAAAAGATTTCTTGGCAGGTAAGAAGACTCAAGAAGAAATTGAAGAATTAGGAGCAGGAGCCCTTCGCAATGCTGTTGTTGATGGAGATGTTGACAATGGATCTGTAATGGCAGGCCAAATTGCTGGTCTTGTAAGCAAGGAAGAAACTTGTGCTGAAATTCTAGAAGATATCTATTATGGGGCAGCTAAAGTGATCAAAAGAGAAGCTGCTCGTTGGGCAAATGTAAAAGTCTAGTAACATCGAAAGGATTAGGATAGTGACAAAACGTGCGTTCTTATTTGCTGGTCAAGGGGCTCAGAAATTGGGCATGGCGAGCGATTTGTATGCGACTTATCCCGTTGTCAAAGAGACATTTGATACGGCTAATCGTATTCTCGGTTATGATTTACGTGAATTGATTGATTCTAACGAAGAAAAATTAAATCAGACACGCTATACTCAACCAGCTATTTTGACAACGTCAGTAGCCATTTATCGCCTTTTGGCAGAAAATAGTATCATTCCTGATATTGTTGCCGGCCTTTCTTTGGGGGAATACTCTGCCCTGGTTGCTGCTGAAGTTCTTTCATTTGAGGATGCAGTAGCTTTGGTTGCAAAACGTGGTGAATTCATGGAAACGGCGGCTCCTGCTGGAAGTGGGAAAATGGTAGCTGTTATGAATACTGATCCAAGTTTGATTGAAGAAATCTGTCAACAAGCATCTGAAAAGGGTGTAGTAACACCAGCTAACTACAATACGCCAGCCCAAATTGTGATTGGTGGTGAGGTTGCAGCTGTAGACTATGCTGTGGAACTATTGAAGGAGGCGGGTGCCAAACGTTTGATCCCTTTGAATGTTTCAGGCCCATTCCACACAGCTTTACTTAAATCAGCTAGTCAAAAATTGGCAGCTGAACTAGAAAAAGTGACATTCAATGACTTTGCGCTTCCTTTAGTTGGAAATACAGAAGCTGCTATCATGAAGTCAGAAGACGTAAAAGCACTTTTGGCTCGTCAGGTGATGGAACCTGTACGTTTTTATGATTCGATTGCCACTATCCAAGAATTTGGTGTAGATGAAGTGATTGAGATTGGTCCAGGAAAAGTCTTGTCAGGTTTCTTGAAGAAAATTGATAAAACTCTTCCAACTTATAACGTCGAAGATCAGGCTAGTCTAGATGCTCTTCTGAATGCTTAAAATGAGGTAAATATGGAACTTAAAAATAAAAATGTTTTTGTAACAGGTTCAACACGTGGAATTGGATTGGCGGTGGCTCATAAGTTTGCGAGTCTCGGTGCTAATATTGTCTTGAACGGCCGTTCAGAAATTTCAGAGGATTTATTAGCTCAGTTTGCTGATTATGGTGTGACTGTTGTTGGTATTTCTGGAGATATTTCAAATGGGGCAGATGCTCAGCGTATGGTGACTGAAGCAATTGAAAAGCTTGGAAGTGTTGATGTTTTGGTCAATAACGCTGGGATCACAAACGACAAGTTGATGTTGAAAATGACCGAAGAAGATTTTGAACGGGTCTTGAAAATCAACTTGACTGGTGCCTTTAATATGACTCAAGCTGTCTTAAAACCAATGTCTAAGGCTCGTCAAGGTGCCATTATCAACATGTCCTCTGTAGTAGGTCTTATGGGGAATATCGGTCAAGCAAACTATGCAGCTTCAAAGGCTGGTTTGATTGGGTTTACCAAATCAGTTGCGCGTGAAGTTGCAGCTCGTGGCGTTCGTGTGAATGCCATTGCACCTGGCTTTATCGAATCGGATATGACAGACGCTATTCCGGAGAAAATGAAAGATGCCATGCTAGCTCAAGTACCAATGAAACGAATTGGTCAAGCTGAAGAAGTAGCCGAAGTCGCGGCTTTCTTGGCGAGTCAAGAATATTTAACCGGCCAAACAATTGCCATTGATGGCGGAATGACTATGCAATAACGAATGGTCACTGATCGAAAATCACTTACTTAAATATCCATCCGACAAAAGGAGAATATATATGTCTACAAATCGTGTTGTTGTTACAGGTTACGGTGTAACCTCACCAATCGGTAATACACCAGAAGAATTTTGGAATAGCCTTCATGAAGGAAAAATTGGGATTAAACCCATTACGAAATTTGATGCTTCTGAAATTCCAGTCTTTAATGCTGGTGAAATTCAAGATTTCCCATTCGATAAATATTTCGTAAAGAAAGATCAAAATCGTATGGATACATACTCATTGTATGCAATCTATGCTGCGATGGAAGCTATTGAAAATTCAGGCTTGAATATGGAAGAAGAAGACCGCGATCGTGTAGGTGTGATTGTATCATCTGGTATCGGTGGTTTGCAAGAATTGGAAGACCAAATTATCCGGATGCATGAACGTGGGATGAAGAGAATCCAGCCAATGTTTATTCCAAAAGCTCTTTCAAACATGGGAGCTGGAAACATCGCGCTTAAGATTGGGGCTCAAGGGGTATGTAAATCAGTGACAACTGCTTGTGCTTCTGCCAATGATGCAATTGGTGAAGCTTTCCGTGAAATTAAATTTGGTATGCATGATGTTGTTTTGGCTGGTGGTGCTGAAGCTTCTATTACCAAGATTGGTATTGGTGGTTTTAATGCCCTTACAGCTCTTTCTACAACGGAAGACCCAGAACGTTCCTCTATTCCATTTGACAAAGACCGTAATGGTTTTGTAATGGGGGAAGGTGCAGGGGTTCTCGTGATCGAAAGCTTGGAACATGCCCAAAAACGTGGCGCTAACATTTTGGCTGAGATTGTTGGTTACGGTTCAAACTGTGATGCCTACCATATGACAACGCCAACACCAGACGGTTCAGGTGCTGCCAAAGCGATTAAATTGGCGATCAATGAAGCTGGTATTAAGCCTGAAGATGTCGATTATGTCAATGCACATGGTACATCTACACCTGCCAATGAAAAAGGTGAAAGTGGAGCTATCGTTTCTGTACTTGGTAAAGATGTTCCTGTATCATCTACTAAATCATTTACTGGTCACTTGCTTGGTGCTGCTGGTGCAGTTGAGGCAATTGCTACCATCGAAGCTATTCGTCATAGCTTTGTACCAAAAACGGCTGGTACCAAAGAATTGTCTGACTACATCGAAGCCAATGTTGTTTATGGTGAAGGCCAAGAAGCGGATATTCAGTACGCTATCTCAAACACCTTTGGTTTTGGAGGACACAATGCTGTTCTGGCCTTTAAACGTTGGGAGGGTTAATTCATGAATATTTCTGAAATCAAAGATTTGTTGGCTCAATTTGATGCGTCAACTTTGCGTGAATTCTCATATAAAAATAACGGCGAAGAATTGAATTTGAGTAAAAACCAAACTAGTGCAGTTGCGGCTACACCGGTAGCCCCTGCGGTTGAAGTGGTAGCGGCTCCTCAAACTCCTGCAGTATCCCCTGTTGTTGAAGCACCAGCAACTCCAGCTGTAGCGGCTGAAACAGTTGCTGCTCCAGCTCAAGAGGCTGAAGGTGATGTCGTTGAAAGTCCATTGGTTGGGGTGGCTTACTTGTCACCAGCTCCGGATAAACCAGCCTTCGTATCTGTAGGAGACAAGGTCACTAAGGGTCAAACACTCTTAATTATCGAAGCCATGAAAGTGATGAATGAAGTCCCAGCACCTAAAGATGGGGTAGTCACTGAAATTTTGGTAACGAATGAAGAAATGGTTGAATTTGGAAAAGGATTGGTTCGAATCAAATGACAATTGATATAAATGCTATTCGTGAGGCTTTGCCGCATCGTTACCCAATGCTTTTGGTGGATCGCGTTTTAGAAACAAGCGAAGATACGATTGTTGCCATTAAAAACGTGACAATTAATGAACCATTTTTTAATGGACATTTTCCACAGTATCCTGTTATGCCAGGTGTTCTCATCATGGAAGCTTTGGCACAAACAGCAGGTGTACTAGAGTTGTCAAAACCTGAAAATAAAGGGAAATTAGTCTTTTATGCAGGGATGGACAAGGTGAAGTTTAAAAAACAAGTCGTTCCAGGAGATCAACTGGTGATGACAGCTACTTTTGTCAAACGTCGTGGAACAATTGCTGTTGTTGAAGCGAAAGCAGAGGTAGATGGTAAGCTTGCAGCTTCAGGAACACTTACTTTTGCAATTGGAAATTAAGAGAGGCCTATCTATGTTTCGTAAGATCTTAATCGCCAATCGTGGTGAGATTGCAGTTCGCATTATTCGTGCAGCTCGTGAACTTGGCATCGAGACGGTTGCGGTGTATTCTACTGCTGATAAAGAAGCCTTGCATACCTTACTAGCGGATGAAGCAGTCTGTATTGGACCTGCTAAATCAACAGAATCTTATTTAAATATGAGTGCTGTCTTGTCTGCTGCTGTTTTAACAGGTGCAGAAGCCATCCATCCTGGTTTTGGATTTTTAAGTGAAAACTCAAAATTTGCAACCATGTGTGAGGAAGTAGGCATTAAATTTATCGGTCCATCTGCTAAAGTCATGGATATGATGGGGGATAAGATTAATGCTCGTAAACAGATGATCAAAGCAGGAGTACCTGTTATTCCTGGATCAGATGGTGAAGTGTATACTGCTGAAGAAGCCCTCGAGATTGCCGAACGCATCGGTTATCCTGTGATGTTGAAAGCATCTGCGGGAGGCGGTGGTAAAGGAATTCGGAAGGTTGAAAAACCAGAGGATCTGGTTGCTGCTTTTGAATCAGCGTCCTCAGAAGCCCAAGCTGCTTTTGGGAATGGTGCCATGTATATGGAGCGGGTGATTTATCCTGCACGCCACATTGAAGTACAAATTTTAGCGGATCAGCATGGACATGTCGTTCACTTAGGTGAACGTGATTGCTCTCTTCAACGGAACAATCAAAAAGTTCTAGAAGAATCCCCTTCGATTGCTATCGGGAAAACGCTTCGTAATCGTATTGGTTCTGCAGCTGTTCGTGCAGCTGAGTCAGTTGGATATGAGAATGCTGGAACGATTGAATTCTTGTATGATGAAGGCAAGGGTGAGTTCTACTTTATGGAAATGAATACCCGTGTGCAAGTAGAGCATCCTGTTACAGAATTTGTAACAGGAGTTGATATTGTTAAAGAACAGATTAAAATTGCAGCTGGACAAGAATTATCCGTTACTCAAGAGGATATTGTCTTTAAAGGCCATGCGATTGAATGCCGGATCAATGCGGAAAATCCTTCCTTTAACTTTGCACCAAGCCCAGGTAAGATCACGAATCTTTATCTTCCAAGTGGTGGGGTTGGCTTGCGTGTGGATTCTGCTGTGTATCCTGGTTATACGATTCCACCATACTATGATAGTATGATTGCTAAGATCATTGTCCATGGTGAAAATCGCTTTGATGCACTGATGAAAATGCAGAGAGCTCTTTATGAGTTGGAAATCGATGGTGTCACAACCAATAGCAGTTTCCAGTTGGATTTGATTTCAGATTCACATGTGATCGCTGGTGATTATGATACTGCATTTTTGATGGAACAATTCCTTCCAAATTATAATAAGGAATGATGAAAAAGCCTGGACTTGTGAGGGAAGTATGAACATCATCCTCACAGTTGCAGGCTTTTATAGTAATGCTATAGATGCTGTAGCATATTATAAGGAGTAAGTAATGGCATTATTTTCTAAAAAAGATAAATATATTCGGATCAATCCGAATAGGTCAGCCTGGAAGGAACCTCAGACAAAACCTGAAGTACCTGATGAACTATTTTCACAATGCCCAGGTTGTAAACATACCATTTACCAAAAAGATTTAGGTAGTGAACGGGTATGCCCGAATTGTGGCTATACCTTCCGTATTTCTGCTAAAGAACGCTTGGCGCTGACAGTGGATCCGGCTAGCTTTGAAGAAATGTTTACAGGAATCGAAACAACAGACCCTTTGAATTTTCCTAATTATAAGAAGAAACTAGCAGCAGTGCGGGAAATGACAGGGCTGGATGAAGCTGTGCTGACTGGAACTGCCTTGATTAAAGGGCAAAAAGTTGCTCTTGGGATCATGGATTCCAACTTTATCATGGCTTCAATGGGTTCTGTAGTAGGCGAAAAAATTACTCGTTTATTTGAATTTGCGACAAAAGAAAAATTGCCAGTTGTTCTCTTTACCGCTTCCGGTGGCGCTCGGATGCAAGAAGGTATCGTGAGTTTGATGCAAATGGCAAAAATTTCTGCGGCTGTTCAACGTCATTCTAAAGAAAAACTATTTTATTTGACGGTATTGACAGATCCAACAACCGGTGGGGTGACGGCTTCATTTGCTATGGAAGGTGATATTATCATGGCAGAGAGTCAAGCCTTGGTTGGGTTTGCCGGTCGGCGCGTGATCGAGTCTACTGTACGGGAACAATTACCAGATGATTTCCAAAAAGCAGAATTTCTACAAGAACATGGATTTGTTGACTTGATCGTGGAGAGAAGCCAAATCCGAGCAACAGTAGGACAATTATTGGCCCTTCATGGAGGTGAACATGAGTAAAATAACACAGATTATAAAAGAGGCACGTGATCAAGGAAGATTGACTGCGCTTGATTTTGCTCAAGGAATCTTTGATGATTTCATCGAATTACATGGAGATCGAAACTTCCGTGATGATGGTGCAGTGATTGGTGGGATTGGACGCTTAGGTGATCAAACCGTTACAGTCGTCGGGATCCAAAAAGGGAAAAATCTTCAGGATAACCTAAAGCGTAATTTTGGGCAACCCCATCCAGAAGGTTATCGAAAAGCTTTGCGCCTCATGAAGCAAGCGGAGAAGTTTGACCGTCCAGTTGTGACCTTTATCAATACAGCGGGTGCTTATCCTGGTGTTGGTGCCGAGGAACGAGGACAAGGTGAAGCCATTGCCCGCAACCTCATGGAAATGAGTGATTTAAAAGTTCCAATTATCGCGATTATCATCGGAGAAGGTGGCTCTGGTGGTGCCTTGGCTCTGTCTGTAGCAGATAAGGTCTGGATGCTAGAAAACTCCATCTATGCAGTCTTGAGTCCAGAAGGTTTTGCCTCTATTCTTTGGAAAGATGGAAGCCGTGCCATGGAAGCAGCAGAGTTGATGAAGATTACTTCTCACGAGTTGTTAAATATGGACATTGTTGATAAGGTGATTCCAGAGCATGGATTTTCAAATGGTGAACTACTGGCTCAAGTGAAGAAGGAATTACAGGAAGAGTTAAAGGTTTTACAAGCCTTATCTCTGGAGGATCTTTTAGAGCAACGCTACCAACGTTTTCGTAAATATTAAAAAACTGAGCTTGCAATTTGCAAGACTCAGTTTTTTTAAACTTTATTTTGGTGCGATGACTTCAGCTCCACCCATGTATGGACGGAGGACTTCTGGAATAGTCACAGAACCATCTTCGTTTTGATAGTTTTCAAGAATAGCAGCAACGGTACGTCCAACAGCCAACCCAGAACCGTTTAAAGTGTGAAGGAGTTTTACCTTGCCATCTGCTTCATCACGGTAGCGGATTTGCGCACGGCGAGCTTGGAAATCTTCTGTATTGGAACAGCTTGAGATTTCACGGTAGGTGTTTTGCGCTGGGATCCATACTTCCAAGTCATAAGTCTTGGCAGCTGAGAAGCCCATGTCTCCAGTTGAGAGAGCTACCACTCGGTATGGAAGGTTCAGTTTTTGAAGGATATTTTCAGCATTAACAACCATTTTTTCCAATTCATCGTATGATTCTTCTGGCTTAGCAAATTTCACCATTTCAACCTTATGGAATTGGTGCAACCGGATCAAACCACGAGTATCGCGACCAGCAGAACCAGCTTCTGAACGGAAAGATGGACTCATAGCAGTGAAGTAGATTGGAAGATCTTTCCCATCAAGAATTTCATCGCGGTAGTAGTTCGTCAAAGGAACTTCAGCAGTTGGAATGAGGACATAATTAGTATCGCTAAGTTCAAAAGTATCTTCCTTGAATTTTGGATACTGTCCAGTACCAAACATAGAATCATGGTTAACCATGTAAGGAGGGATGACTTCAGTGTAGCCTTCCTTGCCATGTTCGTCCAACATGAAGTTGTAGATAGCGCGTTCTAAGCGAGCTCCAAGTCCTTTGTAGAAGAGGAAACGAGCACCAGTGACTTTAGCACCGCGTTCCCAGTCAAGGATATCAAGGTCTTCTCCTAAATCCCAGTGAGCTTTTGGTTCAAAGCCAAATTCGCGAGGTGTTCCCCAACGGCGAACCTCAACGTTGTCATCCTCATCTGCTCCAACAGGGACACTGTCAGCAGGGATGTTTGGAAGAGTAGTGGTGAATTCAGTTAATTTCGCATCGATTTCAGCCAATTCTGTATCCAGGGCTTTGACTTCAGCAGAGAGGGTTTGCATAGCTGCGATCTTATCATCAGCATTTTCCTTGTTGCGTTTTGCTTGGGCGATTTCAGCAGATACCGTGTTGCGCTCTGCTTTGAGATTTTCTACTTTGACTAAGATGTCTCGACGTTTGGCATCGATTTCTTTCATTTCATTCAAAATAGCTGCGTCTACTCCACGAGTTGCTAATTTTTTAGCAACCGCATCAAAGTCTGTACGAATTCGTTTGATATCTAACATAAGAACTCCTTTATATGAAAAAGCACACCTGACAAAGTGTTGGAGTGGCAGAGCCACGGTTCCATCCAACTTCACAGGTGTGCACTTGATTCAATATTGTATTTTAACTAAACGGTAGAATTTCAATTAAGGTTTCTATCTGCTCACAGCAACCGCAGACTTTCTGAAAGAGCCTCTTAACTTACTTATCCGTTTGCGTCTATTATACAAGAAAAGATTCTATTTTGCAAATAGATTTTTAATTTTAGCCGTGATGGTTTGGATCAACGTAGGAAGCTTGACAATTTTATCATTTCCTAGATGTTCTCGAGCAATCTTTAAAATTTTTCCAGAGTCTTTTGAAGCAAAGAGAAATTTTGATTCTCTGGTATAGATTTCAAAATGGCGGCTAATTTTACGTCCGGATACATTGGCTCCGATTTGTTCGATTTCTTGCCAGGGAATTTGGATGTAGTCTTCTACATTTGCATCCGCATAAAATTCAAAAGCGGCATTCCCGACTAGGATTTTTCCAACCTTTCCCCCCACTCCCAGGTAAGAAACTCCTGTAGTATGGAATTCAACGGTTTTATTCAATGATTGGGCCATGAGATCCTCCTGTATTGCTGTTCATTCCATTATATCATAATAAAAAGAAGGCCGAAACCTTCTTTTTAGTTTATCTTTGCTTACATCAAGCCAGCAACGTGTGCTAATACACCGATTACAAAGAGGGCGATGATGATGGTGATTGGAGATACTTTTTTCTTCAACAACCACATACAAGCAAAAGTAAGAAGTAATCCCATCAAACCAGGAATCAATGAATCCAAGTTTTGTTGGAAAGTTGTAACTTTTTCAGGTGTTTGAGATAGGCCTGAACCAACTTGAGCGAAGGCTTCTTGAATTCCTTTGAAACCTTCAGGAAGTTTATCCCAGTGGATATAAGCTTTATCGTCTAATTTTACAGAAGAAACATTGAAGACGAATTTAATAGAAACCCAACGTTCTACCAAGACAGCGAGGATAAACATCCCAAGGATAGAAGCCCCTTTAGTGATGTCTTGCAAGATCCCACCAGACATATCTTTGGTAATTTCGGAACCTGCTTTGTAACCAAGTTCTTGCGTGTACCACAAGAAGGCCATACGAATCGCATTCCATGCGATAAAGAAGATGATTGGACCAAGGATATTACCAGACGCAGCAAGTGATGCACCAAGGGCACCAAGGATAGGACGTACTGTAAACCAGAAGACTGGATCTCCGATACCTGCCAAAGGACCCATCATCCCAATTTTAACCCCTTGGATGGCAGCATCGTCAATAGCAGCACCGTTTGCTCTTTCTTCTTCAAGAGCAAGGGTTACCCCGATGATAGGAGCGGCAACGTATGGGTGAGTGTTAAAGAATTCCATGTGACGCTCAAGAGCAGCCGCTTGGTCTTCTTTCTTCGTGTAGAGTTTTTTGATAGCTGGGATCAATGAGTAAGCCCAACCCAAGTTTTGCATCCGTTCATAGTTCCAAGAACCTTGCAAGAAGGTTGAACGCCACCAAACTTTTTGACGATCTGATTTAGATAATTGTAATTTTTCAGTCATGATAGTGTCACACCTTTCTTAATAGTCTTCGAGAATGTCGCCGATTGGATCGTTAGAAGTAGCGGCTCCGCCACCTCCATTGCCACCTTTCTTAGAAAGAGTAAGGTAGATCAAGGCAAGGGCAACACCAATTGCTCCAAGAGCGATCAAGGTCAATTGGCTAACAGCTGCAAGAGCAAAACCGATGGCAAAGAATGGCCATACTTCACGGCTAGCCATCATGTTGATAACCATGGCATAACCAACGGCTACAACCATACCACCACCGATTTGCATTCCATCAGCGAGCCATTTTGGCATTGCTTCAAGAGCAGTTTTGACAGTTTCAGCAGGAATCATCAACAAGAGGGCTGCAGGAATAGCGATACGAAGACCTTGAAGAAGAAGGGCCACAAAGTGAGCGCGTTCTACACCTTTGATATCACCTTTTTTAGCAGCAGCATCGGCAGTGTGGACCAAACCAACGGAAAGGGTACGGACGATCATGGTCAAGAAAAGACCAGCAACTGCAAGTGGAATAGCGACACCTTGAGCGACAGCGATTCCTTTTGCACTGAAGTCTCCCCCAAGTACCATGATGATGGCAGCAGCGACAGCTGCAAGAGCAGCATCGGGTGCAACTGCGGCACCAATGTTTGCCCAGCCAAGTGCAATAAATTGAAGTGAACCACCAAGCATAACGCCAGCAGTCAGGTTACCGGTTACCAAACCGATTAAGGTACAAGCAACAAGTGGTTGGTGGAATTGGAATTGGTCAAGGATACCTTCAAGACCTGCTAAGAAGGCAACAACGACCACTAATACCATAGAAATAATAGACATGTTTAAAATCCTTTCGTAAGTAATCGATTATTGAACGTTGGCTTTGTTAATTAAGTCAAACAAATCTTTCTTAGAGTCATTTGGCACTTTACGGACGTCAAATTCTACTCCAAGATCACGCATTTTTTCAAATGTAGCCACATCCTCTTTATCCATTGATAACACATTGTTAACCATGGTTTTACCAGTTGAGTGGGCCATTGAACCAACGTTCAAGGTTTTAATCGGAACACCACCTTCGATGGCGCGAAGAGCATCTTGAGGTGTTTCAAATAAGATCAAAGCATGGGTATTTCCAAAACGTGGATCTTTTGCAACGTCGATCAATTTTTGAATTGGGACAACGTTTGCTTTCACACCATTTGGTGCCGCTTGTTTGATCAATTCCTTACGGAGTTCATCTTTGGCAACAGAATCTGAAGCAACAATGATCCGATCGGCTTTTGAATCGGGTGTCCAAGCAGTTGCGACTTGTCCATGAAGCAGACGTGTGTCTAAGCGGGCAAGATTAATCTTGAGTTTTCCATCTCCGATAACCGTTCCTTCTGGAATAGCAGCTTGGGCCACAGGAGCATCAGCGGCTGTACTAGCTTCTTCGACAGGATTCAAATCTTCTGGAAGAGCTTTGACACCGTCTTTTGCTTCCTTGATGATGTTTGCAGCGACTTTATCAACGCCGGCATTTGCGTCCATCAAACGCTCTGTATAAGCTTGAATCAACATCGGAAGGTTCAATCCTGTGATGATCGCAAATTTACGATCTGGATTTTCTCCCATGACGCGACTCGCCTGGTTAAATGGAGAACCACTCCAAAGGTCAGCCAAAACCAAGACTTCATCTTCTGCATCAAATGCAGCAACAGCCGCATTGAATTTAGCATAGAGATCATCCGGGCCTTCGCTTGGCATGAACGTAACCACTTGAACTTTCTCTTGATCCCCAAAGATCATCGAGCCGGATTGGTGGATTCCAGCTGCAAATTCACCGTGGCTAGCAATAATGATACCAATACTCATTATTGACATTCCTCCTTATAAAATTTGTTTGACTTTCAGTTTAAGAAAACTTTAAGCTACTTTATTATAAATCGTTTTCACACTTAAGTCAATTTTTCTATCAAAATTTACAGGTAAAAGAGGATATTTGTTATATTAATTTATCCCTATAGAGCACCTGTTCCTACTGGTTTATCGCTAAATGATTCCATGAAAACAGCGCTATATATGCTATAGTTTGTAAGCGAAGGTTAGTTATGAAATTGTGGAAAATCAGTCAGGAATCAAACAAGTAAAATAAAAATATAACAAACTGGTTGATGGATCTATTGAGAGTACTAAAAAAAGACCAGCCCAGTTGGGCTAGTCCTGTAGGTTCAGTTATTTAGTTTGTGAAGTCAAGTACCATACGTCCTTGAATGGTTCCAGCTTCCATTTCGTCAAAGACTTTAACAGCATCTTCTACTGGACGTTTTTGGACGACAGGGACTACCAAGCCTTCTGCACCAAATTGGAAGGCTTCTTCCAAGTCTTTACGAGTTCCTACAAGAGAACCAATGACTTGGATACCATCTAATACAGTTTTCACAATGCTGAGGTCCATCATTTCAGAAGGAAGACCAACTGCGACAACGCGGCCACCTGCACGAACAGAATCTACTGCTTGGTTGAAAGCTACTTTAGAAACAGCTGTTACAACAGCAGAGTGAGCTCCGCCATTTGTTATTTCTTTGATCAATCCTGGGACATCTTCGACTTCGCGACCGTTGATGACAAAGTCTGCACCAACTTCTTTCGCCAATTCCAGTTTGTCATTGTTGATATCAACAGCGATGACATGAGCGTTGAAGACTTTCTTGGCATATTGAACAGCCAAGTTACCCAAGCCACCAGCTCCGTAGATAACGATCCATTGTCCTGGTTCTGCTTTGGCTTCTTTGATGGCTTTGTAAGTTGTAACACCTGCACAAGTGATAGAAGAAGCTTGGGCTGGATCTAATCCTTCAGGTACTTTCACTGCGTAATCTGCAGTAACGATACATTGCTCAGCCATTCCTCCGTCAACAGAATAACCAGCATTTTTTACAGTACGGCAAAGGGTTTCGCGACCGGTTGTACAGTATTCACAAGTTCCACATCCTTCGAAAAACCATGCGACACTGACACGATCTCCAACTTTTAGGCTCTTGACATCTGGAGCGACTTCTTTCACAATTCCGATTCCTTCGTGTCCAAGAACACGGCCTGGCACTTTACCGAAGTCTCCGTGAGCGACGTGCAAGTCAGTGTGGCAGACACCACAGTATTCGATTTGAACAAGAGCTTCCCCTTTTTCAAGTGGACGCATGTCTTTGTTTGCAACGATTTCAACACCAGTACCTTCTGGATTTACAACAACAGCTTTCATTTTGTTCCTCCTTAAGTGAACGAGAAGCGATTTAGATTTTTTGAAAGCGCTTCTTTAATAACTATGTTAATAATATCACAAACTTATCTGTTGAACAATAAAAAAAATGGAAAAAAAGGGGGGTATTGATTAACCGATTAAGGATTTAGGGGACAAAAAGACATGAGGGCGTAACTCATGTCTGTTCCTGTTATAAGAATAATTGAATTAATTGGCGCGCGACACCATCTTCATTATTGGTAAAATCTGTGACGGAATCTGCATAAGGAATTAGGATAGAGCTCGCGTTTTTCATAGCATAACCATGACCAGCAAGAGCTAGCATCTCAGTATCATTGTGCTCATCTCCAAAAGCAATCAAATCTTTCTGATCCATATTGAGTTTATCTAGAAGGTAGGTCAGAGCGGATGCTTTGGTTACATTTTTGGGATTGCATTCCAGAATATTTAAAGGACCACCCCAGGTATTAATAGACAGATTGTAGTTATAATGCCGATTCATTTCATCTGCCAAAGCATATTTGTCTTCCGCTTTCGTTTGAAAAAGGATACAGTTTGGGTCACTAGTTACCCGTTCTGGATTAAATTGATTTTCTGGTTGGAAAGCCTCAATACCGAATAATTTAGGGTCTGCGACTTGCTCATTTGGATCGGTAATAAAGAATTGATTGCGGTATTCGCCAGCTATAAAGTCCGCTTGGATGGTATCCCGGTTAGCGACCATATCTAGGAGGTATTTTTTATCTAAGGTTAAACATTGTTCATCTGCCCATTTTTTCTCAGGCAGATGGGTGAGGGAGCCATTGAAATTGATCATCGGAGTATCAAGCTCTAGTTGTTTGTAATAGGTATGGGCCATACGGTAGGGACGTCCTGTTGTAATAATGATTTTATGGCCAAGAGCGCTAATTTTTTTAATGGTATCAATCGTAAAGTCGCTCAATTTGCTTTCGGAATTTAAGAGGGTTCCGTCTAGATCTAGAGCGATCATCTTTTTATGCATATTTCAGTTCCTTTCGAGAAGAATGAGACCATTATATCAGAAAAATCGGAAAAGCGCTCAAAAATCGAGAAGAGAAGCGGGATTTCTTGAAAGGCGAAAGATCTTTTGGTAGAATAGATATAACGTTCGCAAATTGATTGGGAGCGAGAATGATGAAAAAGGAGTTTATTCTGAAATGGATAAGTTTTTTAAACTTTCAGAACATGGAACCACTGTTCGGACAGAGGTTCTTGCTGGTCTGACAACCTTTTTTGCGATGAGTTATATCCTCTTCGTAAATCCGCAAATGTTGTCACAAACAGGTATGCCAGCTCAAGGGGTCTTCCTTGCAACGATTATTGGATCTGTGGTCGGAACCTTGATGATGGCTTTTTATGCCAATTTACCGTATGCACAAGCACCAGGAATGGGCTTGAATGCCTTCTTTACCTTTACCGTTGTATTTGGTATGGGCTACTCATGGCAGGAAGCTTTGGGAATGGTCTTCATTTGTGGTGTGATTTCATTGATCATCACATTGACAAATGTTCGGAAGATGATCATCGAATCGATTCCGACAGCCCTACGCTCTGCTATTTCAGCGGGGATTGGGATTTTCTTGGCCTATGTTGGGATTAAGAATGCAGGATTTTTGAAATTTACGATTGACCCTCATACCTATACAGTGGTCGGAGAAGGAGCAGATAAGGCGAATGCAACGATCTCAGCCAATGCATCTGCTGTTCCTGGTTTGGTTGATTTTAACAATCCAGCCGTCCTCTTGGCTCTTGTTGGTCTTGCGATTACCATTTTCTTTGTTGTCAAAGGGATTAAGGGAGGGATTATCCTTTCCATCTTAGTGACGACGGTTCTTGGAATTCTAATCCATGTTGTTGATATCAGCAAAATCGACTTTGCAAGTAACCATCTAGGAGCTGCCTTTAATGATTTAGGCACGATCTTTGGTCAAGCTTTAGGATCGAAAGGATTGGGTTCGTTGATTTCCAATACGTCTCGTTTGCCTGAAACCTTCATGGCAATCTTAGCCTTCTCCTTGACCGATATTTTTGATACAATTGGAACTTTGATCGGTACGGGTGAAAAAGTTGGGATTGTTGCGACGAATGGGGAAAACCATCAATCAGTGAAATTAGATAAAGCCCTCTATTCAGACCTCGTAGCGACTTCAGTTGGAGCTATTGCAGGGACATCGAATGTAACGACCTATGTTGAATCTGCAGCCGGTATTGGAGCGGGTGGACGAACTGGTCTGACAGCCTTGGTTGTAGCGATCTGTTTTGCTATTTCAAGTCTCTTTAGTCCCTTGCTAGCGATTGTACCGACCGCTGCTACAGCCCCAATTTTGATTGTTGTTGGGATCATGATGTTGAGTGGTTTGAAAAATATCCATTGGGAAGATATGTCAGAAGCCGTTCCTGCCTTCTTCACTTCTATCTTTATGGGCTTCAGCTACTCAATTACTCAAGGGATCGCTGCTGGATTTATCACCTATAGCTTGGTGAAAGTGGTTAAAGGACAAGCCAAAGAAGTGCATAGCATGATTTGGATCCTAGATGTTCTCTTTATCTTAAACTACGTGAGCATGGCCTTGAATTAGTTATCAGGGAAATATTTAAAAAGGAATGGGAGTGGTTTCCCATTCCTTTCAGATTGAAGACAAAGTTATACCAAAAACATTCCTTAGGTGAGTACGGACGTCAGCGAACTTCTTTGAAGTTCCATGACTAATTATTGAGCCTAAGGTCTCAATAATTCCGAGTGCCTGAAACGTTATTGTTTCAGGCACTTTTCTCACAGCGGAAAGTTTCAGTATTTTCTTAAATCGATTTAAAAATTGGAACTCAAATTTATTTTTTTGCAGAATCACTTAACTTATTTTACTTTAAAATAGTTTGACTATCTATCTAAAAAGCAAACCTGAGTCGAACAATTTCTAAAAGAAAGAGCAGATTTTAAAAAAGTTTGGTATAATAGAGAAATGATTAGTCACAATGAAACGGAGCTGATTGCTCTAGGAAAACAGCTAGGAAAACTCTTAGAAAAGCAAGATGTGATCATCTTATCAGGTGATCTAGGGGCAGGAAAAACAACCTTCACCAAAGGGATTGCAAAGGGGTTAGGGATTGATCAGATGATTAAAAGCCCGACCTATACCATTGTTCGTGAATACGAAGGTCGCTTGCCTTTATACCATTTGGATGTTTACCGGATTGGGAATGATCCAGATTCGATTGATTTAGATGATTTTCTATTTGGAGATGGTGTTACCATTATTGAATGGGGAGAGTTGATTGAGCCGAGTATCTCGGATGCTTATCTTAAAATTTTTATCCGAAAATTAGAAGGTGGGCGAGAGTTAGCTTTTGAAGCTCATGGAGCGCGTGCAGAAGCTTTACTAGCTTCCTTTGAGCAGGTGAAAAAAACGGATGACTAAGGAAAAGGAAGTGACACTAGAAATTCGGCAAGCTGAAAGTGCAGACGCGGCTCTTGTCGTTGATTTCTTAAATCAAGTTGGGAAAGAGTCAGATTACATGACGCTAGATGAAGCTGGGATAGGCATGTCTCCAGCAGACATGGAGCAATTTCTGATGGTGCAAGAGATGGCGGATAACCGGATTTGTCTCTTGCTATTTCTAGATCAGGAACTGGCAGCTTTGTTAAATATCACTGCGGCTTCTCAACGGTCTGTTCAGCATATTGGTGATGTCTTTATTGTGGTTCGAAAAGCTTATTGGAATCAAGGAATTGGACAGATCTTGTTGGAAGAAGGGATCGAGTGGGCGCACTCGACCGGTGTTCTTAGGAAACTAGTCTTGAATGTCCAAGTGCGCAATGAACGAGCGGTTCACCTGTATAAAAAGTTAGGTTTTGAGATTGAAGGTTGCCAAGCTCGTGGAGCTTGTTCAGCTGAAGGAGAATTCTTAGATGTTTACCTTATGGGCAAACTGATAGATTAGAGAGAGAGTCTACATGGTTAAAAAAATTATTTTGATGTTTTTGAGCTTATTGACGGTAACAGTGATTGGGATCGGGGCCTATGGTCTCACCATCCTTAATCAAACAACAGGGACCCTCAGTAAGACCTATAAGGGTTTTGGGAATGAGACCAATGTCATCGCAGAAAACAAGCCGATGACCATTCTTTTGATGGGGGTTGATACAGGTAGTGGTTCTCGGGAAGATCCTTGGGCCGGAAATAGTGATACCATGATCTTGGTGACTGTTAATCCTCAAACCAAAGAAACAACCATGACTAGCTTGGAAAGAGATATTTTAACCAATATTACTTCAGATGGCGAAACAGTCCAAGCAAAATTGAATTCGGCCTATGCTCAAGGTGGTGCCAAGTTAGCCATTAAGACCATTCAGGATCTCTTGAATATCCATATTGACCGTTATGTCATGATCAATATGAAGGGATTGGTTCAATTAGTGGATAAGGTTGGTGGCATTACGGTCAACAATCCATTTGACTTTGATATCTCGATCGAGGAAAATGAGCCAGAATATACGGCTAAGATTGCACCAGGACGTCAGGAGATTAATGGGGATCAAGCCCTCGTTTATTCACGAATGCGTTATCAGGACCCAGAAGGAGACTATGGACGCCAAAAACGCCAACGTGAAGTGATCAAAAAGATTGTTGAGAAAGTATTAAGCCTCAATAGTTTGAGTCATTATAAAGGAATCATTGAGTCTGTTAGTGACAATATGCAAACCAACATTTCACTTGACAGCAACAGCCTTCTTCAATTGCTCGGCTATAAAGACGCCCTTTCAACGATTCATCAGTACCAGTTGAAAGGAGAAGATGCAACCTTAGCAGATGGTGGTAGCTACCAGATTGTCACTTCAAAACATATCTTAAAAATTCAAAATATCATCCGCAAAGCTTTAGGCAAGAAAGAAATTAAAACACTGAAAACCAATGCTTATCTATTGGATGGAGATGAAGATTTGAAGAATGCTTCTTCTCAAAATGATACGCCAGTGGCATCATCTGAGGAAGCACCTGTTTACCAAGAGTTTAACCAACTGCCAGTTGCACCATCGACTCAGGATACGGGAGTGGTGACACCTCAAAGTTCTGTCGCACCAGTAACACCAGTTGCCCCTGCAGCTACAGAGTCGAGCAGTGTCGCGCCAGCTGCGCCGTCGGAATAAGAAAAAAACGATTGAGTTTTCTCAATCGTTTTTACTTGGTTGCCAGATGTCTTGAATTTCTTTTAGAGACGCAGTTGCTTGTTGACGAAACAGTTTGGTCTTGTATTGGAAATCCGTCACCAATTCTTGAAGATTGGTCTTTTGGTCTTGGATAATATCCAGATTACGTTGGATTTTTGCTAGGTTATCTTGAATGCCCTTAACCAATTGGCTGGATTCAGTCACCTCAGTTTTGATTTCTTTGCGGTTTTTAACCAGGTGGTAGCTAATGCTAGCTCCTGTTGCAAACAAAAAGAGATTTTTGAGTTTCATATGGTCTCCTCTTAGCTGTTTTTGATGGTTTCTGCGAGAACTGCTAATTGTTCAAAATTAGGTTCGTGTTCAGTAAATGAAATGGCTAGTTCATCTTGAGCGGAATAGCGAGGGATAATGTGGACATGGGTGTGAAAAACAGTTTGTCCAGAAACTTCTTCCATGTTACTGATGATATTCATTCCCTTGGCTTGGGTAGCGGCTTCTACTTTTTTAGCAACTTTAGAGACACGTGCAAATAGTTGCGCTGTGGCAGTTTCGTCCATCTCTAAGAGGTTGCGAGCGTGATTTTTTGGAACGACTAACGTATGACCAGGAGTAACCTGAGAGATGTCCAAAAATGCGAGGACCTCCTCGTCCTCATAGACTTTGGATGAAGGGATGTCGCCAGCTATAATCTTACAAAAAATACAATCATCAACCATAAATACACCTCATTTAGACTAAATTTTGTTATAATATAAGAACATTATACCAGAAATTGGAGAAAATATGTTAGAAATCAATAAGTTGACAGGGGGCTATGTCAATATCCCTGTCCTGAAAGAGGTGAGCTTTTCGGTTCCGGATGGCCAACTGATTGGTTTGATTGGACTAAATGGAGCTGGGAAGTCAACCACGATTAATGAAATTATTGGTCTCCTGCATCCTTATGCTGGGGAGGTACGGATTGATGGTCTTAGTCTGCCAGAAGCTCCAACTGAATATCGGAAGAAGATTGGTTATATTCCAGAAACCCCGAGTCTTTATGAAGAATTAACCCTGAGAGAGCATATCGAGACCGTAGCTATGGCCTATGATTTAAATATGGATCAGGTCATGGTGCGCGTCCAGCCTTTGTTGGAACGATTCCGTTTGGCTGAAAAATTAGATTGGTTCCCGACCCAGTTTTCAAAGGGGATGAAGCAGAAGGTCATGATTATTTGCGCCTATGCAGTAGATCCAAGCCTTTATATTGTTGATGAACCCTTTTTGGGATTGGATCCTGTTGCGATTGCAGATTTGATTCAGTTGTTGGCGGATGAAAAGGCAAAAGGAAAATCAATTTTGATGAGTACCCACGTTCTGGATTCAGCTGAAAAGATGTGTGATGGTTTTGTGATCCTCCACAAGGGTCAGGTTCGAGCACAAGGCACCTTAGATGAGCTGCGTTTAACTTTTGGGGATGAGCAAGCAAGTCTAAATGATATCTACATGACCTTGACAGAAGAGGAAACAGCATGAAAGAGTTGATGAAAAAACGGCAACAAACGTTTCGAACTCAATGTGTAAAATATAGCCGCTATGTTCTCAATGATCATTTCGTCCTCTTTATGCTGATTTTTATAGGATTTTTGTCGGTTCAGTATAGCCAATTCTTGCAAGAGTTACCCAAAGATACAAGCTTGATTCGCTGGAGTCTCTTGATCGGTTTGCTCCTTTTGGCTCCGATCGGCTCCATTTCGACCTACCTAGAGAAGCCCGATGCCTTATTCCTTTTGGTAAAGGAAGAGGAAGTAAAAAACTATATCAAAGGGCAGGTCAGGAAGTCTTTTGTATTTTGGCTTTTGATTCAAAGTGTTATCCTTCTATTATTTGTTCCCCTTCTTCTTGCAACGGGGGTGAATGCACTTGGAATAGCGGCTTACTTATTTATTTTAGGGGTAGCTAAAGGGCTTGTCTTTAGCTGGAAGGAAGCCCGCTTCTACCAAGATGGAAATTTGAATTGGACCTTGGCCATTGCTCGTGAGAATGCAAGGAAACAATTGATTCTTCGCTTTTTTGCCTTGTTTACAACGGTGAAAGGCATTACCAACAGTGTCAAAAGAAGAGCTTATTTAGATGGTTTCTTGGGGCTTCTTCCCAAAACACATGGGAATACTTGGCTTCACTTGTATATGCGCTCCTTCCTACGGAATGGAGATATTTTCTCTATGACCCTACGGCTCTTGGCTCTTTCCATTCTTGCCATGATCTTTATTCCTCAACCTCTAGTGGTGATTGCGCTTGTAGCCTTGCTCAATTACTTAATTATTTTTCAATTACTGGGGCTTTATAGTGCTTTTGATTACCAACCGTTGACCCTTCTTTTCCCGATGAAAAGGGGCAGTAAAAAGGCAGGGTTAAATAAAACGATTCAGCTGTTAATGGTTATGATAACGGTGATAGAAGGGGGAATTGGCCTGGTCTTTATATCAGATAAAGTCCTGTTACTAGGCTTATTAGCTTATACAGTTGCTTTAACCCTGCTCTATCTTCCATTTAAGATGGCGCGCTTGGTTGACGAAAGTCGTTAAAATTAGTAAAATAGATTGGAAACTTTTTACGGAGGAAAAGATGGACTCGAATGAAAAAGAGCTAAGCCTCACCCCAATTCCTGGGAAGAGTGGGAAGGCCTACATGGGGACCTACCCAGATGGTGGGCGCGTTTTTGTAAAAATGAATACGACCCCAATCCTTGCGGGTCTAGCAAAAGAACAGATTGCTCCTCAATTGTTATGGAGTCGACGTTTGCCAGATGGAAATGTGATGAGTGCCCAAGAATGGTTGAATGGGGAGATTCTCACGCCAAATGGAATGTCAAAAAAACAAGTGGTCAATATTTTAACGAGATTGCACCGTTCTAGACCTTTGATGACCCAATTAAAAAAACTTGGGTATCCGGTAGAATCTCCTTTAGAGTTACTCAATTCTTGGAGTAACCGGTTGCCAATTGCCCTACGTCAGAACCACTACATCCAATCAGTCGTAAAGAATTTACGGAAGACAGTGCCAGCTTTTCGGGAGGATTATGCGACGATCGTCCATGGGGATGTCCGTCATAGTAACTGGATTGAGACAGAGAGCGGCTTGATTTATCTAGTCGATTGGGATTCCGTTCGTTTAACTGACAGGATGTTGGATGTGGCGCATATCTTGAGTCACTATATTCCAGATTCCAATTGGCGCGATTGGTTAGGTTATTATGGTTACAAGTACAACCAAAAGGTGTTTGATAAACTCTATTGGTTTGGTCAATACTCCTTCTTGTGGCAAATTGCTAAATACTATGAAAATAATGATTTAGAAAATGTCAATCGCGAGATCTATGCTCTGCGCAATTTCCGGTTGAAATATGGAAAGGAAATATGAGAGTTAGAAATCGTAAAGGAGCGACAGAATTACTAGAAGCTAATCCACAATATGTGGTCCTAAATCCAGAAGATGCTAAGGGAAAATGGCACGGGATTTTCGGAAATGACCACCCCATCCATATTGAAGTGGGAAGTGGAAAAGGGGCCTTTATTACTGGGATGGCTAAGGCCAATCCAGAGATCAACTACATCGGAATTGATATTCAAAAATCGGTCTTAAGTTATGCTTTAGATAAGGTCTTAGAAGCTGATGTTCCTAATATTAAATTACTTTGGGTAGATGGGGATAACTTGACTAACTATTTCGAAGACGGAGAAATTGATCAGCTCTATCTGAATTTTTCAGATCCATGGCCAAAGAAACGTCATGAGAAGCGTCGCTTGACTTACAAGACCTTCCTAGACACCTTCAAGCAAATTCTTCCAGAACATGGGGAGATTCACTTTAAAACAGACAACCGAGGTTTGTTTGAATACAGTTTGGTGAGTTTTTCGCAATATGGAATGACTTTGAAGGGAGTCTGGTTAGACCTTCATGCTAGTGACTTTGAGGGCAATGTCATGACGGAATATGAGAAGAAGTTCTCAAGTAAAGGCCAGGTCATTTACCGTGTAGAAGCACAGTTTTAGCATATTCCTTGCAATCATTGGGAAATCGTGCTATAATACATTAAATGAATAGAAAAGGAGAGGCGGGGAAATATCTTCGCCTCTTATCTATGAGGAGGTGGCAACCATCGCAACGATTGTTGACTTAGTAACAGAAGTGATTCAGCCAGCTATAAAGGAACCATTTGAATTGGTTGATGTTGAATATGGCAAAATGGGTGGTGACTACGTCTTAAGCATTTTCGTAGACAAACCAGAAGGAATCACACTGAATGATACAGCGGATTTGACAGAAATCATCAGTCCGCTATTGGATCAAATCAAACCAGACCCATTTCCAGAACAGTACTTTTTAGAAGTCACCAGTCCTGGCTTGGAGAGACCTTTGAAAACCAAGGAAGCACTCGAGGGAGCTGTTGGTAAGTACGTCAATATCAGCTTGTACAAGGCTGTTGAAAAGCAAAAGGTATTTGAGGGGAACCTGGTAGGTTTTGAAGAGGATGTTTTGACCATTGAGTATATGGATAAAACACGAAAGAAAACAGTGGATATTCCTTATAACCTTGTGTCCAAAGCAAGGTTGGCTGTAAAATTGTAACAGAATGAAAGAAAGGATGCCTTTATAGAAGAGGCAAGAAAAACATGAGTAAAGAAATGCTAGAAGCCTTCCGCATTTTGGAAGAAGACAAAGGGATCAAAAAAGAAGATATCATCGAAGCCGTCACAGAATCATTGCGTTCAGCTTATCGACGTCGTTATGGACAATCAGAAAGTGCAGCGATTGAATTCAATGAAAAAACTGGAGATTTCCGTGTTTATACGGTTCGTGAAGTGGTGGATGAAGTCTTTGATAGCCGTTTAGAAATCAGCTTGAAGGATGCCTTGGCCATTAGCTCTGCTTATGAGTTAGGTGACAAGATCAAATTTGAAGAAGCACCAGCTGAATTTGGTCGTGTAGCAGCTCAATCTGCCAAACAAACCATCATGGAAAAAATGCGTAAGCAAACGCGCACTATCACCTATAACACTTATAAAGAACATGAAAATGAAATCATGAGTGGAACGGTGGAGCGCTTTGACAATCGTTTTATCTATGTCAATCTTGGTTCGATCGAAGCACAATTATCTAAACAAGACCAAATTCCAGGAGAAGTCTTCCAATCCCATGATCGGATCGAAGTTTTTGTCTACAAGGTAGAAGATAACCCTCGTGGCGTCAATGTCTTTGTTAGTCGGAGCCATCCTGAAATGATCAAACGTTTGATGGAACAAGAAATTCCTGAAGTTTATGATGGTACTGTTGAGATTATGAGTGTCGCGCGCGAAGCTGGAGATCGTACAAAAGTTGCGGTTCGTAGCCATAATCCAAACGTAGACGCGATTGGAACGATCGTTGGTCGTGGTGGATCGAACATTAAAAAGATTACCAGCAAATTCCACCCAGCTCGATATGATCAAAAATTAGACCGTATGGTTCCGACAGAAGAAAATATCGATGTCATCGAGTGGGTTCCAGATCCAGCTGAATTTATCTACAATGCAATCGCTCCTGCAGAAGTAGACCAAGTTATTTTTGATGATGAAGATAGCAAACATGCTCTCGTTGTGGTCCCTGATAACAAGTTATCTCTTGCCATCGGTCGTCGTGGTCAAAACGTTCGTTTAGCGGCTCATTTGACTGGTTACCGCATCGATATCAAATCTGCTAGTGAGTTTGAAGAAATGGAAGCAGCTCAAGAAACTTTTGAAGACCAAGTAGAAAGTGGCGAAGAGCAAGTCGATTAAGAGAGGGAGGGAAAATGGTAAAAACAAGAAAAATCCCTTTAAGAAAATCTGTCGTTTCAAATGAAATTATTGATAAGCGCGATTTGCTCCGGATTGTCAAAAATAAAGAAGGACAAGTCTTTATCGATCCAACTGGCAAAGCCAATGGTCGAGGTGCTTACATCAAGCTAGACAATGAAGAAGCGGCACTTGCTAAGAAAAAGAAAGTTTTCAATCGTAGCTTTAATATGGAAGTGGAAGAAGCTTTCTATGATGAATTGATCGCTTATGTAGATCATAAGGTGAAGAGAAGAGAGTTAGGCCTTGAATAAGCAAAAGATAAGTAATTTGTTGGGCTTGGCGCAAAGAGCAGGAAAACTCATTTCTGGAGAAGAACTCGTGATCAAAGCAATCCAGGAAGAAAAAGCAAAATTAGTTTTTCTGGCAAATGATGCAGCTAGTAACCTGACAAAAAAGGTGACAGATAAGGGTCACTATTATGAGGTTCAAGTATCTACCGTGTTTTCAACACTAGAATTAAGCACTGCAATTGGACGTGCCCGTAAGGTCGTCGCTGTTGTAGATGCTGGATTTTCAAAGAAAATGAGGTCTCTTATGGAATAGAAGAGGAGGACAGCAATTGTCTAAGAAAAGATTATACGAAATTGCCAAAGAATTGGGCAAGGAAAGTAAGGAAGTCGTCACTCGTGCGAAAGAATTAGGTTTTGACGTCAAGAGTCATGCATCTAGTGTCGATACTGATGTTGCTGAAAAGCTGATCAAGAGCTTTGCAGCGAAAAAAGAAACAGTCGAAAAGAAAGTAGCAGAAGTGGCTGCCAAGACAACGGCTGTCGCAGCGAAAAAAGAAGCAGCACCTGTAAAGAAAGAAGAGGTAACTGAGACAAAATCAGTAACACCAGCTGCTAAACCAAAGAGTCGTAACTTCAAAGCGGAACGAGAAGCGCGTGCAAAAGAGCAGGCTGAGCGTAGAAAACAACAAGACAATCGTCCAAAACGCGATCGCAAAGACAATCAGCGTTATGGTGATAACCGAAATCAACGACCACAAGAGCGAAATGAACAACGAAATCAACGTACAGATCGTCGAAATAATAGACCAGATCAAAGACGTAGTGCTCAACCCCAAGTAGCACAAAAAATTGATTTCAAAGCGCGTGCAACAGCACTGAAAGCTGAACAAAATGCCGAGTACGCACGTGGAAGTGAAGATCGCTACAAACAACAAGCTGCAAAAGCAGAACAAGAACGTCAACAGCGCCAGAAACGTGTAGAAGCACCAGAAGTGAAGGTACCTGTACAGGAACCGGCTGTTGAGAACCATACAAAACCAGCTGTAGCTGCTGCTCCAGCTCAAGTTGATACACGTCGGAAGAAACAAGCGCGACCAGATAAGAAACGCGATGATTTTGATCGTGAAGAAGATGGTCCAAGAAAACAACAAAGGAATCGAAATAGTCAAAATCAAGTGAGAAATCAGAGAAATAGTAACTGGAATAACAATAAGAAAAATAAAAAAGGAAAGAACAACCGCAATGATGCTCCAAAACCAGTAACAGAGCGTAAATTCCATGAATTACCAAGTGAATTTGAGTATACGGATGGAATGACGGTTGCAGAAATCGCAAAACGCATTAAACGTGAACCGGCTGAAATCGTCAAGAAACTCTTTATGATGGGAGTCATGGCGACTCAAAACCAATCGCTGGATGGAGATACGATTGAACTCTTGATGGTGGATTATGGAATTGAAGCCAAGAAAAAGGTTGAAGTGGACAATGCCGATATCGAACGTTTCTTCGTGGAAGATGGTTATCTCAACGAAGATGAGTTAGTAGAACGTCCACCAGTTGTCACTATCATGGGACACGTTGACCATGGTAAGACAACCCTTTTGGATACCCTTCGTAACTCCCGTGTGGCGACAGGTGAAGCTGGTGGGATCACTCAGCACATCGGTGCCTACCAAATCGTTGAAAATGGCAAGAAGATTACCTTCTTGGATACACCAGGACACGCGGCCTTTACCTCTATGCGGGCACGTGGTGCATCTGTTACCGATATTACCATCTTGGTCGTAGCGGCAGATGACGGGGTGATGCCTCAAACAATCGAAGCCATCAACCACTCAAAAGCTGCCAATGTTCCAATCATTGTGGCTATTAACAAGATTGATAAACCAGGTGCCAACCCAGAGCGTGTCATCGGTGAATTGGCTGAACATGGGGTTATGTCAACTGCCTGGGGTGGAGACTCTGAATTCGTAGAAATTTCAGCCAAGTTCAACCAAAACATCGATGAGTTGTTGGAAACGGTTCTTCTTGTTGCTGAAATCCAAGAACTCAAGGCAGACCCAACAGTCCGTGCTATTGGTACCGTTATCGAAGCCCGTTTGGATAAAGGAAAAGGTGCGGTGGCAACCCTCCTTGTTCAACAAGGTACTTTGAACGTCCAAGACCCAATCGTTGTCGGAAATACCTTTGGACGTGTCCGTGCCATGACTAATGACCTCGGACGTCGTGTGAAGGTAGCAGGTCCATCTACTCCGGTTTCTATCACTGGTTTGAACGAAGCTCCAATGGCGGGTGACCACTTCGCGGTTTATGAAGATGAAAAATCTGCGCGTGCAGCGGGTGAAGAACGTGCCAAACGTGCTTTGATGAAACAACGTCAAGCAACGAATCGCGTCAGCCTTGAAAACCTCTTTGATACCTTGAAGGCTGGGGAAGTGAAATCTGTTAATGTTATTATCAAGGCAGATGTACAAGGTTCGGTTGAAGCTCTTGCTGCTTCCCTTCAAAAGATTGAAGTGGAAGGTGTGAAAGTGACCATCGTTCACTCAGCAGTTGGTGCCATTAATGAGTCAGATGTCACTCTTGCGGAAGCATCTAATGCCTTTATCGTTGGATTTAACGTCCGCCCTACGCCACAAGCTCGTCAACAAGCCGAAGCTGATGAGGTGGAAATCCGTCTTCACTCAATCATCTACAAAGTGATTGAAGAAATGGAAGATGCGATGAAAGGAATGTTGGATCCTGAGTTTGAAGAGAAGGTTATCGGGGAAGCGGTTATTCGTGAAACCTTTAAGGTCTCTAAAGTGGGTACCATCGGTGGATTTATGGTCCTCAGTGGTAAGGTCACTCGTGATTCCAAGGTTCGTGTCATTCGTGACGGTGTCGTGATCTATGACGGTGCTCTTGCAAGCTTGAAACACTTCAAAGATGATGTCAAAGAAGTGACCAACGGTCGTGAAGGTGGATTGATGATTGAAGGCTACAATGATATCAAGACAGATGATACCATTGAAGCCTACATCATGGAAGAAATTAAAAAATAAGAGGCTGACTAGGAAAAAAGAGGACTTTTCTCTGATTTCCTAGTTTTTAAACACAAAGCAGAAAGGAGTTCCTATGGCAAGTCATTTTCGGACAGATCGAGTAGGGATGGAAATCAAGCGTGAAGTCAATGAGATTTTACAAAAGAAAGTTCGTGATCCGCGTGTTCAAGGCGTGACCATCACGGATGTTCAAATGCTAGGCGATTTGTCTATGGCAAAGGTCTATTATTCGATTATGAGTGACCTGGCTTCTGACAATCAAAAAGCTCAAACAGGGCTTGAAAAAGCAACAGGAACCATCAAACGTGAATTAGGTCGGAATTTAAAATTGTACAAAATTCCGGATCTCACTTTTGTGAAAGATGAATCCATCGAGTATGGAAATAAAATTGATGCCATGTTGCGCAATTTGAATAAAGACTAGAGGGGTTGGGACAAAAGTCCTAGCCTCTTAATTGTTTTTGGATTGTCGAGCAAGACGCAGTGGTTGAGTGGGCTCTACTACGCTGATTTCATCAGCTTTTACAGTCCTACTCAACTGTGCAGAGGTGGGACGACGAAATCGAATTCTAACGAATGACCGATTTCTGTCCTACTCTCTCTTTTTTTGTCTCTCCATACAGAAAAATAGAGCCAAAAGGAAAAACGGTTTCAAAAAATTGTAGAAATTTACAGAAATCTCTTGTGTGATTGGAAATTATCCTTTACAATAGGAGAGGAGTTTTATTTCTGATCTCAAATTTGGAGGAATGAACATGTCGATTAACTGGCAGGAAATTGTATTTAACTTTTTGGGAGGCCTGGGTCTCTTTCTCTATAGTATTAAAACCATGGGAGAAGGCTTGCAACAGGCTGCAGGAGATCGACTTCGATACTATATTGATAAATATACGAGTAATCCCTTTCTAGGGGTTCTAGTAGGGATTGGGATGACTGCCTTGATTCAGTCGAGTTCAGGGGTTACAGTGATTACGGTCGGTCTGGTGAGTGCAGGACTTCTAACTCTCCGTCAAGCTATTGGTATTGTTATGGGGGCCAATATTGGAACGACTATTACCTCCTTTATCATTGGTTTTAAATTAGGAGACTACGCTCTTCCCATGCTCTTTATTGGAGCGGTTTGTCTCTTCTTTACCAAAAATCGTTTGGTTAATAATGTTGGACGAATCGTTTTTGGTGTCGGTGGTATCTTCTTTGCCCTCAACTTGATGAGTGGGGCTATGGAACCTCTTAAAGATTTGCAAGTCTTTCGTGACTATATGGTGCAGTTAAGTAAAAGTCCTATCTTGGGTGTCTTTGTCGGATCAGGCTTAACACTTTTGATTCAGGCCTCTTCTGCAACCATTGGTATCTTGCAAAATCTCTATGCTAGTCATTTGATTGACCTGAAAGGGGCCCTCCCAGTTCTCTTTGGTGATAATATCGGAACGACCATTACAGCTATCATTGCTTCCTTGGGAGCGAATATTGCGGCCAAACGTGTGGCGGGTGCCCATGTAGCCTTTAATGTTATCGGAACCATTATCTGTCTTGTCTTCCTTGTTCCGTTTACATCTTTGATTCAATGGTTTGAAACGACTCTTCATTTGTCTCCAGAAATGACCATAGCCTTTGCTCACGGAACCTTTAATATAACCAATACCATCATCCAGTTCCCATTCATTGGAGCTTTGGCATACTTTGTAACCAAACTGATTCCTGGTGAGGATGAGGTGGTCAAATATGAACCGCTCTATTTGGATGAAAACTTGATCAGTCAAGCGCCTTCGATTGCTCTAGGAAATGCGAAAAAAGAGTTGCTCCATTTAGGTGGATATGCAGACAAAGCTTTTAATCTGTCTTATGATTATATTGTTCACCAAAATGAAAAAACAGCTGAAAAAGGTCATAAGACAGAAGAAGCAATTAACACCATTGATGACGATTTGACTCGTTACTTGATTCGTTTGTCGAGTGAAGCCTTGAGTCCTAGAGAAAGTGAAGTTCTCACCAATATCTTAGACTCCTCGCGGGATTTGGAGCGGATTGGGGACCACGCGGAAGCCTTGATCAATCTGACCGATTATTTAATTCGAAAGAAAGTCGTTTTTTCAGAAGCAGCCTTAGCTGAATTGGAGGATATTTACAACCAAACCCATCAATTTGTAGTTGATGCCTTGAAAACTGTTGAGAACAATGATGTGAGTCTTGCAAACCAACTGGTAGTACGTCACGAGGCAATTGAAAAGTTGGAGAAAAGACTTCGGAAAACTCATATTCGTCGTTTGAACCAAGGTGAATGTACGCCACAAGCCGGAGTGAACTTTATTGATATCATTTCTCACTATACACGTGTTGCAGACCATGCCATGAATCTAGCTGAAAAAGTACAAATCGAGCAAATTTAATGAATGTCAAACAGAGTAAGTAGGAAGCTTGCTCTGTTTTTATATGATTCTATCTAAAAATAGGTCTAGACCATTTACAAATGGAAGTGAAAGCGATATAATATGTATGAATATAAATGGAACACAGTTCCTACAATGGAAAGGACGATTTTATGTCTACATATATTAAAGCAGATCAATTCTATTATCCACATGGGGTTCGCCGTGGAGGTTATTTGGAGCTCGTCGATGGCAAGTTTGGAAAACATGTGGAAAGTTTACCAGAAGGAGCAGATGTGCTGGATTATTCAGGTTACAGTATTGCTCCAGGCTTGGTGGATACCCATATTCACGGTTTTGGTGGAGTAGATGTTATGGATAATAATATCGAAGGCACTCTCCATACCATGAGTGAAGGTCTCTTGAGTACCGGGGTCACAAGCTTTTTGCCTACGACTTTGACTTCCTCTTACGAACAACTTTTGGCGGTAACTGAAAATATTGGTGCACGATACAAAGAAGCAACAGGCGCTAAGATTCGCGGTATTTATTTTGAAGGACCTTATTTTACAGAAAAATACAAGGGAGCTCAAAATCCAGCTTATATGAAAGATCCAAGTATGGAAGAATTCCGTGCTTGGCAAAAAGCGGCTAATGGTCTGTTGAATAAGATTGCCCTTGCTCCTGAGCGTGGAGGGGTAGAAGACTTTGTTCGGACCATTACAGGAGAAGGAGTGACAGTCGCCCTGGGACACTCCAATGCTACTTTTGAAGAAGCTAAAAAAGCGGTTGATGCAGGTGCGAGTGTCTGGGTACATGCCTATAATGGTATGCGTGGTTTGACTCACCGTGAACTCGGTATGGTTGGAGCTATGTATGAGTTGCCTCATACTACAGCAGAGTTGATCTGTGATGGCCATCACGTTGATCCGCTAGCTTGTGATATCCTGATGAAACAAAAAGGAAAAGAAAATGTTGCTTTGATTACTGACTGTATGACAGCTGGGGGATTAGAAGACGGGGACTACATGCTTGGGGAATTTCCAGTCGTGGTCGCTGAAGGGACTGCTCGCTTGAAATCAACTGGTAATCTGGCTGGCTCAATCTTGAAATTGAAAGATGGATTAAAAAATGTTGTAGAGTGGGGGATTGCCAACCCTTACGAAGCAGTGATGATGGCTAGTCTCAATCCGGCAAAATCAGTCCATATTGATGATGTTTGTGGTCAAATTCGAAAAGGTTATGATGCGGACTTCATTGTGCTTGATCAAAATTTGGATCTGGTGGCGACCTATCTCGATGGGGTCAAACGTTACCAAGCAATGAACTAGATTCAAGAATCGAAGATAGAACAAACCTCTCTAGGTCATACCTAGAGAGGTTTTTGTGATGTATTCATAGGGGGGATCAGTATGTAGGAGCTTTTTTGTTTACCATTGGTAGTGCAATTTTGTGAATGCTGTCTTTTCATGCTATAATGGGAATTGAAATGTGAGGTAGCTTATGAAGGCAATTGATATACGTTTTTTATTGATGGGAATTTTTTTCTTGCTTTATGGTATTGTAAGAAAAAATATTTTTATTGTGATCGTTGGTGGGGCGTTCTTAGTTTATAGTTTTTATAGCAAGAAGATGGAGCCAACCAAGAAAAATATTTTTAAGCCAGAGCTCAAGCTTCGAGGGCCTAAGAAACCGAAATCGAAGAAAGGAAAGAAAAAATGAATCATTATCGTTTAAATAATGGGGTGGAGATTCCTGTATTGGGATTTGGAACTTGGAAAGCAGCGGATGGAGAAGAGGCCTATCAGGCTGTTTTAGCTGCTTTAAAAGCAGGTTACCGGCATATCGATACAGCTGCGATTTATCAAAATGAAGAGAGCGTTGGTCGGGCGATCAAGGATAGTGGTCTTAAACGCGAAGACTTGTTTATTACCACCAAACTTTGGAATACTCATCACACCTATGAAGATGCTCAAGCTGCTTTGGACGAGTCTCTTGAGAAACTGGGTTTGGACTATGTCGATCTTTATTTGATTCATTGGCCAAATCCAAAACCCCTTCGAGAAAATGATGCTTGGAAAGTGCGAAACGCTGAGGTTTGGCGAGCCATGGAAGATATGCTAGCTACTGGTAAGGTTCGGGCTATTGGCATTAGCAATTTTCTTCCTCATCATTTGGAAGCACTCCTTGAAACAGCTCGGGTCATCCCGGCTGTGAACCAAATTCGTCTAGCACCTGGGGTTTACCAAAGCGAAGCCATTGCTGCAAGTCGCAAGCATGGTATCTTACTAGAGGCTTGGGGACCTTTTGGCCAAGGGGAGTTGTTCCAAAATGAACAAGTAAAAGAAATGGCTACTAAATATGGAAAGACCGTTGCTCAACTAGCCTTAGCTTGGAGTTTACAAGAAGGCTTCCTTCCATTGCCAAAATCGGTTACGCCTGAGCGGATTGCGAGTAATCTAAATTGCTTTGATTTTGAATTGGCGGCAGATGATGTGGAACTCCTGCGCCATCTTCCGGTTGAAGCAGGTGCACCAGATCCGGACACCAAAGATTTTTAAAAGAGAATTTCTATTCATTAATGAAAACCGAGGACAGTTTCGTTCTCGGTTTTTAAAATCCTTTCATTTATGAAATAATTTCAAGACTCCAACAAAAACAGATGTTCTATAATATTTTCCTGTTCAACTTCAAAAAATTCCGAACGAAAATAAGTTAATAGTTAGTAATATTCGTAAATGTTACATTTGTGTTACAATTTGTTTTTTGAATGAATTTTCAGATAATTTTGCGTTATAATAGTTACTATTAAAATAAAAGGGGAGTTTCTATGAATAGACAAGAACGTTTTTCATTAAGAAAATACAAATTTGGTGTAGCCTCGGTTTTATTAGGGGCTGTTTTGGTATTTGGATCTGCACAAGCGAGTGCAGAAGAACAAGCAGCGAGCCAAACGAGTGCTGGAACACAACTTGTAGCAACTACTCAACAGACACCTGCTGAGAAAGAATATTCACAAGCAACAGAAGCAAGTACAGCAGTTGCTAGTGAGAAAGTAGCAGTTGCAAATGAAGCAACAGTTGCTGAAAAGACAAGTAATACAGCAGAAGCAGCTGTAGTTGAAAAAACAGAAGCACCGAAAGAGGTAGCTGCTGGTCCAGAAACAAAACCGGAAGTAGCGGAAAAACCTGTTGAAAAAGCAACAGTAGTGGCTACTGCGACAAGTTCGGAAACAACGAATCGCCATGAGGCGGCTGAAAAACCTCAAAGCATCGAAAGTGACGAAATTATTACTGTTCCACAAACCTGGAAGCAAGGCTACAAAGGGGAAGGGATGGTTGTCGCCGTCATCGACTCTGGCTTGGATGTGAACCACGAGGTTCTTCGGATTACCGATCCTTCAAAAGCTAAGTTTAAAAACCAAGAAGAAATCGAAGCTGCTAAGAAAGCAGCAGGAATTGATTATGGTAAATGGTACAACGACAAAGTTGTCTATGCTTATGACTATTTTGATGGCACTGACAATATTAAAGAGGCCGAAAGAGATTCTCACGGGATGCACGTTACAGGGATTGCGACAGGGAATCCTGATAAAGCAGCAGGAAACGGAGAAAAGATCTATGGTGTAGCACCAGAAGCGCAAGTTATGTTTATGCGTGTCTTTTCAGATCGTCAAAAAACAACTGGTTCTGCCCTTTATGTAAAAGCAATTGATGATGCTGTAGCTCTTGGTGCAGATACCATCAATATGAGTCTGGGATCTTCTACTGGTTCTATGGTCAACGCAGGTTCAGATATCCTTGATGCCATCAAACGGGCGCGTGCTAAAGGTGTATCTGTCCTAATCTCTGCAGGAAATAGCAATACTTTTGGGAATGGTTATTCAAGACCAGCTGCAGAAAATCCAGATTACGGCTTGGTCGGAAATCCTTCAACAGTAGAGGACTCCATCTCTGTTGCTTCTATCAACAATAAAATCATTACCACAGAAGTTTTTGAAGTCAAAGGCCTTGAAGGAAATGCAGAATTAGATAACGGGAAGTTTGACTACAGTAAATCTGCAACAGATACAGACTTTGAAAAAGGCAAAGAATATGAGTATGTATCTGTTGGTCTTGGGAAAGAAGATGATTTCAAAGATCTAGATCTTACTGGTAAATTAGCGCTTATTCAACGTGGAGAAATCCCATTCACAGAAAAAATTGCTAATGCCCTCCATCATGGTGCAGTAGGGGCTTTGGTCTACAATAATGTGGAAGGATCAAACCTTGGAATGTCAATTGATGGGGATGCTAAGAAAATTCCATCTGTCTTCATTTCAAAACGCTATGGGGAAGCTCTTAAAGCTGGATCTTACAAAGTTGTCTTTAACAATACCATGGCCAACCGTCCATCTCCAGAAGCAGACCAATTGTCTGATTTCTCAAGCTGGGGTGTAACAACAGATGGTCAGTTAAAACCAGATGTCACAGCACCTGGTGGGAACATCTTCTCTTCTTTAAATGACAATACCTATGGGGATATGAGTGGTACTAGTATGGCTTCACCTCACGTAGCAGGTGTTGCAGCCTTGGTTAAAGAATACCTTGTGAAGAACCATCCAGAATTGACTCCAGAACAAGTTTCTGAAACAGTGAAAGCCTTGATCATGTCTACGGCTAAACCACACGTTAACAAAGAAACGGGTGCTTATACTTCACCACGCCAACAAGGAGCAGGGGTGGTCGATACAGCAGCAGCCGTTTCAACCGACTTGTATGTGACCGGTGAAAACAACTATCCAAGCGTCACTCTTGGTAATGTTGGAGATAGCTTTACATTTGATGTGACGGTTCACAATATTTCAGATACCGATCGTACCTTGAAAATGTTGGTGAATACTGACACAGATGAAGTAAAAGATGGTAAATTTACCCTCCGTCCACGTAAATTGACTGAAACAGCTTGGCCTGAAGTAACTGTGAAAGCTCATAGTTCTGAAACAGTTACGGTGAAAGTCGATACAAGTAAATTCACAGAAGAATTGAGCAAAGAAATGCCAAACGGCTATTTCCTTGAAGGATTTGTTCGCTTTGTTGATCCGGCTGATGATGGAGATGTGGTCAGCTTGCCATTTATGGGCTTCAAGGGAGAATTCCAAAATCTTCCCGCTGTTGAAAAGCCAGTCTATGATTTGGTTCGCGAAGGAAAAGATGGATTCTACTACCATATTCCAAAAGATTTGAATATCTCTTCTAGTGCGAATGTTTCTGCACTCGTCACTCAGCAAAATGACTTCCTTCTCACTCAAGGAAAACGAGACGGTCGTCGGATTACAGTCCTTGGTATTGACGAAAATGCAGAAGGAACTCACACCCTTCAACTAGATGAAAACGGAAATGTTCGCATTGCCATTTCACCAAATGAAGATGGAAATAAAGATTTCGTCGAATACAAAACGGTTGCGCTTCGAAACATTGAAAATCTTCGTGCAAGTGTCTACGCAGCAAGTGATATGGAACATAAAAATCCATTGTGGGAAGGAACGCCATCTGACCATCGTAAGAACTTCTTCAACGGTGACCAAAAGAATCCACGCAGCTACACATTAGATAATACTGCTTGGAATGGTATTGATGCGAATGGAAATGCGGTAGCAGATGGTCTATATGATTATGTCATCCGTTACACCCCAATGGTTCCTGGAGCTGAGGAGCAATCAACGACCTTCAAGGTTCGGGTTGATACTCAAAAACCAGTGATTACATCTGGCTATATTCGCTTTAAAGACGGAGCACAACAGTTTGTTGCACGTAAAGCCAAAGATGTTGGTGAAGGCGGTATCTTGACAGAAAAACTAGTTTATGTCACACCATTTGATGAACAAGGAACGATGGTCCAAACCAGTGAAGATAAGAATGGTACTCGTGCGCTTGAAAATTACCATGTGATCAAGGCCAATGAAGATGGTAGCTTCGATCTTCCTGAAAACATCGATAAGAAGAATATCTACTACTACGTAGAGGACTTTGCGGGGAATGTAGACTATGTTTCACTAGCTGATTTAGTTCGGGATCAAAATAGTGGTCGGGTTCAAATTGCTGTTCGTGACGCTAAAACGAACAAAGATTTGGATACTATGTATGTTTACCGAATCAAAGATAGCAATGGTCAATATGTATCAGTTGACAAGACAAAAGATATTAACTTCTTAAACTTCGGTCATTACACTGCAGAAATCTTTACGTATGATCGTACGGAAGTGAAATTTGTCAGCAGCTTGACGCAAGAATTTGATTTGACAGAAGAGAATAGTTTCCAAACGATCGCTTTTCTTGCCAATACTTTAGAATATGCACCAGTTAGCATCAGCTTTGATCAACCGGTTTCAAAAGCAGCTACGATCGTATTAAAAGGTGCTGAAGGTGAAAACTTTGTATTGCCTGCTGAAAAATATGGAAAAAATGGCTTTGGGAAATCTGTCGCAACTGGTCAATATACCTTAGTTGCAACCCTTCCTACAGGCTATGAACTAGCTGAGGAAGCACCAGTGATCTCAGTTGTCGCAGGGCGCAATAACAATTATCGTATTGGAGTGATCTCGAAAGTGGATCTCTTGGCTGCTTTAAACAACCAAGCAGATGTTACAAAGACAGCTCAATACTTCAATGCCAGTGCGGATAAGAAGGAAGCCTATGATCAAGCCTTACAAGCGGCCCAAGCAGCCTTGACCAACAAGGTTAGTCAAGAGCAAGTCAACCAAGCTCTAGCTAGTTTTGAAGCTGCTAGCCAAGCTTTGGATGGGAAAGACTCAAACGTTGCGGCTTTGAAAGAAGCCATGCAAGCTTATGATGCTACGACTAAAACGGGTCGTTATGCTAATGCCAAAGAAAAAGTACGTCGAGACTACGATCGCGCTTTCCAAACAGTGGCCTTGCTTGCAGTTGATCCAACTGTGAAACAAGAACAAATCAATCAAGCACTTGCTGAGCTTAGCCGTGCGGAAGGAAAATTAAACGGGAAAGCAACTGATTTTTCAAGCCTTAAAAAATACATCAAGGAAGAATTGAAGTTCCAAGAAAAGAATGCTAAATTCATCTATGCTGGAAATGAAGAAAAAGAAGCTTACCTAGCAGCCTTCAAGGATGCACAAACCATCCTTTCAAATCCAGGAGCAAGCCAACAAGATGTAAAAGATGCTTTGACAGCCTTGAAAAATGCCAAGAAAAAACTTCATGGTAAAAAACCAAAAGCTGCAAAACGTCCATAAGAAAAACAAAATAGTTTGTTAGCCTAGAATCCATCTGAAACATTTGTTTCAGATGGATTTTTATTTACAAGTACCTAAAAATTTGCTATAATACTAGTCAAGAAAGAAGGGCTTATGGCGTTTTTCTAGCGAGCTTGGGATAGTGAAAGCCAAGTAGAGCAAAGTAGGCAAGTGGCGCTTTCTATCAGCAAAAGTTGAGTAAAGTAAAATAAAATGAAGTAATAAATTAGGGTGGAACCGCGTTTTTGACGCCCCTAGGTCAAATGACTTAGGAGTGAAGACACGGTTCTTTTTGTATTCTGAGTCACAAAGATAAAATGAAGGAGTATTCAATGTCTAAGAAATTAACATTTCACTGTGTCAGTGGCAGAGACCTCCTTACAGTCGGACTGCCCCGCGCTCAGCACTAGGGTGCCTGAGCTAAACGCAGTACTAACTCGTCTTGCCTCGTACGATCGACGAGGCAGACTCGTGTCGCAAGAAATCGTTTTTAATCAAGGAGTATTCAATGTCTAAGAAATTAACATTTCAAGAAATTATTTTGACTTTGCAACAATACTGGAATGACCAGGGTTGTATGCTCATGCAGGCTTATGATAACGAAAAAGGTGCGGGAACTATGAGTCCTTACACCTTCCTTCGTGCCATTGGTCCGGAACCATGGAATGCGGCTTATGTAGAGCCATCTCGTCGTCCAGCTGATGGACGTTATGGGGAAAACCCAAACCGTCTTTACCAGCACCACCAATTCCAAGTGGTTATGAAACCTTCTCCATCAAACATCCAAGAGCTCTACCTTGAGTCATTGGAAAAATTGGGCATCGATCCTTTGGAACACGATATTCGTTTCGTTGAAGACAACTGGGAAAACCCATCAACTGGTTCAGCTGGTCTTGGTTGGGAAGTGTGGCTTGACGGTATGGAAATCACTCAGTTTACCTACTTCCAACAAGTTGGTGGATTGGCAACTGGTCCGGTAACTTCTGAGGTCACTTACGGTTTGGAACGTTTGGCTTCTTACATCCAAGAAGTAGATTCTGTTTACGATATTGAGTGGGCTCCAGGCGTTAAATACGGAGAAATCTTCCTTCAACCAGAATACGAACACTCAAAATACAGCTTTGAAGTTTCTGACCAAGACATGCTTCTTGAAAACTTCGAAAAATTTGAAAAAGAAGCAGGACGTGCTTTGGAATTGGGTCTGGTTCACCCTGCCTATGACTACGTTTTGAAATGTTCACACACCTTCAACTTGCTTGACGCTCGTGGAGCAGTATCCGTTACAGAACGTGCCGGTTACATTGCCCGCATCCGTAACTTGGCCCGTGTCGTAGCCAAAACCTTCGTCGCAGAACGTAAGAAACTTGGTTACCCACTTCTTGACGAAGCCACACGCGCAAAACTCCTAGCAGAAGAGGAAGAATAAGCGTTACAAGAATGGAAAATGGGCAAACAAAGTGAGCCCACATGGCTACCCAGAGGCAAGTCGAAGACTTGCTAAAGGGATAGGCGCCGCCGTACTGGTATATGGGGATTGTTGAAACGTTAGGTTCAAAAATCAGTTAGCTAAATCCACTTTGATGAGACTGTTGGAAATCTATGTCAAGGAGACACCAGATTTCCATACAGCCTCACAAAGTTAGTTAGCAACGTCCCCAGTACCTAAGGTGCCTATCAAAAAAAGAATTTTGTAAAGGAAAAAACATGACAAAAAACTTACTAGTAGAACTTGGACTTGAAGAGTTGCCAGCCTACGTTGTCACACCAAGTGAAAAACAACTCGGTGAGAAAATGGCAGCCTTCTTGGATGACAACCGTCTTTCATACGAAAGCATTCAAACCTTCTCAACACCACGCCGTTTGGCCGTCCGTGTACTTGGCTTGGCTGATCAACAATCGGATTTGACTGAAGATTTTAAAGGACCTTCTAAGAAAATCGCCTTGGATGCTGATGGAAACTTCTCAAAAGCAGCGCAAGGCTTTGTACGTGGAAAAGGCTTGACTGTAGATGACATCGAATTCCGTGAAGTTAAGGGTGAAGAATACGTTTACGTGACGAAACATGAAGCTGGAAAGCCTGCCAAAGAAGTCTTGGCTGGCGTTCCAGAAGTACTTGCTTCATTGACTTTCCCTGTAAGCATGCACTGGGCTAACAACACCTTTGAATACATTCGCCCAGTTCATACCTTGATTGTCCTTTTGGGTGATGAAGCGCTTGACCTCGACTTCTTGGATATCCATTCAGGTCGTGTGAGTCGCGGACACCGTTTCCTTGGACATGAAGTGGAAATTACCAATGCGGATTCGTACGAAGAAGACCTTCGTACCGTTTACGTCATTGCAGACAGCAAAGAGCGTGAAAACATGATTCGTGAGCAAATCAAGGCTATCGAAGCAGAACAAAGTGTTCGAGTCCAAATCGAAGAAGGACTTTTGAACGAAGTCTTGAACTTGGTGGAATACCCTACAGCCTTTATGGGAAGCTTTGACACTAAATATTTGGACGTTCCAGAAGAAGTCTTGGTGACCTCAATGGAAACCCACCAACGTTACTTTGTTGTACGTGACCTTGATGGTAAGTTGAAACCAAACTTCATCTCAGTCCGTAACGGTAACGCCGAGCACTTGGAAAATGTTGTTCGAGGAAATGAAAAAGTCTTGGTGGCCCGTCTAGAAGATGGTGAATTCTTCTGGCGTGAAGACCAAAAACTCAAGATTGAAGACCTGGTTGCTAAATTGGCACACGTGACTTTCCATGAAAAAATTGGTTCCCTTTCAGAACACATGGCTCGTGCCGGTGTCATTGCAGCATCACTAGCTGAACAAGCTGGTTTGACTGCTGAAGAAAGGGCAGCCGTAGCTCGTGCAGCTGAAATCTACAAATTTGACCTCTTGACGGGTATGGTCGGAGAGTTCGATGAATTGCAAGGAATCATGGGTGAAAAATACGCCCTCCTTGCTGGTGAGGATCTTGCAGTAGCGACAGCTATCCGTGAGCACTACCTTCCTGATTCAGCAGATGGAGCCCTTCCAGAGACTAAGGTTGGTGCTATCCTTGCGCTTGCAGATAAATTAGATACCCTCCTTTCCTTCTTCTCTGTTGGCTTGATTCCATCAGGTTCAAACGACCCTTATGCGCTTCGTCGTGCAACACAAGGAATTGTTCGTATCTTGGATGCCTTTGGTTGGCACATCCCTATGGATGAGTTGATCGACAGCCTTTACGCTCTTTCATTTGCTAGTCTTTCTTATGACAATCAAGCAGAAGTACTTAACTTCATCAAGGCGCGTGTGGACAAGATGATGGGACGCACATCTAAAGACATCAAGGAAGCTGTACTTGCTGGTTCAAACTTTATCGTAGCAGATATGCTGGAAGCAGCAGATGCTCTCTCAGAAGCTGCTAAGACGGATGGCTATAAGGCAGCTGTTGAATCACTCTCACGTGCCTTCAACTTGGCAGAAAAAGCAGATGCTTCAGTAGCAGTCGATGCTAGTCTCTTTGAAAATGATCAAGAAAAGGCCCTTGCTAAGGCGATTGAAGAATTAGAATTGACTGGTTCAGCTAGTGATAAATTGGCACAGCTCTTTGCTCTTAGTCCAGTCATCGATGCCTTCTTTGACAACACGATGGTAATGGCAGAGGATGAAGCTGTTAAAAACAACCGTTTGGCCCTTCTTGCAGGTCTAGTGTCTAAAGCCAATGCTGTTGCAGCCTTTAACCAATTGAACACAAAATAATAACCTGATGGCAGGTAGAAAGTGGGTCTTATTATGACACCTGAAAAAATTGCTCGGATCAATGAGCTTGCTAAAAAGAAAAAAACAGAAGGTTTGACGCCAGAAGAAGCAGTGGAACAAGCAAAACTTCGCGAAGAATACATTGAGGGTTATCGTCGTTCCGTTCGTCACCACATCGAAGGAATCAAAATTGTGGATGAAGAAGGAAATGATGTGACACCTGAGAAACTACGCCAAGTGCAACGGGAAAAAGGTTTGCATGGCCGTAGTCTCGATGACCCCAATTCATAATTAAAAGAGTGCTGGAAGAAACTCCAGCACTCTTTTGTACCTTCAAAATTCAGAACATTCTGGACTAGATTGACCAATTTTTTAAAACGTGGTATAGTAGATTGAGTGAAAATTGAAAGTATACTTTTCTGAAAAAGTACAGAAAAAGAATTGGAGTAATCATATGTCAAAAAAACATCATCCTAGTCAAGAAACTGAAAATGGGATGGTTCGTGGTCTGCAAAATCGCCATGTTCAGTTGATTGCTATTGCAGGAACCATCGGAACAGGGCTCTTTCTTGGAGCTGGTCGTTCCCTTTCTTTGACGGGTCCGTCTATTATTTTAGTCTATATGCTGACTGGAGCTTTCATGTACTTCATGATGAGGGCGATTGGCGAGATGCTGTATATGGATCCAGATCAACATACCTTTATCAACTTTATTACCAAGTACTTAGGAAAGGGTTGGGGCTATTTTTCAGGATGGTCCTATTGGGTTTCCTTGGTATTTCTTGGGATGGCAGAAATTACAGCCGTTTCCAACTATGTTCAGCTCTGGTTCCCTAATTGGCCAGCCTGGCAGATTCAAATTATCTTTTTAGCGCTTTTAAGTTGTGTAAACTTGATCGCTGTGAAAGTTTTTGGAGAGGTTGAATTCTGGTTTGGAATGATCAAGATTGTCACTATTTTAGCCCTGATCGCTACAGGGATCTTTATGGTGACGACGAATTTTGAAACACCAGCTGGACATGCTAGCTTAACCAATATTACCAATGGTTTTCAAATGTTTCCAAATGGTTGGGTCAAGTTTGTTATGGCCTTTCAAATGGTCTTCTTTGCTTATCAAGCGATTGAGTTTGTTGGAATTACCACATCAGAGACAGCCAATCCCCGTCAGGTCTTACCGAAAGCCATTAAAGAAATTCCGATTCGGATTGTGATCTTTTATGTAGGGGCTTTGTTGGCGATCATGGCTATTTTCCCTTGGCAACAGCTTCCCGTCAATAAATCACCATTTGTGACGGTCTTTCAGTTGGTAGGAATCAAGTGGGCAGCAGGATTGATTAATTTTGTTGTGCTGACAGCTGCCGCATCCTCCTTGAATTCCACTCTCTATTCAACAGGGCGTCACTTGTACCAGATTGCAAAAGAAACGCCAAACAGTAAAGTGATGAATCGTTTGAAGTTGAATAGCTTGTCTCGCATGGGAATTCCAAGTCGCGCGATTATTTTTTCTGCGATTGTGGTTGCTGTTTCAGCCTTTATCAATGTCTTGCCAGGTGTATCAGATGCCTTTGCCTTGATTACGGCATCTTCTTCGGGTGTCTACATTGCTATTTATATTTTGACCATGTTATCCCATCTTAAGTACCGTAAATCAAAAGAATTTATGCCAGATGGTTTTGTCATGCCAGCCTATAAAGTGTTGAATCCATTGACCATTGTTTTCTTCCTCTTTGTATTCGTTTGTCTCTTCTTGCAAGAATCAACATACATTGGAGCGATTGGAGCAACCATCTGGATCATTCTTTTTGGGATCTACAGCAATTGGAAACATAATAAATAAACAGCAAGAGGCTGGGGCAAAAGTCCTAGCCTCTCAATTGTTTTTGGATTGTTGAGCAAGACGCAGTGGTTGAGTGGGCTCTACTACGCTGATTTCATCAGTTTTTACAGCCCTACTCAACTGTGCGGAGGTGGGACGACGAAATCGAATTCTAACGAATTACCGATTTCTGTCCCACTCTCTTTACTATTTCAGAGCTCGTTTACTTCATTTAAGGAATTTCTTGGAGGAAACAAAAGAAAAACAGAAATGGAAGAAATTATTTTTCTTCCATCTCTGTTTTTTTTCCTTGAATGGCTTTTTTGAGCCACCAAAGTGAGCCGACTAGGATCAGGGCAGCAAGCCAAAAAATCCAAGCCTCAATAGTGGTTAGAAAAAAGTAGAGAGCGATAGCATCGACCAATAAAAGTGGGATGAGAATCTGTTTTCTTATTTTCATAAGAATATTGTATCATAAATCCTAGAGGAAACAAGTGAAATCAAGCCTTTCTAGGTATTTTGTAGGATCCGAAAAGGTCAGATAGGATTAGTTAGTGAATTTTCTTTCAGGAGTGCATCTTGGTCCCATTTGTGGTAAAATAGTAAAGATATGAGTAAAGAATTTCATCATGTAACGGTTTTGCTTCATGAAACGATCGATATGCTGGATGTTAAGCCAGATGGGATCTATGTAGACGCCACATTGGGTGGAGCAGGCCACAGCGAATATTTGTTAACAAAATTAAATGAATCGGGTCATCTCTATGCCTTTGACCAAGATCAGCATGCGATTGAGAATGCTAAGATTCGTTTAGCTCCATTCATCGAGAAAGGCATGGTGACCTTTATTAAGGATAACTTTCGTCATTTAAAGGAACGTCTTAACGAATTGGGTGTGACTGAAATTGATGGAATCTGTTATGACCTAGGTGTGTCTAGTCCTCAGTTAGATGAACGGGAACGTGGATTTTCTTACAAGAAAGATGCGCCGTTGGACATGCGGATGAATCAAGAAGCTTCCTTAACAGCCTATGAGGTGGTTAATAGCTACGATTACCATGATCTAGTTCGCATTTTTTTCAAATATGGAGAGGACAAATTTTCCAAGCAAATTGCGCGGAAAATTGAGCAAGCGCGAGCAATTAAACCGATTGAAACGACGACTGAATTAGCAGAGATTATTAAATCTGCTAAACCAGCTAAGGAGCTCAAGAAAAAGGGTCATCCTGCTAAACAGATCTTCCAAGCCATTCGTATCGAAGTCAATGACGAACTGGGAGCGGCGGATGAATCGATTCAGCAAGCCATGGATTTGTTGGCCCTCGATGGTCGTATTTCTGTGATTACCTTTCATTCGTTAGAGGATCGATTGACCAAACAATTGTTTAAAGAAGCTTCGACGGTTGAGGTTCCAAAGGGGCTTCCCTTTATTCCAGATGATTTGAAACCAAAGATGGAGTTAGTCAACCGGAAACCTATTTTGCCAAGTGAAGAAGAGCTTGAGGAAAATAATCGATCTCATTCAGCAAAATTACGGGTTGCTCGAAAAATACACAAGTAAGAGGAATTGATATGGCAGCAAGAGATGAGAGAACAAGAACACAGGTATTGCAAGACCACTTTCGCCGTTTCTCTAGAGTAGAAAAGGCTTTTTATGGGTCGATTGTCTTAACAGCTGTGATTTTAGCCATTAGTATCGTCTTTATGCAGACACGAATTTTACAAGTACAGAGTGAGTTGACTGATTTGAATACGGAACTAGAAGCCAAAAAGACGGAATTGGCAGATGTTCGTCAAGAGGTCAATGAATTAACACGTTATGACCGCTTATCACAGTTGGCTAGCTCCCAAGGAATGAAGCTGCAAAAAGAAAATCGAAAAACAGTGAGTGCAAGTAGTGATGAATAAATTTAAAAAATTTTTAATCGGGTATTCGATAAAGAAACGTCGCTTGCCAGATCAGAATCGAAAACAAGTTGGGAAAAATCTCAGTGTACTGGCGATTTTCCTCTTTTTTCTCTTTCTGATTAATTTTGCAATGATTATTGGGACTGACAAAAAATTCGGTGTGACCTTATCGGATCAAGCAAAAAAAGTCCATGAGCAGACGGTTATTGTTCCTGCAAAACGTGGAACGATCTATGACCGAAATGGAGCAGTAATTGCTGAAGATGCTACGACCTATAACGTTTATGCCGTTATTGATAAAAAGTACAAATCAGCAACTGGGAAAATCCTCTATGTAGAAGAGAGCCAATTTAAAAAAGTAGCAGAAATCTTTAAGCAGTACTTAGGGATGGATGAGGATTACGTCATTCAACAGTTGTCGCAAAAGAAATTGAAACAGGTTTCTTTTGGATCGAACGGAAATGGCATTACTTATAGTAATATGACAGCTATCCGTGAGGCCATGGAAGCGGCGAAGATTGAAGGGGTTTCCTTTACAACTAGTCCAAATCGGAGCTATAAAAATGGAGTTTTTGCCTCTCAATTTATAGGGCAGGCCTCTCTTCAAGAAGATAAAGAGGGGAATAAAACCCTGAAGGGGCAATCAGGGATGGAAAAATCCCTCGATCGCATTCTTGCTGGTCAAAATGGAGTCATCACCTATGACAAAGACCGAAACGGGAATATCGTTCCTGGTTCAGATAAGGTTTCTGTCAAAACAGAAGATGGAAAAGATGTCTATACGACCATTTCTGCAGAATTGCAGACTTACCTTGAGACACGTATGGATGTTTTCCAAGAAAAAGTGAAAGGAAAGTATGTCAGTGCGACTCTTGTCAGTGCAAAAACAGGAGAAATCCTTGCGACAACGCAACGTCCATCCTATAATGCGGATACGAAACAAGGACTAGATTTGAAAAACTTGAAAACCTGGAATACCATTCTTTATCAAGATCAGTATGAACCAGGTTCAACCCTGAAGGTCATGTTATTAGCTTCGGCGATTGACCATGGGACTTTCCCAGCCTATAATGAAGTATACTACAGTGATGAATTGCAGGTAAAAGATGCGACGATCCGTGACTGGGATGTTAATATGGGACTGTCTGAAGGTCGCTATATGAATATTGCACAAGGCTTTGCCTATTCTAGTAATATTGGGATGACCAAGCTAGAGCAGAAGATGGGAAATAACGTCTGGATGGACTACCTGACCCGCTTTAAATTCGGGCTTCCAACTCGTTTTGGAATGGGAAATGAAGCTTACGGAAGGCTTCCGGGGGATAACTATGTTAGCCAGGCACAATCTGCCTTTGGTCAAGGGATTTCTGTCAGTCAAACCCAAATGTTACGGGCCTTTAGTGCTATCGCCAATGATGGGCAAATGTTGGAGCCGAAGTTTATTAGTGCCATTTACGATAAAAAATCAGACACGGCCCGCAAATCAAAAAAAGAAGTTGTTGGAAAACCAGTTTCAGGATCAGCTGCACAACAGACTCGAAATTATATGATCACGGTCGGAACAGATCCAGAGTATGGGACTTTGTACAGTGATGGACCTATCATTCAGGTACCCGGTCAAAACGTTGCAGTGAAATCAGGGACTGCCCAAATTGCGACAGATCAAGGATACTTGCAAGGAGAAAATGATTATATCAACTCGGTTGTAGCGATGACACCTGCAGAAGACCCTGAATTCATCATGTATGTAACGGTCCAACAACCAGAAGTGAAATTCTCAGCCACTAGCTGGGAAGAGCTGGTCAATCCTATTTTGGAAGATGCAGTTGCTTTAAAAGACGAATTGCATCTAACATCAGAGGCACCAACCTTGGATGATGTGACTAAAGAAACGACTTACAAAATCCCTTCAGTGGAAACTCTCTCTAAAGAGTTAAATCTGAAGCAAAATCTAAGCCCAGGTGCTTATTCAGAGGAATTGCGTCGCAATTTGGTGCAACCAATTGTACTAGGGACCGGTAAAAATATCCGCAAGATGTCTGTGGATGTGGGCTCTAAAGTCAAAGCCAATCAACAAGTATTGTTATTGACAGAAGACTTTGATGCTGTTCCAGATATGTATGGTTGGACTAAGAAAAATGCAGACATCTTTGGAGAATGGACTGGAATTGAAATTACCTATAAAGGTAGTGGAAAGAAAGTAACCAAACAAAGTGTCAAAATGAACACCTCGCTCAATAAAACTAAAAAGATTACGTTAACATTAGGAGACTAAGATGTATATTGCTACGATCCTTGTATCGTTTCTATTAACAGTGGCTGCTATTCCAGCCTTTATTCGATTTTACCATCGTGCTCATATTTCCGGGCAACAAATGCATGAAGATGTGAAACAACACAAAGCGAAAGCAGGCACTCCGACAATGGGTGGAGTGGTGTTTCTCATTACAGCAGTTCTAGTCAGTTTTGTCGTTACCGTATTGACTGGAAATTTCACGCGCCCTGTTCAACTTACTCTATTTATCTTGATTCTATATGGAATTGTTGGTTTTTTGGATGACTTTTTAAAAGTTTTTCGTAAGATTAATGAAGGGCTCAATCCAAAGCAAAAATTAGCTCTTCAACTCGTTGGTGGAATCATCTTCTATGTTTTTTCTGAACGCCACGGTGCAGGAAGCCTTTTGAATGTCTTTGGTTACGATCTTTACTTGGGCCATTTCTACATTCTCTTTGCTTTATTTTGGTTGGTTGGTTTTTCAAATGCTGTCAATTTGACAGATGGGATTGATGGATTAGCCAGCATTTCCGTTGCCATTAGCCTGAGTGCCTATTCCTTTATTGCCTATATGCAAGGAAAATGGGATATTCTCTTTGTCACCTTAAGTATGATTGGGGCCTTGCTTGGATTCTTTGTCTTCAACCACAAGCCAGCTAAAATCTTTATGGGAGATGTCGGTAGTCTTGCTCTTGGAGGGATGCTTGCAGCTTTGTCAATGGCTCTGCATGTAGAGTGGACCCTGCTCTTGATTGGTCTTGTCTATGTCATTGAAACAGGTTCAGTGATGCTACAAGTGACCTATTTCAAATGGACCAAGAAACGCTACGGGGAAGGGCGACGGATTTTCAGAATGACTCCTTTCCACCATCATTTAGAATTGGGTGGTCTTTCTGGAAATGGCCAAAACTGGTCAGAATGGAAAGTGGATGCCTTTATGTGGTCTATTGCCTTGGTAACAAGTGTCATCACTCTTGTTCTTCTCTACTTATAAAAAAGACGGTGGGCTTGCCCATCGTTTTTTGCTGACTCAGAGAGACTTTGTTGGTTAGGAAAAATGACTCATAAGAGAGGCACGAAGTCAGCTTTTCTGATATAATAATAGAGATCATGAAAGGAACTGAGAAAATGAAATTTACAGAGTTTAATTTTAAGCCTTATATTCAAGAGGCACTGAAAGAAATCAATTTTAGAGAAGCAACCGAAGTACAGGAAAAACTAATTCCGATTGTCTTAGCTGGGAATGATTTGGTTGGGGAATCTAAGACAGGATCTGGAAAAACCCATACATTCCTCTTGCCGATTTTTCAAACGTTAAATGAAGACAACGATCAAGTTGAAGCGGTGATTACGGCTCCTAGTCGGGAGTTAGCAACGCAAATTTACCAAGCTGCTCGTCAAATCGCTAGTCATTCTGAAAAAGAAATTCGGATTGCCAATTATGTTGGAGGAACGGATAAAAGTCGTCAGATTGAAAAATTGCAGGTCAAACAACCGCATATCGTGATTGGAACTCCAGGGCGGATCTATGATCTGGTTGCATCTGGTAATCTGGCCATCCATAAGGCCCATACCTTTGTGGTAGATGAGGCGGATATGACATTGGATATGGGATTTTTGTCTACCGTAGATAAGATTGCTTCAAGACTTCCGCAACAACTGCAATTTTTAGTCTTTTCGGCTACGATTCCACAAAAATTGCAGCCTTTCTTGAAAAAATATCTCTCAAACCCAGTTATGGAGCAAATTAAGACCAAAACGGTGATTTCAGATACCATCGATAATTGGCTGGTTTCTACCAAGGGGCGGGATAAAAATGAGCAAGTTTTCCAATTGACCAAGACCTTGCAACCTTATTTGGCCATGATTTTCGTCAATACAAAAACGAGAGCAGATGATCTTCATGCCTATTTAGTGGCTCAGGGCCTAAAAGTGGCGAAGATTCACGGAGATATCCCACCACGTGAACGGAAACGGATCATGAATCAGGTTAAAAACCTTGACTTTGAGTATATTGTGGCCACAGATTTAGCAGCACGGGGAATTGATATCGAAGGGGTGAGTCATGTCATTAACGATGCCATTCCTCAAGATCTTTCTTTCTTTGTTCACCGAGTCGGTCGGACAGGACGCAATGGTCTACCAGGTGTAGCCATTACCCTTTATCAACCGAGTGATGATTCAGATATCCGTGAACTAGAAAAAATGGGAATTCGTTTCGTACCGAAAGTGTTGAAAAATGGGGTTATTGAAGATACTTATGATCGGGACAGACGGGCGAATCGTGAGAAAAAGCAAGAGAAACTCGACATCGAAATGATCGGTCTGGTGAAGAAGAAAAAGAAAAAAATCAAACCAGGCTACAAGAAAAAAATCAAATGGGCAGTTGATGAAAAGCGGAGAAAAGCTAAGCGAGCTGAAAACCGAGCGCGTGGTCGGGCGGAACGAAAGGCCAAACGCCAAACTTTCTAATCCCTTGTTTCAAATGTTCAGAACAAAACATAAATTTTCTTTATGAACTCCATAAAGAAAAACTATTAGGAACTTGTCTAAAATTATGATAGACTAAATTTGAGTAGTCTATCATTTTTCTATTTCTGTAGCAATTTTTGGAATTCCGATAGTGAATGTGATAGAATGTTTATGTTCGAGAAAGGAAGTAACAAAAATGTTTACAACTAATCTATTAACAGCCAACTGGTATGCTGACTTTTTAAAACACGTTCCAGATAGCAAGCTGTTTAGTCTGAGAGCTGTATTGGATGCATTCCCGGCTGTCATAGGGAAACTGCCTGTGACGATTTTACTAGCCCTGGGAGGCGCATTTTTTGGGATTATTTTTGCCATGATTTTTGCTCTAGTCAAAATTAATCGTGTACGAATCCTCTACCCGATTCAAGCTGTTTTTGTCAGCTTTTTACGTGGGACTCCTTTGTTGGTTCAGTTGATGTTAACCTATTATGGGATTCCTCTTATTTTAAAAGCCATTAATCAGTCTTATGGAACAGCTTTTAATATTAATGCCATTCCAGCTGAGCTATTTGCAATTGTGGCCCTTGCCTTTAATGAGGCGGCGTATGCGAGCGAGACCATCCGGGCAGCGATTTTATCGGTGGATCCTGGTGAGGTTGAGGCAGCGCGAAGTCTTGGAATGACCAACCGTCAAGTATACCGCCGGATTATTATTCCCAATGCAGCAGTTGTTGCAACCCCGACCTTAATCAACTCTCTCATTGGTTTAACCAAGGGGACATCGCTAGCCTTTAGTGCCAGTGTGGTTGAAATTTTTGCCCAAGCACGGATTATTGGGGGGAGCGATTTGAAGTATTTTGAACGCTTTATCACGGTATCGATTGTTTACTGGATTGTGAATATCCTCATAGAAATGCTAGGCCGACACATTGAACGTCGACTGGATATTGAGACTCCCGTAGCAATTGATTTACCAGATCAGGAGGTCCGGATCTAATGATTTATATTTCAGAATTATCAAAGACATTTTCAGGTCAAAAGGTTTTAAATGATCTAAGTTTGGAAATTCAAAAAGGGGAAGTAGTAGCCTTGATTGGGTCTTCTGGAGCGGGTAAATCGACCTTTTTACGCAGTTTAAACTATTTGGAAGCTCCAGACAGTGGTAGAATTAAGATTGATGATTTCGAGGTTGACTTTGAACATATTAGTCAAGATCAAATCTTAACTTTGCGGAGAAAGTTGGCCATGGTTTTCCAACAGTTTAATTTGTTTGGTAGAAAAACAGCTCTTGATAATGTTAAAGAGGGTCTCATCGTTGTGAAGGGCTTATCCGATCAAGAAGCAACGAAAATTGCGCGTGAAGAACTGGCAAAAGTTGGCTTATCGGATCGTGAAAATCACTATCCTCGTCACCTCTCAGGCGGACAAAAACAACGCGTGGCTTTGGCTCGTGCCTTAGCTATGAAACCAGAGGTTCTTTTGCTGGATGAACCGACTTCAGCCTTGGATCCAGAATTGGTTGGGGAGGTTGAAAAATCCATTGCCAATGCAGCAAAAACAGGTCAAACCATGGTATTGGTTAGTCACGATATGTCTTTTGTAGCACAAGTGGCAGATAAGGTCTTATTTTTGGATAAAGGACGGATTATTGAATCTGGAACACCAGAGGAAATCATGCAGCATCCAAAAGAAGAACGGACAAAAGAATTCTTTGCTAGTTACAAACGGACCTATGTTTGATATAATAGAAAAGAGGTAAGACTCAGCTGGCGATGCTAGCTGGGTTTGTTTTCTGAAAATGTAAAAATATTTGGAGTCGTGATGTTAAATAAATTATTGTCCTTATATTTACAAAGTTTAGTGACGACAACGATTTTAGTTGGGATCGCTTCTTGTATTTGGATTGGCTACCGTGCCCTTAAGAAGAAAGATAAAACAGCCAAGCAACGACAAGCGCATTTGTATGATATCCTCTTAATTGATATCATGACGATTCCTATTTTAACCTTTGCGGTCATAGGGATCTTGTTTATCTTTCAAGCACGATAATTGCAAAAATGCCGTGTTAGAATTATAATGATTACAACGAAACGGAAAAGAGGTTGACTATGTTTGATACAGTGATTATTGGAGCAGGTCCTGCAGGAATGACTGCGGCCCTTTATGCAGCACGAAGTAATTTAAAAGTCGCATTGATTGAGAGAGGGATTCCAGGCGGCCAAATGAACAATACGTCTGACATTGAAAACTATCCTGGCTATGCCAATATTAGTGGCCCGGAGTTGGCTGAAAAAATGTTTGAGCCCTTAGAAAATCTTGGTGTTGAACATTTGTTTGGTCAGGTTGAGCGTATCGAAGACCATGGACCAACCAAAAAGATTGTCACAGATGACGGGGAATTTGAAGCTAAGACTCTTGTGATTGCAACAGGATCTAACCACCGTTTATTAAATGTCCCTGGTGAAGAGGAGCTGAATAGTAGAGGAGTTTCCTACTGTGCTGTTTGTGATGGAGCTTTCTTTAGAGATGAAGATCTCTTGGTCGTTGGTGGTGGCGATTCTGCGGTAGAAGAAGCTGTCTTTTTGACGCAGTTTGCAAAAACAGTGACCATTGCTCACCGAAGAGACCAGCTTCGTGCCCAAAAAGTTCTTCAAGATCGTGCCTTTGCCAATGATAAAATTCACTTTGCTTGGAATACAGTTGTTGAAGAAATTAAGGGTGAACAAAAAGTAACGTCTGTCCTTTTAAAAGATGTGAAGACAGGAGAGGTTAGAGAGCAAGCCTTCGGTGGTGTCTTTATCTATGTTGGTTTAGATCCTGTCAGTGATTTTGCGACAGAACTTGGTATTTTAGATGAAAATGGCTGGGTGGTCACGGATGATCATATGAGAACCACAGTCCCAGGTGTTTTTGCAGTTGGTGATGTTCGTCAAAAAGATCTACGTCAAGTGACGACAGCCGTCGGAGACGGTGCGATTGCTGGCCAAGAAGTTTATAAATATATCACAGAAAACTTTTAATCCAAAAAAATCTGAGCTTCCTGTCTCAGATTTTTTTCATGCTTTCCTTTCAGTATTCAATAGGGCTGAAATATGCTATAATGGTACTAATTTTATGGTAGGAATTCATAGAACAAATCTATAAAAAAGAGGTATACATATGTATCCAGATGACAGTTTAACCTTGCATACTGATTTATACCAAATCAACATGATGCAAGTCTATTTTGATCAAGGTATCCACAATAAACATGCTGTATTTGAAGTGTATTTTCGTCAACAGCCTTTTAAAAACGGCTATGCTGTATTTGCTGGCTTAGAGCGAATTGTGAAATATTTGGAAAACTTGAGTTTTTCTGAGAGCGATATTGCCTATTTAGAGTCACTTGGTTATCATGGAGCCTTCTTGGAATATCTCCGTGATCTTAAATTGGAACTGACAGTACGCTCGGCTCAAGAAGGTGACTTAGTTTTTGCCAATGAACCAATTGTCCAGGTCGAAGGTCCTCTGGCTCAGTGTCAATTGGTGGAAACAGCCCTCTTAAATATAGTCAACTTTCAAACCTTGATAGCCACAAAGGCTGCTCGTATTCGTTCGGTCATTGAAGATGAGCCTTTGATGGAATTTGGAACACGTCGTGCGCAAGAAATGGATGCTGCCATTTGGGGAACTCGTGCGGCAGTCATCGGAGGGGCCAATGGAACTAGTAATGTTCGGGCAGGAAAACTCTTTGGAATCCCAGTTTTAGGAACTCATGCCCATTCTCTTGTACAGGTATATGGAAATGACTATCAAGCCTTTAAGGCGTATGCGGAAACCCATAAAGATTGTGTCTTCCTCGTCGATACCTATGATACGCTTCGTATTGGGGTACCAGCAGCTATTCAGGTAGCGCGTGAAATGGGAGATAAGATCAATTTCCTAGGCGTCCGGATTGACTCAGGAGATATTGCCTATATTTCTAAAAAGGTTCGCCAGCAATTAGATGAGGCTGGGTTTACAAATGCTAAAATCTACGCTTCTAATGACTTGGATGAAAATACCATCCTCAACTTAAAAATGCAAAAAGCAAAAATTGATGTTTGGGGTGTAGGGACCAAGTTAATTACAGCTTACGATCAACCAGCGCTTGGAGCGGTATACAAAATTGTTTCTGTTGAAAATGATAAAGGAGAGATGATCAATACCATCAAGCTTTCCAATAATGCCGAGAAAGTTTCTACTCCAGGTAAAAAGCAAGTCTGGCGGATTACGAGCCGTGAAAAAGGTAAGTCAGAAGGAGACTACATCACTTATGATGGAGTAGATGTTTCACAACTGACAGAACTTAAAATGTTCCATCCAACTTATACCTACATTAATAAAACAGTTCGAAACTTTGAGGCCATTCCTCTTTTAGTGGATATTTTTAAAGAGGGTCAATTGGTTTATCAATTGCCAACATTATCAGAAATTCAAGAATATGCTCGTAAAAATTACGATCAATTATGGGATGAATACAAGCGCGTCCTCAATCCACAGCATTACCCAGTTGACTTGGCCAAAGATATTTGGCAGGATAAGATGGATCTGATCGAGGAAATGCGTAACAAGGCCAATGGAGAAGGAGAAGCAAAATGAGTTTGCAAGAAGAGATTATCCAACAATTGGGTGTCAAGCCTAGCATTGATCCTCAGGAAGAGATTCGCCGCTCGGTTGATTTCTTAAAAAGATATCTAAAAAAGCATCCCTTCTTGAAAACATTTGTATTAGGGATCTCAGGAGGACAAGATTCGACTCTTGCTGGACGATTAGCTCAATTAGCCATGGAAGAAATGCGCTCAGAAACAGGAGATACCTCCTATCAATTTATTGCCGTTCGTCTTCCTTATGGGGTACAGGCAGATGAAGCAGATGCACAAAAAGCATTGGCTTTTATTCAGCCTGATGTTAGCCTAGTCGTTAACATCAAGGAATCGGTTGATGCCATGGAACGTGCTGTCGAAGCAACAGGAACGGATATCTCCGACTTCAACAAGGGCAATATCAAGGCTCGTAGTCGTATGATTGCGCAATATGCTCTAGCAGGAGCACATAGCGGAGCAGTGATTGGGACGGACCATGCAGCGGAAAATATTACAGGTTTCTTCACAAAATTTGGAGATGGTGGTGCAGATATTTTACCCCTTTTCCGTTTGAACAAGCGCCAAGGAAAACAATTGCTTAAAACCTTGGGAGCTGATCCTGCTCTCTATGAGAAAATCCCAACTGCAGATTTGGAAGAAGAAAAACCAGGAATAGCAGACGAAGTAGCGCTGGGTGTCACCTATAATGAAATCGATGATTACCTAGAAGGCAAACAAGTGAGCCCAGAAGCTCAAGCCACTATTGAAAAATGGTGGTACAAAGGCCAACACAAACGCCACCTGCCAATCACAGTATTTGATCATTTCTGGGAGTAAAAAGGTCCACTGGACCTTTTTAGCCCGAGTCTTAACATAGGAGAACGAGACAGAAATCGGTAACTCGCAGAGTTCGATTTCGTAGTCTCACCATACAATATTGTGAAAAGCATCAAAAAGAAGGGCGATTTCATCCGTCCTTTTCTTCTAGATTAAAGTAACCAACTTGCAACGTTCAAGTTGCATGAAAAAATGAAGGGAGACAATCTATGAATCATCTTGGAAGTCTTGTCATAGAGACAGAGCATTTATACTTGAGGCCTTTCGTTTTGGAAGATGCACCAGCGATGTTTGAAAATTGGGCTTCGGATCCTGAAACCCTGAAATATGTCACTTGGGATGCCCATGCATCTACTGAGAGAACCAGAGAATCGATCAAAAGATGGATCGAACAGTATCGTAAACCAGATACTTATAAATGGGCGCTTTGTTTGAAAACATCACTGGATCAGGTAATTGGAGATATTAGTGTGGTTTCTCAAGACCAGGAAAGTCAATCATGCGAGCTAGGTTATATCCTTGGCAAGAAATTCTGGGGGCGGGGATTCATGACAGAAGCCGTCATAGCTGTTTTGGATTTCTTATTGAACAAAGTCGGATTTAAAGAAATCAAAGCCACTTATGTCAGTTTAAATCCTGCTTCAGGGAAAGTCATGGAAAAGGCAGGAATGCAGTATGTAGAAACCATCCCTCATGCCATTCAACGCAAAGGATATTGCGGGGATAAAATCATCTATTCTAAACAGAATCCCTCTCTATAGGGTGATTTTTACTTGAAGATTCTGCTCAAAGGATTATAATAGTAAATAATGAAAAAAGGAGATTGCTATGTCAGAATTAACGAAAGAATTTACAGACCAGCTCTATGCTAATTATGAAGCAAATGTGAAATATGCGGCTCTTGAAAATGCTGTTACCCACAATGGGATCCATGCATCGCTTGAAACGCGCAAGAGTGCAGTAGAAAATACACCAGTTTTTTCACTTGATTTGACCAAGGATAAGGTGACAAACCAAAAAGCATCTGGACGTTGTTGGATGTTTGCGGCTTTAAATACCTTCCGTCACAAGATGATTTCAAGCTTCCAATTGGAGGATTTTGAATTGTCTCAAGCACATACTTTCTTTTGGGATAAGTATGAAAAATCAAACTGGTTTTTGGAGCAAGTGATTGCTACAGCAGATCAAGAATTGACCAGCCGTAAGGTGGCTTTTCTCCTACAAACCCCACAACAAGATGGTGGTCAATGGGATATGGTGGTATCCCTCTTTGAGAAATACGGAGTGGTTCCAAAATCAGTTTATCCGGAATCGATTTCTTCAAGTAATAGCCGGGAATTGAACACCTACCTCAATAAACTCTTGCGTCAAGATGCGCAAATCTTGCGTGACTTGATTCACTCAGGCGCAGATAGTGAGGCAGTTGCGAGCAAGAAACAAGCGTTGTTGCAAGAAATCTTTAACTTCTTGGCTATGTCTTTAGGATTGCCTCCACGTGAATTTGACTTTTCATACCGTGATAAGGACAACCAATTCCATACCGAAAGTGGCTTAACTCCACAAAGCTTCTACAAAAAATATGTAGACCTTCAATTAGACGATTACGTCTCCATTATCAATGCCCCAACTACAGATAAGCCATATGGAAAATCTTACACCGTAGATATGCTGGGCAATGTGGTTGGTAGCCGTCCAGTCCGCTACCTAAATGTTCCAATGGATCGATTGAAAGAATTAGCTATTGCTCAAATGAAAGCAGGAGAAACTGTCTGGTTTGGTTCAGATGTAGGCCAAGTCAGCAACCGTAAAGCCGGAATCCTGGCAACAGATGTCTACGATTTTGAAGCAGGCATGGACATTCATTTGACACAAGACAAGGCGGGTCGCTTGGACTATGCAGAAAGTCTCATGACACACGCTATGGTCTTGACAGGGGTTGATTTAGACGAAGCAGGTCAGCCTCGTAAATGGAAGGTTGAAAATTCATGGGGAGACAAGGTCGGTACAGATGGTTACTTTGTGGCTTCTGATGCTTGGATGGATGAATATACCTATCAAATCGTGGTTCGTAAAGAATTCCTAACAGCAGACGAATTAGCAGCCTATGAAGCAGAACCAATTGTCCTAGCACCGTGGGATCCAATGGGAGCTTTAGCAAAATAATGATATAGAAAAGAGCCGAAAGGCTCTTTTCAGATTGAAGACAAAATATCTTAAAAACTTTCCTTAGGTGAGTACGGACGTCAGCGAACTTCTTTAAAGTTCCATGACTAATTATTGAGTCTAAGGTCTCAATAATTCCGAGTGCCTGAAACAATAACGTTTCAAGCACTTTTCTCACAGCGGAAAGTTTCAGTATTTTCTTAAATCGATTTAAATATTGGAACTCAATTTTGTTTTTTGCAGAATCACTTAACTTATTTTGCTTTAAAATAGTTTGTCTACATTCTAATAAGAGCCGAAAGGCTCTTTTTTTTTTATATACTCAAAAATAAAAAAGCTGGGAAGTCTAACTAAATAAATCAGATTTTATTCGTTCTGGTTTTTTAACCATTGTTTTAAAAAAAGCCGGGCAAAAGCCCGACTTCTCCATTCTATTATTCGTTATGATTGTTAGAGTCTTGCGAAGAAGGCTCAGATGGTTTAGATTGATTTTCTTCGTTCGAAGAGCTAGACGATGGTTCTTCATACGAATACTGATCAGTGGAATAACTTGGCTCATAGTAGTAGTTATTGTAGTTGTTCTTACCATTGTTTAAGTAGAGATAAGAACCACTTCGATACAGTCCACTTGGTTGCGTCCAATCCGTATGACCAGAGTTATTATTATTAGCAAGATAGAGCATCATTTGACGGTAGACATCCGTTGCGACCTGTATTCCATTATCCAATACTGGTGTAAAGCGATTGGAATAACCTGTCCATACTGCCATGGCATATTCAGGAGTGTAGCCTACAAACAATTCATCCGGTGTTACAATATTTGAATAAGCATTTTTTGTCAATTTACCGATTTCGTTATCAGCATAGTTTGATGTACCTGTCTTACCAGCTTGGTAGATTCCCGAAATGGCAGCATTTGTACCGGTACCAGACAAGAGAACTGTCTTCATCATATCTGTCATCATGTAGGCAGTTGTTGCTTTCATTGCACGAGTTCCTTCGGACTCAAATTCCTTGGTTGTGCCATCACTAAAGACAACCCGACTAACATAGGATGGTTTGTAATAGGTACCGCCATTGGCAAAAGCAGCATAGGCAGCTGCCATTTTCTCACTGCTGGCTCCGTATTTGTTGCTAGAATCGCTAGTGTTACTCGAGATAGCGTTGGCGTAAACCATTTCTGGGTAATCGATCCCTAATCCATTGAGGAATTTCTTAGCTTGTTTAAGACCAACTTTTTCCAGGGCCTTCACCGCAGGCACGTTACGAGATTGTTGAATTGCGTAGGTAATGGACATGCTACCATAGTATGAACGGTCCCAGTTGTAGACAGGCGTTGATGAATGAGGGAAGTTGTATGGCGCATCTGTTGTAGTAGCTGCTGTAGAGGTATATTCCTCATGTTCAAGAGCTGGTGCGTAATCTGTGATTGGTTTCATTGTTGAACCCCAGTCACGGTTCGTTTCAACCGCTTGGTTTGTACCAAAGGAAACATTGCTGGATTGGTGACGAGAACCCAGCTGAGCAATGACTTTACCAGTATTGACATCAATAACAGTAGAAGCTACTTGCAACTCATCATCTGGATAGTTGACATATTCATCTGTATTGTAGATATCCCACAATTTCTTTTGGGCTTCAGTGTCAACGTTAGTATAAACATCCATCCCAGTTGTCAACAAATTGTAGCCCGTTTCTTCTTCGACCTGTTCGATCACTTCTTTCAGGTAATTATCCATATAGGCTGGATAACTGCTTGAAGAACTAAGACTTTGCAGACCATCTGTAACAGGTGTGTTGACCGCTGCTTCGTATTGTTTATTAGAAATGGTCTTCATATCGAGCATTTCTTTTAATACTAAGTTTCGGCGTTGTTGTGCTGCTTCAGGGTGGGAGTATGGGTCGTATTGGTTTGGTGCTTGGGGCATCCCTGCAAGGAGTGCTAATTGAGGGAGCGAAAGATCTTTTAGATCTTTTCCGTAATAACTTTTCGCAGCCGTCTGCATTCCGTAGTTCCCATTCGCCATAAATACTTTATTGACGTAATAGGTCAAGATTTCTTGTTTGGTTGCTTTCTTTTCTAGTTGGGTTGCTAACCAAGCTTCTTGGATCTTACGAGAGAGGGTACGGTCAGAGGCCGAAGTAGAAAAATAGGTTAATTTGATCAATTGTTGCGTCAAGGTTGATCCACCTTGACTTCCTCCTCGCAAGTTGTGAAGGAAGGAACCGCCGATCCGAATGATGTCGACCCCGCGGTGATTGAAGAAACGGTGGTCTTCAATCGCGACGATAGCATTGACCAAATCAGTAGGGATTTCATTTGCTGTAACGTTGATTCGTTTCTCAGCTCCCAAATCTGCGATCAAGTTATTTTGGTTGTCATAGATCTTACTAGATGTTGTTGCAACCAAATCTTTTTCAGACAAGGTTGGTGCTTTCATGGCATAATAACCAAATATCAGTCCGCCAAGGACGAATAAAAGTAAGAAAAATGAAATGGCTGCGATCGCAACATATTTCAACCACTGAATGACTGTTTGTTTATTCATTTAAATACCGCCTAGAAGTTTCTGTTCGATAATATCAAGATAAGGAACGCTCGGAAGTCGATTCTTATCTACTAGAAAGCCGTGCTCCTGAATATAGGAGAGGGGCATGGATTTACTACCATGATCGATGTTGTAATAGTGAATTAATGCAGGAGCAGGAAGTAAGTAGGTTTCACTTAACTTTGCAAAATGCAAGAGAACGAAACAGATACCACCTTGCTGGACAACCGCTTCCATATGATCGATCTGATGTTGATGGAAATTTTTCATCGGCATGGACTGTTTTTGCTGTGTTTCCTTAGCTTCAAAATCGATATAGCGTCCCTTGTATACTCCAGAGTAGTCCGTCGTTGAGGCTTGCCTGAAATAGGCTTCAACAATCTTTGCCCGACTGCGACGTGGATAATCCACTTTCACGATTTGAATCGGGGTTGGTTTTTTGTGGATGACTGCCAGACCACGAGAAAGATAGTATTGATTGCTTTCGTTGATCATTTTTTCAAATGTCATCCCACGATTCGCAAAGTCGATCGGATGTTTCCTTTTTGTAGAGACCAAGGTTTTTTTGGCTACTTTATGTGGATAGTTGACCATAGTTCTCCTTATTGGTACAATTACATCACTCTATTATATCATAAATTAGAATAATGAGGAAAAAATGAATACCATACTTGTTGCAGGTTATAAGAGTTTTGATGTGGGAGTCTTTTCCAATAAAGACCCTCGACTGCCCATCATTAAAAAAGCTATTGAAAGAGATCTTCGTCGTCTATTTGAAGAAGGAGTGAAATGGCTGGTCTTTTCTGGTAATTTGGGATTTGAGGCTTGGGTACTAGAAGTTGCCTTTGAGTTAAAAGAAGATTACGATTTTCAAATGGCGACGATCTTTCTATTTGAGAACGTTGGCGAAAATTGGAATGAAGCCAATCAGGAAATGTTGGCACGTTTCAAACAGGTGGATTTCGTGAAATATGTCTATCCCCACTATAGCAATCCGGGTCAATTAAAAGAATACAATCAGTTTTTGATAGATAATGCGGATGGAGCTTACCTTTTTTACGATCCAGAAAATGAAACCAATTTAAAGTATCTTTACAAAATGATGCAAGAAAAAGAACTATTTTATATCAAACAATTAAGTTTTGATGACTTAAATGAACTTGCTGAAAATTTTTACGAAAACTAAGTGTTATACCTTGATTTTTCTTACCAATTTTTTATATAATTGAGATGATGAACTAGATTGGAGAGAGTAATGGCAAGTATTATTTTTACTGCGAAAGATATTTTTGATCAAGATTTCAAACGAGAAGTTCGTGGTTATAGTAAAGATGAAGTAAATGAATTTTTAGATGATGTTATAAAAGACTATGAAACTTATGCTGCTTTGGTGAAGGAATTGCGTGAAGAAAACGCACGCCTTCGTGAAAAACTTGCCCAAAAAGCACAGGAAACACCACAAGCATCTCCAATTGCTAGTACAGCTACGCAAGAATTCCCGCAAGTGACAACAGCGACGAACTTTGATATTCTTAAACGACTCAATCGTTTGGAAAAAGAAGTTTTTGGGAAACAGATCGTAGATCGCGATTATTAATCCCATAGATCGTGCAATTTTTGGATAATCGCGTGAGAGAATGCTCTCATGAGGAAAGTCCATGCTAGCACAGGCTGTGATGCCTGTAGTGTTTGTGCTAGGTGAATCCATAAGCCTAGGGACTTGGTATTCAAGTTACGGCGAGTGAAGGAGCTAAGTCTAAGGATAAGCTCTAGTAGCTCTGAAAGTGCCACAGTGACGTAGTTTTTAGGGAAACCTAAAAAGTGGAACGCGGTAAACCCCTCAAGCTAGCAACCCAAACTTTGGTCGGGGCATGGAATGCGTGGAAACGAACATAGCATTCTGACTGGAAACAGTAGACAGATGATTATCGAAGGAAATGGTACCTAGTCATTTCTGGAACAAAACATGGCTTATAGAAAATTGCATATAGGTTGATGAGGTGGAGAGAGATCTCAACCTCCTTTTTTAAAGTGATAGGAATAAGATGAAAAAACAATTTGAATTGATTGCAACGGCTGCTGCTGGCATAGAGGCTATTGTTGGTCGAGAACTACGCGATCTTGGCTACGATTGCCAGGTTGAAAATGGACGGGTTCGATTTCAAGGAGACCGTCGAGCAATCATCGAGACAAATCTCTGGTTGCGCGCGGCTGATCGAGTGAAAATTGTGGTTGGGACTTTTCCAGCCAAAACCTTCGAAGAACTCTTTCAAGGTGTCTTTGCTTTGGATTGGGAAAATTATTTGCCTTTGGGAGCACGTTTTCCTATTTCTAAGGCTAAATGTGTCAAATCAAAACTTCATAATGAACCTAGCGTTCAGGCCATTTCGAAAAAAGCAGTTGTTAAAAAGTTACAAAAACACTATGCCCGACCAGAAGGAGTGCCTCTAATGGAAAATGGGGCAGAGTTCAAGATTGAAGTATCGATCCTTAAAGACCAAGCCACTGTCTTGATTGACACGACTGGTAGTAGCCTCTTCAAACGTGGCTATCGGACCGAAAAAGGGGGAGCCCCTATTAAGGAAAATATGGCGGCAGCAATCCTTCTGCTGTCAAACTGGTATCCAGATAAGCCCTTGATTGACCCCACATGTGGTTCTGGTACGTTTTGTATTGAGGCGGCGATGATTGCTAGAAAGATGGCACCTGGATTGCGTCGGACCTTTTCTTTTGAAGAATGGAACTGGATGGATGATCGCTTGATTCATGAAGTCCGTCAAGAAGCGAGCAGGAAAATCAATCGTGAGATCGAATTGGATATTATGGGAACCGATATCGATGCACGGATGGTTGAGATTGCTAAAGAAAATGCTCAGAAAGCGGGCGTTAGCAGTGACATTACTTTCAAACAAATGCGAGTCCAAGATCTCCACTCAGATAAGATCAATGGGGTGATTATTTCTAACCCTCCATATGGAGAACGCTTATCTGATGATGAAGGCGTGACGAGATTGTATACTGAAATGGGGCACGTATTTGCACCTCTCAAAACCTGGAGTAAATTTATCTTAACCAGTGATGAAGGTTTTGAATCTAAATTCGGTAGTAAAGCAGATAAAAAACGAAAACTTTATAACGGAACCCTTAAAGTTGATCTCTACCAATATTTTGGGGAACGTGTAAAAAGGCAGATAAAGGCATAGAAAGGATTTTTATGACAGAGAAGGATAAAAAGCCATTAGAGCAAGAAACAGAATCAATTTTAGATTTTGAAGACGCTAAAGAGATGACGATTGGGCAGGCCAATCGAAAGGCAGAAGAAATTGAAGCAGGTGTAACAGAGGGCGATAATGTCTTAGACAAATACATCAAACAACACCGAGCAGAAATTGAAGCAGAAAAATACGATACAAAGATTTTGGCCAAAGAGGAATTGGCTAAGGCTGAAGAGTTGGCAGCTACAGAAACAGTTGCTGAAGTTGCTGGAGTAGTTGAAGTACCGGAAGTACCGGAAACGGTCTTGGAACAAAGGCCTGAAATGGATGCCATCTCAACAGAATTACCAGCTAAGATTAAATTTGGACCAACACCAACCGAACCAATTGTAGAAGCAGAGGACCTTCCTGAGGAAACTCCAAGCAATGCTGGTAAACGAATCAAAGCGGTTCTATACTCTGCATTAGGTCTTGCGATTGTCGGTTCTGCCATTTTTGTGACCTATAACTGGATGCACAGTCGTGGAAAATCTGGTGGTACAACAGTTGTATCTTCTTCATCTAGCAAGTCATCTTCTACTTCTAAATCAAGTAGCAGTGAAACACAAGCTCAAAAATTGGAAGAATTTACCAAAGCTTACGATGCCTTTTTTGTAGATGAATCGAAAAGTGGGCTAAAAAATGATAAATTCGGAGACTTGGAAAATCTGAAGAAACTGCTGGACAAATTAGAAGGAAGCAGTGATTATAATGCGGCTAAAACAAAATATGAAGACCTTGTGAAGCAAGTTTCTGCCATTCAAAAAGTGAATTCTCAATTTAGTTCTCCAGTGATCAAAGATGGAGTTCTTGATGCAACTGCCAAAGCAAAAAGTGATGCGACCTTTGCAGAAACAAAGACAGGCAATGAAAAATTAGATGGCTTATTAAATGAGGCGGTAGCGCAAGGACGTTCACAACAGGTTGCGACACCGGCCCCAGTGACAGGAACAAGTGGTACAGATACTTCTAATGCAACTCCGGCCCCAGCTCAAACAGCAACGCCTACAGCCCCGGCTGTAAATGCTGCTACAAATGGTGCAGGAACTGCAAGTCCAGGCTATTCAGGTTTCGGTCTTCCAAACGATGGTGTCCCACTTCAGCGGAACCTGAGCCGTGTGCCGTATAACCAAGCGGCTATCAATGATGTCAATAACCCGGCCTGGGTGTTTGGGGATGGTATCCTTGAAAAAGTATTGAACATTGCTCGTAAACGTGGACATATCACTGGCAATCAATACATTTTAGAGCGTGTTAATATCATTAACGGTAATGGCTATTACAACCTCTTCAAACCAGATGGAACCTATCTCTTTAGTATCAATGCCAAGACTGGTTATTTCGTAGGGAACGGAAAAGGTCATTCAGATGCTCTGGATTATTAATGCCTGAGCAAGCATACCATTTCTGGAAAAAATGACAATAAAAAAGGATGAACTACTGGCTCATCCTTTTTTGAGTCTTAAACAACATGACGTTCAAATGGATCGTCCGAAATTCCTTGATCTAGAATCAAGCGACACCATTCTTTGGCTGAGAAGAGACTGTGATCCTTGTAATTTCCACAAGACTCAATGGTTGTGCCTGGGACATCCTCCCAAGTGCTGACAGATGCAATTTCTTCTAAAGATTCTTTAATCACTTTAGCAATTTCCGTACTTGAATGCTGTCCCCACATGATCATATGAAAACCGGTGCGACATCCAAATGGGGAACAGTCAATCATACCATCTATGCGTTTGCGAATGAGCATCGCAAGAAGATGCTCGATGGTGTGGAGCCCTGCTGTTGGAATCGCATTTTCATTCGGCTGCACTAGGCGAATATCAAAGTTAGAGATGATATCTCCTTTTGGTCCAGTTTCCTCACCAATCAAGCGTACATAAGGAGCCTTCACAGCTGTGTGGTCCAATTCAAAACTTTCAACAATTACTTCTTTTGTCATACTCAAATCCTTCTTTGTTTTTCTTGATTATAGCATAAAAAGCAGATTCAACAAAGTGGAAATAGATGAATTTCTCACAGGTGTTCCATGAAAGAAACGTGGATAAAAGAATAAGGGTTAAGCAAAAATATAAAAGGTTTTTCCTGTTTTTTTAGATTGTTAATTTTAGTAATTTATGGTAAAATGTAAAAGAATTTTTAATTCAACTAATTAAATAGATTTGGGGTAAAAGCATGTATTTTGTAATTACAGGTGTTTTTGCCGCGGTCATTGGTTTAGTCATTGGATATGTGGGAACTGCTCTTAAAATGAAAGCTTCAAAAGAAGCTGCGGAACTCACCCTTTTAAATGCTGAACAAGAAGCAACGAATTTACGTGGACAGGCAGAACGTGAAGCCGATTTGATTTTAAAAGAGGCGAAGCATGAGTCAAGTTCACTTAAAAAAGAAGCACTTTTGGAGGCAAAGGAAGAAGCCAGAAAATATCGTGAAGAGGTCGATGCTGAGTTTAAGTCAGAACGACAAGAATTGAAGCAATTAGAAAGCCGTTTGGCAGAACGTGCTAGCAATCTTGATCGCAAAGACGACATTTTAACAAGCAAAGAACAGTCTCTTGAACACAAAGAGCAAAGTCTTACAGATAGAACTAAACACATTGATACGCGTGAACAACAGCTGGAAGAGCTTGAACACAAGAAAGTAGAAGAACTGGAACGTGTCGCTGCTCTAAGTCAAGGAGAAGCGCGTGACATTATTTTGAATCAGACGGAAGAGCAACTTTCAAAAGAAATTGCATCGCGAATTCGTGAAGCAGAACTGGAAGTGAAAGAACGTTCTGATAAAATTGCAAAAGACATTCTCGTACAAGCCATGCAGCGAATGGCTGGTGATTTTGTTGCTGAGCAAACAAACTCAACGGTTCATTTGCCAGATGATAGTATGAAAGGGCGCATCATCGGTCGTGAAGGGCGCAATATTCGTACCTTTGAGAGCTTAACAGGTGTCGATGTGATTATTGATGATACGCCAGAGGTGGTGACCTTGTCAGGGTTTGATCCGATTCGTCGTGAAATTGCCCGTATGACCATGGAGAGCCTTCTCAAAGATGGTCGCATCCATCCAGCCCGCATCGAAGAGCTGGTTGAGAAGAACCGTCAGGAAATTGACAATCGTATTCGTGAATACGGTGAGGCCGCTGCTTATGAAATCGGGGCGCCAAACCTCCATCCAGATTTGATGAAAATCATGGGACGGTTGCAATTCCGTACATCTTATGGTCAAAACGTTTTGCGTCACTCCATTGAAGTTGCCAAACTTTCTGGTATTATTGCCAGTGAGTTGGGTGAAAATGCTACTTTGGCACGACGTGCAGGGTTCTTGCATGATATCGGTAAAGCGATTGACCGTGAAGTGGAAGGAAGTCACGTTGAGATTGGGACAGAATTGGCACGTAAGTATAAAGAACACCCAGTGGTTGTCAATACTATTGCCAGTCACCATGGAGATGTGGAACCTGAAAGTGTTATCGCAGTCATTGTCGCTGCAGCTGATGCCTTGAGTGCGGCTCGACCTGGAGCACGAAGTGAGTCACTTGAAAGTTACATCAAACGTTTGCAAGATCTTGAAGAAATTGCAAACAGCTTTGAAGGAGTTAAGACAAGTTTCGCCCTTCAAGCAGGACGTGAAATCCGTATTATGGTGAGCCCTGAGGCAATCAAGGATGATAAAGTGACGATCTTAGCTCATGATATTCGTGAGAAGATAGAGTCAAATCTTGAATATCCTGGAAACATTAAGGTTACCGTTATTCGAGAATTGCGTGCAGTAGATTACGCAAAATAAACGAAAAGCTTGAGATCTAGCATCTCAAGCTTTTTGAATGAAAAAAATCAGTTGAAAATTAGGCCGATTTTTGTTACACTAGATAGAAAGACATTGAAGGAGAAATCATGGCGGATCGTGGCTTATTAATTGTATTTTCTGGCCCTTCAGGGGTTGGAAAAGGAACGGTCAGACGAGAAATTTTTGAAAACTCGGACAATCAGTTTCAGTATTCTGTATCGATGACGACGCGTGCACAACGTCCAGGTGAAGTGGATGGTGTCGATTATTTTTTCCGTACACGTGAAGAATTTGAAGATTTGATCCGTCAAGGGCAAATGTTAGAGTATGCTGAGTACGTTGGAAATTACTATGGGACTCCTTTAACTTATGTGAATGAAACCTTGGACAAAGGAATCGATGTATTCCTTGAAATTGAAGTTCAAGGTGCGCTCCAAGTAAAGAAAAAAGTGCCAGATGCAGTTTTTATCTTCTTAACCCCGCCTGATTTGGATGAATTACAAGATCGATTAGTGGGACGCGGAACAGATAGTGCAGAAGTCATTGCGCAACGGATTGAAAAAGCAAAAGAAGAAATCGCCATGATGCGTGAATATGACTACGCAATTGTGAACGATGAAGTTCCTCTTGCTGCTGAACGTGTCAAACGTGTGATCGAAGCAGAACATTTCCGTGTAGACCGTGTCATTGGGCATTATCTGGATATGTTACCAAAAACACAAACTATTGTGAAGAGATAAATAATTAGAAATTAGGTATAGGAATATGATGTTAAAACCTTCTATTGATACATTGCTTGACAAAGTACCCTCAAAATACTCATTGGTCATTCTTGAGGCAAAACGGGCCCACGAATTGGAAAGTGGTGCAGTGCCAACTCAAGAATTCCAATCGGTCAAATCAACATTACAAGCGCTTGAAGAAATCGAGTCAGGAAACGTAGTTGTTCACCCGGATCCAGAAGCAAAACGTGAAGCGCTTCGTCGTCGGATTGAAGCAGAGCGAATCCGCAAAGAAGAAGAAGAGCGTAAAATTAAGGAACAAATTGCCAAAGAAAAAGAAGATGGTGAAAAAATTTAAGGTTGGGGGCTTCTCAATCTTATTTTTTGCTATTTAAAGGGTTCCGTGATAAAGTAAAGCTCATATGATAGAGGCTGGAGGTGAAAAAGTGATAGCAAAAGTCATCGTAGATGTTCCATTGATGCAGACGGATAAACCCTATTCCTATCAGATTCCATCAGAATTTGAAGATATGGTTGAGGCGGGAATGCGAGTTCATGTCCCCTTTGGTAAAGGGAATCGCCTCATTCAAGGGATTGTGGTAGACGTTGTGGAAGAGGCAGATACAAGCGAGGAATTGAAGGCGATTGGAGAGGTATTAGACTACACTCCTGTCTTAAATCAAGAGCAGTTCTGGTTGGCAGATCAATTGCGAAAAAGTGTCTTTTCCTACAAAATAACGATTTTAAAAGCCATGCTTCCCTCACTTCTTAATTCTAGTTATGACAAGATTTTGTATCCTCAACCATCTTTGGATCCAACTCTCAAAGAGAAACTTTTTTGTGAAAAAAATGAAGTTTCTTTTTCTTCTCTAGATGCGGCCGATCAAGCCCAAGTGATGCGGTTGGTCAGAAAAGGTGATTTGGTACTTGAATACAAGGCCAAGGATAAGAAACAAATTAAAACAGAAAAATGGTATCGCGTTAACCAGGAACGATTAAAAGAACTGCAACCGACTGCGAGAGCTAAAAAAAGACTAGCATTGAAAGAACGCCTGTTGCTAGAGCAAGAGGAGCAACCTTTAGCAGGATTATATCAGGATTTTTCACGAGAAGTAGTGGCCTATTTTATTGATCAGGATGTATTAGAAATTACCGAACGAGAAGTGAATCGGGCAGCATCTTACTATGAAGGAAAAAAACAAACCCAAGCTTTGGTCTTAAATCCAGAACAATCAAAGGCTGTAAAGACAGTTGTTTCTAAACTTGGGAAAGAATCAAAGCCCTTCTTATTAGAAGGAGTAACTGGAAGCGGGAAGACGGAAGTTTATCTGCAAATTATTCAAGAAGTTCTAAATAAGGGAAAAACAGCTATTATGTTAGTTCCTGAGATTTCTCTGACACCACAGATGACAGACCGTTTTATCTCCCGTTTTGGTCAGGAAGTGGCCATTCTGCACTCAGGCTTATCAAATGGTGAAAAGTACGATCAATGGCGGAAGGTAGAACGTGGAGAGGCCAAGGTAGTGGTTGGAGCGCGCTCAGCAATCTTTGCACCTTTGAAGAATATAGGTGCCATCATCATTGATGAGGAACATGAGGCTTCTTACAAACAAGATAGTAACCCGCGCTACCATGCGCGGGAAGTCGCAGTCTTAAGGGCTCAGTACAATCAAGCAGTCTTGCTTCTTGGATCTGCCACCCCAAGTCTAGAATCACGGGCTCGTGCCACAAAAGGGGTTTATGAATTAATTCGTCTAACCCAGCGGGCCAATCCGGCGGCCAAAATTCCAGAAGTTAAAGTCGTTGATTTCCGTGATTATATTGGCCAAAATGAAGCTGGAAACTTCACTCCTGTCTTAGTGGAAGCTATTTCTGATCGCTTGCAGAAAAAAGAGCAGGTTGTCTTGATGTTGAACCGACGTGGCTATTCCAGCTTTGTCATGTGTCGCGAGTGTGGGACAGTGGATACGTGTCCGAATTGTGACATCTCTTTGACCCTCCATATGGACACAAAAACGATGAATTGCCATTACTGTGGTTATAGTAAGGCAATTCCTCGACACTGTCCAAGTTGCCAAAGTCCTTCCATTCGTTATTACGGAACAGGAACGCAAAAAGCCTATGATGAATTACAAGAGATCTTTCCTGAGGCTAAAATTTTGCGCATGGATGTGGATACCACCCGAAAAAAAGGGAGCCACGCAGCGATACTAGATGCTTTCGGGAATGGAGAAGCAGATATATTATTAGGAACGCAAATGATTGCGAAGGGTCTAGATTTTCCCAATGTGACCTTGGTGGGTGTTTTGAATGCGGATACTTCCTTAAATTTGCCAGATTATCGATCCTCAGAGAGAACCTTTCAACTCTTGACTCAGGTGGCAGGACGGGCAGGACGAGCAGAGAAAGAAGGAGAGGTTATCATTCAGAGTTACAACCCCAATCATTATGCGATTAGATTTGCCAAAGACCAAGATTATGAAGGCTTTTTTGCCTATGAAATGCAGATTCGTCGGCAGCTGGGCTATACGCCTTATTACTTCACAGTTGGGTTGAACCTATCGCATAAGAGTGAGGAAATTGTGATGCAGAAGTCACATCAGGTCATGGAAATTCTCCATTCTGGCTTATCCGATCAGGTCCAAATTTTAGGACCAACTCCTAAACCAATTGCGCGTACACATAATTTGTATCATTATCAAATCATTGTGAAGTATCGTTTTGAAGAAGGAATTACACAGGTATTAAATCAAATTTTGGAATTTACGCAAGAAAAAGGCAACCAAGATTTACGAGTTAGTATTGATAATGAACCTCAAAGTTTTATGTAAGGAAGAAAAATGACAAAATTGATTTTTATGGGAACGCCTGATTTTTCAGCGACTGTTTTAAAGGGATTGTTAGCAGATTCTCGTTATGAAATTCTGGCAGTAGTGACCCAACCAGACCGCAAAGTAGGTCGTAAAAAAGAAATTCGAATGACTCCAGTGAAGCAAGTAGCTTTGGAGCACCAATTACCAGTTCTGCAACCTGAGAAATTATCAGGTAGTCCAGAAATGGAAACTCTCCTATCCTTGAATGCGGATGGAATTGTGACCGCTGCTTTTGGACAATTTTTACCGACAAAATTACTAGAAAACTTTCAGTTTGCTGTGAATGTCCACGCTTCTTTGTTGCCTAAATATAGAGGTGGTGCGCCGATTCATTATGCTTTGATCAATGGCGATGAAGAAGCTGGGGTTACAATTATGGAAATGGTCAAAGAAATGGATGCTGGAGACATGATTGCAGCTCGTTCTCTACCAATTTTAGATGAGGACAATGTGGGAACATTGTTTGAAAAATTGGCTGTCCTTGGACGGGATCTACTCCTAGATACTTTGCCAGATTACCTAGCAGGGGAGATCCAGCCAAGGCCACAAGATCCTAGTTTGGTCACATTTTCACCAAATATTTTGCCGGAAGAAGAAGTTTTGGTGTGGACCAAAACCAACCGCCAAGTTTTTAACCAGATCCGAGGGATGAATCCTTGGCCTGTCGCTCATACCTTGTTAAATGATCAACGCTTTAAAGTTTATGAAGCAGAGCTATGCGAGGGCAATGGAAATCCAGGAGAAGTGATTGGTTTGAGCAAAAAAGAGTTGGTAGTAGCTGCAGGTGAAGGCGCGCTATCCCTCAAAGTTGTGCAGCCGGCAGGAAAACCAAAAATGTCCATTACAGACTTTTTGAATGGTGCGGGCCGTCAATTGAAAGTAGGAGATCGCTTTGGAAGGTAAACAAATGAATGCGCGTGAACAGATTCTTGGAGTTTTAGAAGAGGTTTTTGAACATGGAGCCTATTCTAATCTTGCCTTAAATCAAGCACTAGAACATTCTCAACTTTCAGATAAAGATAGAAGTTTTGTTACGGAAGTTGTATATGGTACCGTAGCGCGGAAGATAACACTCGAGTGGTATCTCGCCCACGTGATTGAGGACCGGACGAAATTAGATCCTTGGCTCTATTATCTTTTGCTGATGAGTTTGTATCAGCTGGTCTACTTGGATCGCATTCCTGACCATGCCATCGTCAATGAAGCTGTCCGGATAGCAAAAGGTCGAAAAGAAGGCAGTGAGAAGTTTGTCAATGCTATTCTTAGAAAGCTTCTTCGCGAGGGACTACCAGCTATTGATACGATTAAGCGAAAGAACAAACGTTATTCAGTGGAGTATTCTCTACCTGTATGGTTGGTCAAAGCATTGATCGAAGAATATGGTGAAGAACGTTCTTGCGCTATTTTTAAGAGTCTCTATCAGCGTAATAAATCAAGTATTCGTGTGATTGATCTTGACGAAAAAGAAGAGTTGGCTCAGACACTAGAAGCAAAATCTTCTCTACTTGCCCCGTCTGCCCTCGTGAAAGATCAGGGACATTTTGCAGCGCACACTTTGTTTAAAGAAGGACGCATTGCTATTCAAGACGAGTCCAGTCAATTGGTGGCGCCAGCTTTGGATTTGCAAGGGGATGAGTGGGTTTTAGATGCCTGTGCAGCGCCAGGTGGAAAGACGACTCACATCGCTTCTTATCTCACGACTGGGAAAGTCACAGCCCTGGATCTCTATGACCATAAACTCAAATTGATTCAAGAAAATGCTAATCGGCTCCATGTTGCGGACAAAATTTTGACAAAGAAGTTAGATGCGACAAAAGTCTATGAAACATTTGGACCAGATGCTTTCGATAAAATTTTGGTGGATGCACCTTGTTCGGGGATTGGTCTGATACGGAGAAAGCCTGATATCAAGTACAATAAAGAGGGTGCAGATTTTATATCTTTACAAGCTATTCAATTGGCGATTCTGGATAGTGTTTGTCAAAGTGTGCGTAAAGGTGGTATAATAGTGTACAGTACGTGTACAATTATGGGGAAAGAAAATTTTGAAGTGGTAGACCAATTTTTGAAACACCATCCAAATTTCGAACAAGTCCCATTGGATCACGAAAGAAAAGATATTCTCAAGAATGATTGTATCCTTATTACACCCGAATTATACGGAAGCGACGGCTTCTTTATCAGTCGTTTTAAGAGAATGTCATAATATCAGGAGGAAACTGACAGTATGGATATTACGATCTTAACCGATGTAGGTCAAAGACGGACAAATAACCAAGACTATGCAAATCAATATAAAAACAAGGCAGGAAAATCTATGGTATTTCTTGCTGATGGTATGGGGGGGCACCGTGCCGGAAATATTGCTAGTGAAATGGCAGTCACAGACCTAGGTGCAGCCTGGGTTTCTTCTGAGATCGAGACGGTTAATCAAGTACGTGAATGGTTTGCAGAACATTTAGAAGCTGTGAACCGTCGGATTCATTTAGCTGGGCAAGATGATGAGCACAAAGGAATGGGAACGACACTGGAAGCTTTGGCTTTTGTAGAAGGACAAGTGATTTATGCCCATGTTGGGGATTCGCGGATTGGTCTCATTCGCCACGGTGAATACCAGCAGTTGACCAGTGATCATTCTCTTGTAAATGCTCTTTTACGAGCAGGACAAATTACAGAAGAAGAAGCAGCCCATCATCCTCAGCGGAACATCATCACTCAGTCCATTGGTCAAAAAGATGAGTTGGCGCCTGATTATGGTTTGGTGACCGTTGAAGCAGATGATTACATTTTGATCAATAGTGATGGTTTAACGAATATGATTGGCCCAGATGAAATCAGAGACATTGTCTTGAGTGATGTTACGCTTGAAGAGAAGGCTCAAGCCTTGATTCGTTTTGCCAATAATGCTGGAGGTTTGGATAATATCACCGTTGTACTGCTCCACTTTACAGAGGAGGACGCAGCATGATTCAAATCGGCAAAATTTTTGCCGGGCGATATAAAATCATCCAACAAATTGGGCGCGGCGGGATGGCAGATGTTTATCTTGCGCGTGATTTGATTTTAGATGGGGAAGAAGTTGCAGTCAAGGTACTGCGTACGAATTACCAGACAGATCCCATTGCAGTTGCTCGTTTTCAGCGTGAGGCAAAAGCGATGGCAGAACTGGACCATCCAAATATCGTTCGGATTACAGACATTGGCGAAGAAGAAGGGCAACAATACCTTGCAATGGAATATGTTGCAGGTTTAGACTTAAAACGCTATATCAAAGAAAATGCACCTTTATCAAATGAAGAAGCTGTTCGTTTAATGGGGCAAATTCTTCTCGCTATGCGTCTTGCCCATACGCGTGGCATTATCCATAGAGATTTAAAACCACAGAATGTCCTCTTGACACCAGATGGAACAGCGAAAGTTTCAGACTTTGGGATTGCAGTGGCCTTTGCAGAGACTAGCTTGACCCAGACCAACTCGATGTTGGGGTCGGTTCATTATTTGTCCCCTGAGCAGGCGCGCGGATCAAAAGCAACGGTTCAAAGTGACATCTACGCTATGGGGATCATTTTCTATGAGATGTTAACCGGGCACATTCCTTATGATGGGGACAGTGCAGTCACAATTGCTTTGCAGCATTTTCAAAAGCCTCTCCCATCTATTCGTGAGGAAAATAAGAATGTTCCACAAGCTCTAGAAAATGTGGTGATCAAAGCGACAGCTAAAAAACTGACGGATCGCTATAAGTCAGTGGCAGAGATGTATGTGGATCTTTCAAGTTGTTTGTCCTATGAGAGAAGAAATGAGAAAAAACTGATTTTTGAAGACCAAGCGAAAGCTGATACAAAAACTCTTCCAAAAGTGAGTCCAACTCCAAAGACGGCTCCTGTTCCAATCTCTGAGGTACGCAATGAAATCAGTTCGGTAGATCCTAATCGACCATTATCTAACCAACAGACAATGGCCCCAAGCAAAAAGCCAAGAAGACGCTTGCGGGCGCGCTACAAGGTCTTGTTTGTTGCCATTGCCCTAGTTCTTGCAGCCTTTACCTTCTTGTTGTATATGAGCCCGGCCAATAAAACCGTTCCAGATGTTTCCGGCAAAACCATTGCCGAAGCTAGAGCCGTTATTGAGGGACAAGACCTTCAAGTTGGTGAAGAGAAAGAAGAGTACAGTGATTCGGTTGCAGAAGGTTATGTCATTCGAACCAATCCCAATGCAGGGGCCCAAAAGAAAGAACAAAGTAGAATTGATTTGATCGTTTCAAAAGGACCAAACAGCTTTGAAATGCCAAATTACGTGGGCGAAACACGGGCAGCAGCTGAAGAGGATCTGAAAAACACTTATAAAGTATCGAGCAAAATGATCACCGTTGAAGAAGTTGAGACCTTTGATTATCCTGCAGGGACAGTTCTTGAACAAACACCAGCTCCAGGAGAGCAATATTCTTTGAGTTCAAAGACCAAGATTGTTTTAAAAGTAGCAAAAGAAACAACTTCAGTTGAAATGCCAAACTATGTTGGATCAACCTATGATTTTGCTAGAAGTAATTTAATTGAAATCTATGGTATTAAAGAAGCCAATATCGAATTAAGAAAAACGGAACATCTCCCTGATGGGGTAGTTGTTTCTGCAGGTCAAATTGTCAGTCAAACTCCAGAAGTTTCGAGTACGGTGGACATTAACCGAACACGAATTGTCTTGACGGTATATGAGCCTAAAGTGACAGCTTCTTCGAGTACAAAAGCCTCATCCAGTTCAGAAACATCTAGTTCATCCTCTGCTGAACGATCGGATACAGAAAGTTCCAGCAGTAGTGCAACTGGTGGAGATTAATAATTCAGTTTAAGACTCAGATGGATTTCTGGGTCTTTTTGATTGTATGCGATTATCCAACCACAGACGGAAGTCAAATGAGGAAAAATTTGATAAAATAGGAAAAGATGAGGTAGACTATGTGGAAAATACAAATTTTTATTTTCGTTGAAGCCATTTTGTTAACATTAGCAGCAATCACCATTTTATCAATCGATTTTTCCAGATTTGTTGTCTTGATGGTTCTCTTTTTGCTCCTTCTGTATTACTATTTTGGCAAACAAAAAGCAAATTTTCTATTAATCGCACTGAGTGTGCTTCTGTTTTTTATCGTGATGCTGAATCCTTTTGTGATTGCAGCCATTTTATTTGCTGTGGTTTATGGTTTATTGATCGCCTACCCTTATATGTATAAGGAAAATGAAGCAGTTGTGTTTGATGTTGAAGAGAATACCGAAATTCGTCAGGAAAAAACTAGATGGATTGGTGATTTACAACATTTTTCAAAGCAAAGTCGAGGATATCGAGATCTGAATGTGATCCGAGTTTTTGGGAATGACACCCTTCATTTAGAGGAGGTAGCCATTTGCAATTGGGACAATGTGGTGATCATCCGGAAAGGTTTTGGAAATACAAAAATTATCTTACCGATTGATTTAGAGTTGCATTTACAAATTAACACCCTGTATGGAGATCTGAAGTTTTTGGATCTTCCTGTCCGTAAAATGAGGAATGAAACCATAGACATTGAAACGGTACATTATCGGAGGTCGCACCGTTCTATTAAAATTGTATTGGTTGGAATCGTTGGGGATGTTGAGGTGATTCGCGCATGAAGAAATTAGATTATCTCCTATTGTACTTCTATTCCCTAATGGTGGTTGCGGTCATTTGTCATACCATTTTCCATTTTGTTGGTTTTCAGTGGGGCAAACTTCTCTCAGATCTTTCCTTGCTTCAATCATTCCTATTTTTGGTTTTTAGTCTGACGCTTGCATTGACGGCTTTGGTGGTCTTAATTATTAAAATCACGCAATTTGTAACGGTCCATGCAGTACAACAAAAGGTAGAATCTATCCTGACTGCTTCACGGCGAAAAGAAATTGCTCCCAAAGAATTGAATCAACAGTTAGATTTATTGGATCAGAAGTTGCATCGACTTGAAGAAAATTTACAAAAAAGTGAAAATCGTGTGATGCGAAATGAGGAAGAAATTATTGAAATCGAGCGTAAGAGAATTGCGCGAGATCTACATGATACGGTTAGTCAAGAATTGTTTGCAGCTAATATGATTTTGTCCGGAGTGGCTTCACAGGCTCTTGAGTTAGAGAAAAATCAGATCCAGCAACAACTAAATGGGGTATCGGATATTTTGGGTACAGCCCAAAATGATCTACGTGTCTTGCTCTTACATCTTCGTCCTACAGAATTGGAAGGAAAAAGTTTAGTAGAAGGTATGGAGATGATTTTTAGAGAATTGAAGGAAAAGAGTGACCTAACAGTTGTCTTCCATCATAATGAAGTGAGTATTCCAAAAGATATGGAAGAACATCTGTTTCGGATCGTCCAAGAAATTGTCAGCAATACCTTGAAACATGCTAGAGCTCAACAAATGGATGTCTTTTTGCATCAGGAGAGGAAACAACTTCATTTACGGATGGTAGATGATGGAATCGGGTTTGAGCAAGAAAAATTGGAACGATTGAGTTATGGGTTGAAAAATATTCAAGAGCGTGTAGAAGACATGGCGGGAACCATTAAAATAAGAACGAGTCCTCAAAAGGGAGTAGCTGTAGATATTCGCGTTCCCCTCCTTGTAAAAGATAAAAATGAAAAGGAAACTGTATGAAAGTATTATTAGTAGACGACCATGAAATGGTCCGGTTGGGATTAAAAAGCTTTTTGTCCATGCAAACCGATATTGAGCAAGTCTCAGAGGCACAAAATGGGCAAGAAGGCGTGGAGTTGGCGCTGAAAGAAAGACCAGACGTCATCATCATGGATATTGTGATGCCAGAGATAAATGGAATCGATGCAACTCTAGCCATCCTAAAAGAGTGGCCGGAAGCTAAAATTGTCATTTTGACGTCTTATTTGGATAACGAAAAGATCTACCCGGTTTTAGATGCAGGTGCAAAAGGTTATATCTTAAAGACTTCGTCGGCAACTGAGATCTTACAGGCTGTCCGGAAGGTTGCAAAAGGAGAATTTGCGATTGAGACTGAAGTCAGTCAAAAAGTTGAGTCACGCAAGAACCATGCTGAATTGCATGATGATTTGACGGCTAGAGAACGAGATATTCTGGCTTTATTGACCAAAGGATATGAAAATCAACGCATAGCAGATGAACTCTTTATTTCTTTAAAAACGGTGAAAACCCACGTCTCCAATATTTTATCGAAACTAGAAGTTAGTGATCGGACACAAGCAGTCGTCTATGCCTTCCGACACCATCTGGTGAATCAAGAAGATTTTTAAGTTGAAACATGCTATAATAGAGCAAGGAAAATAGGGGGAGACAAGTGGACGCAAAATTACGTTATAAAGCAAAAAAAGTAAAAATCGTCTTTTTTGATATTGACGATACATTACGTGCAAAAGAAACTGGATTGATCCCAGAATCTGTGAAAGACGTCTTTCGTCAGTTGAAAGAAAAGGGAATTCGAACAGGGATTGCAACCGGTAGAGGGGTTTTTGGAGTTGTTCCTGAAATTATGGACTTAAAGCCGGATTTTCTAGTCACCTTAAACGGTGCCTATATTGAAGATACCAAAGGAACTGTGATCTACCAATCACCAATCAATGAAGCAATCGTTTCTTCTTTTGTGGATTGGGCCAAAGAATCCCAGATTGATTATGGGTTAGTGGCTAGTCATCAAGCTGCCCTGTCCAATCGTACACCTTTGATCAGTGATGCTATTGACATCATTTATCCCAACTTACCAGTAGATCCAGATCTGCATTTGAAAGAACCCATTTTCCAAATGTGGACCTTTGATGAAGATGATGGTGATTTAGAATTATCACCTTCCTTACAAGAGGAGTTACGTCTCGTTCCATGGCACCCACATTCATCTGATGTTGTTCGTTTTGATCGATCAAAGGCTTCAGGAGTCTCTCAACTTGTAAATCATTTGGGCTTGAAGCCAGAAAATGTTTTGGTATTTGGGGATGGCTTAAATGATCTCGAACTATTTGATTATGCTGGGATTAGTATCGCAATGGGAATATCTGCCCCAGAGTTACAAGAAAAAGCTGATTATATCACTAAGAATTTGGAAGAAGATGGCATATTCTATGCCTTAGAGGAGTTAAATATGGTTGAAAAAGAATTGACGTTACCGCAGTTGGAACTTGGTGTGGTTGAAGGTCCTATAGCTGTGATCAAAACCAATCACGGTGAGATGAAAATCCAATTGTTCCCAGATCAAGCGCCAAAAACAGTTGCAAATTTTGTGGCTCTTGCTAAGTCTGGCTATTATGATGGTGTCATTTTCCATCGGATTATTAAAGATTTCATGATCCAAGGGGGAGATCCTACTGGTACAGGTATGGGGGGTGAATCCATCTATGGTGAGAGCTTTGAAGACGAATTTTCAAAAGGATTGTACAATATTCGCGGAGCCCTTTCGATGGCAAATGCTGGACCAAACACAAATGGCAGCCAATTCTTTATTGTACAAAATCAACATCTCCCATATTCGAAAAAGGAATTGATCCGCGGTGGCTGGCCTGAAAAAATTGCCGAAATCTATACGACAGAAGGAGGAACTCCTCATCTAGATCAACGCCATACCGTATTTGGACAATTGATGGATGAAGCTTCATTTGTGGTATTGGATGAGATTGCAGCTGTTGAGACAGGTATGATGGATAAGCCGGTAGAAGATGTCGTGATTCAAACCATTGAAATTGAGGACTAAAATGAAAATTGGAGATAAGTTAGAAGGAACCATCACAGGCATTCAACCTTATGGAGCCTTTGTTGAACTAGAGTCGGGTGTCACAGGCTTGATTCATATCTCAGAGATTCGAAGTGGCTATGTGAGTAATATTCATGATATTCTTTCGATTGGAGAGAAAGTCTTTGTCCAAGTCATCGATGTTGATGAATATTCTAAGAAAGCCAGTCTCTCTTTGAGAACCTTAGAAGAAACACCGCAACGAAGTATTCGACACCATCGTTTTTCAAATGACCGCAACAAAAGTGGTTTTGCTCCCTTAGCTCAACAGATGCCAACCTGGGTCAAAGAAGGAAAAGCATTCTTTAACAAACAAGAAAAAAAATAAAAACTTCGATAGGTTGATGAAACCTACCGAAGTTTTTTGGTATAGTGAGTTATTCAAATTCGTAAAGAGTAGTGGAAAGGTAACGTTCCCCATTATCTGGTGCAAGGGCAAGAACTTTTTTACCGCTACCTAATTCTTTTGCGACTTCAATAGCAGCATAGATAGCAGCTGCGCTTGAGATACCGACTAAGAATCCTTCAGTTCCACCGATAGCGCGTGCAAGTTCGAAAGCTTCTTCTGAAGATACACGACGAACACCATCATATGCGTTAGTGTCTAAAGTGTTTGGAATAAAACCTGCTGAAATACCTTGGATTTTATGTGGTCCAGGTTTTTCGCCAGAAAGGACCGCAGATTCATTGGCTTCAACGGCATAGACTTTGACAGCAGGATTGTTCTTTTTCAAAGTATGAGAAATACCAGAAACAGTACCACCAGTACCAACACCTGCGACAAAAGCATCTAAACCATCTTTTCCAAAGGCATCAACGATTTCTTGTCCTGTTGTTCTCTCGTGTACCTCTGGGTTGGCAGGGTTTTCAAATTGAAGAGGAAGGAAGCCATTTCTTTCTGCAGCGATTGCTTCAGCTTTAGCGATGGCACCTTTCATTCCTTCACTTCCAGGAGTCAAAACGAGTTCAGCTCCATAGGCTTGGATGATTTTACGACGTTCCACACTCATGGTTTCAGGCATGACAATCACAACTTTATAGCCTTTCGCTGCACCAACCCATGATAAACCAATCCCAGTGTTTCCACTAGTTGCTTCGACAATTGTATCACCTGGTTTGATCAAGCCATCTGCTTCAGCTTTTTCAATCATGCTCAAAGCAATCCGGTCTTTAACCGATGATCCAGGGTTGAAGGCTTCGAGTTTGACATAGACATCTGCAGCTCCTTCAGGAACAAGACGGTTCAATTTGACAATTGGAGTGTTCCCAATCAATTCTGTAATATTTTCATAAATAGCCATAATATACCTCAGTTCTAGGTTTTCTTGATACTAACAAGTATAGTCCCTTGTGGGAAGAATGTAAAATATAGAAATTTTATGGGTGTGATAAAAAAAAACTATCGTTGCCGGTAGTTTTTTTGATTATTTTTCTACAGAAAGTAGGGGTACTTCAATCTCGCGAATTCCTTGATCTTCTATAAGGACTTTGCCATTGTAAAATTCGACTAAAGCTGCTGTGATAGAACTGGTGTTTTCTTTATCCACAAAAATCGTTGTCATCACCTGATCTGTAAACATCGGATCTTGTTCTACCAATTTGTTGTCTTTTAAGAAATTAGCAAATTCTTGGTATTGGGAATAAGAAAGTGTGATCCCAAGAACAACTTGCTCCTTGATTTCTACAAGTCCAATCTCTCGAACTGCTTGAGCCACACTTCCAGCGTATGCACGAATCAGACCGCCAGCACCTAATTTAATGCCTCCAAAATAGCGGGTAACCACAACACAACTATTAGTGATGTGATGATTCTCTAAAACTCCCAACATCGGTACACCCGCTGTTCCACTAGGTTCACCATCGTCACTAGTCCGTTTAATATCGCTATGTTCTCCAATGATGAAGGCAGAACAGTTATGTGTGGCTTTGTAGTGTTCCTTCTTGATTGCGTTGATAAAATCTCTAGCTTCCTCTTCAGAAGAGACGCGTTTAACATGACAAATGAATTTCGATTTTTTGATTTCTTCTTGAACAGTGCCGTTCTCTTTAAATGTAATATATTCCATATTCTTATTTTACAAAAAAAGAATGATTTTCTCCAATTTTTACGAATTGATAAGTATGAAGATAGAAGATGCTTATGGAAGACTCTTAACAGAGAGCCAGATGACAGACGATTTAAAAGAAATGGCCCAAGAACTCCTAACCATAGAAAAACAAAATGGAAGGTACCAATGTTTTCGATGTGGCAGTATGATTGATCAAAAACTTTGGAAGTTGAGTGAAGAGGTCCTGTATTGTAGAGCTTGTATCCAATTGGGAAGGATCCGGAGTGATCAAAAACTTTATGCTATTGCACAGCAAGACTTTGAGGGACAAGAGGTGTTAAACTGGAAAGGAACCTTGACTTCCTATCAACAAGAGGTATCAGATGGTCTTATCAAAGCAGTTAAAGAAGGAAAAAATGCCTTGGTACATGCTGTGACAGGAGCTGGGAAAACGGAAATGATGTACCAGGTTGTAGCAACAGCGATCAAGTGTGGACAAGCAGTTTGTATTGCTACCCCAAGAATCGATGTCTGTATCGAACTGTACGGAAGGATGAAGGAAGATTTTTCCTGTTCAATATCGTTGCTTCATGGGGAATCGGACCCCTATTTTAGAACACCTTTGGTAATCGCAACCACTCACCAATTGTTAAAGTTTTATCAGGCCTTTGATCTCCTTATTATAGATGAGGTCGACGCTTTTCCCTTTGTAGATAATCCTATGTTATATAAAGCAGCTCAGAATGCGATAAAAAAAGAAGGGAATACCCTTTATTTAACAGCAACCTCTACAGATGAGTTAGATAAAAAGGTTAAGAAAAAAGAAATCATCCGTTATAGTCTTCCAAGACGTTTCCATGGGAACCCACTAGTGGTTCCAGAAATAAAATGGGTATCGAAAATGAGAGAAAAAATAGAAAAAGGAAGAATCCCCAACGAACTATTGAAACTAATCAAGAAGCAAAGACAGACTCACTACCCATTGTTAATCTTTGTATCTGAAATTGAATTAGGACTACAATTTAAAGAAAATATAAAAAAATACTTTCCGAAAGAAAAAGTAGGTTTTGTATCCTCTCAGACACAGGATCGCTTGAGAATTGTAGAAGAATTTAGAAATAAAGAAAAAACAATACTAGTCTCGACTACCATTCTAGAAAGAGGAGTTACCTTTCCGCTTGTAGATGTTTTTGTTTTAGAAAGCAACCATCGCTTGTTTACGAAAAGTGCCCTTGTACAAATCTCAGGAAGAGTTGGACGTAGCAAAGAAAGACCAATAGGCCAATTGCTCTTTCTATCAGATGGAATAACAAAAGAAATGAAAAAAGCAATCAAGGAAATAAAACAAATGAATCAGGAGGCTGGGTTTTGAAAGAATGTCTGCTTTGTAATAAAGAGTTAAAAACTAGTGAACATTTCACAGATCTTATTTTTATAAATCAGCAAGAAAAATGGATTTGTAAAGAATGCAAAGAAAACTTCGAACAAATTGGCAAAATTCATTGTCCTAGGTGCTTTAAAGATAAGGAGGAGAAAGTATGTAAAGATTGTAAGTTCTGGGAAGACAAAGGAAATACTGTTCAACATGAAGCTTTATATAGATATAATGGAGCAATGAAAGACTATTTCAAACGATATAAATTTGAAGGAGATTGTTTGTTAGGAATGGTATTTGCAAGTGATATCAAAAAAGCGTTGAAAAATTATAAAAACTATACAATAATACCAACTCCAATTAGCCATGAAAAAAAGCAGGAGAGAGGATTCAATCAAGTCTCGACTATACTAGATTTTGCAGAAATAAAGTACAGCACTCTATTTAAAAAAGAAGACAGCTTGGCACAATCAAAAAAAACAAGAGAAGAACGATTAAAAACCTCTCAACATTTTCAATTAACAGAAGAAGTTCCAAAAAAGCAAAAGTATCTTATCTTCGATGATATCTACACAACTGGCAAAACAATCGAATTAATGAAGCGCTTGTTAATTGAAAAAGGTGTGAAAGAAATAAAGACATTTTCAATCGCAAGATAAAAAAAGATTTGCAAAAAGTTTATGAAAGCGTTATAATATACATATAAATAAAAACATAATGTTTAGAAAGTAGGTACTAATATGATTAAATATAGTATCCGTGGTGAAAACCTAGAAGTAACAGAAGCCATTCGCGACTATGTCGTTTCTAAACTCGAAAAGATTGAAAAATATTTTCAGGCAGATCAAGAACTAGACGCTCGTGTAAACTTAAAAGTTTACCGTGAAAAGACCGCAAAAGTAGAAGTAACCATTCCACTTGGATCTATTACACTTCGTGCAGAAGATGTGTCTCAAGATATGTACGGTTCAATTGATCTGGTTGTAGATAAAATTGAACGTCAAATTCGTAAGAATAAAACAAAAATCGAAAAGAAAAATCGTATTAAATCTGGTGCAGGTAAGTTATTTACCGATGCAGTTGTAGAAGAAGCAACAACTACAGAAAAAGTTGTTCGCTCAAAAACAATTGATCTAGAACCAATGGATTTAGATGAAGCTATTCTTCAAATGGATCTATTAGCACACGACTTCTTCATTTATCGTGATGTGGAAGACAACACAACTAATGTTATCTACCGTAGAGAAGATGGAGATATTGGTCTATTGGAAGTAAAAGAATAGAGATTAAAAACATCAATTAAATTATAGAAGGATCAGGAGCAATTTTGCTCCTGATTTTTTAGATAATCTAAAGAAGTAAGAATATTTTTCAAAAAAATAAAATTTTTTGAAAAAAAGTGTTGACAGTAAGTCCAGGTCATGATATACTAATATAGTTGTCGCGAGAGAGCGACAAAGACCTTTGAAAACTGAACAAGACGAACCAATGTGCAGGGCACTATAACGGAAGTTATAGTAACTGAACAATAAAAAACAATAAATCTGTCAGTGACAGAATGAGTTTAAGACAAACAATTATTTTAATGAGAGTTTGATCCTGGCTCAGGATGAACGCTGGCGGCGTGCCTAATACATGCAAGTAGAACGCTGAAGCTTGGTGCTTGCACCGAGCGGATGAGTTGCGAACGGGTGAGTAACGCGTAGGTAACCTGCCTGGTAGCGGGGGATAACTATTGGAAACGATAGCTAATACCGCATAACAGTAGATGTTGCATGACATCTGCTTGAAAGGGGCAAATGCTTCACTACCAGATGGACCTGCGTTGTATTAGCTAGTTGGTGAGGTAACGGCTCACCAAGGCGACGATACATAGCCGACCTGAGAGGGTGATCGGCCACACTGGGACTGAGACACGGCCCAGACTCCTACGGGAGGCAGCAGTAGGGAATCTTCGGCAATGGACGGAAGTCTGACCGAGCAACGCCGCGTGAGTGAAGAAGGTTTTCGGATCGTAAAGCTCTGTTGTAAGAGAAGAACGAGTGTGAGAGTGGAAAGTTCACACTGTGACGGTAACTTACCAGAAAGGGACGGCTAACTACGTGCCAGCAGCCGCGGTAATACGTAGGTCCCGAGCGTTATCCGGATTTATTGGGCGTAAAGCGAGCGCAGGCGGTTAGATAAGTCTGAAGTTAAAGGCTGTGGCTTAACCATAGTACGCTTTGGAAACTGTTTAACTTGAGTGCAGAAGGGGAGAGTGGAATTCCATGTGTAGCGGTGAAATGCGTAGATATATGGAGGAACACCGGTGGCGAAAGCGGCTCTCTGGTCTGTAACTGACGCTGAGGCTCGAAAGCGTGGGGAGCAAACAGGATTAGATACCCTGGTAGTCCACGCCGTAAACGATGAGTGCTAGGTGTTGGGTCCTTTCCGGGACTCAGTGCCGCAGCTAACGCATTAAGCACTCCGCCTGGGGAGTACGACCGCAAGGTTGAAACTCAAAGGAATTGACGGGGGCCCGCACAAGCGGTGGAGCATGTGGTTTAATTCGAAGCAACGCGAAGAACCTTACCAGGTCTTGACATCCCTCTGACCGCTCTAGAGATAGAGCTTTCCTTCGGGACAGAGGTGACAGGTGGTGCATGGTTGTCGTCAGCTCGTGTCGTGAGATGTTGGGTTAAGTCCCGCAACGAGCGCAACCCCTATTGTTAGTTGCCATCATTCAGTTGGGCACTCTAGCGAGACTGCCGGTAATAAACCGGAGGAAGGTGGGGATGACGTCAAATCATCATGCCCCTTATGACCTGGGCTACACACGTGCTACAATGGCTGGTACAACGAGTCGCGAGTCGGTGACGGCAAGCTAATCTCTTAAAGCCAGTCTCAGTTCGGATTGTAGGCTGCAACTCGCCTACATGAAGTCGGAATCGCTAGTAATCGCGGATCAGCACGCCGCGGTGAATACGTTCCCGGGCCTTGTACACACCGCCCGTCACACCACGAGAGTTTGTAACACCCGAAGTCGGTGAGGTAACCATTTGGAGCCAGCCGCCTAAGGTGGGATAGATGATTGGGGTGAAGTCGTAACAAGGTAGCCGTATCGGAAGGTGCGGCTGGATCACCTCCTTTCTAAGGAAAAGGAAACCTGTACGTTGGTCTTGTTTAGTTTTGAGAGGTCTTGTGGGGCCTTAGCTCAGCTGGGAGAGCGCCTGCTTTGCACGCAGGAGGTCAGCGGTTCGATCCCGCTAGGCTCCATTAACACTTTAGTAGTGTTAAGTTTGAACATTGAAAATTGAATATCTATATCAAATAGTAACAAGAAAATAAACCGAAACGCTGTAAATATTTAAAGAGTTTAGGTCGCAAGACCAAAAATAAGGTTAAGTTAATAAGGGCGCACGGTGGATGCCTTGGCACTAGAAGCCGAAGAAGGACGTGACAAACGACGAAATGCTTTGGGGAGCTGTAAGTAAGCGACGATCCAGAGATGTCCGAATGGGGGAACCCACTAGCTAATGGCTAGTACTCCTATCTGTTAAGGATAGGTAGAGGAAGACGCAGTGAACTGAAACATCTAAGTAGCTGCAGGAAGAGAAAGCAAAAGCGATTGCCTGAGTAGCGGCGAGCGAAACGGCAGGAGGGCAAACCGAAGAGTTTACTCTTCGGGGTTGTAGGACTGCAATGTGGACTTAAAGAGTATAGAAGAATGACATGGGAAGGTCAGCCAAAGAGAGTAAGAGCCTCGTATTCGAAATAGTCTTTATACCTAGCAGTATCCTGAGTACGGCGGGACACGAGAAATCCCGTCGGAATCTGGGAGGACCATCTCCCAACCCTAAATACTCTCTAGTGACCGATAGTGAACCAGTACCGTGAGGGAAAGGTGAAAAGCACCCCGGGAGGGGAGTGAAATAGAACCTGAAACCGTGTGCCTACAACAAGTTCGAGCCCGTTAATGGGTGAGAGCGTGCCTTTTGTAGAATGAACCGGCGAGTTACGATATGATGCGAGGTTAAGTTGAAGAGACGGAGCCGCAGGGAAACCGAGTCTGAATAGGGCGCATTAGTATTATGTCGTAGACCCGAAACCATGTGACCTACCCATGAGCAGGTTGAAGGTGAGGTAAAACTCACTGGAGGACCGAACCAGGGCACGTTGAAAAGTGCTTGGATGACTTGTGGGTAGCGGAGAAATTCCAAACGAACTTGGAGATAGCTGGTTCTCTCCGAAATAGCTTTAGGGCTAGCGTCGACATTAGAGATTCTTGGAGGTAGAGCACTGTTTGGGTGAGGGGTCCATCCCGGATTACCAATCTCAGATAAACTCCGAATGCCAATGAATTATGGTCGGCAGTCAGACTGCGAGTGCTAAGATCCGTAGTCGAAAGGGAAACAGCCCAGACCACCAGCTAAGGTCCCAAAATAATTGTTAAGTGGAAAAGGATGTGGGGTTGCACAGACAACTAGGATGTTAGCTTAGAAGCAGCTATTCATTCAAAGAGTGCGTAATAGCTCACTAGTCGAGTGACCCTGCGCCGAAAATGTACCGGGGCTAAAACAATTTACCGAAGCTGTGGATACCTTTATAGGTATGGTAGGAGAGCGTTCTATGTGTGGAGAAGGTGTACCGTGAGGAGCGCTGGAACGCATAGAAGTGAGAATGCCGGTATGAGTAGCGAAAGACAGGTGAGAATCCTGTCCACCGTAAGACTAAGGTTTCCAGGGGAAGGCTCGTCCGCCCTGGGTTAGTCGGGACCTAAGGAGAGACCGAAAGGTGTATCCGATGGACAACAGGTTGATATTCCTGTACTAGAGTATGTAGTGAAGGAGGGACGCAGTAGGCTAACTAAAGCGTGCGACTGGAAGTGCACGTCTAAGCAGTGAGGTGTGAATTGAGTTAAATGCTTAGTTCTATAACATTGAGCTGTGATGGGGAGCGAAGTTTAGTAGCGAAGTTAGTGACGTCACACTGCCAAGAAAAGCTTCTAGCGTTTAAACATACTCTACCCGTACCGCAAACCGACACAGGTAGTCGAGGCGAGTAGCCTCAGGTGAGCGAGAGAACTCTCGTTAAGGAACTCGGCAAAATGACCCCGTAACTTCGGGAGAAGGGGTGCTGACTTTATGTCAGCCGCAGTGAATAGGCCCAAGCAACTGTTTATCAAAAACACAGCTCTCTGCTAAATCGTAAGATGATGTATAGGGGGTGACGCCTGCCCGGTGCTGGAAGGTTAAGAGGAGTGCTTAGCGTAAGCGAAGGTATGAATTGAAGCCCCAGTAAACGGCGGCCGTAACTATAACGGTCCTAAGGTAGCGAAATTCCTTGTCGGGTAAGTTCCGACCCGCACGAAAGGCGTAATGATTTGGGCACTGTCTCAACGAGAGACTCGGTGAAATTTTAGTACCTGTGAAGATGCAGGTTACCCGCGACAGGACGGAAAGACCCCATGGAGCTTTACTGCAGTTTGATATTGAGTGTCTGTGCCACATGTACAGGATAGGTAGGAGCCATAGAGATCGGGACGCCAGTTTCGATGGAGGCGTTGTTGGGATACTACCCTTGTGTTATGGCCACTCTAACCCGGTAGGTTAATCATCTACGGAGACAGTGTCTGACGGGCAGTTTGACTGGGGCGGTCGCCTCCTAAAAGGTAACGGAGGCGCCCAAAGGTTCCCTCAGAATGGTTGGAAATCATTCGCAGAGTGTAAAGGTATAAGGGAGCTTGACTGCGAGAGCTACAACTCGAGCAGGGACGAAAGTCGGGCTTAGTGATCCGGTGGTTCCGTATGGAAGGGCCATCGCTCAACGGATAAAAGCTACCCTGGGGATAACAGGCTTATCTCCCCCAAGAGTTCACATCGACGGGGAGGTTTGGCACCTCGATGTCGGCTCGTCGCATCCTGGGGCTGTAGTCGGTCCCAAGGGTTGGGCTGTTCGCCCATTAAAGCGGCACGCGAGCTGGGTTCAGAACGTCGTGAGACAGTTCGGTCCCTATCCGTCGCGGGCGTAGGAAATTTGAGAGGATCTGCTCCTAGTACGAGAGGACCAGAGTGGACTTACCGCTGGTGTACCAGTTGTCTCGCCAGAGGCATCGCTGGGTAGCTATGTAGGGAAGGGATAAACGCTGAAAGCATCTAAGTGTGAAACCCACCTCAAGATGAGATTTCCCATGATTTTATATCAGTAAGAGCCCTGAGAGAAGATCAGGTAGATAGGTTAGGAGTGGAAGTTGTGTGAGCAATGGAGCGGACTAATACTAATAGCTCGAGGACTTATCCAAAGAGTCAGAAGATATTGACAACGTGAGTTTAACTTGTTAGAATATAGATATTCAATTTTGAATGTTTAAACATTCAGAGTTAAGTGACGATAGCCTAGGAGATACACCTGTACCCATGCCGAACACAGCAGTTAAGCCCTAGAACGCCGGAAGTAGTTGGGGGTTGCCCCCTGTGAGATAAGGTAGTCGCTTAGC
>NZ_JBRKNT010000006.1:0-122278 GCF_053010205.1 Streptococcus sp. W151 | reverse complement strand
TTATTAAAAGTTGTATCATCAGTACCAGTTGCTTCTCCACCTGTTGAAGTCATTTCAGTATTAGCTACCAAGAGACCTGTAGTCTCATCCTTTGTAACTGTTACTTTAACTACAACAGTCATTTCGTCGTAGTCTACATCAGGTTTGCTACCCTTCACTTCTTTAACTGTGTAGTTGTATACGCCAACTTTATCGAATGACAATTCACTGAAGTTAACTTTTCCATCAGCCTTGTTAGTAACAGTTTCATTTACATTATTATCACCGGTCAATATGAAGCTAAAGTCACCAGCATTCAATGTTCCATTTGAGAGAGACTTATTGAACTCAAGATTTACCTTAACTGGAGATGATTTGAAAGTGTTGTTGAACTCTGTATCTGCTGGAAGTGTTGCTACAGCAGTAAGTGCATGACCATCTTTAGTGACAGTAACTGTAACCTCTGCCTTCATTGGGTCATAACTCATTCCTGCTTCTGAACCTGCTACTTCTTCTACAGTGTACTTATGCACGCCAACTTCATTGTTCTTGTATGTGAGCGCATCGAAGGCTACTTTACCTGAAGCATCATTGGTCTTCGTTTGGAGAACTTGACCGCTCGCATCTTTCAAGACAAAACTGAACTCACCGTCTTTAAGAGTGCGTCCGGAAAGAACTTTACTAAAGTCAAATTGCGCTGTCACTGGCGCTACCGCATAGTTGTTAAAGGTCTTATCATCTGTACCAGTTGCTTCGCCACCTGTTGAGGTCATCTCTGTTTTTGCTGTTAACAGACCTGTTTCCTCATCTTTCGATACAGTTACTTTCACTGCAATCGTCATATCATCGTAGTCTACATCTGGTTTATCACCCTTCACCTCTTTTACTGTGTAGTTGAAAACACCAACATGATCAAATGATAAGTCACTGAAAGTAATTTTCCCATCAGCTTTGTTAGTAACTGTTTCATTAACATTGTTATCACCAATCAGTGTAAAGCTGAAATCCCCCGCATTTAGACTACCATTGGATAGGACTTTGTTAAATTCTAGACCTACTTTTACTGGGGAAGGAGTATAGGTGTTATTGAATTCGGTGTCCATTGGCATAATTGTATGAGCTATGTACGAATTACCATCTTCATCTACTGTGATACTCACTTCTGCTTTCATTGCATCGTAGTTAATACCTGCTTCCGTACCTGGTACTTCTTCAACCGTATAGTGATAAACACCAGCATGGTTAAATAACTGTGGAATAAAAGTAATATGGCCAAAACTATCATTTTTTTGTGTATCAACCACATTACCACTTTGGTCAACTAGATTAAAGGTGAACTCACCAGCCGTTAACTTTCTTCCTTCAAGACGTTTTGTAAACGCTAAATCAACCCTTGCTGGTTGTTTTGCCTTTGAAGCTGAACCTGAACCACCTGCTTTAAATGCAAAAGTTGCTTGGTAACTTTGTTCTTCACCAGTGTTGTAAGTGATTTTGATATTATTACCGTGTTTTTCTTGTAACTCCTCATTGGTATTAGGTACATTTTTTAATCGCGTCATATAGCGAACATAAACAAGCTCATTCAATTGCGCTATCTTAAAAGAAAAACCAGTTGGGCTTTCTTTGATATTTTCCAATAATTGAATTGCATTACCTTTGGAAACCCATGGAGTAATTGACTGAACTCTTTCAGCTCTAAGAGCTTTACCGTTCCATAAATCTACATTATCTGAAGGAATAGATGTCGCATGTCCTAAACGCCAAGTTTCTTTCGTTTTAGTATCAAATTCATCCAAAACAGGATCTCCGTCTTGAACTAGGACTTGGTCATCTGGAAGCGTATCAATTAGTTGGTAATTTGTCAAAACTTGAGGAGCTACCAAACTACCTGAGTTTAGACGGATAGTCCATCTGATTAGTTCAGGATGACCAGTTACTGCTTCACCATATTTTGTTACCTTTGTTTTTTCTACCGGTACAGGAGCACTCTCCGGACCTACTGTTACTGTAATTTTTCGTCCACTAAAATTGAGTTCTGTTGGAACATTTGGTTTAACATATGATTTCCAACCGGTACTAAAGGTTAAGGTAAATTGTTTTGCAATTTTGTTTTTCTCATAGTAATCTGTAAAAGTAGTTATCACTTTATTACTGATTGAATCTAGAAAAGCATTACCTATTATTTCACCACTAGGACCAGTTACATCATAATGCAAACTTGTAGGAATTCTAATTGCATCGGGAATATCAACAACGATTTTATCATTTTGTTTTATCTCTAATTCATCAGGTAGTTCCATATGAATGACTGTTTCCGCAGGAGCATATAGACTGTTCCCATTTGGAAAATTGACTTCAACATTAGGATTTTTCACAGTAATTGTGTCACCGGTTTTTTCATAAGTTGTTGTACCACCTGATGAAGGCAATTCTCTTTTAGACCGTCTTGACCTAGTTGTAGGTTGTGATTCAGTTTTTTTCTCGCTAGCTACAGGCACAGAGCCTTCGGCACTGGCTTTTGAAGTTGGAGAAGCTGACTCAGCTGGTGCAACACTAGTGCTAGCTGGTGTTGCAACTTCATTTGATTGTTTTTCAGTCTTTTCCCCTTTAACCACATGTGCAGGGGCTTCGGCACTAACTTGTGAAGTTGGAAGGGCTGATTCACTCGGCGTAACACTAGTGCTAGCTTGCGTTACAACTTCATTTGCTTCAAGACCAGATTCCTTGTGTCTCTCGCCTTGATTCTCTTGTGCAACAACTGAAATTTGTGAATCTGTATTATTCTTCACTTCGTCCGCATAAACGTTTCCTTCCACAAATACCAGTGTTGATAACAACACAGAAGCAACCCCGATAGTGTACTTTCTAATAGAAAAACGTTCTTTAGAGTCGGAAAATATATTTTTCATGCTTTTTTATCCCCAGTTAGTGTTATTAGTTTGTTTAAATTGTATAACATTCGTTTTCGGAGGCAAATATTTAAAACTTTCTTCCATTGTAGTACATTTAAAATAAAAGTTCAATACTTTATTGCTGCTTTTGTCAAAAAAACTCCCCTATAATTCTGCGTTGTGTAATTTTTGTAAAACTCATTTGAAAGTTACAATATTTATTTTCCAAATAGAAAAAAGGAAGGGCAAAAATGTCCAACCTTTAATATATAGTTATCAAACCAGTTGATTGTTCATTGGGCTACCTTGAACAAGTAGATAAAACTTGAGAAGCAAATTACCTAGGTCATCATTTTCTTTTTTAGATCAGAAAAGTAGCTAATGGACGAACCGAATATCTCATATCTACGATGAATCAAACGGGCCACTAGAAGAATTAATCCTTGCAGAAGCGAGGGGCTTTCTTATAAAGAACTATCGATTCCGTGCATACTCGATCATATCATATGGGAGAGTATTAGCACTTTCTCTTAAGGAATAACTTTCTAATTCATTGACATTTTGTCGCATACGGCGCGCTTGCTTGGCGGTAATCAGGTGTTGCGCTTCGTATTCAAAAATAATCTTACGCTCCAAATAATAGCCTCTCAACATTTCATCGATATTATTTGGTTTCACCCGGTTAATAACCCGCTCCACAAAGGCTCCACTAGTAATAATGGCCGTCTCTCTCAGACGAGATTCTTGCAGGTAAGAGATCAAACTGCTCCGATAAACCCCTTTGAGGTCTTCCAAACTTTCAATGATGATTTCCGTATTGGCCAAATAAAGGGCTGCAATCTGGTCATAATCAATAGCTTCTAACTTTCTATCTTCTCGGTTCCACCAAGTTCGAAAGCCAGAACCTAATGTTAGGATTTCATGGACCAGCAAATGCAAGATGCGGAAAGAAACCAAGAGGTAGTATGTTAGACGAGATGAAAGGTTGCGATTGACCCGTTGCTCCATATTACGAAGATAGCGTTGGTAGACGCGGTAGCCCCGCTCGCGCATCTTTCCTTCTTCGTAGGCTTGTTCCAAGCCGTCACTTTCAATACTCAAAATCAAGAGCTTCAGCTGTTCCCAGTCCTTTTGAATGAGCTTGTTTTCTTGGCTTAGAATCAAATTTTCAATCCGACCATGGTAGTTATCAATCGCCGCATACAAGGGACCCTTGTGCTTACTACTCTTTAGGTCTGCTTCTAATTCCATGACGACATCATTTAAAATCGCGATCTGCATCAGGTAGTCATTAGTTTCTTCCTTATCTTCTGATAATTTTGGAAGTACCACTAAGCCAGCAATAAAGCTGACAAGGGTAACTCCTGCCACTAAAAAGAGTAGGACGGGGTATTCTTTTTCGATTTTGGTTGGAATCAAAAGAATTGTCGCAATCGAAACTGTTCCCTTCACACCCGAAAAGGTCAGCAATAAAGCATCTTTTAGATAATTTCTCAATGATTTTTTTAGTCGAACTGTTCGGAACCAATAAAAGAGGTAAACCATGACAAAACGAATTAAAAAGAGCAAGGCTGTCAAAAGAAAGACAGAAAGAACTAAAAGAAGATTGTTGTAAATGGGACTACTTAAGATGGGCTTGGCGATCATTTCTAGTTCCATTCCCAAAATCACAAAGACCGACCCATTTAAGATAAAGTTGACCGTATTCCAGACGGTATGGCTCACAGTATCCACCCGGGCTTCAAGAAGGGTAATGTGCTTAAAGCGACTGGCTTTTAGGATCCCTGACACGACCACAGCGATGATACCAGACACATGGAGTTCTTCTGCTAAGAAAAAAGTCAATAACGGGAGACTCAATTCTAATAACAATTCACTGGCAATATCACTGGCACGAACACTCAAGAGTAACTTTTGCAGCCATCGATTCACAAAGGCTGTCAAGATTCCCACTATAAATCCTCCAATAATGGAGAGACCTAAGGAAAGGCCTGCTTTTCCCAGGGAGAAACTCCCGGTTGCAAGGGCCGTCAAGGCCACTCGAAAGGCAATCAAACCAGAGGCGTCATTTAGTAAACCTTCCCCTTTTAAGATATTCGAAACCCGCTTTGGAAAGGTAAAGCGCTCAGACAGAGAAGCAAAAGCTACTAAATCCGTCGGTCCTAGGGCCGCACCCACTGCCATACAGGCTGCTAAAGGAAGGCTCAGCCACAAGGAATGGGCAGCCCAACCCAGACTAATGGTTGAGATAAAAATCACTGGGAAAATCAAATAGAGAATGATGCGCCAGTGTTTTAAGACAGAAGTAATATCTGCTTCTTCTGCCTCCCGAAATAAAAGAGGACCAATGACCAATGCCAGAAATAGCTCGGTATCCAGATGAAAATTTTTTTCTGGAATAAAGAGGGCCCAACCAATCCCCAATAAGATTTGGAGCAAGGGCAGGGGAAGACTCGGCACAAGCTTATTGGTGGCATTTGAGGCGATCAAAATCATCGAAAAGATCACTGCATAAAGGAGTAGTTCCATGGCACTCCTCCCTAGCGTTCTTGGCAGCAGGTCTCAAATTGCTGTTTCAACTCCGCAATCTTTTGCTCTGTCTTGCTTACGTCCTTGTGCTCAATCTTCTTTTGGCAGCGTTCCATCTCAAGCGAAACCAATTTCTTTTTTATTTTAAGCATTTTTTTGGTCATATGGGCTTCGTCAAAAAAACCTGTTTCTCGCTCGTGGATGGTCGATTCAACAAAATGGTGTCTCAATCCTTCAATTTTATTTTTTAAATATTCTTTATCCATGACGATAGCTTTCTAATTTTTCAATCATGACCAAAAACGGTGGTTGGTTTACTTGATTCAGTGTCCGGTAGATGGTCGCTGTGTAATCTTTTTGAGGGAGCTGACTGACAAAATCTAGCACTGCATCACGCTCGATGTCTCCTCCCTCATGACCATAATAGATCATCAAAGCCATTCGACCACCTTTTTCTAGGCGAGCACAGATTTTTTCCATCGCTTCAATAGTAGTAGCCGGAAGAGTAATGACCGATTTATCCGCAGATGGCAGATAACCTAGATTAAAAATAGCTGCTTTGAGAGTCTCCACATATTGGTCCACATGCTGGTGGCCATCTAAAATCAACTGAACATGCCGAAGCCCCAACTTTTCCAATCTTTCTTGGGTATTTACAAGGGCCTGCTCTTGGATATCAAAGGCATAGACCTGGCCTGCTAGTTTGGCTAAAAAAGCCGTATCATATCCATTTCCCATGGTGGCATCCACCACCACATCTTCTTTGGTGATGACTTCTGCTAAAAATTGATGGGCCATTTCAAGTGGTCGAAGCATTGGCACTCTCCTTTTCTTCTAGCTTACATCCTTGGGTACTTCCACGACGACGCATTTCAGTTTCAATAGCGTTTAGAACTTCCCATTTGTTGAGGCTCCACATAGGGCCAATCAACATATCCCGTGGTGCATCTCCTGTAATCCGGTGGATGACAATATGTTTGGGGATAATCTCTAACTGGTCACAGATGACCTTGACATATTCTTCCTGGCTCATGAGTTGGAGGCGCCCTTCATGATAGTCTCGTTGCATGCGTGTATTGGTCATCAAATGCAAGAGGTGCAACTTGATCCCATCAATTTCATTATCGGTCACACAACGGCGAACATTTTCAACCATCATCTCATGTGTTTCACCCGGAAGGCCATTGATCAAATGGGACACGATCTCAGCCTTCGGCACCTGTTGACGAATCCGCTTGACTGTTTCCACATAGAGGTCATAACTATGGGCCCGATTGATTAATTGAGACGTCGCTTCATAAGTCGTCTGAAGCCCCAACTCAATCGTCACATGCATGCGCTCGGTCAGCTCTGCTAGATAGGCCAAGGTATCATCTGGTAAACAATCCGGACGCGTACCGATGTTGATTCCTACTACTCCTGGTTCATTGATGGCCTGCTCATAACGCTCTCGAATGACGTCCACCTTATCGTGGGTATTGGTGAAATTTTGAAAATAGACCAGGTACTTCTTCACATCCGGCCATTTCCGATGCATAAAATCAATCTCTTTGTAAAATTGTTCTCGAATCGGAGCTTCTGGGGCCACAATGGCATCTCCTGAACCTGAGACCGTGCAAAAAGTACAGCCACCATGGGCGACTGTTCCGTCACGATTAGGACAATCAAAGCCAGCATCAATAGGGACTTTAAAGGTCTTTTCTCCAAATAAGGTTCGATAATAATCATTCAAGGTATTGTAGGATTTCATACCCTTCATTATAGCAAAAAAAGAATCGAACTCAAAACGCGAGTCCAACTCCTAGTTGTTAGTTATTTTTGCTTCCCTGTAAAGCGCCATTGAAACCGCAAGCGATCGTACAAGGGGTACTCAAATTGCAAGACAGCAAGGCCCAAAATCATACTGCCGAGAACGTCTGATGGATAGTGGACCCCGACATAAATACGGGAGACCACAATGGTCACAATTCCCAGAACCAGCAAGCCTTGAAGACAATAGCGGGCTGTTTTATGTTTTACATGCTGGCCGATCACGAGGATCAAGCTTCCCAAAACAAGGGTAGACGCCAGTGAATGACCACTTGGAAAAGAAAAGCCTTTTTCCTCTACTAGATGAAGAATACTTGGTCTCGGTCTCTGGTAGATATTCTTTAGAAGAAGAACCAAAAGACCAGTCAATACCAGATTGCTCCCCAGAAAGAGGGCTTCGCTGTACCATTTCTTATAGGCAAAGATCGCCAGCAGAAGACCCACCCAGATGACAATGATCTTGGTATCCATGACGTGGGTTACCTTGGTAAAGAAGGCTGTCAGTGGTGCAGGCAGATCCCCCCGAATAGCAGATTGAATCGCGCTATCAAATCCCGTTAATTGTTGCGGGTAGAAACGAATCACATACCCGAGAATGACAAAAATGAGAAGGGCGAAGCTTGCCTTCGCCCAATGTTGTTGTTTATTTTTCATATTTTTTCAAAATCGGTTGCAATAAGGTGTAGATCAATCCAAATGCGATGGCCCAAATCACTCCTTCGATCAGGTTAAACGGTGCAACCATTGCGGCTAAATAGTGGACAAGCCCTAGTGTTTTCGAAATATCATAGTTCATAAAGCGAGCATACAAAGGGATTGCATAGACATAGTTCACCAATACCATCGTGATACTCAAGCTGATCGTTCCAATAATCGTAGCCAGGACAAATCGGCCATGGGTCCGTTCCTTGTTCCAAATCCATGCAAAAGCAAGGACAAAAACAAGAACTCCAATGATATTGATTGGTAGTCCGATCAAGGTTTCAAGCCCCTTATTATTAAGAGCTAATTTAAGAACAGATCGGATCAAGGTCACCCAAACAGCACTTTTAAAATCCAACAAGACCAAAGCCAACAAAATGGCGATGATACTCAAATCAATTTTGAAGAAATCTATCAAGAAAGAAAATTGATAGAACATCAAAATAAAAGATAATGCGGATAAAACAGCCACTAGGGTCAGTTTACGTGTATTTGTCATAACAGGTTCCTCCAATTTTTTAAAAATTAGAGAAGCTGGAAAGACGTCTACCCCATCATTCTACTCTAAACTATTTAAACAAAGCTTAAACTAGAGAACATTCTAGTCACTTTAGCTGGTCCCCATTGAAAAACACCGCTAGTCAATCATAGCACCTAACGTTTTATTCCTATGTATCAGCTCTAAACAGATCAGAATAGCTGTCAGTCTATTCGTCTCTCGTCTTCTCCCATCCAGACTATACTGTCGGTTGTGGAGTCACACCACATCAGCTTGCGCTCGCGGACTTCTTTTAGAGTATGGAAATGGAGATTTTTCTTTTAAACGATACGACAAGCTGCAGGCATAACTTCTCGTTAAGCAAAGCTTGGCAACAAAGTATAAAAGGAAAAGAACATTTCCTAGTAAAAGTCACCGCCGGTCGGGAATCTCACCCTGCCCTGAAGACCTTTTTATGATAACAAAAAAAACTTGCCTAGGCAAGTTTTTGTAACGTCATGGATGACGTCGTTCGGATGTTTGGTTTTTATCGGCTATTTGAGCTTATCTTGTTCATACCGATGTGTTAACTCAAGCCCTTTGAATCCCTGCTGGCGGAGCGCCTCATAGACAATCATGCAGACGGTATTGGAGACATTTAAACTACGAACATGCTCGTCATTCATCGGAATGCGAATAGCCTTCTCCTCGTGCTGGCGCATAAAATCTTCCGGCAATCCTTTATCCTCGCGTCCAAACAAGAAATAATGGGATTTCCCATCCTGATAAGAAACGTCCGAATAAGTCTGATTTGCAAACTTGGACACCAAGTGCACCTGACCGTCACGCGCTGCTTCCATAAACTCTTCTAAGCTATCATAGAAACGGACATCCAGCTTGTCCCAGTAATCGAGTCCTGCTCGCTTCATCTTGCGATCATCGATCGGAAAAGCCATGGGACGAATAATATGTAAGGGGGAATTGGTTGCCGCACAGGTCCGTGCAATATTGCCCGTATTTTGTGGAATCTGAGGTTGGAACAAGACGATGTTGTTTTGAGCCGCTGACTCTTGGTAGTCCAGTTCTTCAATATTCATACTCGATCTCTTTCTGATAAAAAAATAGCCACACTGCCCGGAGTCAAGCTCAGCAAACAGCGTGGTTACAGCTTCATTAACTTAACTCACAACAGGTTTGAGGTAAATCAACGAAGGTACTTTTTAAGTATATCACTTTTGAAGCTCCTGTCAATAGTTTTTTTAGATTTTTTTAAGAAACTTTATCAAAGTTTTCGTTCCCTCCTCATTCTTCTATTTTGACAATTTTTCCCACTTGTTCTTAGCTTGGTAAGATTCCTCCAGAAAGTCCTTAAAATAGATGAATTTTTCTTGAAAATAGAGTATGATAGAAGCATACTCTGGAGGTAATCTATGAAAATTATTGTTGTTGGTGGAGGAAAGGTCGGAACGGCCCTTTGTCGTTCTCTCGTTGCTGAAAACCACGATGTTATTTTGATCGAAAAAGACGAATCCGTTCTTAACCATATTACCAAACGGTTTGATATCATTGGGATTTTAGGAAATGGCGCAAACTTCAAGATCTTGGAGCAAGCAGATGTTGAAGACTGCGATATCTTCATTTCCATGACCGAGTACGACGAAGTGAACATGGTTTCTGCTGTTTTAGCTAAAAAAATGGGAGCCAAAGAAACCATCGTTCGGGTGCGGAATCCGGAATATTCCAATTCCTACTTCAAGGAAAAAAATATCTTGGGCTTCTCCCTGGTTGTCAATCCTGAATTGCTGACAGCTCGTTATATTGCTAATATCATTGACTTCCCAAATGCCCTTTCTGTGGAGCATTTTGCAAACGGCCGTGTTGCCTTGATGGAATTTAAGATCAAGCCAGATAGCAATCTCTGCAATATAAGCCTATCCCAATTCCGAAAGAAATACGGAAATGTCATTGTTTGTGCGATCGAGCGTGGCAATGAACTCACGATTCCAAATGGAGACTTTGTTTTGCAGCCCCAAGACAAGATTTTCGTGACAGGAAATCGGATCGAGATCGTTCTCTTCCACAACAATGTCCGACCTCAAGTCATTAAGAGCATGATGATGATTGGTGCCGGAAAAATTGCCTACTATCTGCTCAATATTCTCCAGGATGTGCGTCGCAAAATCGATCTCAAGGTCATCGAGGTCAATCGCGAACGAGCTGAATTCTTTAGCCAAGAATTCCCTGACCTCTATGTCGTCCATGGAGACGGAACCGCTAAAGACATTCTTTTAGAAGAGAGTGCCAATAACTTTGATGCTGTGGCTACTTTGACAGGGGTCGATGAAGAAAATATCATCACCTCCATGTTCTTGGATTCTGTCGGAGTCAAAAAGAACATTACCAAAGTCAACCGAACCAGTCTGTTGGAGATCATTGGCGATCAGGATATGACCAGTATTGTCACTCCAAAACGCATCGCTGTAGACACCATTATGCACTTTATTCGCGGGCGCTACAATGCACAGTTCTCAAACCTAGAAGCCTTGCACCATGTCGCAAACGGCCGGATTGAGACCTTGCAGTTTCAAATTAAGGAAGACAACAAACTAACCCAATATCCCCTCTCTGAATTGAAATTGAAGAAGGGCGTTTTGATCGCTGCCATTATTCGAAACGGCAAGGCTATTTTCCCGAATGGGGATGACCGTTTGATGGTAGGGGATCGGATTATCGTGACCACCTTGATTCAAAATGTCACTAAAATCTACGATCTACTTGAGAGGTAAGCCTGATGAATAGAAGCATGATTCGTTACCTCTTATCCAAACTCCTCTTAATCGAGGCAGGTCTCCTAATCGTTCCCCTAGTGGTCGCTACAATCTATCGGGAACCTGCCAAGGTCTTTGTCTCTATTGGAGCAACCATGGCCATCCTACTTGCGTTTGGCCTCCTTGGTAGTTTTCACAAACCTAAGGATTTTCACATCTATGCTAAGGAAGGAGTCCTGATTGTAGCACTTTGTTGGATCCTATGGTCCTTCTTTGGTGCCCTTCCCTTTGTCTTTTCGGGCCAAATTCCAAACATTATCGATGCCTTCTTTGAAGTCAGCTCCGGCTTTACAACAACAGGGGCAACGATTTTAGACGATGTGGGTGTCCTCAGCCACTCTCTCCTCTTTTGGCGTAGTTTTACCCACTTGATAGGTGGGATGGGAGTATTGGTCTTTGCCCTTGCGATTATGGACAATAACAAGAACAGCCACCTTGAAGTCATGAAGGCAGAGGTTCCTGGTCCAGTGTTTGGCAAGGTCGTTTCCAAATTAAAAAACACGGCTCAAATTCTCTACTTCTTGTACTTGGGTTTGTTCTTCCTCTTTGTGGTTCTTTATTTCCTTGCTGGCATGCCCCTGTATGATAGTTTCGTCATCGCCATGGGGACGGCTGGTACTGGGGGCTTTACCGTCTTTAACGATGGGATTGCCCACTACAATAGTAGTTTGATCACCTATTTGGTCAGTATCGGGGTCTTAGTCTTCGGGGTTAACTTTAACCTCTACTACTTCCTCATGATTCGAAAATTCAAGGCCTTCTTTAAAGATGAGGAATTGCGGACCTACATTACTATTGTAATCCTATCTAGCGTATTGATTGCCTACAATTGCCTTCACCTTTATGCTAATGTTGCGAAGAGCTTTGAGATTTCCTTCTTCCAAGTGTCCAATATCATCACCACCACCGGTTTTGGTTATGGGACAACGGAAAAATGGCCTCTTTTCTCACAATTTATCCTCTTGATGCTGATGGTGGTCGGTGGGTCTGCTGGCTCGACCGCTGGGGGGCTAAAAGTCATTCGGTGCTTGACCTTATGGCGAATAGCAAAAAATCAGGTTCTTTCGACCTTGTCTCCAAATCGCGTTTTGACCTTGCATGTCAACGATACGGTACTCGATAAGGATACCCAGCATCAGATCCTCAAGTACTTTACAATATACAGTTTTATTACGATCGGCTTACTCTTTGTAGTGAGTCTAGACAATAATAGCTTCATGACGGTTGTCAGTGCTGTCTTTAGTTGTTTCAACAATATTGGACCTATGATTGGTACGGGTCAAACCTTCTCCATCTTTAGTCCGATTTCAAAACTGTTACTTTCCTTAGCCATGATTGCCGGACGGCTTGAAATCTATCCAATGATTCTGCTCTTCCTTCCTAAAACATGGTCTAAACGCTGATAGACAGCTCTTGTACAAAAAATGAGAGTGGGACAGAAATCGGTAATTCGTTAGAATTCGATTTCGTCGTCCCACCTCCGCACAGTTGAGTAGGGCTGTAAAAGCTGATGAAATCAGCGTAGTAGAGCCCACTCAACCACTGCGTCTTGCTCGACACTCCAAAAACAGAAATGAGGCTAGGACTTTTGTCCTAGCCTCATTTCTGTTTATTTGTGATCGTCCTATTTTGATTATTCATTTCGTCTCAGACTAAAGTGGTCTGGCAGAGGGTCTGGTCCCGCTTGGGTACCCGGATGGCATCGCAAGATTCTCGCAACCCCCATCAAGACACCTTTCACACCAAAGCGTTCAATCGCTTGGATCATATAATTGGAACAGGTCGGTTGAAAACGACAAGAAGGCGGAAATAGGGGAGAGATCCATTTTTGATAGCCTCTGACCATAGCAATCAGGATTTTTTTCATGATTTTTTAGATTTAGTCACTGCTAGGTTGTGCAACTGGCTAATTTCTTTTTTGTTCAAGCGACGGTATTCACCCGGACGAAGTCCTGAGACATCTAGGTTTCCAAACTGGGTTCGGGAGAGTTTGTCCACTAAAAGTCCTACAGCTTCAAACATCTTTTTGACCTGGTGGTTGCGCCCTTCATGAATGGTCAACTGAACCACTGAACGGTTCTTTTCAACATCCACTTTTAAGATCTCATAAGTCGCTGGCTTGGTTTTCTTGCCATCAATGGTCACCCCTCGTGTTAAGGGACGCAAATTTTCCTTATTGGCAATCCCTTTGACCCGCGCCACATAGACCTTATCAATCTCATTACGTGGGTGAATCATCTCATCTGTAAAATCACCATCATTGGTCAAAATCAAGACACCAGATGTATCCCAGTCTAAACGTCCTACTGGATAGATGCGCTCTGGCACTTGAGATAAAAGGTCAACGACTGTTGTCCGCCCTTTATCATCAGAAACACTAGAGATGACGCCACGTGGCTTATTTAAAAGATAGTAGACCTTTTCTTCGTTATAGATTGGAGTGCCTTCTACTTCAACCTGATCACCGGTCTTAATAATGGTCGCTAATTCACGCACAACTTGGCCATTGACCGTCACCAATCCTTGCTTGATTAGTTCTTCGGCCTTGCGACGACTAGCCACGCCTGCATGGGCAATATATTTGTTAATTCTCATCTAGTTCCTCTGTTCTCTCTGAAAATAATTGACCTTCCTCTGGATCGATGTCCACTTCCTCAACCTTTGGTAATTCCTCCAAATGATTGATTCCCATATAATCCAAAAAATACTCCGTTGTGACATACAAATTGGGACGCCCGAGGACTTCTTTTTTCCCATCCTCTCGGATCAGATCAAATGACAGTAGTTTGGTAATGGCACCGCTGGAATTGACACCCCGAATATCATCGACCTCCACACGGGTGATCGGTTGCTTATAAGCAATGATTGATAAGGTTTCGAGGGCAGCCCGAGACAAACTTTGGTTCATGGGCGTTCTAGAATAGTCTCGTAAAACCGAAGCGTAGTCTGCCTTTGTCACCAATTTATAACGGGAAGCTGTCTCCATCAAACAGAGACTCGTATCTGTGTCCTCCTGGTATTTTTGGCTTAATTTTTCTAAACTTTGCACCACACCTGTCGGAGGTAAAGAGAGAAGGTCTGCGATTTGTCTGGCAGTAATTCCTTCTTCACCCGCTACAAATAAGAGTGCTTCAATTTCAGCTAATTTGCTCATGTTCAATCCTATTTAAGTAAATTTCTCCAAAAGCCCTATCCTGGATCACCGTTACTTCTTGAATCTTGATCAATTCAAGGGTTGCAAGAAATAGAGTAATGACCTCTTGGAGATCCGTTGCTTCTAGAAACAAGTCCTGCAAGAGAACTTGTGAGCGATCGTGGAATCGGTGACGCAGCTGGTCCATCAGATCCTCAATCTTGTATTCATCCTTTACAATGGTTGTATGGTTCTGGCGGAATTCTTCTTTTTTCTTGGTCAATAGTTTTGAGAAAGCCAAGAAGAGATCCACCGTGGTGCGATCATGAAGTAATTCGGTATCGTCATAAATCAATTCCATCTTTGGTTTTGAATAATAGAGGGCGCGCTCCTCGTGCTGTGAGGCCATCAACTCTCCTAATTGCTTGAAAGTACGGTACTCTTCCAATTGAGAAAGGAGGTCCTGCTCGAGATCCCCTGCTTCATCCATCTCCTCTGCAACCTTAGGAAGAAGTCTTCGACTCTTGATCAAGGTTAGTTGACTAGCCATCAGCATGTATTCTCCTGCTACCTCTAGTTTCATAGCCTGGAGGGTCGCCAGATAAGCCAGATACTGTTCGATCACCTCAATCAAGGGGACCTCATAAATATCCATCTGGTATTTAGAGACCAAGTGGAGCAAGAGGTCCAAAGGCCCTTCAAAATCTTTAATTTTAATATCCATTATTTATATTTTTCTAATGTCACCATGGTTTTTAGGCCCAATTCACGTGCAATACTAAAAAGATCCACACCGAGTTCTCGTTGTTTCAAAATATACTGCTCACGAATCGATTGTGCCGAAAGATCTTGATTACCTTTTTCGATCAAGAAGGCTTCTAATTGTCGGAATCCCCACTGACGGGAGTAGGATTTTCCTTTATTATCAAAGAGATAAACACCATCTAGGAAGAGTTGCAATTCATCCAGTAACGGCTCTGGAACCTTTAAAACCCGTTTTTGGCCATCTTTGCCCACTCGAATGACATGAAAGTCCAGCTGAATATCTTCGACTTTGACTTGGAGGATCTCACTTGGCAATAAGCCCATCTCCAGAATCAACAAGGCCATCAAGCGTCCCTGAGGGTTGGTTGATTCTTCCCAAAAATGGGTCAGATCCAACAATTCCCGATCATGGGTTTTGGCCGGTTGAATTTTAGGCAATACCAAACGATGGTATTCAGAAATAAAGCGTTCTTGATACAAATAATATAAAAATTGGTTGACGGCAGATAATTTTCGTTTTTGAACCGCCGGTTTAAAATCTTTAATCGAAGCTTGGTAAATTCTCAAATTTGTCGGCGTCACTTTCCCATGGATCGACTCAATAAACTGATCCAAATCATAGAAATAGGCAGACTGAGAATTTTCACTTAATTCTTTTTGATCAATAAAACTTGCAATAAATTCTTTCATTTTGGAATCATCTCGTATTCATTTGAAAAATCATGCATTAGCGAATTGATGGCTTTAAGAATCGATTTCCGTGTAATAATCCCTTGGAAATAGCCTTCTTCATCCACCACCGAAAGGAAGGAGTCATCCACCAACTTGTGCAGGACTTCTGTCAAATTGAAGTCTAAGCCGATGACCCCGACCTCTTTTTTTGCAACGTCTACGATATCCATCGAGGCAAAAGTCTCCTCAGGAATCTCGTGTTTCAATTGATAAGATAGAATATCCGTTAGGGAGATCGTCCCCACAAACTTGCGTTCATCCGTCACTACTGGAATACGACTATAGCTAATCTGGCTCAACAACAAGACAGCATGGTCTACATTGTGGTTATCAATCAAGACCGCTAAATTTTTGGCTGGAGTTAAGAACGTCTCTTCCTGCGCCAGCAAGAAACGTTCAAATTCCTTTGCTATCATCTGCTAAACTCCTTTGTCAATTCAGGATACAACTCATGATCTCGCGTATAATACTCTACCTTGAAGTTCGAATCAGTTATCTCTATCTTAGCATACAAGCACTCTCGAATCAGACCGCGTGGCTGGCTGATCGATCCAGGATTCACAAAGAGGGTTCTTCCTTCCTTCCAAGCATCTGGGATATGAAGGTGGCCGTAAAGACAGATATCTGCTTCTTCCTCTTGGGCCCACAGATCCAATTTTTGAAAACTAAAATTGATCTGGAAGAGATGCCCATGGGTCTGGATGATTCGTGTTGGCCCTAGTTGGGTCACCAAGCGTTCTGGATAGCCATCATAAAAATCCATGTTTCCTTGGACAACGTGAATCCCTTCCCAGACAGGATCATCACTTTTTAGTTCAGAATCCCCATTGTGAAAGATCCCATCGACCTTGCCTAGATATTTGTCTTTAATTGCTTCTACGATGGAACGGTCTCCATGCGAGTCACTCATCACGATGATTGTTTGCTTTGCCATGATGGAAATACCTCCAATAACTTTTTAACAGCTAAAGCACGATGCGATTGTGTATTTTTTTCTTCAAGTGTTAATTCAGCGGCAGCACGGCCCGTTTCCCCAACTAAGAAGAGTGGATCATAGCCAAACCCGTTTTCACCCTTAGGTTCAAAATTAATATACCCTGGCCAATCAGCTTCAACCACCAAGCTTTCCTTGCCTGGCCTTGCAACCACCAAGGTCGTATGGAACTGGGCTGAACGGTCTTTCAAGTCAAAGACCATGGCCAATTCGTGCAACAATTTCGCATTGTTTTCCGCATCTGTCGCACCAACTCCCGCAAAGCGAGCTGACCAAACTCCTGGTAAGCCTCCCAAGATATCTACCTTCAAACCTGAATCATCCGCTAAGACTGTTTTCCCGGTTAGCTCTGCGATGGTTTCAGCTTTTAGGCGGGCATTCTCCTCAAAGGTCATCCCTGTTTCTTCGACTTCTGGAAGCTCTGGATACTGATTGAGGTTTTCCACTTCAAAGCCTAGCTTTTCAAACATATTACGGAATTCTTTGGTTTTTCCCTCATTTCGAGTCGCAATAAGAATCGTATCTTTGACCTTGTCTTGACCCAAGAAGGCTTCCAAATCTACCCCATCACTTGGCAAATGCAAATAGAGTAATTTCCCTTTTTCAACCAAGAGTAAGGCTCCTTGACGCTGGATAATTTCAAAAGATCTTCCCTTGACTTCATTCAAGATTTCCGTCAAAAAGGTTAGGAAACGAAAGGCTGATCCATAGCGCATCACCGATAGATTGAGAGGAAATCCTTCAGGATCCTTGGCAAAGAGAAGTTCCAGCTGGTCTAACAGAGTGGAAGCTTCCGCAGGCACTTGACTAAATTGGTTGTAGTCTGCATCTTCTCCCCATTGGGCAATATACCAATCTTGGGAATCTTTGTATTCAAATAGTTTGTCACTCATAAATTTACGTGCTCCACATTCACTGAACGTTCTAGCCATTTTTCGGCAATCGCTGCAAAGCTATTGGCATTTGCAGTGGTATAAAAGCGGTAGGTCTGCTCTAAGAGTTCGCGGCTCTTATTGAGCTCAAAATAGTTTAATAAGACGGAAATATCCCGAACACACTCCGCTCCACTATCAATCAATTTGACATCCGGTCCCATCACATTTTGAATGATTGGTTTTAACAGGGGATAATGGGTGCATCCCAAGACTAAGGTATCAACCTTTCCAACTAGTGGTTTTAGGGTTTCATAAACCACCTTTTTGGTCACACTGGATGCCAACTCGTTGGATTCCACTAAAGGAACAAACTTGGGACAAGCTAAACTGGTGACTTTCATATCTGGTGCCAGACTTTGAATCTTCTCTTTATAAATTCCAGAAGAAACCGTCATCGGTGTCCCAATGACCCCAATTTTTTGATGGGTCGTTGATTTAATGGCTGCAGAAGCTCCGGGCAAGATCACTCCCAAAACAGGAATATCAAGTTTTTCCTTGACTTCTTCCCAAACCACTGCAGTCGCTGTATTACAAGCTAAAACAATCATCTTGACATTTTTGGTCAGAAGGAAGTTCACCATCTGCCAAGTATACTCGCGAATTTGGTCTGCTGGTCTAGGACCATAAGGTGCACGCGCTGAATCTCCAATATAGACGACATCTTCGTGAGGAAGCTGACGGAGCAATTCGCGGACAACAGTCAGGCCCCCTACTCCAGAATCTAAAAAACCAATCGGTCGGTTATCCATATCTCTTCCTTCCAAAAGGAGGGACTAAGAAATTCCTCCAAGCCCCTCTCATTTATTATCGTGAGATTGCCCCACTCTTATTTTTTCTTGTTTTTCGCCATTGCTGATTTTTGTTGGTTCACAATTTGGCGATAGACTTGTTGAACTTTTGCTTCGCTTGGACGTTGGCCACTCGCACCTAAAAGTGTCCGAACTGCTTCAACATTCAAACGGGGATTTGATGCAAATTCTTTTTCAAATTGACGACGAAGCAAGAACATTCCTGCAACCATCCCACCAAAGAAAGCCAAAATAATCAACAAAATTCCTAAAAAGAGATTCATACAATTTTCTCCGATCCATTATTTTTACATAACTATCATTATATCAGACAATCGCTTATTTTTCAATGTCAAAGCCGTAGAGTGTCGCAAGATAATCTTCTGGTTTTTCTGCTCGACGAATCAAACGGGCCTGCCCATCTTCTTGAAGCAAAACTTCTGCAGAACGCAATTTGGCATTGTACTGATACCCCATTGAAAATCCATGGGCTCCGGTATCATGGATCACGAGCAAATCTCCAATCTCCGTCACTGGTAATTCACGTTGTTTAGCAAATTTATCGTTATTTTCACAGAGACTTCCCACGACATCGACCACTTCAGTCGGTCCATCTGGACGATCCATATTGGTAATATGGTGATAAGCACCGTACATAGCCGGTCTCAGAAGGTTCACAGCTGAAGCATCGACACCCACATAGGTCCGGTAGGTTTTCTTTTTATGCGTCACTCTGGTTACCAAAAGACCGTGTGAAGCTAGCATAAAGCGACCAAGTTCGGTATAGATTTTCACATGACCAAGTCCTGCCGGTTTAAGAATCTCATTAAAAACGCGGTGCACGCCTTCCCCAATAATGGCAATATCATTTGGTTCTTGCTCTGGCTTGTAATTGACCCCAACTCCACCAGAGAGGTTGATAAAGCCCAAATGGACACCTGTTTTCTCGACGACTTCCACTGCCAATTCAAAAAGTTGACGCGCTAGCTCTGGATAGTAATCGTTGGATACTGTATTAGAAGCTAACAAGGCGTGAATGCCAAACTCTTCCACACCCAGTTCTTTCAACTCGATAAAGGCTTGGATCAATTGCTCCTTGGTCATTCCAAACTTGGCTTCTTCCGGATTGTCCATAATATCAGTTCCCAGTTCAAAAACTCCACCAGGATTATAGCGACATGAAATGACCTTGGGAATGCTGGTCACAGACTTCAAGAAAGCAATGTCTTCATAGGCGTCCAGATTGATGGTCGCCCCTAATTCACGAGCATAGATGAACTCTTCAGCTGGCGTGTTGTTAGAAGAAAACATGATCTCTTTTCCACTAAAGCCAAGTTTATCTGCCATTAACAATTCGACGTAGCTGGCAGTGTCAACTCCACAGCCCTCTTCTTGCAAAATTTTTAGGATCGATGGGTTCGGAGTCGCCTTGATGGCAAAGTATTCTTTAAATCCTTCATTCCAAGCAAAAGCTCGATGGAGGGCACGAGCTGTTTCACGAATTCCTGCTTCATCATAGAGATGAAAAGGGGTAGGAAATTCTTGGGTCAGGCTTTCTAATTGTTCACGGGTTACAAAAGGTATTTTCATAAGTACTCATTTCTATTCTGTAGTCACTATAAGTATAGCACAAGTCGGAAGACAAAAAAAGCCGAGGCTATTGCCCCAGCTCAATCTCTCTTTGATTAGTCGTTTCTTCCGAAGATACGAAGAAGGCTGATAAAGAGGTTGATAAAATCAAGATACAGTTCCAAAGCCATGGCCACTGCCCAGCCTGTCGCAGGGTGACCATTGGTTTGATCATAGACATAGCGGATTTTTTGGTTATCCCAAGCTGTCAATCCTGCAAAGAGGAAGACAGAGATAATACTCAAGATATAATCCATGCCAGAACTTCTCAAGAACATGTTCACAACAGAAGCGATGATCACACCGATCAAGACTCCCATCAAGGCACGTCCCATACCTGAAAGGTCTTTTTTCACGACGCGTCCGATAGCTCCCATGACAATAAACATCAAGGCACTGACCAAGAAAGCCTTATAAACCGTCGCTTGCATGTAGCGAGCAATGATAAAGCTCAAGGTAAAGCCATTCAAAGCTGAGTAGATCAAGAAGATCGGAAGAGCAGACGGGCTATTTTTAATAGCCTTCCCACTGGCAACAAAGACCAAGATCAATTCTACAACAACTGCTGCATAGTAAACCATTGGTGCTGTTGTCAAGATTTGAACGAAGAAATCTTGAAAGACTGTCATCATCAGGCCAGACACAAGGGCTGAAATCCCAACACCAATTCCTACTAATGAATAGATTTTGTTATAAAAAGCATTCAATCCACTTTGTTCTTGGATTACTGAATCATTATACATATAAACAAGTTCCTTTCAAATTTGTTTACTATGATTTTAACATTTTTCGATGAAAAAATCTCCTTTTGGCCATCTTTTTACGCCAAGGTTCTGAAGCTTCCTTAACAGCCCAGTATTTATCCACCATGGTCACCACGAAGGATTCTTTGTAGCGAGGCGGAGCAAGGGTAGCCCCCCACATGTGTTTAATGATGATATCTTCTTCCTTAGCATTAAGATCTGTAATCTTTCGCGCATTTCTCACGGCAATGCGTGGATGAATCCAGGCGTGACTCTTGGTAAACTTGGTCTCGCGCCAATCATAGTAAAAGAGGTCATGCAAGAGGCCACCCCGAGCCGTACTTTTAGCATCCCAGCCAAATTTTTTAGCCAGTTTATAACTAGTATAGCTAACATGAATGGAATGCTCCAAACGATTGGAATGAATATGATGGGGGATGTCGGCTAATTTTTGAACCTTAGGGTGCTGGATCAACTGTCCCACATAGGTCATGTATTCTTTGTCACGATGATATTGCATCAGATCACCACCTTTCCTTGATAGGCTTTCCCAATAAGATTTCCACCAATTTCTTTTTTCAACTTAAGTATACTGCTTTTTCTCAAAAATTCCTTAAATGAAACATCAAAATTCCAGCAGCTACTGCAACATTCAAACTCTCAGCCCGACCCGGCATGGTAATATGAACAAGCTGGTCGGCTCGTGTAGCCATTTCTGGACTGATGCCCTTGCCTTCATTACCCATTACCAAAATCAATTGATCAATCTGAGGGAGCTGACGGTAATCGATGGAAGCTTCTGATAGCGTCGTTGCGAGGACCGCTAGATTGGATTGACTAGCTCGTTCAAACAGTTCTTCTCGGTCCATTTTCCAGATAGGAAGATGGAAATGACTGCCCTGCATGGATCGAAGAGTCTTGAGACTGTATAGATCTGCGGATGCTTTCGAAAGCATGACACCATCAAAGCCGGCTGCATCTGCTGTTCGAATCATGGTTCCTACATTACCTGGATCTTGGACATCCTCCAAATAGAGGTAACGACCTTGTAACGGATCTGGAAGTTCTGGCTGCTCTAGAAGAATCTCTGCGACAATTCCTTGAGGGGTCTTCGAATCAGCCAAGAGACTCAAGATCTCCGAAGTCACGACAGTGACGTTTTGGATATTCTCTACGCGGTCTAAATAGGCTTCTAAAACAAAGATCTGACGAATGATCGCCTGATTTTCTACTGCCTCTTCAAAGAGATGCCAACCCTCAATGAGATAGGAATCTGTCCGATATTTTTTTTGATGTAATTTTTTAGCATTTTTGATTACATTATTGGATTTAGACGTTATAATATTCATAGACCTATTATAGCACAAAGAAAAAGAAGAAATCATGCCTCAGATAGATTTCTTCGAGTCAAGGAGGATGCACATGCAAAAGGTAAAAATGATTGCCCAAGGACGGGTTCAAGGAGTTGGTTTTCGCTGGGGAGTCTACAGTCTTGCCTTGGAGATTGGTGGGATCACTGGCCGTGTCTGGAATAATGACGATGGGACGGTTGGTATTCTAGCTCAGGCAGAGTCTAGCAGTCAAATGGCCAAATTCATCCAAGAAATACGCAAAGGTCCTACGCCGTTTGCGCATGTGACTTATTTGGATGTTACGTTAGCAAACTTTGAAAACTATAAGGACTTCAAAATTGCAAATTAAGACTAGAGAACTATTGTGTATTTTCAAAAAAAACAGTAGAATAGAAAGGTAACATTTTAAAAAAGAAGGAACGATTTGTGAAAAAAAATAAACTTGCATTATTGGCATCGATGGGACTAGCTTCGCTCGTCTTCTTATCAGGATGCGTGAGTGTCGATCGGAAAACTGGAAATCCAACTGGATTGATTTGGAATCTTCTTGGCCGTCCAATGGGCGAAGCCATCAAATTCTTTGCTAATAACCTTGGCTTGGGCTTTGGGATCGGGATTATTATCGTCACCTTGATCGTGCGTTTAATCATCTTGCCACTTGGTTTGTACCAATCATGGAAGGCAACCTACCAATCTGAAAAGATGAACTACTTAAAACCCATCCTTGGCCCAATCCAAGAGCGCATGAAAAACGCTAGCTCACAAGAAGAAAAGCTATTGGCACAACAAGAATTAATGGCTGCTCAACGTGAAAATGGGGTTAGCATGTTTGGTGGAGTTGGATGTTTACCACTCTTGATCCAAATGCCATTCTTCTCTGCCCTCTTCTTTGCAGCTCAGCACACCAAAGGGGTAGCAGAAAGTAGTTTCCTTGGTATTGCTCTTGGAAAACCAAGCTTGCTCTTGACGGCTATCGTAGCGGTTCTCTACTATATCCAAAGTATGCTCTCTCTTCATGGGATTGAAGATGAAACCCAAAAGGAAAGTATGCGTAAAGCATCACTGATGAGCCCGATTATGATCGGTGTCTTCTCATTGATCTCTTCAGCCGGAGTGACTCTTTACTGGGTAGTCGGTGGGGTGATCCAAATTATCCAACAATTTGTCATCAACTACTTGATTCGTCCAAATCTTCGCAAGCGGGTCGCTGAGGAATACAAAAACAATCCTCCAAAAGCGACTAGTCACCGTGTGAAAAAAGACGTTACACCAACTGCAACGACACAAATTCAACACAAACCAAAAAACAACCGCAATGCAGGAAAACAACGCAATAGAAAGTAGTACAAACTTCTAAATTCTAGCGGAATTACTTAAGCACCTGAACCCTCTAGTTCAGGTGCTTTTTTAATCCCTTTCAATCAAGGAAGAATTATTCTCTCACAAGGGGATTAAGAGCACAGAAAAACAAGCCCTCTTTGAGTGCTTGCTTTAAGACCGTTTTTACCTAAGTAATGTTAAAAAATAAAATGATATAAACTATTAGGTTCATAGAGCAGATATCGAAACTTTCCGCAGTGAGAAAAGTGCCTGAAACAATTATGTTTCAGGCACTAGGGGAGTTTTGAAACCTTAGGTTCAAAACTAAGTCATGGAACTTCGTAGAAGTTCGCTGACGTCCGTACTCACTTAAGGAAAGGTTCTAAGAGGACTTTGTCTTTAATCTGAAACAAGCCCTATTGGAGAGCTTGCTCTTTATATTTACGCTGTTTTTTCTACGTTCAAAATTTTCACTTGGTAGTTTCCAGCTGGTGTTTCAACAGTGACCACGTCACCTGTTTTTTTACCAATCAAAGCGTGACCGATTGGGCTTTCGTTCGAGATCTTCCCTGCAAAGGCATCTGCCCCTGCTGAACCGACGATGCTGTATACTTCTTCATCTGTTTCGCCAACTTCTTGAACTGTAACGGTTTTTCCGATCGCTACTTCGTCTACTGCAACAGCGTCACTATCGACGATTTCCGCATAGCGGATTTTTGTTTCCAAACTAGAGATTTGACCTTCCACAAAAGCTTGTTCATCTTTTGCTGCTTCGTACTCAGAGTTTTCTGAGAGGTCACCGTATGAGCGAGCGATCTTGATCCGTTCTACGACTTCAGGTCGACGGACCAATTTCAATTCTTCTAATTCTAGTTCTAATTTTTCTTTTTCTGCTAGGGTCATTGGGTATGTTTTTTCTGCCATTATTCTTCTCTTTCTATTATTTGAATGAAAAAGCTGTGGACGCGCCACATGCTTTTTCTAGTTTGAACTTGCTTGTGTCAATTTACTATTGACGTGTTCTTCTACATTTTTATTGTGTTCTTCGTATGTCTTAGCGAAGAAGACTTCACCATTTTCGACATTTGCAACAAAATACAAGTAGTCTGTCTTACTTGGGTTCACCGCCGCTTCGATCGCTGATACTCCAGGGTTATCCACTGGACCAGGCATCAAACCGGTATTCTTATAAATATTATAAGGTGAATCCAGCTCTGTATCGATCGTTGCATCTTCTTTCAAGGTCGTCTTTTGACCAAGCTTCCCTTCGGCATAAAGAATTGCAATATTACTTTGCAAAGGCATGTCTTGGTTCAAACGGTTATAGAAGACACTTGCGATGTCTTTGCGGTCTTGATCCGTCGCCCCTTCTTTTTCAACCAAGGAAGCAAGGGTCAATACTTCGTTTACATTGATGTTCTTGCTCTCAAGTGTTTCATAATACGGGCTTAAGTTTTGATCCATGGCCGCCAGCATCTGATCGATCATTTCTTTCACTGTGGTATCTTTCCCATAGTTATAAGTTGCTGGGAAAAGATAACCTTCCAAACGATAGCGAACACCAGAATCCTTACTTGGCAGGTTAGCCAAGAGCTTAGGATATTTGGCCACCATCTTCTCAATAAAGGCATCATCTTGGACAGCCTTCAAGAAATCTTCTTTCTTAAATGGAGTCTTTCCTGCCTTCTTACTAGAGACATCTGCTGTGATAGCCGTCGCAATCTGATCGATCGTATAGCCTTCTGGAATCGTTACCTTACCAAGAATTGGAGCCTGAGGAGTTTTGGTCCCCTCTTCCTGCAGTTTTTGGATGATGGTTTCTAAATCCATGCTCTTTTGAAGGTTGAAATAACCGGATTTGAAATTGCTATAGTTCTTGAACTTGGTATAGTAGTTAAAGAACTGACCATTTTTCACGAGTCCTTTTTTCTCAAGGATCGCGCCAATCTCACGATTACTTGAACCTGCTGGAATCTCAACCGTCACGAATTCTGTTGCATTTTTATCCATTGGCTTGACAGCTGAATGGATATAGGTCACTGCAAAGATCCCTGTAGCCACGATCACAATCAGCAAAAGGCTGACCACTGTCCGCACAATTCGTTTAGCGATTTTATTTTGTTTCTTTTGTTTTTGTTGGCGCTGGTTACGAGAAGAGCGCGATAAGCTTTCCTCTACCGGTTCCTGACTTGGTTCTTTTATAAAAGGCTTTGTGGACTCACTCTTTTCTTCTACAATAGGAGTCGCCTTTTCTGGCTCCACTGGTATTTCTGTGGAAGCCACAACAGCTTCTTCTTTTGGAGGTGGTGTTGCTTCTTCCTCCTCTTTCAGTGAAGAAGGGGTTTCAATGCTTCGATCAGGTAGATCATACTCTTTTTCGATCTTTAGAAGTTGCTCATTTGCCTCTTCTAAGTCTCTGAGGATCTGCTCTTTGAAGCTTAATAACTTCTCACTGTCTTGTGATTTATCAGTCAAATAATTGACCTCCCTCATCATAATCCTTAATATTATATCTTAAAAGATTTAGAAAAGCAATACAAATCGCCCTTCTTCTTCAAAATACCTATTTAATCAAGGTTTTCATTTTCCCAGACCAGATTGTACCAAACTTCACCCGCATATTGGGATTCTGACAGACCTTCATTTGTGAATCCTTGCTTCTCGTAATAAGGAATCAAATAATCATGACAGGTCAGATTGATCCCTTGACGATGATCTTTCACCGCAATCTCTTTGATCGCATCAAGCAAGAGGGTTCCAACCCCTAGCCCTTGAGCTTCTGTAGCAATGGATAGACTCGTAATGGAAATAAAACCCTGTTCTAGATGGCTTAGATCTTCAACCTCTGAAAAAGAGGAATCGATCAAATAGCGCTCCGGCCTAACAGGTCCTTCTAAATACCCTAAAATCTGACCTTGGCACTCTGCTACAAGAAAAGTTGCTTGAATCTTTTCAATGTGATCTTTTAAAATCTCACGCGCAATCGCTTCTTCTTCTGAAAAATTCTCAAGCTCAATGCGCTCGATGGCATCCAAATCCAGCAGCTCTGCTTGTCTAATGTGAATTTTTTCTTTCATCATTTACTCTTTCTATCGTTCCCAAACCATATGGACACCTCGATCAGACTCAGCTTCATCTCGAAATCCTTGCTGGACAAAGTAAGAAAGTAAGTCTTCTGAACAATCGATCCAAATGGCTTTCTTTTCCTTTTGAACAGCTACATCTTTTAAAGCAGCGATCAGAATCGCACCATATCCTTGACCTTGAAAGGCTGGCCTCACTGCCAATCGCAATACGATGAGGTCCCCCTTTAAATGCTGGTCTTCTATTGCCAACAAGTAAGCCACAATATCGCCACCCTGCTCTGCAAGCAAAGAAATGGCTTCCTTCGAACCTAGCGCTTCCTCAATAGTTGCCCTGTGCTCCGTTCCTTCATTGTCATGAAGTTCTTCTTCTAGCAATAACAGCTGTTCTTGATCAGCCGGGGTGATTTGTCGAATCATCATCCTGCTCTCCTCATTTCATGATTCTTCAGCGGACAGATAAATTTGAGTCTGGAACCAATCGATTCCAGACTCAAACATCTCTTTATTGTACACTATGTGTCAAACTAGATAATAAACGCTCAAATGAGTATTCATAGGTTTGAATATCTCCAGCTCCCATAAAGACATAGACCGCATTGTCATGGTCAAGAAGAGGAGAAACATTCTCAGCTGTGATAATCGCTGAACGTTTGACAATTTTTGCTTCCAAATCTTCAACCTTCACATCTCCGTGATCGACTTCCCGTGCAGAACCATAGATCTGTGCCAAGTAAACAGCATCTGCTTGATTCAACGCTTCAGCAAATTCATCTAAGAGGGCAATGGTCCGTGTAAAGGTGTGTGGTTGGAAAATGGCTACGATTTCTTTACTTGGATATTTTTGACGGGCCGCATCCAAGGTAGCAATAATTTCTGTTGGATGATGCGCAAAGTCATCGATGATCACTGTTCCGTTAACCACTTTTTCAGTAAAGCGGCGTTTCACTCCAGCAAAAGTCTTCAAATGCTCGCGGACCAAATTTAAGTCAAATCCTGCAATATGAAGCAAGCCAATGACTGCTGTAGCATTCATGATGTTGTGGCGACCAAAAGTTGGGATATGGAATTGCCCCAAGTCTTCTCCACGGAAATGAACATTGAAGGTTGACCCAGTCGTTGATCGAAGCAAATTGCTTGCTACAAAATCATTATTCTCTTTGTCAAAACCATAGTAATAAATTGGTGCAGATGAGGTAATCCGACGCAATTCTTTGTCTTCCCCGTAGATGAAAAGTCCCTTACTGATTTGTTTAGCATAATCATTAAAGGCATTAAAGACATCTTCTAAACTTGTGAAATAGTCTGGATGGTCGAAGTCAATATTGGTGATGATACTGTATTCAGGATGATAAGGCATAAAGTGGCGTTCATACTCATCTGATTCAAAAACAAAGTATTTAGCTGCAGCAGAGCCACGACCTGTCCCGTCACCAATCAAATAACTGGTATCGGTGATATTTGATAAGACGTGAGAAAGCATCCCTGTTGTTGAGGTTTTTCCGTGTGCTCCGGCAACCCCCATGCTGACGAAGTCACGCATAAATTCACCAAGAAATTCATGGTAGCGTTTATAGGTTAGGCCATGCTCATCTGCATAAGCGATTTCCACATTGTTATCAGGACGGAAAGCATTCCCAGCAATGAGGATTTTGTTGCCTTCTAAATTTTTTACATCAAATGGATAAATTTTAATTCCTGCTTGTTCCAAGCCACGTTGCGTAAAGTAATACTTTTCAACATCTGACCCCTGAACTGTATGTCCCATTTGGTGAAGCATGAGAGCTAAAGCACTCATCCCTGCCCCTTTAATTCCAATAAAATGGTATGTGTTAGACATATTTTCTCCTTAATCTTGATCTAGATGGGTTAAATCCAATTCTTGCTTGATCGGCTGTGGTTTCAACTTATGCTGATCTTTATTGTATATTTGGCTGGTCTTTAAGAAATCATAATTGTTTTTCTTTTCAGTAGGTTCTGCCACTTCTGGTTCCCCTGCAGATTCGAACTCTGCAAGGATTAACTGATCTTGTCGCAATCGTTTGCTATATTTTAACAGTTCACCTGGATTTTCCTTTTGGAAAGGTGCTGTTGGCTGACCAGGTTTCCGTTCTGAAATAAACGGTTTTTTCCGCTTACTTGTGGTAGCCACTGGCTCTGTAGTCAGGTAGGGAGCTGTACGTTTCTTTTTCAAATCTTCACGCGCACGCTCTCTAGCTTCCTCTGCATAACGATTGGCAGGACTTTTTTTATCAATCGGTTCTTTAAAATCAGGTTTTCTTACTGGCCGTCTTTTTGGTAGGGGCTCTTCTAATGGTTGATGATAGGGATGCTTGGGTTTGGTATTTTCAGCAATTGGTTGCCATTCCAAATAATTTTTATCTACATAATCGCCTGTAATGTTACTAATCAAGTCTGTTTCATCATACAGGTTCATGTGGGGCATCTCTGTTAACATCAACTCATTATCCCCTACTTGAGGAAAATATTTTTCTGTCATGCTTTCTTCCTTTCGACACTCCTTTAATTATAAACTATTCACAGAATTTTTCAAGCTATTCTGATTGAATTCCAAGAATCTCACGAATTTCCTCAGCAGATAAACTAGATCGTGTTTCCGTTCCATCTAGAATCGTTGAGACTAAGTGTCTTTTAGATGCTTGGAGTTCCTGGATTTTTTCTTCAATCGTTCCACGGGTGATCATGCGGTAAACTTCAACATTTTGTTCCTGACCCATTCGGTGGGCACGGCCAATAGCCTGGTCTTCCACTGCAGGATTCCACCACAAATCGACTAAGATGACGGTATCGGCTCCAGTGAGGTTCAATCCGACTCCTCCGGCCTTCAAAGAAATAAGAAAAGCATGGCGCTCTCCAGCATTAAAGGCATTGGTCATTTCTTGACGATCTTTAGCCGGGGTGGAACCCGTGATTTTAAAGGAAGTCATGCCGAGCTGATCAATCTCTTGCTCTAGGATATCCAACATACCTCTGAATTGGGAGAAAATCAAAACTCGATGGTCACCATCCTTGATTTGACCCAAAAGATCTCGAAGGCTCTCCAATTTCCCACTATCTCCTTGATAGTTTTCCATAAAGAGGGCTGGAGTATCACAGATTTGACGAAGGCGCATGAGACCTGAGAGAATTTCAACCTTACTCCGATTTAATTCTTCCTCACTAGAACTTCGAACCCGATCTTGAATTTGCTTTAATTGGGCTAAATAGATCGTTTTTTGGCTTTCGTCCAGCTCATTGTGATAGGTTGTTTCAATCAAGTCCGGTAATTCTTGGAGCACTTCATCTTTTTTCCGTCTCAGGACAAAAGGTTTGACAAATCGCGCAATGGTCTCAGGACTCAACTTTTGAAATTCTTTTTTAGCTGGAAACAGACCAGGAAGAACAATTTGGAAAATGGACCAAAGCTCTCCCACATGGTTTTCAATCGGTGTCCCAGATAGCGCAAATATATGCGGTACCTCAAATCCACGTAAGTGTTGAGCAATCTTGGTTTGGGCATTTTTCATGACCTGAGCTTCATCTAGAATTAGGTAGTCATATTGATTTTTCTGGTATTCCTCCACATCCTGACGGAAAGAGGCGTAACTCGTAATGACTACCTGAGGATTGGTTGCAATGAGGTCATCACGATGTTGCTTGAGGCCATATACGACTGCCACTTCCATCTGAGGAGCAAATTTTGAAAATTCTTGTTTCCAGTTGTAGATGAGACTAGACGGAGCTAGAATCAAGATTTTAGTTTCTTTTTTTGCAACACTGGTCAAAAAGGAAATGGTCTGCAGGGTTTTCCCAAGCCCCATATCATCCGCTAAAATACCACCAAAACCATAATGATTTAGCATAGAGAACCATTTGACCCCGATCTCTTGATAATCCCTTAGGGTTGCTTGAATTGTCATCTGAGGGAGTTGGTAATCTTCTGGATGGGTCAGATCATGAGCCAAATTTCGAAATTCTTCTGAAAAATGAACATTGTCTTGATCTGCCAACAAATCAGATAGCTGATAAGCAGCAATCCGGCGGGCTTGTAGTTTCCCACCCTTACTCATTTTAGCCCGCAGATCTGCTAAGGCTCGACTGATCTTCTTGGTTTCTTCATCAAAAACAAGGACCTTCCCTGTATGGCTGACAAAATAATCTTCTTGCCCCACAAGAGCTTTGAGGACCTGATCCACTTCAGCTGGATCCACACTTTCAAAGTCAAAACCGATCTCCAGCAAATTGCCATTAGTTTTCACATCAATTTTTGGACGCTCCACTTGATAAAGATCTAAAAGGCTATCAGAGAGGATAACCTCTCCTAAGGCTTCAAAAGTCGGGATCTGTTGGTGAAAGAATGGATAGATTTGCTCACTTGATAACGGACTTCTTTGGGAAGAAAAGTCATCTGTAAACCCTGTTGCTAGCATGGTTGAAAAGACTTCTTGCTCCTTATCAAAATCACTGGAATAAGGAAGATTGAGGAGTTCCTCACGCGTGGTCACCACACGATCCTGGTATTGAAAGACCACGTCCAGTAAAACAGTCTGGTCCTGTGCTAGATCAAAATGAAATTCCGGAGTGAAATCGTGGATTAAAAAGCTGGTCGGAGCTGTAATTTGTCCCAGTTTTTTGAACTCTTTTAAACTATAGGAAAGTTTGGTCTGATCCGTTGGATCAAAATGCAGGCGTTTTTTGCGATCCTGATCCATTGGCAAATCTTGAATCGCCCTCCATAAGATCCGCTGTTGGGGCGTCAGGTGATAGAAGATACCATTTCGAAACAGATAAGTAGCAGACTCTACAACCTTGACTTGTGGCTCCGTAATAATCAATTCGTAAAAATCATCATGGTCTTCCACCTGAAAATGAAAGAGATCTTCCTCCCCATGGACATCCTGAAAATGGACTTCTGAAAAGTCATATAAGCTATATTGCAGGAGAAAAGAGTCCAAATTCATTAGTAATTCCACAGCTTCTTCAAAAAGAGTCGGTGGAAAATAGAGATGGCGACCAGCATTAGGAAAGAAATCTTGCTCTTTCGATCCCCCATCTGTGACTAGGCCCTGTAGGAAATCGATCACATCCTGGCTAGCACCATCAAATTCTAAGTAAGAAATAGGTTCATAGTAACTTTTGCCAATTGCAAAATGGCCTTCTTTCTGAAGGGTCTGCAAAAAAGCCAGCACATCTCTGATCACATAAGAGCGCTCGTCTGGCAAGCGACGAATGCGAAGGGTCCACAAGAATTGACCAGAGTATTCATCCTCCTGTCCGACTGCTGATAAGACATAGCGAGTTTCTTTCTTTTCGATTTTTGGAAGGACCTGATCTAAAAACAAACTTCCAAAAGAAACCTTTTCCTGAGTTTCCTCTGTCGCACTGGCATCTTCTTCAAGACTTGCAAGAGCAGCTTTCCCACTGTCATCATTCTTCAAAAAAGCTTCTACAGCTGCCAGATGCGTACAGAATTTTTTCTTTTGAAAGAAAGCACAGCTACAAAAAACGGCATCGTCGTCCAAACTGTACCGCAAGCTTTCTTCTTCCACTCGAAAATACAGGTATTTTTCTTTTACTTCCTGAAGGGAAACTTTCCCAGCTTCATAGAGAAGGCTCCCTTGTGAACGAACCTTCCCAGGAATTAATTTTGCCATGTTTACCACCTTAGATTAATCCCTTTATTATACCATATTTAAGCAAAATTTAGAAAAAACAGTCATCATCTTGAAAGGATTTTAGCCCGTTTTTGATAGAAAAACTGAGACAGCATTGTCCCAGTTTTTCACCTGATTTCGTAACAGTCTCAGCTCAAACAGCTATCCCTAATACCTATCTGTTAACTGTTTGATCGAATAGCTAAACAAAGGGAATAGTAAAATCCCGATTGCTCATAGAGAAAAGAAAAAACACGACCTTATTTTTTAATAAAATCCCCAGCAATAGGATCAAGAGCTCCAAGCTTACGATCGAACCGAGAAACAAGAGATACAGATAGATTTTAAATAATAAGTACAAAACCCTAAAGCTCTCATGATGTTCCTGAGTTTACTCTACTCATCCTTAAAAAAAGCATAAGGAATAAAGAATATCCGGACTATGATACTATGCATCTAACTATTCTCCACTTCATTTTATCAGCTTATCAAAAAAGCAACGCCTATGCGCTACTTTTAGTTGTTTTCATAGTTGGAAGAATGAGCATTTTATTAATTGAAATATCCTTCTCCACTTTGATCCATTTGTCTTGTATTCCCTACTTCCGTTTTCGCGCAATCAAATGGATTGGAGTGCCTTCAAAAACAAAGGCCTTGCGAATTTGGTTCTCCAAGAAACGGAGGTAAGAGAAGTGCATCAGTTCTTCTTCGTTAACAAAGACCACAAAAGTTGGTGGCTTGGTTGCCACTTGGGTCGCATAGAAAATCTTGAGGCGTTTTCCTTTGTCGGTCGGCGTTGGATTAATGGCAATCGCATCCATAATCACATCGTTCAAGACAGCTGAAGGAATACGCGTATTTTGACTCTCGCTAATCTGCTTGATCATCTCTGGCAACTTGTGCAAACGTTGTTTGGTAAGAGCAGACACAAAGACAATTGGTGCATAAGAAAGGTATTGGAATTGATCACGAATGTCATCTTCCCACTGCTTCATTGTATGGTTGTCTTTTTCAATGGTATCCCATTTGTTAACAACAATGATCATACCTTTACCAGCTTCATGAGCAAAGCCAGCGATCCGCTTATCATACTCCCGAATCCCTTCTTCGGCATTAATGACCATCAAAACCACATCTGAACGGTCGATGGCACGCATGGCACGCATAACAGAATATTTCTCAGTGTTTTCATATATTTTACCAGACTTGCGCATACCAGCTGTATCGATCATGGTAAATTCTTGGCCATCTGCATCGGTAAAATGGGTATCAATGGCATCCCGTGTGGTTCCAGCTACTGGGCTAGCAATCACACGATCTTCTCCAAGGATGGCATTGATCAAGCTTGATTTCCCAACATTTGGACGACCAATCAAGCTAAACTTGATGATGTCAGGGTTTTCTTCTTCTGTTTCATTGGGGAGATTTTCGATGATGGCATCGAGCACATCCCCAGTTCCGATCCCGTGGACAGAGGATACCGGTAGTGGCTCACCCAGTCCTAAGGCATAAAAGTCGTAGATATCATTGCGCATCTCTGGGTTATCTACCTTGTTGACAGCCAGAATCACTGGTTTATGGGTCTTATACAAGATACGGGTGACATATTCATCGGCATCGGTGATCCCTTCTTTGCCAGAAACGACAAAGACGATGACATCTGCTTCGTCCATGGCAATTTCTGCCTGATGCTTGATTTGCTCCATAAATGGGGCATCTACGTCATCAATTCCCCCTGTATCAATGATACTAAATTTTCGATTCAACCACTCAGCTGTTGCATAAATGCGGTCACGAGTGACTCCTTCTACATCCTCAACGATGGAAATCCGCTCACCGGCAATCCGGTTAAAGAGCGTCGATTTTCCAACATTGGGACGGCCTACAATCGCAATAGTTGGTAGGGCCATGATTTCCTCTTTTCTAAAGATAGGCGAGACCTCGTTTCAAGAAGGTCTCTCTTCACTTCTATAATAGTTTGTGTTTTTCTAGTAGTTTTTTGGTTTTTTCTTGTTCAGGTTGCCCAAATTGAGCTGCAAGGCGCTCGCTCCAGCTGTCCGTTACACGCGCTCCAGCATAATCTGCCTGTACCTTGTCATAGGCAGTCACAACTGATAAGTCTTGTTCTTGGTATTCTTCTTCAAAAGCAACCTGCTCCAAGGGTAAGCGTGGTTTCACCGCATGCTGCTGATTGGGTACTCCAAGGGCAATCCCAAAAACAGGGTAGGTATAGTCTGGCAGACGGAAGAGTTTTGCAACTTCCTCTGAACAGTAGCGCAACATGCCAATAATGACTCCACCATAGCCGAGACTTTCAGCTGCCAATAGCGTATTTTGAGCTGCTAGAGCTGCATCCACTGAAGTGATCAACAAATTATCCACACCTTCCGGATGAAAATCCTTCTCATGAAGTTTGACAGCTTTTTCAGCACGGTTTAAATCCCCAACAAAGAGGAGAAATACGGCTGATTGGCGAATCGCTTCTTGAGGAAGCAAGTCATAGAGAGCTTCTTTCTTTTCCTTGCTCTTCACCACAATCACAGAATAAGATTGAAAGTTTTTCCAACTTGATGCCATCTGCCCAGCTGATAAGATTTCCTTGAGGTCAGCTTCTTTGATAGCTTCTTCCTTAAACCGGCGAACAGAAAAATGAGCATTCATTAAACGGATCGTTTCATTCATCGGCGATTGACTCCTTCCAAATGGATTTCCTTAGCTAAAAATTTCACGCGCTCCATGACACGTTTGGCCTGCCAGGTTTCATCACCATTGCGCGACGTTGCAAAATGGCGTTCCAACTCTTCAAAATTAAAGTTAGAGGTAAAGAAGGTCGGAAGATTTTCCTGCATCCGGTGCTGCAAAATCACTTGTAAGATTTCGTCTCGCACCCAGGCTGACATCTGTTCCGCACCGATGTCATCGAGAATTAAAATTTCGGCTTTTTTCACCTGATCTACGGTTTCTTTGACCAAGCCCGAACTGATGGCATTTTTGACATCGATAGCAAAACTTGGGAAATGTAGTAGAGTGGTAGAGGCCTGGCGTTTTTCTGATAAATCATGAGCCAGAGCTGCCATCATGTAGCTCTTTCCTACTCCAAAATCACCATAGAGGTAAATTCCCTTTTGATACTCGGGATAGTTGGCTACAAAATTAGCTAATTCCTCAAAGGCCACAAATCGTCCCTTATCATCGAGCTCTACCTTGGCTAGACTCGCTTCTTTCAAAGTTGAAGGGAGATTGATCAAGTTGAGACGTTGGTTGATCGCAGCACGTTTTTGAGCTTCGATTAACTCTGGTGTCTCCTCATAAGCGACATCCGCATATCCTTCATTCATGGTGAGGATGGGCTTATAACCTTTGGCAATATAATCCGGATCTCCCAATAAGAAACGGTTGCGCTCACTGATGTATTGATTAAATTTTGAAATACTACGACGAATTTCTTGCTCAGACAAAGACCGGTCTTTGATAAAGGCAGCGACTTCTTGGTCTGCCAAGATCTGTGCGACCAAATCCTCATAGTTAAATTGACGCGCACGATTCATGTGAGACATGGTTTGACCTACACTTTCCATCTACTCACCTCCTTGATTCAGTTTTTCTAACAGGCGCTGTTTCTCTTTAGCGAGATCCACCTTTTCTTTTTGACTGGTTTGATTTTGATAATGTGGTTGACTCCACTTGGGAACATTGTTTTGCTTGCCCTTGGCTGATGTAGGACTCGTCCCCTTGTTTCCTTGAACCTTAGCCTGTTTCTGGCGGTCTCGAACTTTTAAAATCGCCAGTTCCGCACTGTTGACTCCTTGATAAGAAAAATCATTTCCTACCTTCAAAGCATACTTTTCATTCAGATTAGCAGACTGGGTCTTGTTAAAGGTCAACAATAAGATAATATTGATCACCTCATCTAGTAAGCCTAGATCAGCTAACTTAGATAGAGTCTTGCGTTCGCTCTGCGTAATGGTCGCATTGCGAACCTTTTTAATCTCCGCTAAAAATTGTAAGCTGGATTTTGCCTTAGCTTCTCTCAGAATAGTTTCTTCCTGACGGCTATAAGACACGCGGGGTTGCTCTTGGCTAGCCTGAGCCAATTTTTGCTTCATTCTCTTCGGAGAAATGGTCCGTTCTACAGCTGTTTCTTTTGCTAGGAGATAGGTTTCATACCAGGTCCATTGTTGCTCTTCTGCGATGGCAAAGAGGGCCAGAGTCGCTTCTCCTTCATCCGCAAAACGAAGTCCATCACGCCCCATCATCCGTTTAAACATTTCCATATCAAACTGCTGTTTTTTACTGGCAACAACAGTCACCTCACCAGCATCTAGTCCAAAGACTTGAGAGAAGGATACTTGCCGTCTAGTCCCTAAAGAGCGCGCTGGAAGCAGATCCTCCACGGCCTTTTCCCCAATTTTCTTTTCAAGTAAGCGTTTAAAAACAGCATTTGAAAAAAATTGTTCTGCCTCAAGAGGAGCATGTAACTGAATGGTAATCCCAACTTCTTCCTCAAAGAGATCGAGCAAACCCATAGCAATTAAACGATCAAAGGCTAGTAGCAACTGTGGAAATCCTATATTCAAATGATTGAGGATTTGCGCCAGTAAATATTGTTTTTCGCCCTGATCATAAGAGGCGAGCAGATACCGATAAACCGCTACCGTATCCGTCTCCAAAATAGGCAGGTAATACTGCTCCAATGCAGCCCCTGCCGGTGGAAGAAGATTATTTTTTAAAAATGCAAAAGGCGTATTGGGCTTCATCTATTTTTCCTTTTTCTTCTTGGTTCCCTTCGTGATTTGTTTCAAGAGGGTCTCTAATTCACCGACATCCTTGAAACTCCGGTAAACACTAGCAAAACGGACATAGGTGATCTCATCCAGATCTGCCAACTCATCCATGACCAAAGAACCAATATACTCACTGTTGATTTCATTATCACTTTGGCTGCGAACCTTTTGCTCGATCCGATTCACAATTTCTTCGATTTCATCACTAGAAACAGGCCGTTTTTGAGCCGAGCGGATAATGCCATTAAAGATTTTATCACGAGAAAATTGCTCGCGTGTCCCATCCTTTTTGACAACTACTAGAGTCCGTTCTTCTACACGTTCGTAGGTAGTAAAGCGATAATGGCATTCTTCGCATTCCCTGCGACGACGGATGGTATTCCCATCTTCAGCTTGTCGACTATCCACCACACTAGACTTACTTCCACCACATTTTGGACAACGCATTTGCTACCTCCTTAAACTGTTTTAACACTTCATTTTACCATAAATTGAATCGTAAAGAAAGCAGAAGAACAGGAGAATCCCCTATGCCTGCTCCTCTTTGATCCATAAAAAAGAGTCGAAGGACGATTTGAATAAAATCGTTTTCCTTTCGACTCTCCGTTTATATTAAAGTGATAATTCAGCTTCTAAGCCATAGTGGTCACTGACATGGGGTCTATTTTCCCCATCAAAGATGACACAAAGACACTGGATGTCCCATTCCGGACTTGCAAAGACGTAATCAATCCGCAATGGAATTTGATTGTCCGTCCAGCCATCAATTCCAGGACCTACAGTATAGGTACCCTTTGTTTCTTTAGCTTCAATAAAGCTATCTTGAAGTTCAAGTGAACTTGATAGAATCGTTTCATAGCCTTCTTGACCAGCAGGATTATTGAAATCACCCGCTAGAATAAAGGGTTTACCTACTTGGCTGAAGTACTTCTCAATGCGTGGCCACTCAAATTGGAAGCCTTTGTCCCACCAAGAAAGATGGACACTGGCAACAGCAATCTCTTTTCCATCGACACTGGTATGGGCAACGGCCACCCGACGCGTATGGTAGTCCGTTGGATCATCCATATTGGAGACCAATATCTCATCCGACTTCAAAGGTTGACGCGAAAGAACGGCTACCCCCTCATTGAGTTGATCATAGCCAATATGGTTGTAAGCCCAAGTCCAGTAATAATGAAGACCTTGAGCAGCCAACTCCTCAACCAATACGCGAACAAAGTGATCCTTGTGAATGGCTACAGCTGATGGCAAAGCTTGATAATACTCATCCGTTTTGACTGCTTCTGAGGCCATTTCTTGATTGACCTCTTGGAAACAGATCACATCATATTGTGCTTCTAAAATTTGCTCCTTGAGGGTCTCAAATTTTTGCTGGGCATTCTCTTCCATCCAACTATGGGAATTTAATGTTAAAAATTTCATCCCCTGATTTCTCCTTCTTTTCAAATCAAGAAACGGCAAGAGGCCGGGTACACTGCCCCAACCTCGTTTTCTTTGCCGATATCTCTTATAATTCTACTGTTGCAACTGGAGCATTTGCAGCCAATTTACCAGTATGTTCGATCTTAACTGATTTAATCGCATCTGCATTTGTGAAGACAACAATAGTTGATGTTTCACGACCTGCTTCACGGATCGCATCAAGGTCTGCTTCTACCAAGAGGTCTCCAGCAGCCACTGTTTGGCCTTCAGTAACTTTAACCTCAAATGGTTTTCCTTCAAGACTAACTGTATCTAGACCGATATGAACCAAGACTTCCAAACCATTATCGGTTACCAAACCAAGGGCATGTTTGGTTGGGAAGACGCTGGTCACTTTACCAGCAATTGGTGAAACGATGTGGCCATTTTCAGGCTCAACCGCAAATCCGTCACCCATCATTTTTTGTGAGAAGACTGGATCTTTCACATCTTCGATGTTAATCACTTTACCATCTGCAACGGAATGCACTTCATCCGTCACACCTTTAAAGGTTGCTTCAGCTTTTTGAACTGCTGTCATTTGGCTAGGAAGTGTTTCAGGAATGACTTCACCTGAATCAAGAACGTCTTGGATATCAGATTTTAATACGTCAGCTTTAGGTCCGTAGATTGCTTGGACACCTTGTCCTTTCATGACAAGACCCATAGCGCCTTCTGCTTTCCATTGTTCTTCAGTACCGACTTTTTCAGCATCTTTAACAGTTACACGAAGACGAGTCATACATGCATCAACATCTACGATATTCGCACGTCCACCAAGAAGGTTGATGATGTTAATCACTTGTGAGCTTGCTGAGCTTGTAGCAGCTCCAGCTGTTGCACCATCTCCTGAAGGGGCATCATCATTTTGTTCGTAGTTTCCATTACGTCCTGGAGTCGCATAATTGAATTTCTTAATCATGAAGTTGGCAATGAAGTACATGATAAATCCAAAGAGGACTGTTACCCATACAAAGTTAAAGATATCTAGTGCCAAACCAGCGTTGATAGCCATTGGAGTACGTGTCAAGAATTCGATTGAACCGAATGAGTGAACACGAAGGTGAACCAAGTCAGCCATTGCAAAGGCAGCACCTTGAACAAAGGCGTAGATCAAGTACAATGGTGTTGCAATGAACATGAACATGTATTCAATTGGTTCTGTAACACCTGTCAAGAAGGTTGCAAGAGCAGTTGCAACAAGCATCCCTTTGTATTTTTCTTTTTTATCTGGGTCCACATTGCGGTAGATAGCCACCACAACCCCCATCAAGATACCAAATGATCCGATCATTTGACCAACTTTGAAACGAGCTGGTACGTATGCTTTAAGCAAGTGTTGATACTGACTAGGATCTGCTTTCTTCAAGTTAACAAGGTCTGTTACCCAAGCTAACCAAAGTGGATCTTGTCCAAATACTGTTGTTCCTTTGGCAGCACCTGTAAGTACTTGGTAGCTACCACCCAATTGAGTATAGTTGATTGGAATGGTCAACATGTGGTGAAGACCAAACGGCAAGAGAAGACGTTCCAAGGTACCGTACAAGAATGGTGCCAATACTGGAGCAGTGGATTGGGAGTTGGCGATCCAAACACCAAATCCATTAATTCCTGATTGAACTACTGGCCACAAGGCTGCCAAAACCAAGGCTGCAAGAGCTGAACGGACGATAACAACGAATGGTACAAAGCGTTTCCCATTGAAGAAAGAAAGGGCTTCTGGGAGTTTACGGTAGTTGTAGTATTTATTGAAGGCTGTTGCTCCAACAAAACCTGAGATAATCCCTACAAATACCCCCATATTCAGAGCTGGTGCTTCAAGAACACTGATAAAGTAGTCCGCAACTTTAATCGATCCACCTAAGATCGTGTGAACGGTAGCATCCTTATCAGCCAACATTGCAGATGTAACTCCAAACACTGCACCTGTAATACGGTTAATCAAGATGAAAGAGAGACCAGCCGCAAAGGCACCCCCAGCACGCTCTTTGGCCCAGCTACCACCGATAGCGAGCGCAAACAGGATGTGAAGGTTACCGATAACCGCCCAACCGATTTGTTCGAGAACCCCACCTGTAATAACAAGTGGAGATAAATTCGGGTTGATCATAGGGATTGATTTCCCGATTGAAATCATCAACCCAGCAGCTGGCATTACAGCGATAACGACCATCAAGGCCTTACCGAACTTTTGCCAGAATTCAAAGCTAAATAAACTTTTGAATGATCCTTTATTCATCATTCAACCTCCTTATATTGCTTAAGGCTTTGTTTTCGAGAAAACGTTTGCGCTTAATATGATTCTAGTATACCATATTTTAAAAATTTGTAAAGCCTTACATTCATTTTTTTCTCCAAATTTTATCTTTTTTTATCTTTTTTAAGCCAAATCCTTTTCAAAACCCATCCTTTTTGAACGCAAACGTTTCCCTTGAACATAAAAACATTCGAACCCTTTAAGGATTCGAATGTTTCATTCTAGTTCGTCTTGCATGGCATAGCCAATCCCACGAACGGTCTTAATATAGCTTTTTTGAGCCGGAAGATCAATTTTCCCACGAAGATAACGGATATAGACGTCGACAATATTGGTCTCCCCCTTATTCTCGTACTTCCAAACACTCTCTAGCAATTGCTCACGAGTCACCACTCCCTGACTTCCCATCAGAGTCGCTAGGAGGTCGTACTCTCTGCGGGTCAAACTAATCATATCCTTCCCACGATAGACGGTATGGTGTTCCACATCAATGCGCAGATTGCGGTATGAGGTTGGAATTTTCATCTGGCTACAATGTTGGTCAATATAATCACGTCCTCTAAAAATAGCTGTGATCTTATCTACCAAATCGCTGATAATAAAAGGTTTGACCATATAGGAAACAGCAAAGCGCTCAATACTCTTTTCGTGTTCGGCAATTTTTTCGCGACTATCCAAAACAATCAAAACAGAAGCTGGGCGAATCTGACTGATTTCCTCTGCGAATCTTTCACCAGACATATCTGACAAATCGTAATTAAACAAGATCAGATCATATTTAGTCGCAGCAATCAACGCCAGACCCGCTTTTCCATCTTCGACCACATCAACTTGATACCCCTCTTTTTGAAGTTCCAAATCAATGAAGCGAGCGATTTGCTTCTCATTTTCTACTAGTAGAACTCGTTTGACCATAGAACAAGATTATTTTTCGTCGTACCAAGAATAGTGGAAGGTACCCTCTTTGTCCTTACGTTGGTATGTGTGGGCACCAAAGTAATCACGTTGTGCTTGGATCAAGTTTGCTGGAAGATCCGCTGAACGGTAGCTATCAAAGTAAGTGATGGCAGCTGAGAAGGTTGGTACTGGTACACCTGCTTGAACAGCAAGAGCTACGATATCACGAACTGATTGTTGGTACTTAGCAGTGACGTCCAAGAAGTACTCATCCAAAAGAAGGTTAGCCAGATCTGCATCACGGTTGTATGCATCAGTGATCTTTTGCAAGAAACGAGAACGGATGATACAGCCATCGCGCCAGATAGATGCGATGTCTGCAAATGGCAAGTTCCAATTGTTTTCTTTAGAAGCGACACGCAATTGGGCAAAACCTTGTGCGTATGAGATGATTTTTGAGAAGTAAAGGGCTTGACGGATTTTTTCAATCAATTCAGCCTTATCTCCTTCAAATTTGAAGGCAGCAGGTTTTGGAAGCACCTTGCTAGCGTGTACACGTTCTTCTTTATATGTAGAGATGTAACGAGCAAATACTGACTCAGTAATGAGTGACAATGGCACACCAAGGTCAAGAGCTGATTGGCTCGTCCATTTACCAGTTCCCTTGTTTCCTGCAGCATCCAAGATGTAGTCTACGATAGGTCCATCTTGACCTTCGTCGTCTTTGCGTCCAAGGATATCCGCAGTGATTTCGATCAAGTAGCTGTCCAGTTCACCCTTGTTCCATTCAGTGAAGATTTCAGCCATGTCTTCTGCAGAAAGTCCAAGCAAGTGTTGCATGAGGTCATAGCTTTCTGCGATCAATTGCATATCGCCATACTCGATCCCGTTGTGGACCATTTTCACATAGTGACCAGCTCCATCAGGACCGATGTAAGTGACACATGGTTTTCCATCTTCTGGTGCTTTTGCAGAGATTTCTTCAAGAACATCTGCTACCAATTCATAGGCTTCTTTTTGTCCACCAGGCATGATAGAAGGACCTTCAAGGGCACCTTTTTCACCACCAGAAACCCCTGTACCGATAAAGTTGATACCAGAGTTTGCCAACTCTTCGTTCCGACGGATGGTATCTTTGTAGAAAGTATTTCCTCCGTCAATCAAGATATCGCCTTTATCCAAATGTGGAAGAAGGGCTTGGATGGTTGCATCTGTACCAGGTCCTGCTTGAACCATGAGCATGATACGGCGTGGTTTTTCGATAGAGTTTACGAAGCTTTCGATATCATAGCTTGGCACAAAGTTCTTATCAGGATGGCAAGCAACAACATCTTCTGTTTTTTCTTTACTACGGTTATAAATGGCAACTGTATAGCCACGAGATTCAATATTAAGGGCAAGGTTACGACCCATTACGGCCATACCAACAACACCAAAGTTTGCTTTAGTCATGTGACACTCCTCTTTATAGTTTGCCTATATTCTACCATTTTTTGACATCAAATGAAAGTAGAAAATAGCTTCCCACTTCTCCAAGAGAGAGAAGCTCCTGCAAATCATTTGATCTTAAAAACAAAAGTGCCCGAGAAACAGTTCTCAGGCACTTCCTTATGAATGGCATTAATCTTCTTTTGAAGCTAATTCATCCGCTTCAATGACCGGTTGTTCTCCTTCTTTAAGTTTATTGACCGTCATATTGACCCCAAGAGCTCCTGCTAGTAATTGACGGATATCAAATCCAGCTCCTTGAGAGACTTGATCGATACTTTGCATGATATCACCCACCATCTTAGAGGCGTTTCCTTCACCATACATGGTGATCTTATCCACCCTGGTCAATGGCTCAGCGACAGCACGCGCAATTTCAGGCAACTTATCAACGACCATTTCAGTAATGGCTGCTTCTTGCATTTTCTTCATCGCTTCTGCCTTTTGGTCCAAACCTTTGGCTTCGGCTTCTAGTTTCAAGCGAATGGCTTCAGCTTCTGCACGACCTTTGGCTTCGATGGCTTCTGCCTCTTGCAATTGGGCAAATTTCTCTGCTTCGGCTTGAGCTTTCCGAGCTTCCGCTTCTTTTTGTGTTTCGAAAAGTTCAGCTTCCGCCTTGCGTTGGCGTTCGATCAATTCTGCTTCGGCTGCTTGTTGACGAGCATACTTTTCAGCTTCGGCTTGCTTACGGATGTTGGCATCCAATTCTTGCTCACGAACCTTAACTTCGCGTTCCTTAACTTCCGCTTCTTTCTCTTGTTTCATGATGTTGGCTTCAGCTGCCACGCGCTCTTGTTCACGACGTTGCACTTCTGCCTCAATCCCTTTCGCAGCATCTGCCTTGGCTTGAGCAATATCTGCTTCTTGCTTGAGGGCTGCTTGTTTGAGTTTCAACTCATTTTGTTTTTGCGCGATTTCAAGGTCGGCTGCGACGCGTTTGTCGTTGGCTAGCTTATCTTGTTCCGCTTCTACTTCTTTGCGCTCGCGTTCTGCTTTGGCTTTGGCAATCAAGGCATCCTTCTTGATGGTTTCAACATTTTCGATACCAAGGTTATCAATGACTCCCCCTTCATCAGAGAAAGATTGAACCGTAAAGGCGATGACTTCCAGACCCATTTTAGCCAAGTCTGGCGCTACGTTGTCTTGCACCTTTGAGGCAAACTCTTGACGGTCATTGACCATCTTACGGAGCTCCATCTGACCGATCACTTCCCGCAAGTTTCCTTCCAAGACATCTTGGACAGAATTGGAAATATCTGTCGTATTCCAGTTCAAGAAGTTCTCTGCAGCACGGGCAATCATCTCATCGGTTGTACCGATTTTTAATTTAACAGCTGCATCGGCACGGACGTTAATGAAGTCCAGTGTTGGGACTGCTTCAGATGTCCGAACATCTGTCGAGAATTGCTCAATATCAAGATAAGAGCGTTGTTCGACAAAGGGAATCATAAAACCAGCTTTCCCGCGTAAGTGGCGTTGCTTCCGAAGACCTGTAATAACAACAACTTCGTTTGGTTTAGCGTTCACGTAGCCTTTTACAAGCAAAACTACAATAATGACAGCAACAATGAGACCTGTTATCAACCAGCCTGGAATAAATAATGTATCCATACTTTTCTCCTTTTTTCAGAGGTCTCCCCTCTGTTATTTATAAATCCTAGTATATCAAAAGAAGTCTTTTCCTCAAAGAATAGACCTGTATTTATGTTTAGATTTTTAATATGTCATCCCTAGCCTATTCTTCCTCAAATAAACCTTGGAGACCAGCAAAAGGACTATTTTCTTCTTTCTTAACCGCTTGAGCTTCTTGGTACTCTTCTTCTGTCATGATTTTCCAATCATTGCCCTCGATAAAGCCGTGTCCGGCCTCTTCTTCTGGCGTCAATACCTTGAGAGGAATAGTAAGCAGGATATTATCTGCCACACTCTCACTCAGGTCAATCTTGCCCCCTTCGATGGGAAGGATCAAATCCTCTTCTAAGGCTTCGATATCTGCATCAGACTCTACATCCTCAGCGAACACCTCTGTCACAGGATAACTTTCTTTGATCTCAACAGGCTCCATGCTTCGGCTGGATGCCAGAACGATGGTATAGGTCAATTGGTAATCCAAGACATAAAGACCTGTATCATAGGCTACTCGGCCTGTCGCTGTCACATCCTTTAAATCAAGAATTTCTGGATTGCGCTTTTGCAGATCCTTTAGCAAATCCAACTCTTGATCAAAAGCCAGTCCTTCAGGATTTTTACGGATTTCTTGTGTATATAAGTTCATTCTTTTGCCCTCACATCTTCTAGATACTACTAGTATATCATGAAGCGGTCCCTTCAACCAAGAAGTCTCCTCAAAAATTTGTTATAATCATGAAAAAGATACAGAGAACTAGACCTATTGGTTTTGTACACCAGGGTCCCACAATCTCTTAGACAAATGCTAAGGCATTGGTCCTTGTATAGATAGAGGAGAAGGCATGAAAGAAATTGGAGCAGTTTTTCGACAAATACGGGAAAGTCGCCATCTTTCATTAGAAGAAGCTACAGGCGGGGAATTTTCGCGCTCTATGCTATCTCGATTTGAAAGAGGAGAAAATGACCTGACGACGCAACGTTTTTTCCTGGCCTTACAACAAGTTAAAACCAGTCTCAGCGAGTTTTCCCATCTTGCAGGGATCGATCAGCACTCCTTTATCCCCAAATTGTTGAAAGAGCACTATGAAAACATGAGCTTGGAACATGATCAAGCCTTGTACCAAAGCTACCAGCTAGCTTATCAGAAAAATCACAAAAAAGAAGACTTCTTAGCCAGCATTATTCTCAAGGCCCAAATGCTTGGCAACTATCCCGAGGTAGAGTTGGCTGCTAACCAAGAGGAACTAGATTTCCTCTATGACTACCTCTTCTCTGTCATGGTCTGGGGAAATTTTGAATTAAGCTTATTTTCACTAACCTCTCCACTTTTTTCCAGTCAACTCTATCGACAGTACACAGAGGAATTGGTCCAACGGGAGGACTTCAAGCTTCTCCTAGACTCTTCTCTTCCTGCCCTCAACTCTATTTTTCTCAATGGCTTTTTCCTGGCCATCAGTTCAAATGAATTTGAAGATGCATCTTATTTTGATCAGTTGATCAAGGACCACTTTTACTCCGAAAACGAAGCCTACCTTCGGACGGTTTATCTCTATGCCAAAGGGGAATTCCTTTATCGAAAGGGAGAAAAAGAAACTGGTCTTGAAAAGATGGAACAGGCCATCCAGGTCCTCTCTATTCTGGATTGTAAGGTCAGTGCCAACTACTACAAACAGGGCATGCAGGAACTCATCAAGGAATCCTGAAAAACTCACAGAATAGATTTGTGGGTTTTTGTTGAAAATATGCAACATGTTGTTTTCTCTTGTTTTGGAGGTCTATAATAGGATCATCAAGAAAAGAAAGAGGTCCAGTATGATAACCAAACTAAAGAATCGTCTCCTTCATTATTTCCTTAAACAGACTAGTTTTTATTTTAAAGAGGAAAAATTAGAACTGACAGAAGAGGAGAAACTGTTTCTTCTCAAGCAGGTGGTGCAACATTTAAGAAAAGTTATTGTTTGTGCTAAACAGAAGGAGGAAAGCTTATGAAACTCTTATTTCGCAATCCCATCTTTGCCTTACTCAGTCTTTCACGTTTTTTGAATACCATTGGTGCTGCAATATACAACCTTGTCTTTGTGGTCTTTGCGACTAGCATGCCCCATCCAAGCCTCGCAGTTGGGATCGCCAATCTCATTGTTTTTATCCCAAGTCTTTTCACCATTTTCATTGGAATGAAGGCCGATCACACCGCTAAAAAAGCTGACTGGCTGATCCGAATGGGCTTTCTGCAAGCTATTCTTTTCGTCATCATTGCACTGATGACCAAGATTCCAGGTTACCTGGCCTTTTCGATCGTTTGCTTCTTAAATATTGTGTCAGATTGTTTCAGTGATTATCGCGGGGGCTTGCAGCTTCCCATTATGCAGAAGAACATCCCTAGCGAGGATCTGATGGAAGCCTATTCCTTTAATCAACTGCTTAGTATGGTCTGCTCGATTTCTGGACAAGCTCTAGGAGTTTGGCTTCTAGCCATCAGCCATCAAAATTTTGCTCTAGTCGCTTCGATCAATGCCCTGACATTTCTCCTTTCTTCCACTTGTCTTTTCATCCGACGAAGTCAACTGACCCACGAACCTATCCAAGTAGGTTCTAGTAAGAACGTTTCTTTCCTTCAAGAATGTCGAGACATGTATCGCAATGTCACCACTATCTTTGCAGATGAAGAGGTTCACAACTTTGGAAAACTTCTCCTATCCTTAGTTTTTATCAATGCTTTGGGCGGATCCATTTCTGGGATTTACAATTTGCAACTGCTTCACTCCCCCTTCTTTCATTTGAGCTTTAGCCAATCTCTTTTGATTTTAGAAGCTATAACAATCTTAAGCATGGTCTGGGCTAGCCTGACGCCCCATGACTATTTTTCCAAGCAATCGCTCCATCATATCCTACTGTGGATCGCAGGCGGCCTGACCATGCTTGGTCTCACAAATATTTTGGTACACTGGGATATCTTTTGCCTTCTACTCATCACTTTCCTCGGTTATCTGGTTGCAAAAATAAACCCAAAAGTTTCCAGTCTTTTAATGAGCAAACTACCAGCTGAAAAATTAGCCTCTACCTCTAGCTTTTTGGGACTGTTGGTCAGCTTTGCTATGCCACTCGGAACAGCCCTTTTCTCTAGCCTAGCTATCTGGAGCCTCTCTCTAGCTTGGGGAATCTTTGCCATCCTTGGTTTCGCTACCGTCCTCTTATCAAGCAAATAAAGAGGCTGGGACAAAAGTCCTAGCCTCTCAATTGTCTTTAGATTGTCGAGCAAGACGCAGTGGTTGAGTGGGCTCTACTACGCTGATTTCATCAGCTTTTACAGCCCTACTCAACTGTGCGGAGGTGGAACGACGAAATCGAATTCTAACGAATGACCGATTTCTGTCCCCCTCTCACTTTACATGTTTCTTAGTCTTTCCACCCGCTCTGCAATCGGTGGGTGGGTATAAAAGAGCTTTTGAAAGCCTGATTCTTTTTTTGGATCGTTGATGAAGAGAGCGCTACTAGCACTATCGACTTCTCGTTGCATGGGCGCACTTTGATCCAGTTTCAAAAGAGCATTGATCATTCCTTGAGGATTCCGTGTCAATTCGACACTGGAAGCATCCGCTAGGAACTCCCTTTGACGAGAAATGGCTAACTGTACCAAGGTCGCCGCTAATGGAGCTAATACGATGGCAATCAAGGAAAGAATCAGAATAATAATTTCTAAACCACTGCCTCCTTCTCGATCATCATCCCGTCTACGGCCACCGCCCCACCACATCATCCGGCCACCAATGCTTGATAGCATCGTGATGGCACTAGCTAAGGCCACTGCAATAGTAGAGATGCGGATATCGTAATTGCGAATATGGCTAACTTCGTGTCCAATAACTCCCTCCAATTCCTCTCGATTCATCACAGCTAGAAGACCTGTCGTTGCTGCAACAGCCGCATTTTGAGGATTTGACCCTGTCGCAAATGCATTCATGGATGGATCGTCTACAATATAGACACGAGGCATAGGAATCTGAGCCACCATGGCCATGTCTTGGACAACATGGTAAAGTTGAGGAGCTTGATCTTCTGTCACCTCGCGTGCACCATTCATTCGCATCACAACTTCCGTTGATTGAAAAATCATGCTAAAGGCATAGATGCCACCAATAATCAAAGCAAGGATGACACCACCAAGCGAGGAGCCTAACCAGAGGTAGCCGACGGCTGCTCCGATGAGGGCCAAGAGTATGAAAAAAGCAATAAGGAGAATCCAGGTTCTCCTTTTATTGCTTGCAATTTGGTCAAACAGCATATTAGTCTCCTAATCCGCTAAAGTCCACCTTTGGTACTGCTTTTTCTTCTTCAGGCACTTGAAGGAATTCGGCTTGTTTGAAGCCAAACATTCCAGCAATCACGTTTGTTGGGAAAGTTTCCAATTTCACATTGTAGTTGCTTGTCACACTGTTGTACAATTGACGAGCATAAGAAATTTTATTTTCTGTATTGGTCAATTCTTCTTGCAATTGCATGAAGTTGGTGTTAGCCTTCAAATCTGGGTAGTTTTCAGCAACCGCAAAGATGCCTGCAACTTGACGTGAAAGAGCATCACTGGCTGCCATTGCTTCTGCAGGTGAAGATGCTTGAGCTACTTGTTGGCGAAGTTGAGTGACCTTAGCAAGTGTATCTCCTTCGTACTTAGCATACCCTTTAACCGTTTCGATCAAGTTTGGAATCAAGTCATTCCGACGTTTCAATTGTACATCGATTTGACTCCAAGCTTCGCGAGTTTGCATCCGACTTTTCACTAAACCGTTGTAAACTCCTACTACCATCAACACAAGGACCACAAGGATCCCAAGAATAATCCAAATCATTTTATTGAATTCCTTTCATTTCTTTCTACCAGTATATCAAATTTCTCTTATTTTGTGGTAAAATTATCTTATGAAACCAGAAGAATTTTATACCCATTTAGCCGACCTCGGCTTCCCATTAACTGATCGCCAAAAAGAACAATACGAACGCTATTTTGAGTTATTAGTTGAGTGGAACGAAAAGATCAACCTCACCGCTATCACCGAAAAAGACGAGGTCTATCTCAAGCATTTCTATGATTCAATCGCCCCCATCTTGCAGGGATTGATCGAAAACCAACCCATCCGTCTTTTGGATATCGGAGCTGGCGCCGGATTTCCCAGCCTTCCAATGAAAATCCTTTTCCCTGAGTTGGATGTGACCATCATTGATTCCCTCAATAAGCGGATCAACTTTCTCCACCTACTAGCTGAAGAGTTAGGCTTGAGCGGGGTTCATTTCTACCATGGACGAGCTGAAGACTTTGCGCAAGACAAGGCCTTTCGTGCCCAATTTGATATCGTAACTGCTCGTGCTGTTGCCCGCATGCAGGTCCTCTCTGAACTGACCATTCCTTATTTGAAAGTAGGGGGGCGCCTCCTCGCACTTAAAGCTAGCAATGCTCCAGAAGAGTTGGAGGAAGCCAAAAACGCCCTGAACCTGCTATTTAGCAAGGTTGAAGACAATCTACAGTATGAATTGCCAAATGGAGATCCACGCTATATCACTGTTGTAGAAAAGAAAAAAGAAACCCCCAATAAATACCCAAGAAAAGCAGGCATGCCCAATAAGCGGCCTTTGTAATAAGATACAAAGGGCCAAGCGGACAAAGTCAAAAAAGGAGTAGGATAAGTTCCCTACTCCTTTTTTATTTTGGTTTCAATTCTGTTCGCAGGGCTTCTTGCTGCTCTTTTGTCAGATGAACGCCCTTACTTGCAACAATCTGGCTAGAGACTATGTTGGCAAACCTTAAGGCTTGCGCGATATCTAAACCTTCTAAACGAGCGGATATAAAAGCTCCGACATGGCTATCCCCAGCACCTACTGTATCAACGACTTCTGCTGGGAAACCGTCCGCCTCATACCAGTTGCCATCATAGGCAACCGCTCCTTTTTCCCCCAAGGTGACAATGACTAATTGCCCCGTTCTCTGATACAAACGTTCGATGGCTGGCTGGATCTCTCTACACCCAGAAAAAGCCAGTGCTTCAGCCTCATTAACATGGAGAATCGGATGCAGATCATAAATTGCTTCCAGTCGATCTTTGGGAATCATGAGTCCGCGTGGTCCTGGTGCGAAAATCACCTGGCCTTCTAATTGCGAAACAGACTGCACCAATGCAAGACCGGTTGGCTCCTCGACTTCAAGGCCACACAAGTAGATGTAATCAAACGGATCTGTCTCGATCTCTTTTAGCCACTCTGCTCGGAAGCTATACTCCACTCCGTGATCTGATAAGAAGGTCCTCTCACCATCAGACTCTACAAAGCAATAACAGCACCCATTGGCCCCATCTAATGAGATGGAGGAGGAAATTCCCAATTGTTTTAGCTCTCTCCGAATAAAATCACCATACATCCCAGAACCAACAGGCGAGACAAACTGGTAGGGTTGCGACAAAAAATGAAGAATATTGACGACATTAAATGCACAACCTCCCACAGACCATTGTTGGTGATCAATATGGGCATCTCCTTCACGACTCGGCAAACGATCCAAGTAAATCATCACATCACAAACTGTAGAACCAATAATTAACGCAGCTGTCATCTTTTTCTCCTTACTTTGCCTTCTATTATACCAGAGGAAACATAAAAAACAACCAATGCCTTGTGGATTGGTTGTTTCTCTTTTTAGTCACGATAAACAGGTTGAGGGCCAAAGGTTTGGGAAACCGGCATGATTTCAATCCGGTTAACGTTGACATGCTTGGGCTGTTGAATAAGCCAAGACACCGTGTTGGCTATATCTTCAGGCTGAATGGCATGGGCATCTCGATAGAGAGCTTCTACTCGTTTTTCATCTCCTTTAAAGCGAACCGTCGAGAATTCAGTCCCTTCACAGAGACCGGGTTCAATATTACTGACACGAATCTTCTTCCCTGCTAGGTCAGCGCGCAGATTTAATGAGAACTGTTTAACGAAGGCCTTGGAAGCACCATAGACATTAGCTCCTGGATAGGGCACTGTTCCAGCAGTTGACCCCATATTGATGACATAACCGTCATTTCTTTCCACCATCTGGGGGAGGATTTGCCGAGTCAAATAGGTCAGACCGATAATGTTGGTCTGAATCATGGTCAACCAATCTACGATCTCTGCTTCATGAGCTGGAGCGAGGCCTAGGGCCAAGCCAGCATTATTCACCAAGACATCAATTCTCTCCCAAGCTTTTGGCAAACTAGCAAGTGCATGATCTACCTGAGAAGGTTCCGTCACGTCCATTTGCAGTGGGAAAAAGGCTGTGCCTAACTCCTCTTGAAGAGCTGTCAATTTATCTAAGCGTCTAGCTGCACCAATCACCCGATGCCCATCGGCAACTAAGCGACGACAGATGGCTTGTCCAAAACCGGCTGATGCTCCCGTTACTAAAATCGTCTCTGACATATTCTTACCTCCAAGGATTATAGAAGCGACCTTGGTTTACCCAAATCAAGACGATACTTAAGACTACCATAAAGATTGACCCCAGGATAATCAAGTGATCACGAGTCGTCATCTCCTGATAGGTGTACCAGGTTCGTTTTTTATTTTTTCCAAAGCGTCGCAATTCCATCGCCGTAGAAATCGTTTCAATTCGCTCTAGAGAACTAAAAATTAAGGGAGAAATCATCTGAAGATTTCCCTTCACCCGCTGGACAAAGTTGGCTTTTTTGGACAACTCCAATCCTCTTGCTTCTTGGGAGAGCTTGATAATCTGGTATTCCTCTTGCACATCTGGAATATAGCGCAGGGTCAAGCTGACTGAATAAGCAATCTTGTAGGACACCCCTATCTGATTGAGACTCGAAGCAAATTGACTAGGATGGGTGGTCATCAGGAAAATAAGAGCCAAAGGAATGGTACAGACATATTTCAAAGTAAGGTTGAAAAGATAAAACAACTCTTGAGCTGTAATGCTATAAGCTCCTAAACCATCTAGAAGAACTGTTTTTGCTCCATAGATTTCTACCCCATATTGTGGGGCAAAAAGATAGACCATCAAGACATTGAGAAGGGCAAAAGCTAAGGCAAAACTAAGAACAAAAGAGATGTCTTTCAAACGAATGCCTGAGGTTGCAAATAAGGCGAGGGCACCCAAACCAATGACCAATAACAAGCGAGTATCGTAACTCAACATGGCAGCTAATGATACCAACAATAAGAAAAGAAGCTTGCTAGCGCCTGAAAGGCGATGCAGAAAGCTGGTTCCGGCATGGTAGCCGACTAAGCGATTATTCATGACCTTCTCCCTTCTGATTCATATAAAACTGGGTCAAGGCAAGAGGATCGACACCAAGTCGATTTGCCAAGGCGAAAATAGACGTTTCTTTCAAATTAGCCCGTATCAAAATTTCTGGTTGGGTCAAGAGCTCTGCCGGTGTCAAATCAGCCAAAACCTGCCCATCCATAACCACGACTGCTCGGTCGGAATAATCTAGCATGAGCTGCATATCGTGGGTAATCATGACAATGGTATGCCCCTTTTGCTGGAGTTCATCAAGGAAATCCATAATTTCTGTATAGTTTCGTTGATCCTGGCCTGCCGTCGGTTCATCCAGTACCAAAACCTCAGGCCCCAATACTAAAATCGAAGCGATGGTCACCCGCTTTTTCTGGCCATAGGATAGAGCAGAAATTGGCCACTTACGAAATTCGTAGAGCCCACAGGTTTTCAAGGCTTGATGGACACGATTTTCAATCTGGTCCTCTGGGACATTTCTCAAGCGAAGACCGAGAGCTACCTCATCAAACACCATGGTCGATGAAATCATCTGGTTAGGATTTTGCAGGACATAACCTACTCTCTCTGCTCGCTCCTTGACACTATCACCCTTGATATCCTCTCCCTTTGAGAAATAGGTTCCTTCCGTCTGGATGAAGCCACAAATCGCCTTAGCAAGGGTAGATTTTCCAGCCCCATTTTTACCAACAATCGCTAGCCGTTGGCCTTTTGGAACGGTTAAAGAAAGATCTTTAAGAATAGGCTGGCTTTCTCGATAGGCAAAGTTCAAATGACCAAGCTCTAAAATTGCTTCTGCCTCTGCACCTTTTTCAAAATGTGGAGTTGGAATTTCCACTGATAAAGCCCCAAGTGGTAGTTTTTCTACCTTGTCCAAATTCGGTAGCTTGCTGATATCCTGGCCTAACTGGCGAAGAGTTGTTAAATAGAGGGGCTCCCGAATCCCATTTTCAGCTAGCAGTGTCGTTCTCAACAACTCATCTGGCTCCCCATTAAAGAGGACTTGCCCTTGATTGATCAAGATGACCCGATCAATGGGACGATAGAGCACATCCTCCAAACGGTGTTCGATGATAATGGTTGTTGTCCCTTGCTCTTCATGAATTTGATCGATTAGATCAATGATATCCTGACCCGACTTGGGATCTAGATTAGCCAGTGGCTCATCAAAGAGCAGGATCGGACTTTCGTCGATCAGGACGCCAGCCAAGCTCACCCGCTGTTTTTGCCCACCGGACAAATCTTGAGGCCGATGGTCCAAGAGCTTGCTCAAGTCCAAGCGCTCTGCCCAGGTGTGAACCCGAGATTTCATACTTTCCGGTTCCACCATATCGTTTTCAAGAGCAAAAGCCAAGTCTTCTGCGACACTAAGACCGATAAACTGGCCATCCGTATCCTGTAAAACCGTACTGACCAAGTGAGATTTTTCATAAATACTATGATCAAAGGCTTCTGTCCCCTGAATGAGAAATTGCCCACTACTGGTTCCCTTATAGATATTGGGAATAATCCCGTTTAGACACTGACCAATGGTTGACTTACCAGAGCCAGATGGTCCCACAATCAGGACCTTTTCCCCCTCGTAGATGGTCAGGTTAATCCCCTTTAAGGTCGGCTCAGACTGAGCCTTATACTGGAAGGAAAAATCCTCCAATTCGATGATTGCTTCTTTCATTTAGTTTGCCTTTTCCCATAAGAGCGCAAATTGGATGGCTAACTCTGCAATTCGATCCTTGCCATCTAAATCCTCATGACTAGATAAGGTTCGGATATCCCATTTTTCTTCTGAGAGGTGGTCAGCCGCGTAGAAGAAATGGCAGAGCTCAAAGCCCCGAAAAGCTGCTAAGGCTGCCACTGCCGAACATTCCATATCCACACAGATGGCTCCTGCTTCCTTTCGACGTTTCATCTTGTCGATGGTTTCCCGGTACGGTGCATCTGTCGTCCACACTTTCCCTGACTGATAGGAAACCTTGTGGCTGTCCAGAAAGGCTTGGAAGAGAGGAAGTGTTTTCTTGTTTACTTCCACTTCATCACTAGCCGGAAGATAGTGGTAACTGGTCCCCTCGTCACGAAGAGCAGCTGTTGGAATGATGATGGAGGTTGCTTCGATATCTCGATCTAAAACCCCACATGTCCCAAAGAGCACCAGTTTTTCCATCCCAAATTGAATCAAATCTTCAATAATCCCCACACAGGAAGCTGCCCCAACGGGCGCATTAAAGGCGGCAATCTGTTGGTCTCCAATAGTGATCCCATAGACCAAGACTTCAAAATTAGCCATGGAGGTTCTTGTAATGATCTCATGATCGTAATTCTCAAGGAGGCGCGCAAAAGTTACTCTTGAAAAGCAAGAGATGACTACTTTGGGAAATCCTTCAATGGGACCATGTAGATCTTGTGGGTTGATAATCGCCTGTCGATTGGCATCAAATTCTTCTAACAGCATTTCGTGCACCTCTTTCATTCTACTTCTAGGTCCCTATTATACCACAATTAGCCTAGTCATTGGTTTTTGATCAAAGGTAAGAGTATAAAAAAGAACTGCTCCCAGACGTTAGATTTTTCGGATCAAACGTCGGAAGGACAGTTCCCTACGATATTGTTACTTGTTTTCCAACTGCGCTAATTCTAACAAGCGTTCTTTGGACAATTTTTTGATTTCAATTTGACTAGCATCTAGCAGCTGGTATTCATCTGGCTCTAAGGCCTCCAGTAAGTCCTTCAGAGCAAGAGAACCAATTGGATGGTAATTTCCCGGCTTGTCAGGATCCCCCTCGATCGCTACCAATAGCACCCGCCAATCAATGATACCCGCTAAGCCCACGATTTCTACATATTCTGCAGGAACATGTGGCACGCTTGGCAAGACCGTATCCGTATCTTCTGTCAAGCTATAGCTGGCTAAGAAGGCTCCCGTCTCCTCCTGTTGGTAAAAACGGACTTGACTGAAATAAGCTGCACTATATTGAATCTTCTTGATAAAGGCGGAGTAGGCTTCTAGGGGGTGGACATGGTTCAAGACTTCCTGCACTGTATCCCGATCCAAATAGACCGGATGAGCGAAGCCTTGTACTTCAAACTCTTTTAGATCTTTTTCCTTGGTCAAATTCCCCAGCGTTTCTAGGATAACGACTTCATAATCAAAATGGAAAATAGAATCTGGAGTATAGCTCACGCCGTCGCTAGCCACAATCTCCGTTCCCAACACTTCTGCTAAACGACTTAGCCATCGAAGGGCCAACTGCCAATCTTCTTCTATCGCAAAAGAGGGCACCTGAATCTGATAAGACTCTTCCTCATCAAAATAGCGTAACTGCAGAGGAAGACCACTTTTTCTGTACACGATACAGTTCAAGCTTTCAAAATCATTTAAGGGACGATGAAGAGTAGCAGGATCATAGTTGTAGGTTGTCAACCCTTCCACCAATTTAAGAACTTCCTGTGCTGCGAGTACTTTCTGATAGCCAAATAAGCTCTTTTTATTTTTGATTGAAAACACGATACTCATTTGTTTTCTCCTTTGTGAAATCGCTTACCTAAAGTATAGCACAATTTTCAATCAATTTCCATATAAAAACAGCCTGAGCTTTCAGACTGTTTGTTTCTATTATGCAGGTGCTCCATCAAGCGTCTCACCGATAAGGGCCAAACGCCCAGCAACTTCTGCTTGTGACAAGTCGTGTTCTTCTACATAGCGATTACGTGGATGAACACGGCACTCATGGGAGCAGCCACGGAGGTACTTGTCTTCGTTTTCTTCTGAAGTCAAAATCCGACGGTTACAGAAAGGATTTCCACAGTTGACATAGCGTTCACATGGTGTTCCATCAAACCAGTCTTTTCCGACAACGCTTGGATCGACATGGTTGACATCGACTGCAATCCGTTCGTCAAAGACGTACATTTTCCCATCCCAAAGTTCTCCTTGAACTTCTGGGTCTTTCCCGTAAGTTGCGATACCGCCGTGTAATTGACCGACATCTTTGTAACCTTCACGCACCATCCAACCAGAGAATTTCTCACAACGGACTCCACCTGTACAGTAAACTACGACACGCTTGTCCATGAATTTTTCCTTGTTGTCACGAACCCATTGTGGCAACTCGCGGAAATTGCGGATGTCTGGGCGGATAGCTCCACGGAAATGTCCAAGGTCGTACTCGTAGTCGTTACGAGTATCAAGGACAACTGTATCCTCGTCTAGAAGGGCTTCTTTAAATTCTTTTGGCGACAAGTAAGCACCTGTTGTTTCAAGAGGATTGATATCGTTATCGAAGTTATCATCCTCTAATCCAAGGTGGACGATCTCTTTCTTATAGCGGACGAACATCTTCTTAAAGGCTTGTTCTTCTTCCTCATCCATCTTGAACCAGAGGTCTTCCATACCTGGAAGGCTGTGAACGTAATCCATGTATTTTTGCGTCGTTTCGTAGTCACCAGATACGGTTCCGTTGATTCCTTCGTCAGCGACTAGGATACGCCCTTTAAGACCGATTGATTTACAGAAAGCCAAGTGGTCAGCCGCAAATTGTTCTGCGTTTTCAATGGGGGTATAGAGGTAATAGAGTAATACGCGAATAGGTTTTGCCATAAGATTCTCTTTTCTAAGATTAAATTATCAGAATTTTTCATTCAACTATACCAGTATACTCTCCACAGAAAACGAATGCAATTTATTTGACTGAAAAATAAAAGCCTGGGGTTCCAGACTTTTTTACGATGAAAATAAGGTTCCAACTAACTACTCTTCCTTTTCCAACTGATCTAGATAGACTTCATAGCGTTTTTTCTCTACTTTGGCTAGGAGCATCACAAGGAAATTCATCCCCCATACAATCGGAAGATTCAGGAGAAATGTGATCGGAAGCACCAGCAAGAATTTTGAATGGAAGGGATTTGACTGATAGACAGCCTGGTTTAATTGAAAATTCTGAGCCCAGATGAACAAGGAAAGAACAAGGGTTACTGCTACAATTCCCATCACATTTAGATAGCTATAACTGATAAATCTCACACCTAATCGTTGACAACGCACCGAATAATACAATCCTTAGACGATGAGTAAGGCTACCACCATGATTGGAGTTAACGCCACCTTAGATGTAAAAATGGATCCTACACTAAAAACAGTTAAGGCAAGGATCAGAAAACCAGCCGTCTCCGCACCAGCCTTATTAGCTAAGCCTTCTTCTCGTTCATCTATGATTTGTTTGTTCAGCAATTGTAATCTCATTGCTTTCTCCTTATTCTTCATCCTCTAACTCTGCCTCTATCTTCTCTTGTTTTTTCCGATTGATAAGAGCAAGTGGTTTTTCAAGCAGATAAGTCAAGATGGCAAAGACGACGATTTCTAATAAAATTTTGACCAGATACTTGGGACTCAAGATAAAGCTCGCTGCCTCTCGCTTTCCAATCACATCCATGGCTATCAACAGCACAGCAAAGACTAGACCTGACCCAAGGCGGCTCAACCAGCTATCTTTTTCTAACATATCTCGAACATCAATCCCTGAACTGATCCTTCTCACAAAGGCATAAGCTCCCATGACAATCAAGAGAATGAGCTCTGGAATATAGGCTATTAGGTCCAAGTCCAGGATACTAGCTTTCACAAAGGCAGAGACTGCAATAAAGCAGGTCATTCCTAGAACAAGTTCCCCTGCAATTTTTCCATCAAGCAACATGGTCCGCTCATCTTTTACAATTGGTTCTTTCTTTTGTTTCATTTATTTCCTCTTTCTATTGTTAAAACTGTTATTCCCAGAACAGTTGATCCAGCGTCTTATCCAAGGTCTTACAAATTGCTAGGCAGAGGCTGAGGGTCGGATTGTACTTCCCTGCCTCGATCAGGCCAATGGTCTGACGTGTCACCCCGATGGCATCTGCAAGATCCCCCTGGGTCATATCATGTTCGACCCGGGCCATTTTTAATTTGAGATTTTTCGCCACATGCTTTTCCTTTCTTGTTTTTATAGCTCTATTATACACTATATTTTCTATTTTGCAATATATATATTCCATTTTGTAAAAAATATTTTTGATAAACAAAAAAAGCCTGATTTCCCAGGCTTTCTCTTCTTATTTATAATTAGTCTTTAGACAAACTTCCGTCTTTTGTTTGGGTACGAGCATAGGCAATCAAGAGAAGAGAACCTGCAATAGCTACAACTAAAGCATTGACAGAACCTGCTACAACACCCTGAAGGAAGACCTTGTTGGCACTTTCTTTGTAGATCATCACATCCCCAATCGGAGCAATCAATCCCCAAATAAGCAAGTTGGCAATGACTTGCACAACGTTAAAGACGATCAATTCTTTCTTGGTCACTTCTCCTTTGAGTTCACCAATTTGTTTGCGGAAGAAACCAACAAAGAGTCCAAACAAACCACTTGAAATGATCCAAGTCCACCATAGACCACCTGACATAGCATCCTTAATGGCATGACCAATTAAGCCCATTAAGAAACCAACAATTGGTCCAAAAACTACACTGAAGAGGGCCTGAAGGGCATATTGCAACTGAATACTCGTATTCGGTGCAGGTGCCGGAATTGGAATCATCGCAATTACGACAAAGAGGGCTGCTCCAACCCCAATGGCTACAACATCCTTAATTGAAAAAGCTTGTTTTTGTTTCATATTTTATCTCCTATTAATTTTCCATTTTTCTAATTTCGATATGCCAAGAAGCCCCAACTCCTACATTATAGGCCTTGGCAAAGGATCCCTGGTTGATGGCAAGACCAACACGGTAGAGGGAATTGATATAAAGGATTGGCTGTCCAATACGCACATCAGCGAAAGACTTGCCATAGGTCACTTGGTTTTGGTAAACCAGCATGTCATTGTTATAGATGGTCACTTCAAAGCGTTCCCCAAATTCGGGTTCCAAATGATTAAACTCTTCCCGAGTAATCGAAGTCCACAGAGAACCAAAGCGCACATCTAGAATATCGACTGCTCCTTTAACTAAGTTCTCTTCAATGATGGTCTCCACCACTGGAATTTCTACAATGTGTTCAACACTGAGTTCTGGACCTACTTCCTCAAAGCTGATATGGCCACTGGCCAACTTAGCTCCTGTATAGGCATAGACATCGCGCCCATGGAAGGTATAAGAAAACTCTGTATTGGCCCGGCGGTTCTTCACCTCTGAAATCTCACGAATGGCAACAATCCCTACATGTTTCTTGATGAAAGAGAGGGTCCCATTATCTGGTGTGACAATGTATTGATTTTTGGCCGTTTTGGCTACGACGCTCTTTCGTTTAGAGCCGACACCCGGATCGACGACCGAAACAAAGGTTGTCCCCTCAGGCCAGTAATCCACTGTCTGAAAGAGGCGGTAACTTCCCTCAAAGATATTATAAGGTGTAATGTCATGGGTCAAGTGGTGTATCTTGAGGGTTGGTGATTCCTCTAAGGCAACCCCGATCATAGCAGAGACAGCCCCATCTACCAGACCAAAGTCTGACTGAAGGACTAGTAAATTATTGTGCATATTTCTTCTCCATCATATCATTTTCTATCTAGCTTTTGATAGACCAATTGTCCAAGAAGATAACCTAGTAGAGCTCCAAGAAGAAGGGTCAGTATAAACCAGCTCACCGTTCCCATATTCGACGGTACCATAACGCGTTCAATATAATCCATCGACTTCCCACGGGCTAGTAAAGAAGCACGGTAACTAGCCGGTTGGATCCACATCATAAGAATGGGCCCTGTCGTCGTAAAGGAAAAGAGGAGGAAGGAAAGCGCATTGCCTAGCTTCGACTGATAGTGGCCACGGGCTGCGACCAATTCAGCCAAGAGGCCTCCAACAAGAGCAGGAAGAAAAGCTCCGGCCCCATGACGAGTGAAAAGGAAAAAAGCACCAATCACAAGAGCTACGACTAGAATGGCTCCTGTTCGTTGAATTTTTTCAACATAGACTCGATAGATGGCTCCACCAACTAGAGCAGAGAAGGCTGGAGCATAAAACATGTTGCCTCGATGATCAACCAGACTTCCAAGCAGGACGCCTAAGCCAATAGCAAGAAAATACAAGCCTGCAAAGGCCGCAACCTGCTTAAACTGATGTTTCTGTATTATTTTCATGCATCTATCCCATCATTACCGGTGGCTAATTTTCTTGGATAGGAAATCGCCCATAAATTGGACCAGAACGATCAGAATGAGAATCAACAAGGTCGCTACAAAGATGACATCATTGTTAAACATGTTTTTCCCGTAGTTGATGGCTAAGGTTCCTAGTCCTCCTGCACCAACGGCACCTGCCATGGCGGTTTCTCCGATCAAGGAAATGATGGTCACGGTTGTTACACGGATCAAATCTGGAAGACCCTCACGAAGATAAACTCCGACGATATCCCAGAAGGTTGCCCCACTGGCTTGGGCCGCTTCAATCACGCCTCCATCCAATTCGGACAAGACCACTTGAACTTGGCGGGCAAAGAATGGAAAGACAGCTAGGGACAATGGAACAAGGGCTGCTGTAGGTCCGATGGTATTTTTCAAGAGCAAGTAGGTCAATGGATTAATAAAGGCCAACAAGATAATGAAGGGAATGGCGCGGAACAAAGAAGTAATCTTGTCCAAAATTTGGAAAACGATTTTATTTTCGATGACGCCACCCGGACGGGTCAAGACTAATAAAAGCCCTGTCACCAAACCTAAAAATCCACCAATAATGAAGGAAATAACGGTCATGTAAAGAGTCAAGTAAATAGCGGTTCCCCATCCATACTGGCCAGACCACCCTAATTTATAAACATTTGGTAAATACGTTTGAATTAACTGGATCATGCTTTTCTCCCATCTTTCACAATAGTCACGGAAACACCTACATTTTCTAACTCAGATTTAGCTGTTTCCAGATTTTGAGTTTCACCTGATAAGATAACCACCAATTCTCCGACAGGAGTGTGATCAAGGATCTCGATGTTCCCAAATAAAATGTTGGCAGATACTTGGTACTGCTTGTAAATATCATTGATGATGGCTGTATCTGTCACAGAACCTGCATACTTGAGATGCGCTAAAATCGAATCATCAGGCAAGTTCTTCACAATCGCTTGTTGATTGATTTTCACCATGGCTTCATCGATTCCTGTTGCAACGGTGATGAAGTCTTGCGTCAAGGCATTTTTCGGATTTGAGAAGATATCTAAAACAGACCCTTCTTCAATCAGTTCACCATTTTGCATGACAGCTACTCGGTTTGCTATATCTTTGACAATTTGCATCTCATGGGTGATCAAGACAATGGTTAAGCCAAGTTTTTTATTTAACTCTTGCAACAACGCTAGAATTTGTTTGGTCGTCTTTGGATCCAGGGCTGAAGTTGACTCATCTGAGATCAAAATCTTTGGATCGTTTGCAAGGGCACGCGCAATCGCTACCCGTTGCTTTTGACCACCAGACAATTGGGCTGGGTAATTTTCTGCACGGTCAGCTAAACCGACTAGTTCCAACAATTTCGCCACTTTCTCATTCTTTTGTTCTTTATTCAATTTAGAATGTTTAAGAGCGAAGGCAACATTTTCTGCGACAGTCATTTGAGCCATCAAGTTGAAGTGTTGGAAGATCATCCCGATATCCCGACGCTTCTCTCTTAGGGCAGCTGGTTTCAAAGTTACCTGATCTTGATAAATCACATCTCCATCCACAGTGATGGTTCCGGCGCTAGGCACTTGCAAGAGATTGATCACCCGAACCAAGGTCGATTTCCCGGCTCCAGAATACCCTACAATCCCATAAATATCGCCTTCATTAATATGAATGGTCACATCTTTGACGGCTTGGATCTGACGTTTCTTTTGCTGGAAGGTCACATCGATGTGGTCCAGCTGAATCATTGCTTTACTCATAACTTGCTATTAACTCCTTTATTAATTCAATATGGGTGTAATAATCGGCGATTTTCACATTTTCGTCGCCCCCATGATCACGGCTATTGGCATTGCCAATTCCAAAGGCTGCCATCGGCACCTGCAAAGCCTCAAATACCGTATGCATTGGTCCTGTTCCCGCTGTTGTAGGAAGAACAGAGACCCCTTCTCTATAGAAATCTTTGGCCAGCCGAATCACATTTAAAATCGATGGGGCACTCATATCACTGCGGTAACTCATTTCACCGAGAGTGTAGACCAATTCGACCTGATCATAGCCATTTTTCTTCAATTGCTGCTTGATCTTTTCTAAGACATCTTTGGGATCTAGTCCTGGAACCAAGCGCACCTCCATCTTAGCACGCGCCTCTGCTGGAAGAATGGTCTTGACACCTTGGCCTTGGTAACCAGAGCCAAAACCTTCAATATTCAAAGCTGGTTCAAAATAGAAACGGCGCAGAAATTCCTTGCGATCTTCCTTCAAAATTGGGAGGGTTAGACCATAGGTTGCCGCTACATCTTCTGGCCCCTTGTTGGCATATTGTTCAATCAAAGCGAGCTCGCGTTCATTGGGTTCTTGAATCTGATCGTAAATCCCATCCACCAAGATTCGGCCTTCTTTGTCACGTAAGCTTGCAATAGCATTTAACAAATACCAGGAAGCAGAGTCTACGACACCACCATGGCTGGAATGGATATCCACTTCTGCACTCTTCACCAACATATCAAAGGTCACAATTCCCTTACTACCACCGGAGATTTCCAGTTGTCCTTGATTGTTTCGGGTTCCTTGTTCCCAGACTAGAAGATCTGCCCCTCGCAAGTGTTTCTTATGTTTAGCTAAGTATTTATCCAAGTCAGTCGATGCAGACTCCTCTGCCCCTTCGATGATAAAGGTGATATTGACTGGCAAATCGCCACTTTCACGAATGTATTTTCGCAAAGCTGTGAGGCGGGCCGTAATGTGACCTTTATCATCATCAACCCCTCGACCGTACATGGTCCCGTAATGAACCGATAAGGTAAAAGGATCTCCCGTCCAAGGTTGGTCTCCATCCGCTGGTACTGTATCATAGTGGTTATAAAAGATGATGGTTTTTGCGTCTGGATTTGGGGAGAAAAATTTAGCAATGACAAAGGGAGCTGTGTAGCTATCATCTACTTCCACTTTAGCTCCTGCAGCTGTAAAAATTTCTCCCAAATAATTGGCCACTTCCTTGAGGCCAACCTGTTGAGCAAAAATGGATTTTTTTGAAATTAAGGTCCGCAAGACTTCAAAATAGTGTTGCGCAACCTCATCATTTTCAAATTTACGGATTTGTTCCGCTTCTGTAGCAAAAGGCATGCATTCCTCCTAATACGAGATAAGAGGTAGAGAATTTCTTCCCCACCTCATTCATACACTAGAGACCGTTTCTTAGAAGACTGGTTGGTCCATTCCTTCTGAAGATTCTTCGATCGCTTTTTTCACATTGTCTTTATGATAGGCATCGATGATTTCTTTGATTGCTTTTGCTTTGTCAGATTTTTCCCAATCTTTCTTAGCAGCAATCAAGTTGTACCATTGTTTTGAGTTGTTGTCTTTCTTTTCAACATAGATCGCTTTTTTGAAGTCAACCCCTGCTTCACGAACGAAGGTATTGTTGATGACAGCAGCATCTACTGAAGGAAGAGCAGAAGGCGTTTGAGAAGCATCCAATTCAGAAATCTTCAAATCTTTTGAATTTTCTTTGATGTTTGATACGTTTGCCAATTGTCCATCTTTGGTATCCAATTTAATCAAACCTGCTGATTGCAAGACATACAAGGCGCGGCTTTCATTTGTTGGGTCATTTGGTACGGCAATGGTTCCACCTTTTGGAATTTCTTTGATAGAAGTGTATTTATTTTTACCGTTTTCTGTACCAGAGTAGAGACGGATTGGAGCAATGTAAGTATCCGCTACAGAGACAAGCGCATCATCATTTTTAGAATTCCAGTTATCCAAGAAGTTGTGGTGTTGGAAAGCATTGATATCTACGCTACCATCTTTTACAGCCACGTTTGGTTGCGAGTAATCTGTAAATTGGGTGAATTCCAATTTGATGCCTTTTCCTTTGAGGTTTTCTTCGACTGCATCCCAACGAGCTTTTTCAGTGTCGCTCAAAGTCATGACACCCACTTTAACTGTTGTTTCACCATCTTTGCTAGATGATTTTGAAGAACCACATGCTGCAAGAGCAACTGTTGCGACAGCTGCAAGAGCTGTTAAACCAAGAATTTTTTTCAATTTCATTTTAAAATCTCCTTTAAATAAATATTATTCTTTAATATCTTTTGCTTCTGGTAGGTAAGAACCACCGAAGTATTTTTTAGACAATTTTTCAAGGGTTCCATTGTCATAGAGTTCCTTGATGCGTTTGTTGACAAATTTTTGAAGGTCTTTATCCTCTTTTGCAATAATTGGATAAACATAAGGTTGTTGGTCGCTTGGAAGCTCGATAACCTTCAAGTTGTCATAGCCTTGATCACGAATGATGGTATCTACAGAAATCCGTTCGAAGATCTTGTAATCGGTACGACCATCCGCTAGATTGGCCATGATGGTTTGAATGGTTCCATCTGTGTATTGCAAGTCGGTTGGATTATCTGAATGTTTTTTATTGTAATCTTCTAATTGTTTAGCAGTAGATGTTCCTTGAACAACTTCTGTTTTCTTGCCACCAATGTCATCCAAAGATTTAATAGAAGAATCTTTTGGTACGACCAATACTAGTGGATTACGAGCATATGGATTTGGATAGAGGTATTTTTCTTCCCGCTCTTTTGAGTAGCTGATGTTGTTGGCACCGATTTGGAAACGGTCACTATCTAATCCAGCAAAGACTGAAGACCACTCTGTCTTGTTAAAGTTCACTTCGTATTTGTCTGAACCTTTAAAGATTTCACGCAATACTTCGATTTCATAACCAGTTAGCTTGCCGTCTTTTTCTTCATAAGAGAAGGGTTTGGTTGTTCCAACCGTCCCCACTTCAATGGTTTTCTTCCCACTGGCTGATTTACCAGATGAGCATGCTACTAAAGCACTGGTTGCAAAGACTGCAACTAATCCTAAAGCAGAATACTTAATCATTTTTTTTAGATTCATAGGATCTCCTTTTTGGTTTCAGGCACATAAAACGCCATTTTAAAAGTATTTTTTTATTTTATCAAAAAAGCATTCACTTGCCTAATATATATTTTTTATGGAGGTGATAGTTTTTCTTTATCACACTTATTTTTCTTTAAAATACCGCAATAAGGCTTGCGCATTTTCAACATAATAGGGAACCGATACCTGAAAAGCTGCATCATCGATGGTCATGTGATCATGATGGAGGTCTGGCGCATCCGGATCTCCATTTGAACCGATAAAGGCAAAGACTCCAGGAATTCGTTCTTGGTAAAAGGCGAAGTCTTCTCCAGCTGTAGATGGATTTGCTGGAAGCACCTCAGCCAAGTCTTGTGAAGCTTCCCAAACGACTTTGGTCAATTCCTCATCATTAAAGGTAACAGGCGGGGTCACTCCCCACTCAAAAGCTACATCCACTTCCAAGCTTTTTGCTATATGACGAATGATCGAAATGAAATGTTCCTTCAACTCTCTTTGCACACTCGGATTAAAGGAGCGAATCGTTCCTTCAAAATAGCCTGATTTTGGGAGTACATTCCAGGTTGAACCCACATCTAGATGCGTAATCGATAAAACAGCTGTTTCAAAAGGAGAAACGGTCCGTGAAATTAATAATTGTACATTCTGAACCATGGTTGTAACGGCTGTTACCGTATCAACTCCCAAGTCTGGTCTCGCAGCATGGCTACTAACCCCTGTTACAGTGACCTTAAATTTCTCTACCCCTGCCATCATAGCTCCAGCATTCAAAGCAAGTTGACCTGCTTTTAGCTGAGGCATATTATGAAAACCAATAATTCCTTGAACATCCTCCAACAGTCCTGTTGCTAAAACGTCAGAAGCACCTTCTGATATTTCTTCAGCCGGTTGAAAGATCAAGCGTATTGTTCCTTCTAGCTGGTCTTCTTTTTCCTTGAGAAGAGCTGCTGCTCCTAGAAGACTGGTTTGATGAAAATCGTGACCACAAGCATGCATGACACCCGGATTTTGACTTTGGTAGGGAAGATTCGTTTGTTCCAAAATCGGAAGGGCGTCGATATCTGCACGTAGCGCCACCACTGGTTGGCCGGACCCAATTTCTGCAATCAGACCAGTTTTTAACCCACTATCTAAAATACGAATCCCCAACTCTTCCATACGTTCCCTTAGAAAGGCGGTTGTCTGGTATTCTTGACCAGACAATTCAGGGTGTTGGTGGATATAGTGGCGAATCTCTGCTAACTCTTCATAAGAAAAAGACACAAATCGTCATCTCCTTTCAAACTTAAAACTATTCTATCACTAATAAGAGTAGTCGTCCAATTTCTGTTTCTTGGGTTTTGGTATAGCTTAAAACTATATCAAAAAACTCCTAGATCCATATCCTAGGAGTATCTCTTTTAATCTTAAGAAAGATTTCCTTCAAATTTTTCCATAAAGCTTTCACTATTGTAGGCTTTTTCTACTTCCCATTTGCCATCTTTCTTAACAAAGGTCAACTGGTAGTCGTACCGATCCGGCGTCGTCAAGGGACGATCTGCTAGAGAAGCCATCATTTCCTCTCTATAGGCTTTGTTTTGAGCCTGATTGGCCTCAATGATACTCGAATAATCTTTACGATGTTCTTGATAGAAGGTCTGCATGTGGTTTAAAATCGTCTTTTCCATGCTGACAGTCTCAGGATTTAGACTAATGACCACCTTGTCCGGGAGATATTGTTTAACCTTATAGGTTAATTTAGCGCGCTTTGCATTTTCCTTTTCATAAGCATCGATAAACTGGGTCACTTCTTCTTCTGGGAATTGGTAATCGTGTAGTTTACGAGTAAAATCAGCTGCAAATTTCGCACGGAAATCACTGGCTTCCTTTTTCAAATCAGTTCCCAAAACAAAATCATCATCCTTTTTGACCTTTCGTTGACCACTGAAGTAAACTTGATTGATGTATTCATCAGCTAGAAGGGTAGAAGCTTCCACCTTGTCCTCATACTGAGAAGAATCCACCACAAATTTTAGAGGCTTCGCTTTTTTATCAGAGCTATAGGTTTTTCGTTCATACTGCACTTCGTATTTTTTGCCTTTTTCGACTGGGAAGACAATATAGCCGGTTAATTTTTTATCCTGGGCCAACTGATCACTCTTGAGCAATTGGAAGGCTTCCGTTTGGTCATAAATTCCTGACTGCAATTTGACCTTGTTGTTCTCCGCATCGTAAATGGTGATATCTGAATCTGACACGTTAATAGATTCTTTAGCAACATTCTTAAATTCTAATTGAAGGGCCAAATAAGTGCCGTCTTCTGAGTCATTGAGGACAGGCGGTTTGATGTATTGCCCTCCTTTTAGGCTCAGCTCTACTTGACCGTCAGATGCTGAATTTTTCGCCGCTTTTTCCGTCTTTGATTGCTGCGAATTTGTCTTTTGAGCAGTGGTGCCACAAGCTACTAGACTCAATGTCGCCACAGCAAATAGGGTCCATTTAAAAATCTTTTTCATCCTTATCTCCTTAAAAAAGTTTTGTTCTATTTTAACATCTTTTTCTATCTATGTATACGCTATATAGTGATAACTCTTCCCTATCATAAAAAGGCCAAGACCTTCGTCTCAACCTTTTAACTAAAATATGATAGGTCTTGATTTTACAAGATGCCTTTTTCTTTTTGAATCATGAAATCCTTGAGGGAAATCAAGAGAACTGCAAGGAGGATCATGACCATCCCAATCACATCAACCATAAAAAAATGCTCCTTCATAATGACAAAGGCAAAGAAAACTGCCGAAACAGGCTCAAAGGACGCCAGCAAGCTTCCTTTAACGGCTCCTACCAAAGAGGTTCCTTTCAGAAAGGCTGTATAGGCAAAAATCGTCCCAATCACCACCAAGCCAAAAAGGGCCATCCAGGTATCGAGTCTGTAGTTTCCAGAAGAAGAGAGAAGACCACTAAAAGGGAGCATTAGGATTCCTGGAATAGTCATCCCAACTCCAATCACCAGCATGCTTCCCCATTTTTGAATCAAGTTCAGAGGTAGAATGATATAGAGGGAATAGGCAAAGGCTGACACCACTCCCCAAACCAAACCTTTCGGATTGATAGCCAGATGGTTAACTTGACCGTGTGTTGCTATTAAAAATGTGCCACCAATCGCTAGAAGCATCGAAACCACTTCTGCCAGTGTAGGGGCTACCCTATCCTTGACACAGGTATAGGCTAAAATTCCAACCGGACAGAGATACTGTAACACCGTAGCAGTCCCAGCATTGGTTTCAGCAATCGCCTCTAAATAGGTCAGCTGAGTCAATAACAATCCTAAAAAGGCAAAAACAAGGAGGGGGAGGTAGGAAGATTTATCTTTGACAAAGGCCAAAAACTTCTCCTTATCTGCAACGTAGGAAAGAAGAATAAGGACAATTCCAGAAAAAAGCAAACGGAGATTTGTTAACTCAATAGCCGAAAATCCATGAACCATTAAATATTGCCCGCTAACTCCTGATAGTCCCCAAGCGATCCCAGCAATCAAGGTCATGAGTGTTCCTTTCATCGTCTTTGACATAGTCCCCTCCCAAATCTGTTCCTTACTTTTATTGTATCATAAAAGGCCGAAACGAAACGTTTCAGCCTCATATATTTCATATAAATTTATTCGCTTATTCAGGTTGAACCAAGATCTTGATTTGAGATTTATCTTGTGTTAATTCAACAAATCCTTCTTCAACGATATTTTCCAATTTAATTTTCTTGGTAACCAATTTTTCAGCAGAGAAGTAGCCTTGTTCCATCAATTCCAACACTTTAGGGAAGATATGACGGTAGGCAATAATTCCTTTGAGAGATTTTTCTTGGATAGCGAATTCATTTGGATTGATGCTAGCTTCACGTTCCCAGATAGATACGACCATACATTCCCCAGCTTTATGAACCGCTGCAAGGGCTTGACCTAAAACAACTGGAACTCCAGTAACTTCATAAGAAACATCTGCTCCACCACCTGTTAAACGATGGATGGCTTCGACGATTGTTTCTCCTTCTTCTGGGCGAACAACGATTGCTCCCAATTCTTCCGCTTTCGCTTGGCGTTCAGGAGATAATTCAACCGCATAGATTTTTGATGCTCCTGCTGCACGAAGGGCTTCAACAATCAAAAGACCGATTGGACCCAAGCCAAAGATAACGGCTGTATCCCCAGTTTTCAATGCAGATTGACGAACGGCATAAACAGCCACAGCTGCAGGTTCTGTAAGCGCAGCTTGTTCATAGCTCAAGCTATCTGGAATCACATGGACAAGATCACCGTCAAGGACACAATATTTGGCAAAACCACCATCTGCAGCAAGGCCGACAAAGTTCAAGTTTGGATCAAGGTTATAATCACCAATCAAATTGTGCTCTGCAAGAATTGGTTCGATAGTGACACGATCCCCAACTTTGACACGAGTCACATCACTTCCGACTTCTACAATTTCACCAGAGAATTCATGTCCCAAAGTAACCGGTGCTTTTTGACCAGAATACACATGTTCTTCAGTTGGGATGAAGATCGGTCCATCCAAATATTCATGCAAGTCCGTCCCACAGATCCCTGTGAACTTAACTGCCACTTTTACTTGATGTGGTTGTACTTCAGGTACTTCCACTTCTTCGATACGAACGTCTTTTGCTGCATGCCAGCGAGCTGCTTTCATAGTAGCCATATGATGATCTCCTTTATATTTCCATGATTTGCATTTTCCTTTTCAGGAAACTCAACAAATCTATTGTAAGCCTTTTCACAAACTTTGTCAAGAAGAAACTGAAGATAAAAAAGAGCCGCCCTTCGACTGCTCCTTCTTACTTCTTCTTGATTCGTGAATTCTCTATTCTCCAGCCCACAATCCAACCAAGGACAAGGAGATAATTTTCAAGCGCACCAATCCCATTGACTGGCAGATGATAGTGAAAATAATTGAAGAGATGATTGGTCCCAATCCCAAGCCCACCGATAATCAAGGCCAATAAAACCGTACGAAGATAAAACCAATCATATTTCAGATTGACAGCAATGAGAATCACAAGAACTGCCACATTCCAAATCCCAATCTCCCGCTGCCAACCGACAGAAATACCGTATCCCGAATGACTTCCCATATAGGATGGAAAGAATAGTTGGAAGATAATCGCTCCAGACATAGCGATAATGACTAGGATAAATAAAACTCTTAAAAATTTATTCATGTAATTCCTCCTAATACCTGTTGACATGTAATCGTCTTTCCTATTCTAACACAATTTTATAGATAGTAAAAACCAACCTCTCAGCTGGTTTTTTCTCTATTACTCTTCTTTCAACTTCGCCAATTCTTGAGCAAGTAACTTGAGGGCTACTTGTGGGTTGGCTTGGCCTTTGGTTGCTTTCATAAGGAAGCCTGTGAAGGCCTTGTCAGCATTCCGTTTACCTGACTTGAAGTCGGCTACGGCTGCTTCATTGTCTGCAAAGACTTGGTGGATGATTGGAATCAAGACTTCTGGATCTGAAATCTGTACCAATCCGGCTTTTTCGACGTATTCACGCGCACCGCCACCGTTTTTTGCCAAGTGAACGAAGACTTTCTTGGCAATCTTAGAAGAAATGGTTCCATCTTCGATGATGGCAATCATTTCCACCAAGTTTTCTGGTGTCAATTGGATATCTTCAAGGGTCTTGCCTTCTGCATTCAAGAATTGTGCCACTTCCCCTTGGAGCCAGTTAGAGACTTGTTTAGCATCTCCGCCAAGGGCTACGGCTGCTTCAAAGAAGTCAGACGTGACTTTCGTCGCTGTCAATTGGTTGGCATCATAGTCAGACAAGCCAAGCTCTGCCACGTAGCGAGCACGGCGATCTTTTGGAAACTCTGGCAACTCCGTACGCATTTCCTCGATCCACTCATCTGAGATTTCAAACAAGGGAAGGTCTGGTTCTGGGAAGTAACGGTAATCCGCTGCCCCTTCTTTTACCCGCATAAGAATCGTGCTCTTGTTGGCCTCATCATAACGGCGTGTTTCTTGACGAATAATCCCACCTGAACGCAAAATTTTTGTTTGACGCTCCACTTCGTATTCAAGACCTTTACGGACGTTTGAGAAAGAGTTCAAGTTTTTCAACTCCGTCTTGGTACCAAATTCCTCTTGGCCGTATGGGCGAAGGGAAATGTTGGCATCCACCCGCATTGATCCTTCTTCCATCTTGACGTCAGAAATGCCAGTGTATTGGATGACTTCTTTCAAAGCTGTCAAATAAGCATAGGCTTCTTCCGGAGAACGCATATCTGCTTCAGATACAATCTCGATCAATGGGACCCCTTGACGGTTGAGGTCTACATAAGAGAAACCGTCTGTTCCGTGGGTGTTCTTACCAGCATCTTCTTCCAAGTGGGCCCGTTCAATCCCGATTTTCTTAGTTGAGCCATCTTCCAATTGCACTTCAATCCAACCGTTGTAACCGATTGGTTCGTCAAATTGCGAAATCTGGTAGGCCTTTGGATTATCAGGGTAAAAATAGTTCTTACGGTCAAAGTGCATGTGCTGATGGATGTCCATATTCAACGCCAAAGCAGCCTTGATACCAGCGTCCACAACACCCTTGTTCAAGACAGGAAGCACCCCTGGGAAAGACCAGTCAATCACATTAGTATTGGCATTTTGCTCGTTCCCAAAGTGGGCAGAGGTTGGTGAGAAAATTTTTGAGTTTGTATTCAATTCAACGTGGACTTCAAGTCCGATGACTGTTTCAAAGTTCATTAATTGTCACCTCCGAAAATAAGGGGTTGTTGCTTATGGTAATCCGTTGTTGCTTCAAAGGCTGCTGCGGCTTGGTAGATGGTTTCTTCCGAATACTTAGGACCAATCAACTGCAAACCAACTGGAAGTCCTTGCGCAAAACCTGCAGGAATCGAAATCCCTGGAAGACCTGCTAAGTTAACTGGAATGGTCAACAAGTCCGCCAAGTACATGGCAACCGGATCATGGTTAAGCGAATCCAAATCAAAGGCCACGCTTGGAGCTGTAGGACCAAGGATGAGATCGTAATCCGCAAAGACTTTTTCGAAGTCTTGGATAATAAGTGTCCGGACTTGACCAGCTTTCTTGTAGTAAGCATCGTAGTAACCAGATGACAAACTGAAGGTTCCCAGCATGATTCGACGTTTGACTTCATCACCAAAACCTTGGCTACGAGAGTTCACGTAGATATCATCCAAATTCTTGGCATCTTCCGCACGGAAACCATAACGAATCCCATCAAAACGTTGCAAGTTTGAAGAGGCTTCAGAGGAAGCGATGATGTAGTAGACAGCAACCCCATATTTAGAATGAGGCAGACTGACTTCTTCGACAGTTGCTCCCAATTTTTCAAAGTGGTTAGCCGCATTAAGGATCGTTTCTTTGACTTCTGGGTCAATTCCTTCCCCAAGGTATTCTTTCGGAAGGGCAATCTTCATACCCTTGATGTCTTGACCAATCTTAGAAGTAAAGTCTGCTACACGAACAGGTGCAGAAGTCGAATCCTTGTCATCTGCACTGGCAATCACATTAAGCAATTGCGCATTTTCCTTAACGGTTGGAGCAAACGGTCCAATTTGGTCGAGTGAGCTACCAAAGGCAATGAGACCGAAACGAGAAACTGTTCCATAGGTTGGCTTGAGTCCAACAATCCCATTGAAGGCAGCAGGCTGGCGGATAGAACCACCTGTATCTGAACCAAGAGACAAACGGACTTGTCCTGAAGCGACAGAAGCTGCCGAACCACTTGAAGATCCACCAGGCACCTTGCTGTGGTCCCAAGCATTCTTGGTTGGTCCATAGTAAGAAGTCTCACCAGATCCACCCATGGCAAACTCGTCCATGTTGGTTTTTCCGACAACAATCATACCTTTAGCTTTGGCGTTAGCAACCGCTGTCGCATCAAAGATAGGCTCATAGTTATAGAGCATTTTTGATGCTGCAGTCGTCAAGATGCCGTCAGTAGAGATGTTATCTTTCACTGCCAATGGAATCCCTGATAGAAGATTATCTGCATCGATTCCTTTTTCATCAATGGCCTTGGCTTGTGCAAGGGCCACTTCTTCAGCCACCGTCACAAAGGCATTGACTGCTTCTTCACGCGCCTTGATATCGTCAAGTGTCGCTTGAGTCAATTCTGTTGCTGAAATTTCCTTAGAGACAAGGAGGTCGTGCAACTCTTCAATGGTTTTATGGTTGAATGACATTAGGCATCTCCTCCATCTTCTAGGATAGCTGGTACCTTGATGTAGTAATTGTCTTTTTCAGGTACATTTTTAAACAAACGGTCGCGGTCAGTGCCTTTTTCAGCAATATCCGGACGCAATACAGTCTTGCGATCCGCCATGGTCGTTGTTGGAGCCACACCGGTTGTGTCCACCTCTTCCAACAATTCCACCATATCCACAATCTTCGATAAGGTTGTCGCAAACTCAGCTGTCTCTTCTGGAGAGAATTTCAATTTTGAAAGATTGGCAACGTGGGTTACCTCTTCTTGCGTAATTTTCATCTTGCTTCCTTTCGTGAATTGATGATTTTTCAATACCCTCTATTTTACCATAATTTAGCTCAATTTGCTTGCCTTAGAAAAAATCTGTAGGACTTTTTTGTCGCTACAGATTCTTCATTTTATATTGCTTTTTCGCCTAATTGTCCCATCTCTATTAGAGTTTCTTTCCAGAGTTCCTGGACATGAGATGCGAGGTAGCAAGAAGCCAAGTCATAAGAAGCCTGATGAAATGGTGCAAGGTCACTTTCAAAGAGCTGGACCAGCTTGTCTGCCAACTCTTTGAACAATTGTTCTTCGGGCACTGTCTCGCTATAAGGTACCAAAAAGCCATTTTCACCCTCTTTTATAAAAGTTGGATTGCCATAACGAGCATCAAAGCCGAGCAAGGCTAACCCTGCTCCAGCCGCCTCCAGCAAGGTCAATCCAAAGGTCTCCCACTGAGAAGTGGTAAGGTAGGCTTGGTAGCAGGGATAAATCTGCTTAAGATCCGCATGACCACGTAGATGAATAGAGTCTTGCGCTTCAAGCTCCTGAATCAGGTGTCGCAAGTTGTCCGCTTCTCCACCTTTCCCATAAATATCAAGCTGAAGGGCTGGGAGTCGTTTCTGTGCTTGAGCCACTACTCGAATGGCCAAATCGATGCGTTTTCTTGGATCCAAACGGGAAGCTGTAATCACACTAAAGGGAGGCCTATCTCCTTGTGATTCCGTCAATTCTTCTAGATGCCCTACTGGAATACTATAGATCGGAATTCCTTGGCATCCTTGTTTGGCAAGTGTCTGCTCCAAGACTTCTTTTTGAAGTTCCGTCGCCGTGATGAAGTAATCGAAGCGTTTGGCATACTTGAACACATAATAGTACTCATAGTTGAGATGGCCATTTTCAAATTCATGCTCCGAATGAAACACCATGGCGAGCTTGGAAGGATTATCTTTCTCCAACAAAGGGCGGGCAAAATCCATGCGCGAAGCCCGGTCAAGCAGAATCAGATCCCCTTCTTTGAGCGAAAGTTTCGACAGAAAACGCCTCATCACTTCTGTATGGTTGGTCAAAATCTCAGGCCCCAGTTTATAGAGCCAGCTTCCACCTAACTTCAATTCTTCAAAGGCGATACTTCCATCTTGATTGTGATAGGTCCGTCTGAGAACACTACCATACTGAAAATACTCTGTAGCAAGTTTACAAGCTCCATAATACTCTCGCTTGATCATATTTCCAGATAAAAGATAATCCACATAGCGGACACAGTCTGGATGATAGGGGTCCAGATGAAAGGTCAGTGCGTTTCTATCCGCAAATTGATAGCGAATAGCTTCTTCTGTTTTTTCAACCACATCTAGACGAGTCAGTTGAAACTCCATTTGCAAGGCCCCCACCGTCTTTTGAGGGACTGTAGTCTGTTGATCTGTAAAGCCTAAATGAGCAAAAAGCAACTCCTCATCCCTATGCCCCAAAGAGAGGTAATAGGCCAATTTTTCTGGAGTGGGCCAAGTGGTAAAGATGAACCTAGCTGCCACTCCTAGACTCCGGAGCATTTTTGCCCGAGAGGCTTGTGCAACATCGACCCCATTGGGTTCAAATCCCACTAATAGATTAAAGGTATAAATGGTCATGCTGTTCCTCCCTCTAATCGCTTAAAGATCTCTTTCAGAGCATCTTTTTCTGGCAGTTCCAAGATCCGCACTTGCTCTCTTAACATTTCTTTGAAGGCCTCTGGATGCTGGAGCAATATTTCTAGTTGCTGTTTCATTTCTTCGACTGTATCGGTAATCGTGCTCAATTCTTTATAGGCTTCCTGGTGCACCGTGCTCTTTAAACCAAACAAGACTAGCCCATTTTCAAGAGCACGTATACTACTGTTCATCACTTCTTCACCTTGGTTGCAATCCAGACAAATAGAACATCTAGCTAATAAACTCTCATAATTCCCCAGCGAAATCCCTGGATAGAGGCGTACATTTGGTCGAGCCGCTAAATCTGTTAATTTCAGACCCATGGCCGTTAAGGCTGCAATATGAAAGGTCACTTGTGGGAATTGATGGACCAGGCTAGATAAGCCTTCAACCTCTTGAGAAGCTGTCATGACCAGGGCTTCTGGCTTAAACTTCTCCTGGTCCACATCTACTAGCCCCGACAGAGCCGTGATTCCGTCTTTTTTCTCACTCAAAATGCCATCTTCTACCAACAAAATCTGGCCAACATGCTCTTTGATCTCATCTAGATCATGAGCTTCACGAGCACAGTAGGCTAGTCGCTCCTTTGGTATCTCTTTCACAAAAGCTAGCAAGCTCTGATCCATCAAAAGGATGGCTTCATCTTCCGGCAAGACTTGTTTCAGAACAGCTTTTTGAAGCTCTTCTTTATTGGCATACAGATGATCCCGTCCTTTAGGGGGTTGATGCAAAAAGGTCCCTTGCGAAATATAATGAAGCAGGACTTCTTCTTGCTGACGGTTCAAATAAATGTCTAAATAAGGTTGACCAGCATCAGTAAGGAGACTTTGCTTGCTTCTCCAGCCATAGCGGTTGTAAACATCAATGGATACGATCTCCTCTCCCTGACCAAACCACTCCACTCTTTCAACCGTTCGTGACAAGATATCCTCTCGCAAAACCACATTGGCACGACGCTCCTCTCCATCAAAAAGATAGGTTGTGATCCCAAGCGTCCAACATTCCCATAATTCTGGAACCTCTAAATCATTGAAAAATAAAGGGTTCCCAACTTTTGATGCCGGGTCTTTTTGGGTAAAAAAGGTCGCCAGACTCTCTGTCTGTTCAGCTATATCTGTTTCCAGATTGGTCACAAACACACGGTAGGGCTGGCCAAGTTTGTCCAACAATTTTCGCAAACGATCCAGCTCTCTGGTCTGCTCTGATGCAATAATGAACATGCTGATCCTTTCTCATCAATAAGTTCTTAGTCCATGGTTTATTATGAGAGGTCTAGTGAACGACTGCTGGGATCCCTTGGAAGGCCTCATACCAGTCCAAATCACCATAGAGATATTGATCCTTATCAGACCCTACTTGTAGATTATAGGTCCAAGGTAATGGATACCATGCATCTTTGAAATACAGATTCAAAATTCCTTGATCTCCGTAGACATGCTGATGGTACTCGCGAGTGAGGTAAAAAAGAGCCTCTGTCACTTGGTGGTCTTGCCACCATGCCTTATCAATCACCAAAACTCCAGCATTAAAACCATCTGTCGTCGTCGGCTTATCTGCCACTGCACCCAGTCCATAACCTTTTAGATCGACCTCAAATAAAGGCGATAAATCCTGTGTAAAGATCATACCACAATCCAGATAGAGGATTCGCTCTTCTTCCACAATCTCTGAAATAGCGTAACAGAAATAGGTTGCATAGTGAATATGGTCACTTGGAAGCGAAAAGGACTGGAATTGCTCGGGAGACATCCGACAATTGAGCACTTCTGAATCCAACTGGCGCAAGCGCTGATTCATGATAGTAAACCACTCAGTTGGTAGATCTTCATTTAAAATATAAATTTTCAACTGGTCCTGATGGGCACACAGTGACTTCATAGCGGTTTCCAACTTTTCCATATAAGACAGATTGGCTGAAAACACGACAGCTTTTTTACTCATAACTTCCCCATTTTTTCTTTCATTAGAGTACCATTTTCAAGTGAGGAAAACAATTTCTAAGCCCCAAAAAAGAGACCTAGACAAGTGTCTATGATCTCTTTTACATCGGTTTCTTATTTTTGGTCTAATACTGCTAGTGTATCGTCTACCAAACTTGCCCCTAAGACATGCTTGAAGTGATTCAAAGCAAACTGGTGATTTTCAGGAGTGAGCGACGCCACTGCAGGCTCCACCACTTCAATCTGATAGCCCAAATTGTAGGCATCGACCGCTGTATGGAGGACACAGATATCGGTCAAGACACCCGTCAAAATAACGGTATCCACATGACGTTCCCGAAGGCGGATATCTAGATCCGTCCCTGAAAAAGCAGAATAATGACGTTTGTCCATCCAAAAGACGCGTGGATCCGCTTTGTGCTCCCGATAAAAATCTGCTAAAGGGCCGTACAAATCACGTCCACTAGTCCCAATGATATTATGGGGTGGGAAGAGCTTGCTTTCAGGATGAAAAGGATCGTCTACATCATGCGCATCAATGGCAAAAAAGACATAGGCTCCTTGGTCAAAGGCCAATTGGGTCACCTGAGCAATGCTCTCAGAAATGGCTTGGGCGGGAGCCCCTGCCGTTAGCTTACCTTCATCTGCCACAAAATCGACAGTATAGTCAATTGAAATTAATGCTTTAGCCATTAGTAGTCTCTTTTCTTAATTTCTTCAAAAATATCTGGTATCAACACTTTGAGATAAGTTCCCTTCATTCCGAGTGAACGACTTTCAATAATGCCGGCTGACTCCAATTTCCGAAGTGCATTGACAATCACAGAGCGGGTAATGCCAATACGATCTGCGATGATAGAAGCGGTCAACTGACCTTCATTGCCTTTCAATTCACTAAGAATGGCAGATACAGCACGCAATTCAGAGTAAGACAAGGTATTGACTGCCATATTCACCGCTGTGCGACGACGAATATTCTTCTCGTCCTCCTCGCGTTGGTAGTTCAACATTTGAATCCCTACCACGGTACTAGCAATCTCAACCAAGATCAAATCATCATCCGCAAACTGTTTATCATTGCGCCAAATGATCAAAGATCCCAAACGAATCCCAGAAACATGAATGGGCGCAATGGTGGTCAAGCCATCAGGAAATTCAGACTTGGTTTCAACCGGAAAGATACTCAAATCATGGTCCACATCTAAATTAGCTTCTGTATCGTAGACCAAACTAGCTGCCTTGGCATAATCCTCTGGTAATTTTTTATTTTGAAAGAAAGCTTCTACCCGGTCATTGTTGGTCTTGTAACGCATGAAATAACCAAGAAGGGTTCCCTTGCTATTAATGATACAGGCATTACAGTGAATAATATCTGCCAATTGCTGGGCAATATCATTATAAGGCATCTCAGCCTGCAACTGTTCATCTGTCCGTTTCAAGATAGATGTAATTTTACGTGTCTTTTCTAATAAGTTTGCCATAATAAACCTCGCATATTGTCAGCTCAAGTATATCATATAAGTGTGGGAATTTCAATCAAATTATCTGAAAATTATTTATTTTTTCTACAATTATGCACAATTCAGAAAAATGGCGATGATATAACATGGATTTTATAGAATGAAACAAAAAAAGATTGAAGACCTTCATCTTCAATCCTTTAGCTAATTAGCGTTTGTATTGTTTCAAGAAACGAGTCATTTTTTCTTGAATTTGAGCCAATTCATCCACACGTGGGAGGTAAACGATCCGGAAGTGATCTGGGTCCTTCCAGTTAAAACCACGGCCATGAACCAAAAGAATCTTTTCTTGCTTCAAGAATTCTAAAACAAATTGTTCATCGTCATCCACGCGGTACATATCCCGATCAATCTTAGGGAAGATATACAATCCAGCCTTTGGCTTAACAGCTGAGAGGCCTGGAATCTCATTGATGGCTTTGTAAATAAAGTTCCGTTGTTCGTAGATTCGACCACCTGGAAGCAAGAGTTCATCCACAGATTGGTAGCCTCCAAGAGAGGTTTGCACAACATGTTGAGATAAAACGTTTGAGCAAAGACGCATATTGGACAACATGTTCAAGCCTTCAATATACCCCTTCACATGATGCTTCGGTCCTGACAGAACCATCCACCCAACACGGAAACCAGCAATCCGGTGAGATTTTGACAAGCCATTCATACTCACACAGAAAAGATCAGGCGCTAAGCTTGCAATAGCCGTGTGCTTTTCGCCATCCATGACCAAGCGATCGTAGATTTCATCCGCAAAGATGATCAAGTTATTTTGGCGAGCAATCTCTACAATCTCAAGCAAGATCTCATCTGGATAGAGGGCACCCGTTGGGTTATTCGGGTTGATGACAACGATGGCTTTGGTATTTGAGGTAATTTTCGACTTGATATCCTCGATATCTGGATACCAGTTTGCTTCTTCATCACAAAGATAGTGAACCGCATTCCCACCAGCTAGACTGACAGCTGCTGTCCAAAGAGGATAGTCCGGCATAGGAACCAAGACTTCATCGCCATTGTCGAGCAGTCCTTGCATGGACATAACGATCAGCTCACTCACTCCATTTCCAAGGTAAATATCATCAATATCCACATTTGGAATTTTTTTCAACTGGCAGTACTGCATGATGGCCTTGCGGGCTGAAAAGATCCCTTTTGAATCCGAATAGCCTTCACTATCACGCGCATTCATGATCAAATCATGGATAACTTCATCTGGAGCTGTAAAGCCAAATTCAGCAGGATTCCCTGTATTCAAACGAAGAATTTTTTCTCCATTTGCTCGCATGCGCATGGCTTCTTCCAAGACTGGACCACGAATATCGTAAGCGACATGTTCGAGTTTGCTTGATTTATTATATTCCTTCATATTCTGCCTCGATTCACGAAATTATCTCTATTATACCACTAGTTCAAATAGAGTACAAATTGAGGACTTTAAAAATTCTGCAAAAATATACCAGAAAAGTGAGACTTTACCTTTACATTCTAGCTTAAAAGGAATAAAATATAAGTGTATAAAGAATAGAAGAACTTCTGTTCTATCCATGTTTTCAAGCTATAAGGAGGTAGGGTTATGTCTCAAAAATACGAAAACATCATGGTCGCCGTCGACGGTTCCCATGAAGCAGAATTAGCCTTTGAAAAAGGGGTTAATGTTTCTCTTCGCAACGGCTCTAAGTTGACTATTGTCCACGTCATCGATACCCGTGCCCTTCAAAGTGTCTCAACCTTTGATGCTGAAGTCTACGAAGAATTGCAAGAAGAAGCCAATGAATTGCTCAAAGGCTACAAGGAACGTGCTGAAAAAGTCGGGGTTCAAAATATTGCGACTGTTGTAGAAATGGGAAATCCAAAAGTCCTCTTGGCCAATGATATCCCAAGCAAAGAAGGGGTTGACCTTATTATGGTCGGTGCTACTGGACTCAATGCATTCGAACGCTTAATGGTCGGATCCTCCTCAGAATACATCCTTCGCCACGCCAAAGTAGACTTACTAGTGGTGCGAGATAAGGATAAAACCATGTAAGAAAGAAAAAGAGGCTGGGACAAAAGTCCTAGCCTCTCAATTGTCTTTGGATTGTCGAGCAAGACGCAGTGGTTGAGTGGGATCTACTACGCTGATTTCATCAGCTTTTATAGCCCTACTCAACTGTGCGGAGGTGGGACGACGAAATCGAATTCTAACGAATTACCGATTTCTGTCCCACTCTCTTTTTTAGTTGTCTTTTTTTGCTTCTTTTTGTTTCGCGTGTTTTTCGTAGGCCTTGAGCTGGCGATCGAGTTCTTTTTGGATAGCTGGTTCTGGGGCGTATTTTTCTTCCCAATCATCTGGCTTCAAAATCTTGTGAGTCACTGGATCAAAGTGCGCCTTTCCATCTGGAAAAATCTTACCCATATTTGCACGATGAACAATCTCAAAGACCTCTTCAGGATCCACTCCCATTAGAACAAAGCTACCATAAGTCAGATAGAGGGTATCGATCAAGGCATCGACCTGTCCCACCATGGAAATCTCAGCCGGATGCTTGCTACGCACCTTATCTGCAGCCTTATCCAAAGCTTCGTGAAGGGCCGCTACCGAGCGATCGAATTCTTCCTCACTTGAGCTAGCTGCTCGAACAAATTCCACCAGTTCCTCTTGCTTGAACATGGTCCGATAAAGGGCATCTTGAGGTTGCCAGACCACTGGTTTCTCCTGGGTTTCCCCATCCATTACACCATGGAAGGTTTTGACCTTATTGAAGTGATCATCCTTAGAAAGAAAGAGCTCTTTCTCCGAGAGAATGCCAAAGTGCTGCAGGGCTTTCTGGATACCATCCTTACTATTACTAGTGGTTGTATGCTTGGCAATCGCTTTGACACTCGTCGTCCCATTTCCCATGGCAATGGACAAGCCTACACCTGAGAGCATCTCTAAGTCATTATCCGAATCTCCAAAAGCCATGACTTCATCAATGTCAAAGCCAAATTCCTGACCCACGATACGAATCCCTTCCAGTTTCGAAATTCCTGGGTTAAGGACGTCTGCTGCAAAGGGGCTAGACCGTGTAAATTTCAGATGCGGAAACTCTTTTTCAATTTTTGCAGTCTCTTCCGGACTCGATAAGATCAGTACTTGGTAGATTGGTTCTTGCGCTAGTGCATAGAGGGTGTCCTGACCTTGTGGGACGACCTTGCTGACCACTTTGTTAAATCCTCGACTGACTGTTCGGGCCATTTTGCGAGGCACAAAGCGACTGGACCAGGTTGAAATAGGACTCATCCCAAAACTCATGATCCGAGAACCAAATACTCCATCCTTTGTCCCAAGAGCAATTTCCTTACGGTGTTCTCGAGCATAGTCAATTAGCTGGTGCAGGCTCTTTTTGTCGATTGGGCTGGTAAACAGTACGCGGTCCTTGGTCAAAATATATTGACCATTATAGGTTACTGCAAAGTCAAAGCCATAGCGTTCCATAAAGGGTTTGACAAAGGCAGGTCCCCGCCCTGTCGCAAGTCCTACATAGATTCCTTCTTCCTTCAAAGATTGAATAGCTTTTTCGGTTGATTTGAGAACTGCTCGACTATCATTCACCAAGGTTCCATCGATATCAAAAAAGACTGCTTTTATTTCCATGTCTACTGTTTCTTTCTTTTTATGTTAAAATAAATTATATCACATATTCCAAGGAGCTTCACATGTTTAAAAAAATTTTAGCACTTCATACAGGAGGGACCATTTCCATGGCTGCAGATGACTCTGGGGCAGTGATCACCAATGAAGTCAATCCCATGACCCAAGTTACTTCTCCAATTGAAGGAATTGAAGTCACTTCTGAGGATATCTTCAATCTACCAAGTCCACAAATGACACCGCATCACATGTTAGCTCTATATCAAAGAATCAAAGAGGCAGCTCACAACTACGATGGCATCGTTATTACCCACGGGACCGATACACTGGAAGAAACAGCTTATTTTTTGGATACCATGAAATTACCTGAAATCTCCGTGGTGATTACAGGAGCCATGCGAAGTTCCAACGAACTTGGAAGTGACGGTGTCTATAATTTCTTAACAGCCCTCCGAGTAGCAGCCGATCCAAAAGCACGTGATAAGGGTGTCTTAGTCGTCATGAACGACGAAATTCATGCGGCCAAGTACGTCACTAAAACCCACACCACCAATGTCAGTACCTTTCAGACACCAACCCACGGCCCTCTGGGGTTGGTCATGAAAAAGGAAATCCTCTTCTTTAAAACAGCTGAGCCACGAGTGCGCTTCGATCTCGATAAAATTGAAGGTTTCGTTCCCATTATCGCTACTTATGCTGGTATGAAAACTGATCTGCTAGATCTACTGGATCACTCAAAAATTGATGGCCTCATTATTGAAGCCTTTGGAGCAGGAAACATCCCTAAAGAAACTGCCCATAAACTCCAAGATTTCATAGATGCCGGACTTCCAATCGCTTTAGTATCCCGCTGCTTCAACGGGATCGCAGAACCAGTTTACGCGTATGAAGGAGGTGGCGTCCAACTCCATCAAGCCGGTGTCTTTTTCATCAAAGAATTAAATGCCCCCAAAGCTCGCATCAAACTTCTCATCGCCCTCAATGCCGGCCTAAAAGGACAAGAACTCAAAGAATACATCGAAGGATAGCATAAGATACAAAGCCCGTAAAATGCCATCTTAAAAGTGAGTAGAGTGGAAACAACACATTTCCACTCTACTCACTTTTTATGATCTAATCTAAATGTTCTTGATTCTCCAGATAAAGAGAGAGCAAATGCCAGTCTGGGTGTTCTCGCCAATTTGGCGTAGTTACAATCTGGCTAGCAACTTTCCTTGCTTCTTCAAGAATGGGATAATCTTCTACTAAATCGGCTACTTGAAATTCTGGAATCCCCGATTGACGGGTACCAAAGATTTCACCTGAACCCCGCATTTTCAAATCTTCTTCAGCAAGGACAAACCCATTTGTCGTCTCTGTCATGATTTTCATGCGCTGTTTGCCACTATCTGTTTTAGGATTGGCCACTAGAATAGCATAGGATTGCTTATTTCCGCGACCAACCCGGCCTCGAAGCTGGTGCAGTTGGCTAAGGCCAAACCGATCTGCATCCATGATGACCATGACAGTCGCATTGGGCACATTGACTCCTACTTCAATAACGGTTGTGGATACCAAAACATCGACTTGGTGCTCTTTAAAGGCCTGCATGATGGCATCTTTTTCTTCACTTTTCATCTTCCCGTGAAGAAGAGAAACGCGTGCTCGCTGTCCAAAGAAAGCAGTTAATTCCTCTTGAAGCGCCAGGGCATTTTTTAAATCTAGCGCTTCTGACTCCTCGATCAAGGGAGAGATAAAGTAGGCTTGAGAACCTTTCGCGAGCTCTTTTACCAACCAGTCGAGGACCACTTCTAACTGCTCATGCTTGACCCAACGTGTCTTAATTCCCTTACGTCCGGCGGGCATCTGATCAATGATGGACACATCCATATCTCCAAAAGCTGTAATCGCCAAGGTCCGGGGAATAGGGGTAGCCGTCATCATCAGGACGTCTGGATTTTGTCCCTTTTCTCGAAGGATGCGACGCTGGGAAACCCCAAAACGGTGCTGCTCATCAATAATGACCAAACCTAGATCTTGATAGTGAACTCCCTCTTGAATCAAGGCATGTGTCCCCACAATCAGTCGAGCTTGTCCTGAGGAGATCTCCTCTAAGACTTCTCGTTTCTCAGCTGCCTTTAATCCTCCCGTTAGAAGAGCAATTGGCAAATCCGGAAAAAGATTTTGCAAGCTTTCCTTGTGCTGCTCAGCTAGAATCTCTGTTGGAACCATCAAGGCAGCTTGCTTACCCGCGCTTAAAGCTGCATACATGGCAAGACCGGCCACGACTGTCTTCCCGCTTCCCACATCCCCTTGAAGCAAGCGATTCATATGATAAGGAGAGGCCATATCTATCAAGATTTCATTCAAGCTGTTTTCTTGAGCTTGCGTTAGTTCAAAAGGAAGCTGTTTTTTTCGTTCTGCTAATTTTTCTGGATCCCAGGCCAGGGAAATTCCTTGGCTGGCATCGTGATTTTCTTCTTTTAGCACTTGGAGCTGTAGCTGGAAAAAGAGGAGTTCTTCAAATTTCACCCGGCGAAGGGCTTGCTTGTACTCTGCTAGATCCTTAGGAAAATGCATAGCCTGCACTGCTTGAGAACGTGACAAGAGTTGATAACGCTCCCGCAAAACTTGGGGCAAGTTCTCTTCTAAAAGCTGATCCAAGCCCTGATCGAATGCTATTTTGATCAATTTCACCAGGCTGTTTTGGCTGACTCCTTGCATCACCCGATAGACTGGCTGCAAATCATCTTCCACTTGAGCAAGGAGCTTCATTCCTGTTAAGCTCCCCTTGGCCTTGTCCCATTTCCCAAAAATCGCTACTGTTTGCTGGACCTCGATTTTGTCTGCTAAATAGGGTTGATTGAAAAAATTAACCGCAATCACTTGGTCTCCCTGTTTGATCGAAAAACGCAATCGATTTCGTTTGTAACCATAGTATTGGACATTGGCTGGTGTTGCTACCACCCCAGAGATGACTGCTTTTTCCCCATCTTCCAGCTCTAAAACATTGCGGGTTTTGAAATCTTCATAGCGAAAGGGGAAATACAAGAGTAGATCTTCTAAGGTTTCAATCCCTAATTTTTTAAATTTTTCCGCCGATTTTGGACCGACGCCAGGCAGTACGGATAAGGGTTGGTGTAAATTCATTGTTCCTCCTTTCTTTTATAAAAAAGCAGGTCCTTCAGGGAAAACCCACCTGCTTTTTTTATTCTTCACCTGCATAGTCACGAGGAATCCGATCACTCAAGAGACAGACTACTTCATAATTAATGGTACCACGGTAGTCCGCAATCTCTGTTGCCGTAATTTCTTTCTCGCCCTCTCGGCCAATCAGGGTAACCTTGGTTCCCAGAGGTAATTCTTCTGGAAGGCGAACAGTAATCTGGTCCATCGAAACTCGGCCAACAATGGGACAATACTCACCCTTAATTAGCACTTGGAAATTTTGCATCTCTCGGATCCAACCATCCGCATAGCCAATAGGAATCGTTCCAATCCATTGGGCATCTTCCGTCGTATAGGTTGCCCCGTAGCCAATATCTTGACCGGCTTCTAACTGTTTGACATGAACTAACTCACTTACTAAACTCAAGGCTGGCTTGATTTCATAAGGCAAGGCTAGCACCGAACCACTTGGATTCAAGCCATACATGACATCTCCCAAGCGCACAGCTGTGAAAATCGTATCTGCATGCCACAAAGAGGTGGCTGAATTACTAGCATGAACAATCGGAGGAAGGGTCTCAAGAGCAGCCAATACTTCTTTGAAAAAGTGATATTGCGCTTGAAATTTTCGATCATCTGCTTCATCTGCTGTCGCAAAATGAGTAAAGATTCCCTCAATTTCAGCACCAGCTGCTAAGAGGAGGCGTTCAGCCTCTTTGATCTCTTCGATTCTTCGGAATCCAATCCGCCCCATTCCTGAGTCCACCTTAATATGGACCTTCAATCCTGATAAATCTTCTTCTTCTCCAAGCAATTGATTCAACCAAGCAAGACTAGCCACCGTTAAGCGGATGTCATGCTCTTTGGCTAGATTTACTGTTTCGCTTGGTACCACTCCCAAAATCAAAATAGGGTGTTGCAAGCCTACCTCACGGATTTCAAGGGCTTCATCCATATTGGAGACACAAAAGCCATCTACTTGAGCTGCCAATTTCTTCGTCACTGCAACAACCCCATGACCATAGGCGTTAGCCTTGACGACTGCATACTTTAAGGTTTGACCTGGAATATGTTCACTGACTTGTTGCACATTAAAGGCAATGGCATCCAAATCGACTCTAGCAACAGTTGGTCTATGTTTACTTGCTTTCATTTTCTTCCTCCAAAATGACACTGGTCGAGACTAAGTCTCCCTTGTGACTGATCGAAATCCATACCTTCCCAGAAAAAGGAGATTTGGAAAAATAAGGAGCTCCGTGGGCATCATTTAAAATTTCTAAATCCTGAAAACCAACCGGTCCAATCCCTGTTCCCATTGCCTTTGAAAAGGCTTCTTTAGCAGACCATCGACCCGTTAAATATTCCATTTTCCGCTTTCCGGACAATTCCTCAAAGCGCGCCCGCTCAGCCTCAGTTAAAACTTTTTCTACAAATCGTGCATTCTTTTGATAGGCTTTTTCAATCGCAGTGATCGATTCAATATCGATCCCATGTCCTTTGATCATCTTGTTTTATCCTTATTTGCTGTCTCAATATCTCTTTACTAACAAAAGAGAAGGGGCCAAAGAATCACTCCTTCCGCCCCTGCCTTTTATTTATTCATCGTTGCAATTTCTTTGACCAAGGCCTGTGTTTTTTCCCAACCCAGGCAAGGGTCTGTGATCGATTGACCATAAACCACCGGTTCATTTTGACGGTCATCTTCTAAGTAAGACTCAATCATGAAACCACGAACTAAGGATGCTAAATCTTTATTCCAAGCACGGTTCATCATGGTTTCTCTCACGATGCGTACTTGCTCTTTAAATTGTTTTCCAGAATTATCATGGTTGGTATCCACCAGGATGAAGGGATGTTGCAAGCCCATTTCGCTATAGCGTTTTGATGCCGCTAGCAAATCTTCATAATGGTAATTTGGAATATTCTTACCACTTGCATCCAAGCCTCCGCGAAGGATCGCATGGGCCAAAGGATTTCCTGATGTTTCCACTGCTTGGGCATTGAACAAGAAATTTTGGGGATGTTGGGCCGCATAAATTGCATTGAACATGACAGAAAGATTTCCAGATGTTGGATTCTTCATGCCTGTTGGAGCAGAGATCCCACTAGATACAAAGCGGTGCTCCTGGTCTTCAACTGAACGCGCTCCAATGGCATGATAAGAAATCAAATCTTCAACATAAGGAAGACTGCCTGGATAAAGCAATTCATCTGCAGTCGTCAAACCAGTTTCTGTAATCACACGATAGTGAAGATGCCGAACAGCTTTTAAACCATCCACAAAGCTTGGTGCGGCCTGTGTATCTGGTTGATGCATCAAGCCTTTATAGCCATCCCCATTGGTCCGAGGCTTAGCCGTATAGACCCGCATCACAATAAAAATCTGATCTTTCACTTGCTCTTGCAAGTCTGCCAAGCGACGGGCATAGTCCATCACCGCTTCTTCATTATCAGAAGAACAAGGCCCAATCACAAGAAGGATCCGTTGGTCTTCTCCTTTGATAATCGCCTCCAACTCCCGGTCACGTGCTTCTTTACGCTCCAAGGCTGAACCCTCCAAGCGGTACAGAGAAGTGATCTCTTGCTCATCAATCTTATTGCTCTTCGTAACGAATACCATACGGCCTCCTTCTGCTGCCTAGACCCTTCCTCACTACGTTTAAGAGGAGATCTTAAAGTTTACGTCCGTGACAGTTTTTAAATTTCTTACCTGAACCACAAGGGCACAAATCATTGCGTTTCACTTGTGACAAATCAATTTCTGCTGGAATATCTTGTTGTTGCGCTGCAATATTGCGAGTAGCAGTTGTTGAAATGCTGTGTTCTGTACGAGGACGTTCTTGTTCGTGAATTTGGGCTTTCATCATGAGACGAGTGACATCAAATTCAATTGATCCAATCATATCGTTAAACATACGGAAACTTTCTGATTGGTATTCCACTACTGGGTTATTTTGCGCATACCCACGAAGTCCAACGGCATTTCGCAATTGATCCAAAGCATCGATATGGTCTGTCCACTTGCTGTCCACCACGCGAAGGATCAAGACTTTTTGGAATTCTTGCACAGACTCTTCGTCACGCAATTTCGCTACTTGGCTAGCATAGATTTCTTCTGCCCGTCCATACAAGTAATCGATAACTTCCTTGTCAGATTTTCCTTCAATATCACTTTCAGAAATCGTATCTTCCGGAACCAAATTGTATTTGGCAAAGTTCAGAATCGCTTCAACACGTTCTTCCTTGCTTGAGTGGCTAGCACCTTCGACAATCCGTTTGATAGTCCGTTTAATCATAGCCATGATTTCAGGAGCCAAGTCGCGGTTAGCTGTGATCACATCATAGCGTTCTGCATAGATGATCTCCCGTTGTTCCCGCATCACGTCATCGTATTGAAGGACTTGCTTACGAGTATCGTAGTTATTTCCTTCAACCCGTTTTTGTGCTCCCTCTACTTGGCGGGTAAACATGTTTGAACGAATAACCGATTCTTCTTCACTCAACTTAAAGCGATCGAGGACTGCTTTGATCCGTTCGGAACCGAAACGACGCATCAACTCATCTTCAAGAGACAAGTAGAATTGAGATTCACCTGGGTCTCCTTGACGTCCTGAACGTCCACGAAGCTGGTTATCAATCCGACGGCTTTCGTGACGTTCTGTCCCGATGACACACAGTCCACCGAGTTCGCGAACCCCTTCACCAAGCTTGATATCGGTACCACGCCCGGCCATGTTGGTCGCGATGGTAACGGCACCACGTTGACCGGCATTCATAATGATTTGCGCTTCTTTGTAGTGGTTTTTCGCATTCAAGACTTCGTGAGGAACACCTGCTTGCACCAACAATTGAGAAAGGTAATCACTGGTTTCAACGGCAACTGTACCTACTAGGACTGGTTGTCCTTTTTCATGACGAGACTTGACATCTTCCACAACAGCCTTGAATTTTGATTTCAAGCTTGGGTAGAGAAGGTCTGGATGGTCAATACGGGCAATCGGACGGTTGGTTGGAATTGGAATCACGCGAATGTTATAAATTTCACGGAATTCTTCTTCTTCGGTTTTCCCTGTCCCTGTCATCCCTGACAACTTCTTGTACATACGGAAGAGGTTTTGGTAGGTAATCGATGCAGATGTTTTGGTTTCTTCTTGAACTGGAACACCTTCTTTAGCTTCGATCGCTTGGTGAAGCCCATCAGAATAACGACGACCTTCCATGGTCCGACCAGTAAATTGGTCGACGATCAAGATTTCTTGATCTTCGCTGACCACATAGTCGATATCCAAAATCATGATGTAGTTGGCACGAAGGGCATTATCGATAAAGTGGGTCAAGGCTACGTTTTCAATATCGTACAAGTTTTCAAGATTAAAGTAGCTTTCTGCCTTATCAATCCCTGAATCAGACAAACCGATGGTTTTAGATGGGACATCGATAATGTAATCGTCCTCTGTCAAGGTCTTCACATAAGCATCCGCCATGTGATAGAGCTGGCTCGTATCAGAAGCTGTCTGACCAGAAACGATCAACGGAGTACGAGCTTCGTCAATCAAAATCGAGTCTACCTCATCGACCAAGGCGTAGTTCAATGGACGTTGAACCATGTTTTCTGCACGCACAACCATGTTGTCACGCAGATAGTCAAATCCGATCTCTGAGTTGGTTGAGTAAGTAATATCACAGAGGTAAGCTTCTTTTTTCTCAGCTGGAGATTTTGCTGCCAGGTTGATCCCTACTGAAAGGCCAAGCCATGAGTATAGTTCTCCCATCTCTGTTGCATCCCGCTCTGTCAGGTATTCATTGACAGTAACAACGTGTACCCCTTTACCAGACAAGGCATTCAAGTATACAGGCATGGTTGCTGTCAAGGTTTTTCCTTCCCCTGTACGCATTTCTGGAACGTCACCATGGTGAAGGACGATTCCCCCCATGACCTGAACCTTGTATGGGAACAAACCAAGAACCCGTTTTGCAGCTTCACGAACAACTGCAAAAGCCTCGTACAAGAGATCATCCAAAGACTCACCATCTTGGTAGCGTTGCTTAAACTCAACTGTTTTCGCTTTTAATTCGTCATCCGTCAAAGCTGCCATTTGCTCTTCATAAGAAAAGACCTTATCAGCCATTTTTTCAAGACGCTTGATTTCGCCTCGATCATTTTCAATAATTGTTTTTAATAAATTTGCCATTTTTTTCCTTACTTTGAAACTTCAAAAATCTAAAATGTTCTTTTTATTCTAGCATTTTTTTAACATTTTTTCAAGATTAAGACTGCATCTTCCAAGACTTTTAAGCGAGTTTTCCCGAGTGAAAAGGTTCAAAAAAATGCCTGCTCGAGCAGACATCTTTGAAAGACCATTCGATCATTGTGACAAATGGTAAGAATAGCTTGCCACAACCACTTCTTCGTGCCAACGAAGAGCATACTTCAATTTCAAACTCATTTGGTTGTGCAAAATATTTTGCCAGTGTTTCTTAGGAATGAATTGGGGAACCAAAACGGTAACGGTATTACCTTTTGCTTTTGCTTCTTCCGCTACTTTTGCAACAAATTCAACGGTTGGTTGGATAATATCCCGGTAGCTGGTCATGACATTTTCAAAACGAATATCTGGGAAGTAATGCTTGAATTCTTCCGCTACTTCCCTATCCTTGGCCTTGGTTTCTTCTGTAGAAACGTGCATGGCTATGACGTCATTTCCTAGGCTATTTGCATAACTCATAGCTCCCACACTTACCTGAGTGACATTTCCGACAAGGACAATCACTGTATTGCCCGCATAACTTGTCTTTTCGATCCTACCTCCCAAGCGCAATTGAGCCGCAACTTTATCATAGTGGCTACGAATTCTTAAAAACATCCATAGCAAGAGCCCAATGATAGGGAAGAAAGGCCAGATTTCACGTAAACGGAAGAGCAAGAGAATCAAGACAATGCCGTAACAGATGATAGCACCAATGATATTAGCGATCGAGTACTTAAGAAACCCTCTTTGATATTGGCGTTTCCAGTGAATGACCATCCCTGTTTGAGAAAGGGCAAAAGGAATGAAGACCCCAATGGTATAAAGGGGAATCAAACTTTCTGTTTGACCATCAAAGATCAGGAGCAAGACGATGGCCCCAACCGCCAAGGTCAAGATCCCATTGGAATAGCCTAGGCGATCCCCTTTTTCCATATACATGTGCGGCATGTATTTATTCTTGGCCATATTGAAGGCCAACATAGGAAAGGCAGAAAAACCAGTATTGGCCGCAACTGCCAAGATCAAGGCTGTTGACAATTGGAAGACATAGAAGAAAGCTTGTCCAACTGGAGAGTTGCCTAGAATGGCTTGGGCCATTTGAGCCAAAGTCGTCACATTTTTAGCAGGAACCACACCAACCCAGTAATTGAGGAAGGTAATCCCTGCAAACATGATTCCCAAAATCAAGGCCATGATGGTCAAAGTCGACGCCGCATTCTTGGCTTTTGGTTTTTTAAAGAAAGGGACCGAATTGGAGATGGCTTCAACCCCTGTCAAAGAGGCAGAACCACTGGTGAAGGCGCGCAACAAAAGGATGACACTAACACCTGAAATGGTTTGCCCCACATGAGCAGTCGCGTTGTAAGGCAATTGGCCCGTCAAAATTTGGACAAAGCCATACCCAACTAGGGCAATGGTACTTACAATGAAAAGGTAGACCGGAATCATCAACGATGTCGCCGATTCGCGCAATCCCCTCAGGTTCATCAGCATCAAGATCAAAACCAACAAGATGGAGATATGAAGGTTGTATGGATGCAAGGCTGGAATGGCTGAGGTAATGGCATCTCAGATACCGCTACTGTCAGCATGTAGTCGACCAAGAGACTGCCACCAGCGATCAACCCCGCTTTGGGAGACAAATTCTCCGTAGTCACCATGTAGGCCCCTCCCCCTTGAGGATAGGCATGAATAACTTGACGGTAAGAAATGGTCAAGCTGGCTAAAAGAATCAGCACCACAATCCCAATTGGAAGAGACCACCAAATAGCTCCTGCTGATACCGTCATCAAGACCAAGATAACTTGCTCTGGACCATAGGCAATAGAAGAAAGTGCGTCACTTGAGAGCATAGCCAAAGCCTGCATTTTCCCGAGTAAGCCCCCTTCAGCTTCCGCACCAGATTTTAAAGGGCGACCAATAAACCATTTTTTTAATGTTGAAAACATAAAAAACTCCTTGAAAAAGATCTAGAGGCTGAAAAAAATATCCAACCTCTGAGCAATCATCGTCATCTTACAAGCCAAACACGTCCTTCTAACGATTCATAGCTCGCAGTGTAGGACAAACTTTACCTGTAAGCACAAGAGCCTCCCCTACTTTCACTTTTCATAAAACTGGGGTTATTTTACTCCTTTTTTTTATAGCTGTCAACTTATAACGTGAATTTTTGTGAAATTTTCATCTTGTTTATCCCTTGAATCTATCATAGTTCGGACTCCTTCCTTTCAACTTTCTCCAAACAAAAATGGCAGAGAAGACTCTCCACCACTTTTTTATTTGGATTGATGTTTCACATAGTGGGCAATGACATCTGATGTATACTGGGCTGTCCCATTTCCAAATTTATCAATGTTTTCCTTAAACTCAGGGTTATAGACGTATCCTTTACCGATATGTCCGAAGACTTCAATAGAGCAGTCAAATCCATAAGTACGAATGGCTTGCAAGAGCTTGGCTGCTTGCTCTTGGTTTTCAGTTGCTGTTGCAGGTAAACCAGCTTGAAGATTTTGTGCTAAAGTTTGAAAGACTTTATTAAAGGCTGCTGCAACCTCATCTTCACGCCCTTTTTGGTGTTCAAGTGCTTGGTCCATGACTTCTTGGCCATACTTCTCTACCGCCTCTTGGTGGTATTTTTGATTATCTTCATAGCTAAATCCAGTGAATTTTTCCTCAATCGTCATCTTTCTTTCTCCTTTTTGTTCCTGAATGGTTTTTTGCAAGGTAGAAATCAAGGTATCCAGATGTTGCCTTTCTTGTGTCAGATAATCCAACTGCTTGGTCAAATGTGGCAACAAGTCCATCTGTTCTTCCTTCAACAGCCCTGCTATTTTTTCTAAAGAAAAGCCTAAATATTTGTAATATAGAATGACCTGTAGTCTTTCTAAATCCTCTTGGCTGTATGTCCGATAGCCATTTTCGGATTTTTCAGGAACCAGAAGTCCTATCTTATCATAGTGGCGCAAGGTCTTAATAGAGACACCTGATAACTCTGCAGCTTCTTTGATATGGTACATGATTTCCTCCTTACATAGATAGTCTATACCCTCCCCTTAGGGCAGAGTCAAGGCTTTTTGAAAAAATTTTTTATATCAGATAAAAAAGGCTTGAGTCGCTCCACAGCATTTACTCAAACCCTTTCTTTTTATGGATGACTGACAATTAATTCCAAGCCTTGCCCTTCCAAAGTCCAAGATTCAACATCGCTTGGTAAGATAAAATGGCTTCCTTTTTGAATAGGATAATCCTTCCCTTCTACAGTCAATTTCCCTTCTCCAACTAACACGCTCAATAAGCTGTAATCAGCAGTCTTTTCAAAATCAGCTTTTCCAGTAAGTTCCCACTTATAAACGGTAAAGAAATTACTTGCAACCAAGGTGGTCATTCGAAGATCATCGACAACAACTGTATCCGGATGGCTATTAGCTGGCTCCCCAATATTCAACACATCAATTGATTTTTCAAGATGAAGCTCCCGCAAGTTTCCTTGAGCATCCTTGCGGTCAAAATCATAAACCCGGTAGGTGGTGTCACTCGACTGTTGGGTTTCAAGAATCAAGATTCCAGAGCCAATGGCGTGCATGGTCCCACTTGGTACATAAAAGAAATCTCCAGCCTTGACTGGAACTTTTGTCAGCAAGGCCTCCCAGTTTTTATCTTCGATTTGCTTGCGGAGTTCTTCTTTTGACTTGGCATTGTGCCCATAGATAATCTCTGATCCTTCATCAGCCGCAATCACGTACCAACACTCAGTTTTTCCAAGTTCTCCTTCATGCTCCATAGCATAGGTATCATCTGGGTGCACCTGTACACTGAGCCAATCGTTGGCATCCAAAATCTTTGTTAATAAAGGAAAGACAGGCTCTTTACGATTGCCGAATAATTCTCGGTGCTCTTGATAGAGTTGATCCAATCCCATTCCTTCATATGGACCATTGGCCACTTTAGAAACGCCATGCGGATGGGCCGAAATCGCCCAAAATTCACCGACATGGTCACTCGGAATGTCGTAACCAAATTCCTCTTTTAGACGCGTTCCTCCCCAAATTTTTTCCTGCATCACTGAATGTAAAAATAATGGTTGTCCCATAATACCCTCCTCGTATTTCATGTTTCTATTATACAAAAAAAAGAAAGCTTTTGAAAGCCCTTTCGGATCGTTTCCTTTCTCGCCAGAATCTTCATTTTTGTGTATAATGGAAAAGATGACACTAAAAGATAACATTATCCAACTGGCACATTCTATTGGGATTTCAAAAATTGGATTTACAACCGCTGATGACTTCGCTTATTTGGAAAAATCGCTCCGCTTGGCCGTTGAGGAGGGACGGAATTCTGGATTCGAGCATAAGAATATCGAAGAGCGCATCCAACCTAAATTAAGTCTCTCCTCCGCAAAGACGATCATCTCAATCGCTGTCGCCTACCCCCATAAGCTCAAACAACAACCTCAAAAAACTGCCTATAAAAGAGGAAAATTCACGCCCAACAGCTGGGGATTAGATTATCATTATGTCCTTCAAGACAAGCTCAATCGCTTAGCTGCTGGGATTGAAGAAATGACGCAGGATTTCGAATACAAGGGGATGGTCGATACTGGAGCACTGGTTGATACAGCTGTCGCCCAACGAGCAGGGATTGGTTTTATTGGAAAAAATGGCTTGGTCATTTCAAAAGAATATGGTTCCTACATGTTTCTGGGTGAATTGATTACCAACCTCGAAATCGAACCAGATCAACCTGTCGACTATGGTTGTGGGGACTGTCGCCGTTGTTTAGATGCTTGCCCAACCTCCTGCTTAATCGGAGACGGCTCTATGAATGCCAAACGCTGCTTGTCCTTCCAAACTCAAGACAAGGGCATGATGGACCTAGAATTTCGCAAGAAAATTAAAACGGTCATCTATGGATGTGACATCTGTCAGATTAGCTGCCCTTATAACAAAGGTCTGGATAATCCCTTGGCAACAGAAATCGATCCTGATCTGGCTCATCCAGAGTTGATTCCTTTTATCGAACTGTCTAACGGACAATTTAAGGAAAAATTTGGAAACGTTGCCGGAAGCTGGCGAGGCAAGAATATCCTCCAGCGCAATGCCATTATCGCACTAGCAAATGCTAATGACCGCTCAGCCATCCCTAAGCTACTGAACATCATCGAGACCTCGCAAAATCAGATCCATATCGCAACGGCTATCTGGTCCTTAGGGCAACTGCTACGTGAAGTCACCCCAGACCTTGTTGAGCTCTTACTGAATATCAAACATCCGACTAATGCTATCATAGAAGAACGAACTGCTTTCTTTGAAAAATTCGGCATTCAAGCAGTTTCACAACTACAATGAAAAAACACTAAGGTTGTAACCTTAGTGTTTTTTTAGTTCCTTCAAGAAATACCAGCTCCCCATTTCTACATGGTTAAAGCTAATCTCGTTAGAGTAGACTTCCTTGTAGCCGTTTTTGGTATAAAAATAGACATTTCCCTTCGTATTGGTATAAAAGGCTAGTTTTTCTCCTTTAACCTCTTCCAAGAAAGGCTCAATTCCTTCTGTCATAAAGCGACTGCCATAACCCTGCCGTTGGTGTTCGGGGGCGACTGCGAGAAGCATTAAATACCAATCAAAGTCTACATTTTGCTCCAATTCCTTATCCGTGTCCTCCATAAATTTAAAGTAGGCCAACATATTCTTCAAGGAAATAAACTTGAGCAAACCAAATCCCCCATTTAAGAGATAGGCCCGAAAAGGAATCGGTCCCTTTTGTAACAAGGCAACTGCATAAATTTCATCGTTCTTTTCTGACACAAGGCAAATATGGTGCTTGAGAAAAACCTTTACCAAGATGCGCATCATTGCCTTAACAAAGGCAGGATACTGCTTGGGATCGCGTACCAAATCCTTGATAACTTTTAAAAATAGATACTCCTCAAAGGCTGTACTGGCTACTCGAACCACCTGATCCAGATCTGCTTTTTTTGCTTTTCTGTACTTCATCTTCTCTCCTATTCTAAGTTCACTTTCCAGTATACACTATCCCTCGCCCTTACACAAAGGTCAATTTTTAAGAATTTGTTCATTCAAACCAGCAAAAAGAGTCCTCCCCAGACGAGTCCCAATCCCCAAGCGACGAGAACGTCCTTGGGATAATGAACCCCTCCAAGAACTCGGACAAGGGCTAATAGAAGAGATAGGAGCATCGAGCACATTCCAAGCGGAAGCGACAACTGACAGACACACATCGAGATAATGGTCGCAGAAAATACATGTCGGCTAGGAAAGGAATGTCCGGATGAATTTTTTTCTAATAATGGTTGAATCTCCCACTTCTCATAAGGTCTCGGAACGTTGACCCAATGACGAAAGAGGCTAAACAAGATAAAGCCCGAAGCAGGAATCCAGATAAATGGCCAGATGCCTCCCATTGAAGTTTTCTTTAAAAACAGCCAACAAAAGACCAGGCCGTAGATGCCTGGCATGGCGAACGTCAAGATTCGATTCGTCCTTTGAAGGACCTGAATCCGACTTGGCTTTTTCGTAAAAGGCAGGGTTAGCCAACGATAAAATTTCGTATAATCTTGAAGATTGGGCTTCATGTTGGCACTCCTGTCTGTCATCTCATTTTGTACTACTAGTATACGCGATCCTAAGAAAGCCTGTCAAGCCAGGCTTCTTTTTTTACGATCTCTTTCTTCTATTTCTCATGATCATCTATCTAATTTTGATGCTTTGTCATTTTTTTGCATCTAAGAATCATCCTTTCCAATTTCTCTGCTAAAAAAATAGGATAGAAGTTCACGAAACGAACTTCTATCCTATTTTTAGCTTGCATGCTACGCCCTTTGTATCTTGTTTTTACGCTATTTCTTCTGTGAATTGGCTATTGTAGAGATCGGCATAGAAGCCTTTCTGGTTCATGAGTTCTTGGTGGTTGCCTTGCTCGATAATATTTCCATCTTTCATCACGAGAATCAGATCCGCATTACGAATAGTGGACAAGCGATGGGCAATGACAAAGGAGGTCCGGCCTTCCATGAGTTTGTCCATGGCTTTTTGAATCAACTCTTCTGTACGAGTATCGACAGATGAGGTTGCTTCATCCAAGATAAGGAGCGGTGCATCCTTCAAGAGCGCACGCGCAATGGTCAAGAGTTGCTTCTGACCGACGGACAAGGTGACCGAATCATCTAATACGGTATCATAGCCATTCGGCAAAGTCCGAATAAAATGATGGACCCCAACAGCTCGGGTTGCCGCTTCGACGGCTTCATCTGAAATATCCGTTTGATTGAAGACCAAGTTCTCCCGAATAGTCCCCTCAAAGAGCCAGGTATCTTGTAAGACCATGGAGAAGGCATCATGAACCTCTTCGCGGCTCATGGCCTTGGTATCCACTCCATCGATAGCAATTATACCAGCTTGAATGTCGTAAAAACGCATTAAAAGATTGACCAAGGTGGTCTTACCTGCGCCTGTCGGACCAACTATGGCCACCTTTTGTCCTGGCTTGGCTTCAGCAGTAAAGTCATGGATAATAGTCTTATCTGGTGAATAACCAAAGCGCACATGTTCAAAGGTAACATGACCTTTTGGCGCTTCCAATTGGCGAGTTTTTTGGGATTCGTCTTCCATTTCTTCTTCATCTAAGAATTCAAAGACACGCCCCATAGCAGCACTGGCTGATTGTAATTGGGTAATGCCTTGGGCCATTTGACCAATTGGTTGGGTAAAGATGCGGACATAGGTCATAAAGGCAACAATGGTCCCGATGGTAATGTCTCCATTAATGGTTAGGACAGCCCCAACGATACAGACCATGACATAGCCGAAGTTCCCTACAAATTGCATCAAGGGCATCATGATCCCAGAGAAGAATTGGGATTTCCACATGCTATGATACAACTCTTGGTTGATGGTATCAAAATGATCTTTGGCTTGATGACGGCCATTATAAGAAATGACCACATTGTGTCCACTATAGATTTCTTCTACATAGCCTGAAACTTTGGCAAGATTGTCCTGTTGTTGCTTAAAGAGAGGCTGGCTCTTGACCATTATAATGCTGGATAGAGAAAAACCTGCAAAGACAGACACAATCGCTGTCACCGCCAAGTGCCAATCGGTCTTAAACATCATAAAGATGGAGCCGATCAATAAGACAATGGAGGAGACCATTTGAACCAAGCTTTGGTTAAAGGATTGGGTCATCAAATCAACGTCGTTGGTCACACGAGACAAGGTATCTCCTTGTTCATGGCTATCAAAATAGTGCAGGGGCACACGATTGATCTTTTCAGCAATGGCATTGCGCAAGCGTTCTGCGAAGCGCTGAATCATAGTTGAGATAATGAAACTACTGCTGTAGGACACCAGTGCTCCAACTCCATAAAGGATGGCTAAGGTCAGGGCAATCGAAGTGATCTTGTCAATATCAATGGCGCCTCCCATCCCTTTTGTAATGGTATCCGTGATTTCTTTTAACTTATCCGGTCCAATAACGGTGATGATACTGGACACGATTGAAAATAAGATAGCAATCAGGAAAAATAGGTGGAAGCCCTTCAAATAGGGAGAAAGTTGGCTCCAAAGGGACGTCTTTTGTTTTGTCTTATGCATGTTCCAACTCCTCCTTAGATAATTGTGAATAGGCAATTTCTTGATAGACTTCATTAGTCGCAAGCAATTCCTTGTGGGTACCTTGACCAACGACCTTTCCTTGATCCAAGACCAAGATCAAATCTGCATCCATAATGGTCGAAATCCGTTGGGCAACGATCAATCTGGTCGTATCTGCCAGTTCTTCTTTCAAAGCTTTGCGCAGGATCCGATCCGTTTTATAATCCAGGGCTGAGAAGGAATCATCAAAGATGAGGATCTCAGGCTTGCGTGCTAAGGCACGTGCAATCGCCAAGCGTTGCCGTTGACCACCTGAGAAGTTGGTTCCTCCTTGTGCTACTTCTGTATCCAAGCCCTTTTCTTTTGTGGCCACAAACTCTTTGGCTTGGGCCAATTCAAGAGCTTTCCAGATGGCTTCATCCTCTAATTTTCCTTGACTACTTTCTCCAAATTCCATATTGGAGCGAATCGTACCGCTAAAGAGCACTGCTTTTTGAGGAATATAGCCGACTTTATTGTTCAATTCTTGATGGCTATAGTCCTTGACATTGACGCCATCCACAAGGATCTTTCCTTCAGTCGCATCGTAAAAACGCGGAATTAAGTTGACCAAAGTGGACTTCCCTGAACCGGTTGATCCGATGAAAGCGACGGTTTGGCCTTTCTGAGCTGAAAAGGTCACATGCTCAATCACCGCACGAGAAGTCCGCCCATACCGAAAGGAAACATCTTGAAATTCTACTGTACCTTCAAGATCGGTTCTTGTCTTTGATTCACTTGGAAAGGCTACAGAAGGATCCAATGCCAGCACCTGGTTAATCCGTTTCGCTGACACCAAGGCGCGTGGAAGGATAATCAAGATGGCCACCATCATCATGAAACCAATGACAACCTGCATAGCATAAGAAGAGAAGGTGATCATATCTGAGAAGACCTTGGTCCGATCCGCTAAAGCTGGACTGGTGAGGATCTTGGTAGGATCTTTTGGCATAGCAATATCATTGATCAAGTGGGCTCCGATCCAGTAAATAGCTAGAGTCAAGCCACTCGATACCACCGTCATGACGGGGTTCATCAAAGACATCAAGCGGTAAACGAAGAGATTCAGACGAGTTAAGCCCTTGTTTTCTGCTTGGAATTTCTCATTTTGATAAGCTTCCGCATTGTAGGCGCGAACCACCCGCACCCCTGTCAAACTCTCCCGTGTCGTCGCATTCAAGGCATCGGTCAATCCTTGAACCTTTTGCTGACGCGGAAAGGCAATAAGAACTAAAACAGAAAGAAGAAGCAAGACCATTAAGACCGCTATTCCAACAGACGTTGTCCAGGCATCGCTTTTTCCCCAAATCTTGGTTAAGGCCCAAATCGCCATAATGGGACCACGCGTTACGACTTGCATCCCCATGACGATCATCATTTGCAATTGAGTCAAATCATTGGTTGTACGAGTTAAGAGAGAGGGAACGGAGAATTTCTTGATCTCGGCATCAGAGTAATCCATCACTTGATGGAAAATCTCTCCTCGAAGCCGTGTCGTAAAGCTAGCAGCGACTCGTGATGCTAAAAATCCAACAAGGACTGCCATCAAAAAACTTCCAAAGGAGAAGAGCAACATCTTGCTTCCCGGATCCAGGATATCAGAAACCTTGGTCCCCTCCTTAGCTAAGAGTGTCGTGATATCGGATAAGTATTCAGGAGTCTTTAAATCCATCCAAACAGCCAGACAGATAAAGACCGTACTAAGGGCAATCATGCCCCATTCTTTGGCAGTTAACCGCCGAAATATATTGATCATTCCTCGCTCCTTTTTTTCATGTTCTCATAAAATTGATGCATGACCTTGAAAAAGATGGTCAATTCTTCTTCTAATACACCTGCCATTATATCTTGGTCTACTTCTTCAAAGAATTGTTTCATGTCATTCAACTTGTCTTTCACACTGCCTGTTAGGTAGACATACTTGGCCCGTTTATCCGTTGGACTCGGCTCTAAATAAATAAAGCCATTTTTCTCCATCCGTTTGATCAGGTTACTGGTCACGGATTTTGAAATATGAAGTTCCTGCTCAACATCCCGAATCAAGGTCACTTTTCCCTCTTTTTCACGATGGGATAAAAAGATCAATACCTGACCTTGCGGTCCTGCAATAAATTCAAGGCCACGCTTTTTGGCCTCTCTTTCTACCATGAGATGAATGAGATGACCGATTTTTTTAAATTCTTGTAAAGGCTTATCCATCATTCCTCCAAATAGTTCCTAAGAGAACTTTAAAGTTACTATGGGAACTATTTTAGCACAAAAAAGATCCCTGTCAAGAAAAAAGTTTCCATAAGAACAAAAGATGGAGCCTAACCGGCTCCATCGTCCATCTTTAGATAATAATCCCTTCTAAATGATCCATTTCATGCTGACAGATCTGAGCTGGAAAACCTGACAAATGTAAGGTTTGAGGCTTCCAATTGACATCCCGATAGGCCAATGTGATCTCCTCATAACGAGTCGTCGGACGAGTCCCCACTAAAGACAGACACCCTTCTTCCGTTCGGTAGGGCCTTTGCTTCTCAAGAAGCACCGGATTAAACAGGACCAGATTAGCATTTTCCAATCGAATGATAATGGCCCGTTTTTTCACCCCAATCATATTGGCTGCCAAACCCACACACTCAAGGAGATGGGCATTCAAGGTATCCTGTAAATCCAAAGCCAAGGAACGATCTTCCGGTGTCGCTTCTTCTGATTTCTGTCCCAAGAATAAGACATCTTTTACAATATTCCTTTTCATATCTTCCTCACTTCTTTATGGAAACCGAAAAAACCGAGACAGCTCGGTCTCGGTTTCACTATTGTTTTTAACCTCTATGGGGCAAGCGCTTCTTACTTTTTAAGCTTTTCGCTCACTTCTTTTGCAAGAACAAAGTTCCCCAAGGTAGCTGAACCATTGCCAGCAACTGCAGGTGTCACAATATAATCTCTCACATCTGGTACAGGGAGATAACCATTTAAGAGAGCTGTAAATTTAGTCCGAACACGATCTAACATATGTTGTTGTGCCATCACTCCCCCACCAAAGACAATGACATCTGGACGGAAAGTAACGGTCGCATTCACAGCCGCCTGTGCGATATAGTAGGCTTGAATATCCCAAACATTACTGTTGAGTTCGATATTTTCTCCACGGATACCTGTACGAGCCTCAAGACTCGGACCAGCCGCAAAACCTTCCAAACAGCCGTTGTGGAAAGGACAAACGCCCTTGAATTCTTTTTCTACATCCATTGGGTGTTGAGCCACGTAGTAGTGACCCATTTCTGGGTGTCCAGCACCCCCAATAAACTCACCACGTTGAATGACGCCAGCTCCGATTCCTGTACCGATTGTATAGTAAACCAAGTTTTCAATATGGCCACCCGCGTTATTGCGCGCCACTACTTCACCGTAGGCTGAACTATTCACATCTGTCGTAAAATAAATGGGTACATTCAAAGCACGACGGAAGGCTCCAACGATATCAACATTGGCCCAATTTGGTTTTGGAGTCGTTGTAATGAAGCCATAAGTTTTTGAATTTGGATCGATATCAATTGGTCCAAATGATCCAATCGCAAGACCAGCAAGATCCTCAAATTTTGAGAAAAATTCAATAGACTTATCAATGGTTTCAATTGGTTTGGTTGTTGGGAATTGTACTTTTTCAACAACATTGTAGTTTTCATCACCAACTGCACAAACAAATTTTGTACCGCCAGCTTCCAAACTTCCGAATAATTTTGTCATGGTGGCTCCTTTTTATAATGAAAATTTCCTTTACTTATTATAGCATATTTTATAGCAATGCTACTTCTCTTCTCTAAAGAAAAAGCACGCTTTTTTTAGAAATAAAATTCAAGGACTGGAGATAACCTGACCAGTCCTTGAGAACTTATTGATTCGATTAAGCTTTGACTTCGATAATCGCATCACCCTTCGCAACAGATCCAGTTGCAACAGGTGTGACAGAGGCAAAGTCAGCTGTGTTAGTGACGATCACCATGGTTGTGTCTTCAAGACCAGCTGCGGCGATTTTCGCAGCATCAAATGTACCAAGGATATCACCAGCTTTCACTTTATCACCTTGAGCTACTTTTTGATCAAATCCTTCCCCGTTCATTGATACGGTATCAATCCCAACGTGGATTAAGATTTCAGCACCATTAGCTGTCTTCAAACCATAGGCATGACCAGTTGCAAAAGCAATGGTAACTTCAGCATCAGCTGGTGCGTATACAACGCCTTCAGTTGGTTTGATGGCAATCCCTTGTCCCATCGCTCCACTTGAGAAGACAGGATCATTCACATCAGCAAGCGCTACAGCACTACCAACGATAGGTGTTACAATCACTTCATCTGCCAAAGTCGCTTCAACCTCTTCAGAAGCAGCTGCTACTTCTTTTGCTTCTGTTTTTTCAGAAACTTCCGCTGCAGCTACATTTCCTTCTGCTGCAAATACTGCTGCTGCTTTTGTTTTACCGTAGAAGTAAGTCAAGGCAAAGGCTACTGCAAAGGCAATCACTTCACACAAGAGATAGAATGGGATTGATGTTGCATTGATTGAAAGGAAACCAAGGAAACCTGCTGATCCAAGTGAAACAGCAACGACTTGGAGAAGACCCGCAAAGAGGGCACCAACTGCTGAACCGATAAGGGCACAGAAGAATGGAAATTTGTATTTCAAGTTTACCCCGAAGAGGGCTGGTTCGGTGATCCCAAGAACGGCTGACACACCTGCAGAAGATGCAAGACCTTTGGTTTTTTCGCTCTTCGTCAAGAACAAGATGGCAAAGGTTGCAGCACCTTGCGCTACGTTAGCCATTGATGCAACGACAAAGATGAAATCTCCATGACCCGCACCTTTTTGCCATGCTGAAAGTAATTGCGTTTCAATAGCTGGGAATGATTGGTGAAGCCCCGTCATAACGATCAATGAGTAAGTTCCACCAAAGACAGTCATACCGATAAAGCTTGTTGTGTTGTACAACCATACAATAGCGTCTGTGATTCCGTTTGAAACCAAGAGCATCACTGGCCCAACAACCGTAAAGGTAAGGAATCCAGTAATCATCACAGAAAGCAATGGAGTAAAGGTAAAGTCAACCGCAGATGGCAATTTCTTGTGGAAGAATTTTTCCAAATGTGCCAAAATCCAGATCGCTGCTAAAACAGGAATAACTTGATAAGCATAGTTTGTTTGTGCTACATTGTAACCAAAGATATCCCAGAATTTAGTGGCTCCACCAAGATCTGGTGTGGTCATGATCATACCGATCGCAGCACCCAAGAAAATGTTTGCTCCAAAACGTTTCGCCGCTGAAATACCAACTAAAATTGGCAAGAACATAAATGGTGCAGCAGACATCAATTGGATCATTGCTGAAAGGCCCTTGATAGCTGGGTACATTTCTTCCAATGATTTTGGTCCAAATAAACCAGCTGAGGTCAAGAAGTTCCGAAGGGCCATCAAGAGACCACCTGCAACCAAGGCAGGAATGATTGGAACGAAGATATCAGACAAGAGTTTGATCAAGGCCATCAATGGGTTGAATTTCTTATCTTTTGCAGCGATTTGTTTCAAATCATCTGTTGATACTTCTTTCAAACCAGTCGCTTTGATCAATTCATCATAAACAAAATTTACATCACCAGGACCGATAATCACTTGGTATTGACCATCTGATTTGAAAGTCCCTTTAACATCTGCGTTATTATCAAGTGCAGCTTGATCGACTTTGGTATCATCTTTTAAAACCAAACGTAGACGAGTCGCACAGTGTGCTGCCGCAACTAGGTTATCTTTACCAACTGCTTGGATAACCTCTTTGGCTACTTTATTGTAATCCATAAAGTAAATCTCCTTATATTTTGTAATGTAAACGGTTCAACCGTCTCTACGCTCTTAATTGTACCACGTATTGGGGATATGTCAACCGTTTTGCAGATTTTTTTTGAAGCTTTCTAATTTTTTTTGACAGCTTTTGATAGGCTGAAAAGTTTTTCATCCCTAACTTCACTTTAGCTAAGCTATTAAAGGGTATTCTTCCGCTTTCTATTTTCAAAAACTTTCATATTTTCACGTATTTTCATTTTGAAACCTGAAAAAACTAGCTTCGGATAACTGTCAATCGTTTGACAGTTATTGCAGATTTTTTCATTTAACGCTTGCTTTTTTATGTAGAAATCGTTACTATGGAAGTAAGAAAAAATTCGGAGGAATAAAATGGAATGGTCAACTGAACGTCGTTATCGACGTTACGAAGATTGGACAAAAGAAGAAAAAAAAGCCATCCAAGAAAACATGGCGAAATCTCCTTGGCATACACACTACCATGTAGAACCAAAGGCTGGTCTCTTGAACGACCCTAATGGTTTTTCCTACTTTGATGGGAAATGGATCTTGTTTTACCAAAATTTTCCATTTGGAGCAGCTCATGGGTTGAAGTCTTGGGTACAATTGGAAAGTGAGGACCTTGTTCATTTCACAGAGACCGGGGTAACCCTTCTTCCAGATTCAGATCTAGATAGCCATGGAGCCTATTCTGGTTCTGCAATGCAGTTTGATGACAAACTATTCTTATTCTATACTGGAAATGTTCGTGACGCAGAATGGGTCCGTCATCCCTATCAAATCGGCGCTTTGATGGACAAAGAAGGAAAGATTGAAAAAGTTCACAAAATCTTGATTGATCAACCTGCTGATTCTACTGATCACTTCCGCGACCCACAAATTTTAAATTTCAAAGGCCAATACTACGCCATTGTTGGGGGTCAAGACCTTGAGAAAAAAGGATTCGTTCGTCTTTACAAGGCGGTGAATAACGATTATACCAACTGGGTTGAAGTCGGAGATCTTGATTTTGCAAATGATCGGACCGCTTATATGATGGAATGTCCTAACTTGGTCTTCGTCGGCGAGCAACCTGTCCTTCTTTATTGCCCTCAAGGTTTGGACAAAGAGGTCCTCGATTACGACAATATCTATCCAAACATGTACAAGATCGGGGCGATTTTTGATCCAGAACAAGCCAAGCTGGTTGATGTATCGGAATTGCACAACCTAGACTATGGCTTTGAAGTCTATGCTACACAAGGGTTCAATGCCCCAGATGGACGTGCATATGCTGTTAGCTGGCTTGGTCTCCCTGATATTTCTTACCCAACGGATTCTTATGACTATCAAGGAGCTCTTTCACTCGTCAAAGAATTAACCATCAAAGACGGCAAGCTCTACCAATACCCGGTTGAAGCTGTCAAGGGCTTGCGCGCTGAGAGCGAGACATTTGCGAATAAGGCACAAACCCAAAACTGCTATGAACTGGAATTGACATTCGAAAAAAACAGCCAAAATGAGATCGTCCTCTTCGCCAATCAAGAAGGAAAAGGCTTAGTTCTCTCATTTGATATCGCTAATGGATTGGTGACTGTGGATCGCAGCCAAGCTGGTCAGCAATATGCTCAAGACTTTGGAGCCAGCCGTAGCTGTTCGATTGACAATCAAACCACAACTGCTAACATTTTTATTGACAATTCAATTTTTGAAATCTTTATCAACAAAGGAGAAAAAGTATTTTCTGGTCGTGTCTACCCACATGCAGATCAAACTGGTATCTTGATCAAAGCGGGAAGCCCTACTGGAACCTACTACGAACTTGATTATGGTTGCAAAGCTAACTGATGTCGCAAAACTTGCTGGTGTCAGCCCTACTACTGTCTCACGGGTCATCAATAAAAAAGGCTACCTGTCGGAAAAAACCATCCAAAAAGTCCAAGATGCTATGCGAGAGTTGGGCTATAAACCCAATAATGTGGCTCGTAGCCTCCAAGGAAAATCAGCCAAGTTGGTTGGCTTGATTTTTCCTAATATCAGCCATGTTTTCTACGCAGAATTAATTGATAAATTAGAGCACCAACTCTTCAAACATGGCTACAAGACTATCATCTGCAACAGTGAACACGACTCTGAAAAAGAGCGAGAATACATTGAAATGTTGGAAGCCAACCAGGTGGATGGCATCATTTCAGGAAGCCACAATTTAGGAATTGAAGATTACAACCGGGTAACGGCTCCGATCATTGCCTTTGACCGTAACCTCTCCCCAGAAATTCCAGTTGTCTCTTCTGATAACTATGCTGGTGGAGTTTTAGCAGCAGAAACCCTGGTCAAAAGTGGTGCTAAAAAGATCATTATGATCACAGGAAATGACAACTCCAACTCCCCAACAGGTTTGCGTCACGCAGGCTTTGCATCGGTTTTACCTGAATCCATGATTATTAATGTTTCCAGTGATTTCTCGCCCATTCGCAAAGAAATGGAAATCAAACAGATTTTAACCCAGCAAAAACCAGATGCTATCTTTGCCTCCGATGATTTGACAGCGATCCTGATCATGAAAGTCGCAAAAGAGTTAGAACTCCAGATTCCTCAAGATTTGAAAGTAATCGGCTATGATGGAACACAGTTCATCGAGACTTATACTCCTGAACTGACAACCATCCAGCAACCTCTAAAGGATATTGCCATTCTGATGGTGGACCTACTACTCCAAAAGATCGAAGGAAAAAAAGTAACGACAACTGGTTATTTCTTACCCGTTAGTCTCCACTCTGGAAAAAGTGTTTAAAAGCAGAGGCTGGGACAAAAGTCCTAGCCTCTCAATTGTCTTTGGATTGTCGAGCAAGACGCAGTGGTTGAGTGGGCTCTACTACGCTGATTTCATCAGCTTTTACAGCCCTACTCAACTGTGCGGAGGTGGGACGACGAAATCGAATTCTAACGAATTACCGATTTCTGTCCCACTCTCATTTTTCATTCTAAAAAAAGAGCCATCGGCTCTTTTTGATTATTCTTCTGTTACAAATTGACTGAGGACACCATTGACAAAGCGTGATGAGGTCTCATCTGAAAAGGCCTTAGCCAATTCAACCGCCTCATTCACAGCGACAATCTGTGGAGTGTCAAACTCTGTCATTTCATAAATTCCAAGGCGCAGAATATTTTTCTCCACCAAGGTCAAGCGTTCTACTGTCCAACCAGTCTTCAAATGTTGACCGATTTGTTGGTCTAATTGGTCTTTTGACTGATAAACGCTGGTCACGATATTCAAGAGAAAGGCCGGAAGATCAACTGTTGTATCTTCTGCCACGTCCTTGTCATGTAAATAAGCAAAGCGACAAGCTTCCACAATGTCTCCATCGTATTCCAAGGCCATCAAGGCTTGGAAGGCGCGCTCACGCAAATCTCGACGTGATTCTAATAAAATTTCATCAGTCATTGAGGAAGTCCTCATTAAACAGATCTTTTAAGTCTGGTTTTGGAGATTTTTCCGTTGCGATCCCAACAACATGAATGTTGACAGCATCCAAGGTTACATCTGCCATATCATAAACTGCAGACTTGACCGCTTTTTGAATCGCTACAGCGACAGATGGTACCGCAACACCATATTCTAAGTAGAGATAGATGTCTACTGAAACTTGACCATCTTCTTCCGTATGAAGGTAAACGCCACGTCCAAGAGAGCGTTTAGACAAGCTATCTGAAACACTCTTATTTTCAAGCGAATAGACACCCTCCACTTTTGCTGTCGCAATCGCAATAATTTTTTCTAATACACGTGGTGCAATAACGATGTCACCAAATTGTTCAGTTGCCATAGAAGTTCCTTTCTATTTGACACCCTGAGATGTCTCTTATGCACGAGAAACGTAAGTTCCTTCAGTAGTATTAATGACCAATTTTTGTCCAGCTTCGATGAAGTCAGGAACGTTTACGACCAAACCTGTTTCCATTGTAGCAGGTTTACCAGAACCAGTCACTGTAGCACCTTTGATAGATGGTTGAGTTTCTGCAACAGTCAATTCAACAGTTGTAGGAACCGTTACACCGATCACTTCGCTTCCGTAGAATTGAATTTTTACTTCTGAATTTTCAAGGATGTAAAGCAATTCTTGTTCAACGTTCACAACTGGAATTTCATATTGGTCATATGTTTCAGTGTTCATGAAGTAGGCTGTATCATCCATTTTGTACAAGTATTGAGCTGGAACAGTTTCGATAATCGCTTGTTCAAATTTTTCTTCTGGACGGTAGCTTGTATCAAATGTTGAACCAGTACGGACATCACGCAATTTCATACGCATGATAGTGTTTCCTTTACCTGGTTTGTGGTGGCTTGCTTCCAAAACGCGGATCAATTTTCCATCAGCTGTTTCAAAAGTCATACCAGCTTTCAATTTACTTGCTTCGATCATGTTTTATTACCTCTTTTTTAAAAATAGATTACTCTTTATTGTAACACACTATTTGATTTTTCTCAAACAGCAATCTTCTCTTTTTGAGAAGAAAGGACTGCTATGGACCGCCACTGATCCATCCACATCCAAATTACCCTTTGCTTCTTTCGTGTTTTATTATGATAGTTCCTATACCAAAATGGATAGGACTCCAAATAAGATGTCTGGGAGAAAAATGCCTCTACAATTCATTTCATAGTCTTCCCTTCACATCGCTGTCTAAACAGAAGTTAAGAAAAACGTATATTTTAAAGGACAATCAATTCTTTAGGTGCAAGCGTCAAGACTTCACAGCCTGTTTCTGTGATCAAGAGGTCATCTTCGATGCGCACACCAGAGAGACCTTCAATATAAATCCCTGGTTCATCTGTCAAGACCATCCCTGCTTGAATGGCTTCTTTAGACATTTGGCTGAAGTAGGGTTCTTCATGGATATCAAGCCCAATTCCGTGACCGATTCCATGAGTAAAGTATTGACCATAGCCGGCTGCTTCGATCACATCACGTGGGATTTTGTCAAAATCACGGAAGCCAAGTCCATCTTTTGCAGCAGCAATCAAGGCCTGATTGGCTTTCAAAACTGTTTCGTAAATTTCTCTTTCCTTGTCGCTGACATGTCCTGCATAGATAGTCCGTGTCATGTCGCTGACATAGTGGTCATACAAGCAACCAAAATCAAGGGTCAAGGCATCTCCTGCTGAAATCACCCGATCACTTGGAGTTGCGTGTGGCATAGCAGAGCGTTCACCAGCTGCTGAGATGATATCGAAAGATACACCAGAAGCTCCCAACTCCCGCATTCTAAAATCGAGGAAAGTCGCTGCTTCCAACTCTGTCGTTTTCCCTACCTTGATATAATCCAAAATATCATGGAAGGCTTGGTCAGAGATGCTACAAGCTTTTTTAATGGCCGCAATCTCCGTTTCATCTTTAATCAAGCGCAATTCCATCACAAAGTTCGCTAGGGATTGAAGGTTGATACCACTGAAAACAGAAGCCATACGGGCATGGTAGGCCACCGTCACTTCGTCCTCAAAACCAAGTTCTTTGATTCCAAGATCCTTGACGATCTCTGCCGCTGCAGTCAACTCATCGCGGGTTTCCACAATTTCTACAAAGGGGAAACAAGTCGCATGAGCATGAATGGTATAGCGCGAATCCGTAAAGAGGACCACGCGTTCTTCTGTCACCAAAGCAGTCCCATTTGAACCCCAGAAATTGGTCAAATAGTATACATTTTTCAAATTGTTAATTAATACCGCTTTGAGGTTTTGGGCTTTCATTTTGTTTCTTAAGTTGCTGATCCGTTGATTCATTGTAATTTTCCTTTCAAATATTGTCCTGTGTAGCTAGCAGGATTGGCTGCCACTTCTTCTGGCGTTCCGGTCGCAATAATGGTTCCGCCACCGATACCACCTTCTGGTCCTAAATCGATGATATGGTCTGCTGTCTTAATGACATCCAAATTGTGCTCAATCACAAGGACCGTATTGCCATCATCCACAAATCGCTCTAAGACTTTGATCAAGCGAGAAATGTCTTCGGTATGAAGTCCTGTCGTTGGTTCATCCAAGATATAGAAGGATTTACCTGTAGAGCGCTTGTGCAATTCGGAAGCCAACTTCATCCGTTGTGCCTCCCCACCTGAAAGGGTGGTTGCTGGCTGACCCAGCGTTACATAGCCCAAGCCCACATCCTGTATAGTTTTGAGTTTGCGTTCAATTTTTGGAATATGTTTGAAGAATTCGACCGCCTTATTGACCGTCATGTCCAACACTTCCGCAATATTTTTTTCCTTGTAGTGGACTTCTAAGGTCTCACTATTGTAGCGACGCCCATGACAAACCTCACAAGGAACAAAGACATCTGGCAAAAAGTGCATTTCAATCTTGATGATCCCATCTCCTGAGCAAGCTTCACAACGCCCACCCTTGACATTGAAGCTAAAGCGACCTTTCTTATAGCCCCGAATTTTGGCTTCATTGGTCTGGGCAAAGAGATCTCGAATGTCATCGAAGACGCCTGTATAAGTTGCTGGATTGGAACGAGGGGTCCGACCGATCGGGCTTTGATCAATGTCAATCAAGCGATCGATATGCTCAATCCCCTGAATGGTCTTGTATTTCCCTGGTTTTTCCGAATTGCGGTTGAGCTTTTGAGCGATGGCTTTTTTCAAGATGCCATTGATCAAGGTCGATTTCCCAGAACCGGAAACTCCAGTGACCGCAATAAATTTGCCCAGAGGAAAACGCGCTGTAATATCTTGTAAGTTGTTCTCACTGGCCCCTGTAATTTCAATAGAACGACCATTTCCTGAACGGCGCTCTGTTGGAACCGGAATCTTGCGCTTGCCGGACAAATATTGGCCGGTAATGGATTTACCATTACGAGCCACCTGCTTTGGAGTTCCCGCAGCAACGATCTCTCCACCAAAGACACCGGCACCTGGGCCGACGTCGATCAGGTAGTCTGCTTCTCTCATGGTATCTTCGTCGTGTTCGACGACGATCAAGGTATTACCTAAATCACGCATCTTTTTAAGACTGGCAATCAGGCGGTCATTGTCCCTTTGATGGAGGCCGATAGACGGCTCATCCAAGATATAAAGGACTCCAGAAAGGTTGGAACCGATCTGGGTTGCCAAGCGAATGCGCTGGCTTTCTCCACCTGATAGTGTTCCTGCTGAGCGTGACAAGGTCAAGTAATTAAGGCCTACATTGTTTAAGAAGGTCAAACGATCTTTGATCTCTTTTAGAATCGGTCTTGCAATCGTAGCTTCATTGTCCGTTAAAACCAACTGGTCCACGGCTTTTAAGTGGTCCGCAATCGATAGATCTGACACTTCCCCGATATGCATCCCTTTCTCCCCACCGACACGAACAGAAAGAGCCTGGTCATTGAGACGGTAGCCATGGCAGGTCGCACAGGTCAATTCGTTCATATAAGAGCGCATTTGGTTGCGGGTGAAGTCACTATTGGTCTCACGGAAACGACGGTGAATGTTGTTTACGACCCCTTCAAAAGGAATCTCAATATCCCGAACCCCACCAAACTCATTTTCATAGTGGAAGTGGAACTCTTTCCCGTTTGAACCATAGAGAACCAGGTCCTTTTCTTCTTGAGAAAGATCTGAGAAAGGCTGATCCATATCAATGCCAAAATGGATCATGGCTTGCTCCAGCATCTGAGGATAGTAGTTGGAAGAGATCGGATTCCAAGGAGCAAGAGCTCCTTCACGAAGGGTTAAGCGATCATCCGGCACCACCAAATCTAAGTCCACCTCTAGCTTAATGCCCAGCCCATCACAGTCTGGACAAGAGCCGAAAGGCGCATTGAAGGAAAAGAGACGGGGCTCTAATTCAGGAACGGTAAAGCCACAGACTGGACAAGCATAATGCTCCGAAAAGAGCAATTCTTTGCCATCCATGGTATCAATCACCACATAACCGTCCGCAATCCGAAGAGCTGCCTCAATCGAATCAAAGAGACGCGAGCGGATGCCCTCTTTGATCACGATCCGGTCCACCACCACTTCAATCGTGTGCTGTTTGCTTTTAGACAGTTCTGGGACCTCTGTCACATCATAGATCTCACCGTCAACTCGAACCCGAACATAGCCGTCTTTTTGCACCTTTTCAATGATATTCTTGTGCTGGCCTTTTTTCTTGCGGATAATGGGAGCTAGAATTTGCAAGCGTTGGCGCTCTGGCAATTCCAAGACTTGATCGACAATTTGCTCAACCGAAGAAGCGGTAATCGCCCCATGTCCATTGATACAATAAGGCGTCCCTACACGCGCATAGAGCAGGCGCAGGTAGTCATTGATCTCTGTTGCCGTCCCCACTGTAGAACGTGGGTTTTTACTGGTCGTTTTTTGGTCGATGGAAATGGCTGGACTCAAGCCGTCAATAGAGTCGACATCTGGTTTTTCCATATTTCCCAAGAATTGCCGGGCATAGGCCGATAAGCTCTCCACGTAACGGCGCTGGCCTTCTGCATAGAGGGTATCAAAGGCTAGACTGGACTTTCCAGACCCTGACAACCCCGTCACCACGACCAACTTATCGCGTGGAATTTCCACATCTATATTTTTTAAATTATGGGCGCGTGCCCCGTGAATGACAATTTTATCTTGCATGTTTTTACTCAAATTCATCTTTTTGTTATCCTCCATTATAACAAATTTTTTAGTATTCTTTTATCCAAAAACGTCCTTTTTCTGTTATAATGTTAAGGTGTAAAAAAACAAGGGGAGGCGCCATGAAACAGGTCTTTTTATCAACAACGACTGAATTTAAAGAAATAGAGACACTGGAACCCGGTAGCTGGATCAACCTTGTCAACCCTTCCCAAAGTGAATCGATGGAAATTGCCTCTGCCTTTGGTATCGACATTGCTGACTTACGAGCACCACTCGATGCGGAAGAAATGTCCCGTATGACCATCGAAGATGAGTATACCTTGATCATCGTAGATGTTCCCATCAAGGAAGAGCGGAACAATCAGACCTACTATGTCACTATCCCTTTGGGAATCATCCTGACAGAAGAGGCTATCATCACGACCTGCTTGGAGAAATTGCCGCTTCTTGATATCTTTATCAATCGACGCTTGCGGAATTTCTATACCTTCATGCGGTCGCGCTTTATCTTTCAGATCCTCTATCGTAACGCTGAACTCTACTTGTCTGCGCTTCGTACCCTGGATCGAAAGAGTGAACAGATTGAAAGCCAACTCCACAAATCAACGCGTAATGAAGAGCTGATTGAGTTGATGGAGCTGGAAAAGACCATTGTCTACTTTAAGGCCTCTCTGAAAACCAATGAGCGCGTGATCAAAAAATTAACCAGCGCTACCAGCAACATCAAGAAATACCTGGAAGATGAGGATCTGTTGGAAGATACCTTGATCGAAACCCAGCAAGCCATTGAGATGGCGGATATTTATGGAAACATCCTCCACTCCATGACCGATACCTTCGCATCAATCATCTCCAACAACCAGAATAACATCATGAAGACCTTGGCCATGGTGACCATCGTCATGTCCATCCCAACCATGATTTTCTCGGCCTACGGGATGAACTTTAAGGACAATGAGCTTCCCCTCAACGGGGAACCCAATGCTTTTTGGCTTATTATTTTCATCGCCTTCGCCATGACTGGATCCCTCGTCGTCTATCTTATCCATAAAAAATGGTTCTAACCAAACTTGTATATCAAAGGAGTACCTATGTCTCACATCGATCTTAGCCAACTTAGTAAGAAAAACCAAGAATTTATCCGCATCGCCAAACATCAATTGCTTGAAAACGGGAAATCAGAGGAAGAAGCAGAAAGCCTCATCCAAGAAATCCTTCCAGCTATCCAAGAAAACCAAGGAAAAGGGATTCCGGCACGGACTCTTTTTGGAGCTCCAACTGTTTGGGCGAATTCTTTCAGCGAGAAAGAACGCTATGAAAAAGAGCATCCGAAATTAAACGATGCTCCCTCTCTTATGATTTTGGATTCCTTCCTCTTTATCTTTGGTGTCTTTGCTGCCATTAGTGCCTTCATGAACTTGGTTGCACCGCGTCGTACTGGCTATGGTTTGATCACCTTGATCCTTGGAAGTTTGACAGGGGCTCTGCTCTTGTATCTCATGTACTACTTCTTCTATCAGTATATGGATGGCACAAAAGATCGCAGTGAGCGTCCCTCTCTTTGGAAGTCCATGCCGATTCTTGTTGGAGTCATGTTCCTTTGGGTCATCGTCTTGTCCTTCACCTCATTACTTCCACAAGTCCTCAATCCAACTATTCCAGATGTTTTTGCCATCGTTTTAGGAGCTCTAGCGCTTGTCCTTCGCTTCTACCTCAAGAAACGCTTTAATATTAAAAGTTCGAGCACAGCACCCGCAACTCGACGATAAAAAACGGATGAATTTAAACTGCACCCCAAAAGTTAGACAGAAGAAATCTAATTTTTGGGGTGTTTTTATTATGAAATTGACTTATGAGAATAACATTTAGCTCTATGAACCTAGAAAACAATGACATAGCTTAAAGCAACTCTCAAAAAAATTTTGGATAAGCTTTTGAATCTAAGCCACATAGTTAAATAGACGGATCGTTATGGAATAAAGATTGTCAAAAAAGAAAAGAAACATCACTATTCTCCTGATTATTGGGGATAAAAAACCCACTGCTGTTTATCCAACAGTGAGCCATTCATCCTATCTAACCATAAGATATTCTAAAAATCTAGAGAATAATAATGCTGACCTCCCCATAGGTCAACAGCTCCCCACGGAGAGTTTACTCCTACACCGATTAACACAGATCCGTTGGCTCGTTGACCATAAGGAATATGGGACTTCCATGTTGAACGATTACTTATCGTATTTGGCCACCATGCCCAATCAATTTATCTATTCTTACGAATGGCATCAACAATAGGCTGCTTCCCTGACATATAGATAGGAACGAGCCCACTAATCATTAATACAGCAAACGTAAGAATAATTAATGAAACTATAGAAGTTAGATAGAAATGAATGATATCAACTACTTCTAATTGAAGCATTTGAATAGCTAATAGAGTGAGTATTAAAAGCAGAACACTTGATAAAAAAATTATTTTCTTTCCATAGTTTAATAACTCAAGGATAAATAATCTAAAAACATGTTTTGTACTGTATCCCATAGCCTTTAATACGCCAACTTCATATTTTCTCGTTCTATTTATTAAAAAGAAGACAAAAGATAAGATTGCAACCACAAGTAAAAGCATGACAATCGAAATAATTAGTAAAAAATTTTTTATGTATTTTAAACCTTTATTAAATTCTTTATAATTCTCGAAGGAGGAAACAATCGAAAATTTATCCGAAATTTTTTTAATACGATTAATTTCTTGAGGGACATCTTTGCTATCCTTCACAGTAACATGTACTGCACTTGGTGCCCATTCTTTTACAGGAAGATCATCAATTGTTTCTCTTTGTTTGCTTTCTGCGCCTATATATTTGCTTTGTATTTTTAGCATCTCATCACTCATCATGAATAAAGTGTTACCATTTACAGAATAGTTAAACGGATACTCCTCTTTTACGATCCCAAGTATTTTAAACGTTTGTTCCTCTTTCACATATAGGTCTCCGTCAGATTTATAATAACTTCCTTCTTTATCTATATGAGATTCATAAATATTAATTGGGACATAATATGTAAGTGTCATCTCCGACCCAGCTACAATGTCTTCTAGTTTTTGTTCTTTGATAAATGATTCCGAAACAAATATCCCCCTATTTGTAGTCCTATCAAAGTATTTTATATGTCTCTGAGTCGTATTTGTATTGAAAAGCGGTTGCACACTGTAATTCTTGGATAAATGAATATTCTTTCCATTAATAGACAAACTTGGTGAAAAATCTCGACTAATTTTTAAATAGTTTTCAGCATTTTCAAAAGTCATTCCCATACTAGGAAATTCAATATATGGTTCCAATTTGTATATATTCCTACTATCAGAAATTTGATGTATTTCCTTATTCGATAGCGATTGGAAATCATCGATCACCTTGCTCGTTCCAAGTCCTATTGAATCATTAATAACCAAGAAACCATTTTCTAATGAATCACTGATTAATCTTTGATACTTAGAAGAAAATAATGATTGAATATTCATAGAACCAACTGCAAGCGAAACTGTGAAGGAAATTAGTATTAATAAAAGTACAGGTAAAGGAGGTACCTTCCTTTTCTTTTGGATCTTCAATCTAATATGTTTCTTTAATTTACTAGCATGCCACTCTTCTTGAAAATTACACTCTATGTCTTCTTTCATTCCAATTAATCTTTTGTCTTCGAAATGTAGCTTCATATTTCCTTTGTTAATGACATATTCATCGTGAGAAACTACAATAATGATTTTATTATATTTATTTGCTAATTTTAATAGTAACGATGAGACAAGCTCTCTATTTTCAGAATCCAAAGAATTTGTAGGTTCATCTGCTAAAATAATATTCTTATCTGTTACCATCCCTCTAGCAATAGCAACACGTTGTTCTTCTCCTCCTGATAAATCCTCTGGATATACATCCTTCAATTCTAGAATCTCTAATTCACTTAGAATATCATCTATTTTCTTTTCTACTTCTTTTGCTGATAAATTGAAAAAACCTAGTGAAATTTTCAAATTATCATACACAGTCAAATCATTTATTAGATTATGATTTTGAAATATAAAAGCGATATTTTGCGCAATAAAGGATGAAACAATCTTCTTGTTACTCGTATCAACTTTGGAGCCATCATAAATATAAGTTACTTTAGGGTCATACTCTGAAATCAGACCAATTTTATTCAGTAACGAAGTTTTTCCAACTCCTGATTTTCCATAAATTGTATATAATTTTCCCTCTTTGAACTTTAGAGATGTTGGTAGCAACAGTGTTTTCTTGCCATACTTAATGGACAAGTTATGAATTTCAAACATAAACAGCCACCTCCTTTTGAGAACGCTTACCCTCAAGGATATTATAGCTCTTTTTTCAAGCTATATCAATTTAAATGAGTAAAATACTTTTATGTTAAATAAAATTAAACCTCTAGTTGATATCTCTATCTAGAAAATTGACTTTCAACATCAAATTTAATCAAAGGGCAAATAAAAAAACTGCTCAGAGACAGGTCTATCGGATCTAACTCACTTTCTTATTTTCTAGCTCATGAAAAAGAGGTCCACCGGACCTCAACTCGCTATCTTGTTTTCAAGCTCATGAAAAAGAGGTCCACCGGACCTGAAAAAGAGGGCTCTATAATATTTGTAGTGGGTAAATCCCCTATAGATATTATGGAGACAATTTTGTTGTAGAAAAAAAGTCCCATAAGACCTATAATGAAAAGCGACCAAACCATCATTAGAAAGAATCATATGGAACAATTACATTTTATCACAAAACTACTTGATATCAAAGATCCAAACATCAAGATTGTAGATATCATCAATAGGGATACCCACAAAGAAATCATCGCTAAACTGGATTATGAGACTCCATCTTGTCCTGATTGTGGAAGTCTGATGAAGAAATATGATTTTCAAAATCCTTCTAAGATTCCTTATCTTGAAACGACTGGTATGCCTACCAGAATACTTCTGAAAAAGCGTCGATTCAAGTGCTATCAGTGCTCGAAAATGATGGTCGCAGAGACTTCTCTCGTCAAGAAAAATCACCAAATCCCTCGTATCATCCACCAAAAGATTGCTCAAAAGTTGATTGAAAAGACTTCTATGCCCAATATTGCCCATCAACTTTCCATTTCAACTTCAACTGTCATACGAAAACTCAATGATTTCCACTTTAAACATGATTTTACCAATCTGCCTGAAATCATGTCTTGGGACGAGTACGCCTTTACAAAGGGAAAGATGAGCTTCATTGCGCAAGATTTTGACAAACTCAATATCATCACTGTTCTTGAGGGAAGAACACAAGCTATCATCCGAAATCACTTTCTGCGCTACGATCGAGCTGTTCGCTACCAGGTGAAAATCATTACTATGGATATGTTTAGTCCCTACTATGACTTGGATAGACAGCTTTTCCCGTGTGCTAAAATTGTTCTAGATCGTTTCCATATTGTCCAACACTTGAGCCGTGCTATGAGTCGTGTGCGTGTTCAAATCATGAACCAGTTTGATCGAAAATCTCATGAATACAAGGCTATCAAACGATACTGGAGGCTCATTCAACAGGATAGTCGTAAACTCAATGATAAGCGATTTTATCGCCCTACTTTTCGTATGCACTTGACGAATAAAGAGATTCTAGACAAGCTTTTGATCTATTCAGAAGATTTGAAACACCACTATAATCTCTATCAGCTCTTGCTTTTTCACTTTCAGAATAAAGAGCCCGAGAAATTTTTCGGACTCATTGAGGACAATCTAAAGCAGGTTCATACTCTCTTTCAGACTGTCTTTAAAACCTTTCTCAAGTACAAAGAAAAAATTGTCAATGCACTTCAAGTACCTTATTCCAACGCTAAACTGGAAGCAACGAATAATCTTATTAAACTTATCAAGCGTAATGCCTTTGGTTTTCAGAACTTTGACAACTTTAAAAAACGAATTTTTATCGCTCTGAATATAAAAATGGAGAGGACAACGATAGCCCTCTCCAGGTGTTAGCTTTTATTCAACCCACTACAGTTGACAAAGAGCCCAAAAAGGCCCCACTCCTTAGAGCGAGGCCTCCTTGTGGAAAACTAAACTAATCACGATACTAGTTCGAATCAGTAGTTTCAACTACTTGTTTAGTCTTCGTTTTTCTTGCGTCTTGCAAGGCCAGCCAGTCCAACCAAACCAAAAGCAGCGCCTAACAATGCAGCAGAAGCTGATTGTTCTTCACCAGTTTCAGGAAGCGCTGGAGCTTGTGGTGCCACAGGAGCTTCTGGTTTCTCTGGAGTTACTGGTTTCTCTGGAGTTACTGGTTTCTCTGGAGTTATTGGTTTCTCTGGAGTTACTGGTTTCTCTGGAGTTATTGGTTTCTCTGGAGTTACTGGTTTCTCTGGAGTTACTGGTTTCTCTGGAGTTACTGGTTTCTCTGGAGTTATTGGTTTCTCTGGAGTTACTGGTTTCTCTGGAGTTACTGGTTTCTCTGGAGTTACTGGTACGTAAATGATTGGAGTATCATCACCTGGGTTTGTTGGAAGGTTTGGAAGCTCCTTACCTGGTTCTACTGGTTGACCTGGTTTGCTTGGATCTTTTGGATCTGGCAAGTATGGTTTGTAGCCTGGTACGTCTGGTACAACTGGTTTACCTGGTTTACTTGGATCTGTTGGATCATTTGGATATTTCACATCTGGTGTTGATGGGAACTTAGGATCATCAGATTTCGGAACCAAGCTACCAAGCGGTTTGTAAGTAACTGTATCTGTTGCTTCAGGATTTTCTGGAGTAACTGTCTTACCACCGGCTTCTGTCTTATCAGCGTAGTAACCTGGAATTACTGGAACAGATACCTTACCATAAGTATGGTTCTTCTCATTCCATGTTGTAGTTTCAGAAGCTTTGTTTTCTTTACCTGTAAATGTAAAGTCATCTTGGACATTGTCTCCTGGAGTCTTATCGCCTGCTCCTTCAAACTTAACTGTTTGTTTAGTTGGTTTCTTCACATCATTTACGATTGGAACGTAGATGATTGGTGTGTCGTCACCTGGGTTTGTTGGAAGGTTTGGAAGCTCCTTACCTGGTTCTACTGGTTGACCTGGTTTGCTTGGATCTTTTGGATCTGGCAAGTATGGTTTGTAGCCTGGTACATCTGGAACAACTGGTTTACCTGGTTTACTTGGATCTGTTGGATCATTTGGATATTTCACATCTGGTGTTGATGGGAACTTAGGATCATCAGATTTCGGAACCAAGCTACCAAGCGGTTTGTAAGTAACTGTATCTGTTGCTTCAGGATTTTCTGGAGTAACTGTCTTACCACCGGCTTCTGTCTTATCAGCGTAGTAACCTGGAATTACTGGAACAGATACCTTACC
>NZ_JBRKNT010000005.1:0-132500 GCF_053010205.1 Streptococcus sp. W151 | reverse complement strand
TGTCGGTTTGCGGTACGGGTAGAGTATGTTTAAACGCTAGAAGCTTTTCTTGGCAGTGTGACGTCACTAACTTCGCTACTAAACTTCGCTCCCCATCACAGCTCAATGTTATAGAACTAAGCATTTAACTCAATTCACACCTCACTGCTTAGACGTGCACTTCCAGTCGCACGCTTTAGTTAGCCTACTGCGTCCCTCCTTCACTACATACTCTAGTACAGGAATATCAACCTGTTGTCCATCGGATACACCTTTCGGTCTCTCCTTAGGTCCCGACTAACCCAGGGCGGACGAGCCTTCCCCTGGAAACCTTAGTCTTACGGTGGACAGGATTCTCACCTGTCTTTCGCTACTCATACCGGCATTCTCACTTCTATGCGTTCCAGCGCTCCTCACGGTACACCTTCTCCACACATAGAACGCTCTCCTACCATACCTATAAAGGTATCCACAGCTTCGGTAAATTGTTTTAGCCCCGGTACATTTTCGGCGCAGGGTCACTCGACTAGTGAGCTATTACGCACTCTTTGAATGAATAGCTGCTTCTAAGCTAACATCCTAGTTGTCTGTGCAACCCCACATCCTTTTCCACTTAACAATTATTTTGGGACCTTAGCTGGTGGTCTGGGCTGTTTCCCTTTCGACTACGGATCTTAGCACTCGCAGTCTGACTGCCGACCATAATTCATTGGCATTCGGAGTTTATCTGAGATTGGTAATCCGGGATGGACCCCTCACCCAAACAGTGCTCTACCTCCAAGAATCTCTAATGTCGACGCTAGCCCTAAAGCTATTTCGGAGAGAACCAGCTATCTCCAAGTTCGTTTGGAATTTCTCCGCTACCCACAAGTCATCCAAGCACTTTTCAACGTGCCCTGGTTCGGTCCTCCAGTGAGTTTTACCTCACCTTCAACCTGCTCATGGGTAGGTCACATGGTTTCGGGTCTACGACATAATACTAATGCGCCCTATTCAGACTCGGTTTCCCTGCGGCTCCGTCTCTTCAACTTAACCTCGCATCATATCGTAACTCGCCGGTTCATTCTACAAAAGGCACGCTCTCACCCATTAACGGGCTCGAACTTGTTGTAGGCACACGGTTTCAGGTTCTATTTCACTCCCCTCCCGGGGTGCTTTTCACCTTTCCCTCACGGTACTGGTTCACTATCGGTCACTAGAGAGTATTTAGGGTTGGGAGATGGTCCTCCCAGATTCCGACGGGATTTCTCGTGTCCCGCCGTACTCAGGATACTGCTAGGTATAAAGACTATTTCGAATACGAGGCTCTTACTCTCTTTGGCTGACCTTCCCATGTCATTCTTCTATACTCTTTAAGTCCACATTGCAGTCCTACAACCCCGAAGAGTAAACTCTTCGGTTTGCCCTCCTGCCGTTTCGCTCGCCGCTACTCAGGCAATCGCTTTTGCTTTCTCTTCCTGCAGCTACTTAGATGTTTCAGTTCACTGCGTCTTCCTCTACCTATCCTTAACAGATAGGAGTACTAGCCATTAGCTAGTGGGTTCCCCCATTCGGACATCTCTGGATCGTCGCTTACTTACAGCTCCCCAAAGCATTTCGTCGTTTGTCACGTCCTTCTTCGGCTTCTAGTGCCAAGGCATCCACCGTGCGCCCTTATTAACTTAACCTTATTTTTGGTCTTGCGACCTAAACTCTTTAAATATTTACAGCGTTTCGGTTTATTTTCTTGTTACTATTTGATATAGATATTCAATTTTCAATGTTCAAACTTAACACTACTAAAGTGTTAATGGAGCCTAGCGGGATCGAACCGCTGACCTCCTGCGTGCAAAGCAGGCGCTCTCCCAGCTGAGCTAAGGCCCCACAAGACCTCTCAAAACTAAACAAGACCAACGTACAGGTTTCCTTTTCCTTAGAAAGGAGGTGATCCAGCCGCACCTTCCGATACGGCTACCTTGTTACGACTTCACCCCAATCATCTATCCCACCTTAGGCGGCTGGCTCCAAATGGTTACCTCACCGACTTCGGGTGTTACAAACTCTCGTGGTGTGACGGGCGGTGTGTACAAGGCCCGGGAACGTATTCACCGCGGCGTGCTGATCCGCGATTACTAGCGATTCCGACTTCATGTAGGCGAGTTGCAGCCTACAATCCGAACTGAGACTGGCTTTAAGAGATTAGCTTGCCGTCACCGACTCGCGACTCGTTGTACCAGCCATTGTAGCACGTGTGTAGCCCAGGTCATAAGGGGCATGATGATTTGACGTCATCCCCACCTTCCTCCGGTTTATTACCGGCAGTCTCGCTAGAGTGCCCAACTGAATGATGGCAACTAACAATAGGGGTTGCGCTCGTTGCGGGACTTAACCCAACATCTCACGACACGAGCTGACGACAACCATGCACCACCTGTCACCTCTGTCCCGAAGGAAAGCTCTATCTCTAGAGCGGTCAGAGGGATGTCAAGACCTGGTAAGGTTCTTCGCGTTGCTTCGAATTAAACCACATGCTCCACCGCTTGTGCGGGCCCCCGTCAATTCCTTTGAGTTTCAACCTTGCGGTCGTACTCCCCAGGCGGAGTGCTTAATGCGTTAGCTGCGGCACTGAGTCCCGGAAAGGACCCAACACCTAGCACTCATCGTTTACGGCGTGGACTACCAGGGTATCTAATCCTGTTTGCTCCCCACGCTTTCGAGCCTCAGCGTCAGTTACAGACCAGAGAGCCGCTTTCGCCACCGGTGTTCCTCCATATATCTACGCATTTCACCGCTACACATGGAATTCCACTCTCCCCTTCTGCACTCAAGTTAAACAGTTTCCAAAGCGTACTATGGTTAAGCCACAGCCTTTAACTTCAGACTTATCTAACCGCCTGCGCTCGCTTTACGCCCAATAAATCCGGATAACGCTCGGGACCTACGTATTACCGCGGCTGCTGGCACGTAGTTAGCCGTCCCTTTCTGGTAAGTTACCGTCACAGTGTGAACTTTCCACTCTCACACTCGTTCTTCTCTTACAACAGAGCTTTACGATCCGAAAACCTTCTTCACTCACGCGGCGTTGCTCGGTCAGACTTCCGTCCATTGCCGAAGATTCCCTACTGCTGCCTCCCGTAGGAGTCTGGGCCGTGTCTCAGTCCCAGTGTGGCCGATCACCCTCTCAGGTCGGCTATGTATCGTCGCCTTGGTGAGCCGTTACCTCACCAACTAGCTAATACAACGCAGGTCCATCTGGTAGTGAAGCATTTGCCCCTTTCAAGCAGATGTCATGCAACATCTACTGTTATGCGGTATTAGCTATCGTTTCCAATAGTTATCCCCCGCTACCAGGCAGGTTACCTACGCGTTACTCACCCGTTCGCAACTCATCCGCTCGGTGCAAGCACCAAGCTTCAGCGTTCTACTTGCATGTATTAGGCACGCCGCCAGCGTTCATCCTGAGCCAGGATCAAACTCTCATTAAAATAATTGTTTGTCTTAAACTCATTCTGTCACTGACAGATTTATTGTTTTTTATTGTTCAGTTACTATAACTTCCGTTATAGTGCCCTGCACATTGGTTCGTCTTGTTCAGTTTTCAAAGGTCTTTGTCGCTCTCTCGCGACAACTATATTAGTATATCATGACCTGGACTTACTGTCAACACTTTTTTTCAAAAAATTTTATTTTTTTGAAAGTTTTTTTGAAGGTGTTAAGAAAAGCCTGTAATACAGGCTTTTCTATCAATTCAGTTCTTTGTTTATAATTAGAAATGTTTCTTCCCCGTAGCCTCTTTTGATCAGACCTGCTCTGGCCATGTCTATTAGATCTTTTGAAAAGGATTGGATAGTTTCTTCTTCCTTTTTGCTTAGAATTTTTTTTGAATATTTCTTTCTAAGTTTTCTATAGTCCTGTTTTTCATTTTTGAGAAATGAACAATGTTCTAAATAGTTTTCCAAGTTTTCTAACTGTACAAATAGGCCGAGTTCAAAAGCTATCGGGGCAAATGTTGTTTCTAATGGTTGAGTACAAACACTTCTAAATTCTACTGTCCCACGGGCAGTTAGATCCTGAAATTGGTAACTTCGATGTTGTTTTAGGTCTTCTTTTACAGGCCTAATGATTTTTTCATTACCATTAGCCGTATAGGCAGTGATTTCTTTTTGATCTAGATAGTCTTTTACTCGAATGGGTTTAAAATAATAGGATTTATCTTCTCTAGTTGCAGTAAAAATAGCTGTACTAGCAAGATTATTAAAAAACTCTTCTTCGCTTTGATAGTCCTTAGGATAAATACCTACATTCTCCTTATAATAACCATGTAAGGATTCTTCCCAAAAAATATCTCTCGTAATCTTTGTATCCCAAGCCTCTGCTGAAAATTCTGAGTTTGAGAATAAGTATGCTTTGGCTGCTTCAATTTTATTAAATGCATTAATGATTCGTATATAGTTATCACGGCGTACATCCAATTGAAGTTGGTTCCCGCATATAAAAGCTCCGTATGAAGGATAGGGGTGTGTTTTCATCCCTGTGCCATTCATTGCTAGGAAAGCCATTAACATCTTGTATCGTTCAATTTTTACTGGGCTATTATCATTTTCTTGCCACTGTGGATGGATCCCATGCCCTTGAATTTCGTGGTGGTCTTCTTGCAAAATCGGTTGAATGATCTTTAAATAGGCTTCAAAGCGTTCTGCCACCTCATCTATAGAATGAGCCTTTTCAAATGCAAATTCAATCGTATTGTAACTTAGCTCGAATAGAATACGATCTTTGGAAGAGCGGTGAACCAATTGAATTGGATTTTGATCGTCATCCATTTTTTCGACTTCAAAATCTAATAAGTTCGCTAAGGTTCGAAAAAGATTTTTCGTCACCTCTATGTTGGTTTTATTTCCATTTGTTTCTACAATCGGAAACTCTAATTCAACTCCGACAAAGAGTTCCGAATCCTCTTTCATATTACTAAGGTACTTCTCTTTTAGTAATTTAATTGCTTGTTGTTTTGTCATTGAATCCTTTTTTCTTCTATTAGAGATATGGGTTCCGTTATAGCATTTTTTTGCTATTTTCGACTACTCATGAAAAGCAAGACAAAACGCCTGCTTACGAAATTGTTTTAAGTTAAAGCAATTTCGTAAACAAGCGTCTACCATTCATTCAATATGATGAGTGTTCCCGCTGGGGAAAATCCCCAGCGGTAGACCAGAGCTAGACTAAGAATAACAGTGTATTCCATCATCATAACACTCAACAAAATTGATGATATTATACCAATTCGATGATAGCCATTGGCGCAGCATCACCACGACGTGGTTCAGTTTTAAGGATACGAGTATATCCACCATTGCGCTCAGCATAACGAGGTGCTAATTCAGAGAACAATTTTTGAAGTGCAGTTGTTTCTGAGTATTTACCTGTTTCTTCATCAAAGTTTTGTGATGCAACTTCGTTACGTACGAATGCAGCAGCTTGACGACGTGCATGCAAATCACCACGTTTACCCAAAGTAATCATTTTTTCAACTGATTTACGGATTTCTTTCGCACGTGCTTCAGTTGTTACAATCGCTTCATTGATGATAAGATCTGTAGTCAAATCGCGAAGCATTGCTTTACGTTGTGAGCTAGTGCGTCCTAGTTTACGGTAAGCCATGTATTCCTCCTCTATTTATCGTTTTTTAACCCAAGGCCTAAGTCGGCAAGTTTGATTTTAACTTCTTCAAGACTCTTACGTCCTAAGTTACGAACTTTCATCATTTCTGCTTCTGATTTTTCAGTCAAATCGTAAACAGTATTGATGCCAGCACGTTTCAAACAGTTATATGAACGAACTGAAAGATCTAATTCTTCGATAGTGCGTTCTAAAATACGATCATCAGAAGTTGTATCTACTTCTTTCATAACATCTGTTGCAATAGCAATTTCAGTTAAGTTTGTAAATAGATTTAGGTGTTCTGTCAAAATACGGGCAGACAAACCTAAGGCATCTTCTGGAATGATTGTCCCATTTGTCAAAATTTCAAGGGTTAGCTTGTCAAAACCGTCATTGCTACCAACGCGTGCTGGCTCAACTTGGTAATTGACTTTTGTCACTGGCGTATAGATTGAATCTACAGCAAGTGTTCCCACTGGTGCATCATCTTTTTTGTTTTGATCAGCTGGAACATAGCCACGTCCACTGTTTACAGTAAGCGTTGCTTTCAAAGACGCTCCTTCTCCGATCGTAAATAGATAATGATCAGGGTTTACAATTTCGATGTCACTATCCGTAAGAATATCACCGGCAGTTACTTCTGCAGGTCCTTCTACATCAAGTTCAATAATCTTTTCGTCTTGGACGTAAGATTTAACGGCGATTCCTTTAACGTTAAGAATAATTTGCATAACGTCTTCACGGACTCCTGGAACGGTATCAAATTCGTGGAGTACACCTTCAATGTTGATTGAAGTGACAGCTGCACCTGGAAGTGAAGCCAGAAGTACACGACGAAGTGAGTTTCCAAGTGTTGTACCATAACCACGTTCAAGTGGTTCTACGACAAACACGCCATAATCTTTGTTTTCATCAATTTTTGTTATATTTGGTTTTTCAAACTCAATCATTTGCTATACTCCCTCTTAAACGAAAAGCTGTGTAATTGTTGATGATTATACACGGCGACGTTTTGGAGGACGAGCACCATTGTGTGGTACAGGAGTTACATCGCGGATTGCAGTTACTTCAAGACCAGCAGCAGCAAGTGCACGAATAGCAGACTCACGACCTGAACCAGGACCTTTAACAGTTACTTCAACAGATTTAAGTCCGTGTTCTTGAGCAGCTTTTGCTGCAGCTTCTGATGCCATTTGAGCAGCAAATGGTGTAGATTTACGAGAACCTTTAAATCCAAGTGCACCTGCAGATGACCAAGCGATTGCGTTACCATGCACATCAGTAATCATAACAATTGTGTTGTTAAATGTAGCGTGAATATGAGCAATACCAGATTCGATATTCTTTTTCACACGACGTTTACGTGTTGGTTTAGCCAAGATTTTTACCTCCTTATTTTATTTTATTTTTTCTTACCTGCAATCGCAACAGCTTTACCTTTACGAGTGCGAGCATTGTTTTTAGTGTTTTGTCCACGAACTGGAAGTCCACGACGGTGACGGATACCACGGTATGAACCGATTTCCATCAAACGTTTGATGTTCAAGTTTACTTCACGACGAAGGTCACCTTCAACTTTGATTGCGTCAACTTCACGACGGATAGCATCTTCTTGATCTGGTGTAAGATCACGAACACGAATATCTTCAGAAACACCTGCAGCAGCAAGGATTTTCTTAGATGTTGGAAGTCCGATACCGTACACATAAGTCAATGAAATTACTACACGTTTGTCATTTGGAATGTCAACTCCAGCAATACGAGCCATGTTTTCTCCTTTCTATCTTATCCTTGACGTTGTTTGTGTTTTGGATTTGCTGGGCAAATTACCATAACACGACCATTACGACGAATTACTTTACAGTATTCGCAAATTGGTTTGACCGATGGTCTTACTTTCATTTTTATCCCTCCAAGTTTTTCGATTATTTAAAGCGGTATGTGATACGTCCACGTGTCAAATCGTACGGACTCATCTCCACTGTAACACGATCTCCCGCTAAAATACGAATATAGTTTTTACGAATTTTACCAGAAACTGTTGCTAAAATCTGATGTCCATTTTCAAGTTCAACCGTAAACATAGCATTCGGCATTGTATCGACTACTTTGCCTTCTACTTCAATCACATCGTCTTTTGCCACGCAAAAGTACCTCCATAAATTTCGATTCATTCCTCTGAGCACAGAGGTAACAATTATAAGTCAGACTAACTAATTGTAACACTTGTTGTCAAATATTGCAAGTGACTAAAACGTTTTTATTTCAAATTCTCTAAGACTTTTTGGATATCTTTGAAGACGTCGTTGATGTCTTGATTTCCTTCAATATCATGTACCAATCCTTTTCCACGATAATGAGCAAGAATCGGCTCACCTTGAGCAATATTCACATCCAAGCGGCGTTTCACTGTTTCTGGTTTGTCATCTTCACGTTGGTAATAGTCTTCTTCCTTGTAGTCAGCTGGTGGGTTGAATACTTTATGGTAAGTTTCACCTGTTTCGCGGTGAATAATACGACCACTCAAGCGTTCAAGAAGGCAAGATGGATCCACTTCGATATTGATTACTCCCTCAAGCTCCAAACCAAGATCAACCAAGATTTGATCCAAGGCATGAGCTTGTTCGATCGTGCGAGGAAAACCATCCAAAAGGAATCCTTTTTCCTTAATGTCGTCTTGAGCCAAACGTTCTTTTACAATCCCGTTTGTCACATCATCTGGCACCAATTCACCTTTGTCGATGAATGATTTTGCCAATACACCCATTTCAGTTTGGTTAGCCATTGCTGCGCGGAACATATCGCCGGTAGAGATATGCGCTACGTGAAACTCTTCAACGATTTTAGCCGCTTGAGTTCCTTTACCTGCTCCAGGCAATCCCATAATTAAAAGATTCATGATGAATCCTCCTTATTTTGTTTTTAAATGGAAGCAGGAGCGAATTCCTATTTCCATTTAAAAACAAAATAGAAGGCTGACAAAGTCAACCTTATTCTATTCTGTTGTTGTGTCCATAAATCCGACATACTTACGTTTTAATAAGTAGCCTTCTAATTGTTTCATTCCTTCAATACCTGTTGAAATAATGATTAACAAACTAGTTCCTCCAAGAGCAACTGCATCTGTCAAACCAAATAAATCTCGGGCTAAGATTGGAATGATGGTAATAAAGCCAAGGAATACTGATCCGACGCTTGCTAAACGACGTAGCAAACGAGACATAAACTCTTCTGTTCCCTTACCAGGGCGAACGCCTGGGATATAGGCACCACTCTTTTGAAGGTTTTCTGCTGTTTTTTCAGGATTGATCTGAACAAACGTATAGAAGAACGTGAAGAGAATGATCAACAAGGCATACATAGCGACACCAGTTGGTGTGTTTGTAGCCAACATGGCTTGGGCTGTTTTCACCCATCCTGCATTGTAACCCATAGCGCTAATTACTTGGAAAATGGCAGCAGGTGCTGCTGTAATCGAACTAGCGAAGATGACAGGAATAACTCCTGCTGGGTTCACTTTTAAAGGAAGGTAAGAACTTGATGGAGCTCCTTGAGCAATCTTAGTATATTGGATTGGAATCTTGTATTGTGCTTGCTCTACAAAGGTTGTAAAGTAAACAATAACCAAGACAGCAAGGATTAATACCCCAACAAAAATGAGGGAATTGGTCATTTGACCAGAACGTACGTTCACAAATGCATTTTCATAGATTTCTTTAATCATCTCAGGAATTGATGACACAATTCCCGCAAAGATAATCATTGAAACACCATTTCCGTATCCTTTATCTGTGATTTGTTCTCCAAGCCAAGTCACAATCATGGAACCGGTCGTCAGAATTGCACCGATTAACAGATAGGTCTTGGTATTAGGAGTTGCAACTAATTTTGCCTGAGACAAGGTGTGGAAGGTCGCTGTAATCCCAATGGATTGAACAAAAGCTAGAACCAAAGAAATATAGCGTGTTGCTTGGTTGAGCTTTCTTCGTCCAACTTCTCCTTGTTTGCCCCATTCAACAAACTTAGGTAACAGATCCATTTGCAAAAGTTGCACGACGATCGAAGCTGTGATGTATGGGCTAACCCCTAATGCGAAAACTGAGAAGTTCCTCATAGCATTCCCAGATACTAAACTGAGCATGTTCAAGAAGGACACATCTTGAAGGTTGTTCAGAATTTTCGCATTTACACCAGGTACTGTAATCGTGGTTCCAATGCGGAAAACAAGAATGATGAAGATCGTAAACAAAATCTTCGACCGAACTTGTTTTACCTTAAATGCATCTTTTAATAATTTAAAAAACATAGGTCACCTCACTTAGATGACTTCAACTGAACCACCTTTAGCAGTGATAGCTTCTTCAGCTGATTTAGAGAATTTAGCTGCTTTAACAGTCAACTTCTTAGTCAATTCTCCGTTACCAAGAATTTTGATACCTGATTTTTCAGCTTTTACAATTCCTGATTCTACAAGTACTACTGGAGTTACTTCAGCACCATCTTCAAAGGCGTTCAATTGATCAAGGTTCACAATAGCATATTCTTTAGCGTTGATGTTTGTAAATCCACGTTTTGGAAGACGACGGAACAATGGAGTTTGTCCACCTTCAAAACCAAGACGTACACCGCCACCGCTACGAGCTTTTTGACCTTTTTGACCACGGCCAGAAGTTTTACCATTACCAGATGAAGTACCACGACCAACACGGTTGCGGACTTTACGTGAACCTGTAGCAGGTTGTAATTCATGAAGTTTCATTATTTATTTTCTCCTCTTTTGTAAATTGCTAACGCATGTAATCAGGAAAAGGTGTCCTAACTACAAACTCGCCTATACTTATATTTAGTTTTAGGGGATGAGAACTTCTCATACCCCTGAAAACTTTGTTTCTATTTTAAATAGATTATTTTACTTCTTCAACTGATACCAAGTGAGATACAGCAGTGATCATACCACGTACTGCTGGGTTATCTTCTTTGATAACAGAGCTGTTCAATTTGCCAAGTCCAAGTGCTACAACAGTTTTACGTTGTGACGGGATGCGTCCGATTGGAGACTTAGTCAAAGTAATTTTAATTTGAGCCATTTGAATCTCCTTTCTTAAGCCAAGTCAGAAACTGAAATACCACGAAGGGCAGCAACTTCATCAGCGCGTTTCAATTGTGCCAAACCGTTAACAGTTGCACGAACGATGTTGATTGGAGTGTTTGATCCAAGTGATTTAGATGTAACATCTGCAATACCTGCCAATTCGACAACGGCACGAACTGCACCACCTGCAGCAACCCCAGCCCCTTCGATAGCTGGTTTCAACAATACACGAGCTCCACCAAACACTGATGTTACTTCGTGTGGAATTGTTGTTCCAACCATAGGAACTTCGATCAAGTTTTTCTTAGCATCTTCAACAGCCTTACGGATTGCTTCTGGAACTTCTTGAGCTTTACCAGTACCAAATCCAACACGGCCATTACGGTCACCAACAACTACAAGAGCTGCAAAACGAAGACGACGTCCACCTTTAACAACTTTTGTAACACGGTTGATGGCAACTACGCGTTCTTCAAGTTCAACTGCATTATCTTTAAATGCCATTTTCTAGTGTCCTCCTATTAGAATTTCAATCCGTTTTCACGAGCTGCATCAGCCAAAGCTTTAACACGTCCGTGATATAGATATCCACCGCGGTCGAACACCACTTCAGAAATACCTTTAGCAACTGCACGTTCAGCAACAAGTTTGCCGACAACAACGGCTTGTTCAGTTTTAGTTCCTTTTGAAACTTCCTTGTCAAGAGTTGAAGCGCTTGCGAGCGTTACACCCGCTACGTCATCAATTACTTGAGCGTAGATGCCTGTATTAGAACGGAATACGTTCAAACGTGGGCGATCAGCAGTTCCAGAGAGTTTTCCGCGAACGCGACGGTGGCGTTTTTGACGGATTTTGTTTTTATCTGGTTTCGAAATCACAATTTTCACCTCTTAATTTTAAAATCATGTGCTAAGCACTGAGTTGGTAAGATGAAGGTTGGTTGAAAAACAACCAAACTACATTATTTACCTGTTTTACCTTCTTTGCGGCGAACGTATTCACCAACATAACGGATCCCTTTACCTTTGTATGGTTCAGGTGAACGAAGGCTACGTACATAAGCAGCTGTTTGACCAACTACCTCTTTTGAAATTCCGCTAACAACGATTGTTGTTGGGTTTGGAAGTTCAAAAGTAATTCCTTCTGGAGCTTCAACTTCGTCTGGGTGTGATTTACCAACAGCCAAAACAAGTTTTGATCCTTGAAGTTGTGCACGGTATCCAACCCCGCGCATTTCAAGTTCTTTCTTGAATCCTTCTGATACACCAGTAACCATGTTGTTCAAAAGGGCACGAGTTGTTCCGTGGATTGTTTTCATTTCTTTTGAATCGTTTGGACGGTGAAGTGTTACTTCAGTACCTTCCACACGGATTTCAATATCTTTTGAGAACGTACGAGTAAGTTCTCCTTTAGGTCCTTTTACAGTTACAACGTTGTCATTGTTAGTGATTTCAACACCAGCAGGCAACACGATAACTTTATTACCAATACGTGACATGTTTTTTATTCTCCTGTTAAATTGTCAGGCCTTTGTGGGCCAGTTTTCACGGGGTTTAAGATACTTATTTAGTTCAAGAGCTGAACTGAACACGCTCTAAGAACTGTGCAAAATAGATAAGTTGGCTTGTTTGTCAACAAACTGCTCCAACTTCCTAATTTTGCTTTGTTCTTTACGAGCTTTGTATCTTGATTTTACCAAACGTAAGCGATAACTTCCCCACCAACATTCTTTTGGCGTGCTTCTTTATCAGTAAGCAAACCTTCAGAAGTTGAAAGGATAGCAATTCCAAGTCCGTTAAGAACTTTTGGAAGATCTTCACGTTTTTTGTAAACACGCAAACCTGGTTTAGATACACGTTTCAAGTTTGTAATAACTTTTTCACCGTTTTGTCCGTATTTCAAGAATACACGGATGATGCCTTGTTTGTCATCTTCGATGAATTCAACGTTTTTTACAAAACCTTCGCGTTTAAGGATTTCAGCAATCCCTTTTTTGATGTTTGATGCAGGTACTTCAAGTACTTCGTGTTTTGCTTGGTTAGCGTTACGAATACGTGTAAGGAAGTCTGCGATTGGGTCAGTCATAACCATTATAATTTCTCCTCTTACTAGTAGTTTGCAAGTTGCACTTGCTAGTTAATGATTGAGCTAGGCTCAGATAGTTTTGATACTTACAAATGAGAATCTCTCATTTGAACACGAGCTACAACCTGTGCAAAAAAGATAGATTTGTTTTGGAGCGGCGCCCCTGCACCAAATCTCCTATTTTTGCTGTGGTTGTTACGCTCTTTGTATCATGCTATTACCAAGATGCTTTTGTGACACCTGGGATTTGACCTTTGTATGCCAATTCACGGAAGCAAACACGGCAAAGTTTAAACTTGCGGTAAACTGAGTGTGGACGTCCACAACGTTCACAGCGAGTGTATGCTTGAGTAGAGAACTTCGCTGGGCGTTTGTTCTTAGCAATCATAGATTTTTTAGCCATTAGTTTTACCTCCTATATTATTTTGCAAACGGCATTCCGAGGCCAGTAAGCAATGCACGTGATTCTTCGTCTGTGTTCGCTGTAGTTACGATTACGATATCCAAACCACGAGTTTTATCAACATCATCAAAGTTGATTTCTGGGAAGATCAATTGTTCTTTCACACCAAGTGTGTAGTTTCCGCGTCCATCAAATGATTTAGTTGGAACACCATGGAAGTCACGTACACGTGGAAGTGAAACTGTTACCAATTTATCCAAGAATTCGTACATACGTTCACCACGAAGGGTAACTTTTGCACCGATCGCAACACCTTCACGAAGACGGAAGCCGGCGATTGATTTTTTAGCCTTAGTGATCAATGGTTTTTGACCTGAGATCAAAGCAAGCTCTTCAGCAGCTTTTTCAAGGTTTTTAGCATTTGATACTGCATCACCAACACCCATGTTCAAAACGATTTTATCAACTTTTGGCACAGCCATAACTGATGAATAGTTGAACTGTTCAGTCAATGATGGTACTACTTCATTAAGGTATTTTTCTTTTAAACGATTAGCCATTATACTTCTCCTTTCCTTCGTGATTAGTCAAGCACTTCGCCTGATTTTTTGTTGTAGCGAACTTTTTTGCCGTCTACAAATTTGTAGCCAACACGTCCAGCAACACCGTTTTTGTCCAAAACTTGAACGTTAGAAGCATGGATTGGAGCTTCTTTTTCAACGATTGCACCTTGAGGGTTTTCGTTATTTGGACGTTGGTGTTTCTTGATGATGTTTACACCTTCTACAACAACTTTATTTACTTTTGGAAGAGCAGTAAGAACAACAGCTTCTACGCCTTTGTCTTTACCAGCGATAACGCGAACTTTGTCGCCTTTTTTTACAAACATTTTATTCTCCTTTTATTCTTACGCCCGATGGGCACCCTGGCTAAGCCAGGGGACTGTGTTTGTTTTTTATTGATTAAAGTACTTCTGGAGCAAGTGACACGATCTTCATGAAACCACCGTCACGCAATTCACGTGCAACTGGGCCAAAGATACGAGTTCCGCGAGGAGTTTTGTCGTCACGGATGATTACTGCTGCATTTTCGTCGAATTTGATGTATGAACCATCTTTACGACGAGCACCTGATTTAGTACGAACGATAACAGCTTTTACAACGTCACCTTTCTTAACCGCACCACCAGGAGTAGCTTGTTTTACTGATGCAACGATTACATCACCGATGCTCGCGAATTTACGTTTTGAACCACCAAGAACTTTGATGGTCAAGATTTCGCGTGCGCCACTGTTGTCAGCGACTTTCAAACGAGTTTCTGTTTGAATCATTTACGTTTTCTCCTTTCAGGTATGATTAGATGATGACCGCTTCTTCAACGACTTCTACAAGACGGAAGCGTTTTGTAGCTGAAAGCGGACGAGTTTCCATGATACGAACGATATCGCCTTCTTTAGCAACATTGTTTTCATCATGAGCTTTGTATTTTTTAGAATAGTTGATACGTTTACCATAGACTGGGTGGTTACGTTTAGTTTCAACTACAACTGTGATTGTTTTGTCCATTTTGTCAGACACAACGCGTCCAACAAGAACTTTACGATTATTGCGTTCCATTGAAATTCTCCTTCCCTAGTCTATTATTTAGCTTCTGATTGAACAGTTTTGATACGAGCGATTTGTTTTTTCACTTCTTTCAAACGTCCAGTTTGTTCCAATTGACCAGCAGCCGCTTGGAAACGAAGTTCAAACAATTCTTTCTTCAATTCATTTTCACGCTTCGCGAGTTCTTCTTGAGAAAGACCACGAAGTTCTTTAACAAATTCTTTTACTTCTGTAAGTTTCATGACCTCTCCTTATTCTGCTTCACGTTTCACAAATTTAGTTTTAACTGGCAATTTGTGGCTAGCAAGACGAAGCGCTTCGCGTGCGATCTCTTCAGATACACCAGCAATTTCGAACATCACTTTACCACGTTTAACTGGTGCTACCCAACCTTCAGGAGCCCCTTTACCAGATCCCATACGTACCCCGATAGCTTTAGCGGTGTATGATTTGTGTGGGAAAATCTTAATCCAAACTTTACCACCACGTTTCATGTAACGAGTCATGGCGATACGAGCAGCTTCGATTTGACGGTTTGTAATCCAGTGGCTAGTCGTAGCTTGAAGACCGTATTCACCGAATGCTACTTCTTTTCCACCTTTTGCTTCACCGCGCATTTTACCACGGAATTCGCGACGGTGTTTTACACGTTTAGGTACTAACATTGGTTATTTACCTCCTTTAGCGTCTTTACGAGCTGGAAGAACTTCACCACGGTAGATCCATACTTTAACACCAAGTTTACCGTAAGTAGTGTCTGCTTCTTCCCAAGCGTAATCGATATCAGCGCGAAGTGTGTGAAGTGGAACAGTTCCTTCAGAGTATCCTTCTGCACGGGCAATATCTGCACCGTTCAAACGACCTGATACTTGAGTTTTGATTCCTTTAGCTCCAGCACGCATAGCACGTTGGATCGCTTGTTTTTGTGCACGACGGAAAGCAACACGTTGTTCCAATTGACGAGCAATTCCTTCACCAACAAGGTGAGCATCCAAGTCAGGACGTTTGATCTCAATGATGTTGATGTGGACTTGTTTACCAGTCAATTTGTTAAGAGCTGCACGAAGTGCATCAACGTTTGCTCCACCTTTACCGATAACCATACCTGGTTTAGCAGTGTGAAGTGAAACGTTAACTTTGTTTACTGCGCGTTCGATTTCAATAGTTGAAACGGCTGCGTCAGCCAATTCTTTTTGAATGAATTTACGGATTGCAAGATCTTCATGAAGGTAATCCGCGTATTCTTTTTCAGCATACCATTTGGCATCCCAATCACGGATGATACCAACACGCATACCAATTGGATGTACTTTTTGACCCACGAGTTTACCTCCTTATTTTTCTGCAACAGCTACTGTGATGTGAGCTGTACGTTTGTTGATTGGTGAAGCTGAACCTTTCGCACGTGGACGGAAACGTTTCATTGTTGGTCCTTCGTTTGCGAATGCTTCAGATACTACCAAGTTAGCTTTTTCCAAACCAAAGTTGTTTTCAGCGTTTGCTACTGCTGAGTTCAACACTTTAAGGATGATTCCTGCAGCTTTGTTTGGTGTGAATGTCAAAATAGCGATGGCATCGGCTACGCTTTTACCACGGATGTTGTCAAGAACAAGACGTGATTTACGAGGTGAAACACGCACTGTACGAGCCATTGCTTTAGCTGAAGTAATTTCTGCCATTTATGTTCTCCTTATTTTCTACGTGTCTTCTTGTCGTCTGCCGCGTGACCTTTGTAAGTACGAGTTGGTGCAAATTCACCAAGCTTGTGACCTACCATGTCTTCTTGGATGTAAACAGGTACATGTTTACGTCCATCATAAACTGCGATAGTGTATCCGATGAAACTTGGGAAGATCGTTGAACGACGTGACCAAGTTTTAATTACTTTTTTCTTTTCGTCGTTTGCTTGAGCTTCAACTTTTTTCATCAAATGCTCATCGACGAAAGGTCCTTTTTTAAGACTACGTCCCATTTTGTAATTTTCTCCTTTAAAATTTAGTACCACAGCGGCTTGCGCTGCTAAGCAGCGCTACCGAGCTGGCGGAAAGTGTAAGCTAGTTGCTTATGATTATTTTTGGTTGCGACGACGAACGATAAGTTTGTCAGATTTCGCTTTCTTGTTACGAGTTTTAAGACCAAGCGCAGGTTTACCCCAAGGAGTAGATGGCGCTTTACGTCCAACTGGTGCTTTACCTTCACCACCACCGTGTGGGTGATCATTCGGGTTCATTACAGAACCACGAACTGTAGGGCGAACACCTTTCCAGCGGTTACGTCCCGCTTTACCAAGGTTTACAAGTCCATGTTGTTCGTTTCCGACAACACCAACAGTAGCACGGCAAGTTCCAAGAATCATACGAACTTCGCCTGATTGAAGACGAACAAGTACATATTTACCTTCAGAACCCAACACTTGAGCAGAAGCTCCAGCAGCACGTACCAATTCTCCACCTTTACCAGGTTTCAATTCGATGTTGTGGATCAAAGTACCAACTGGGATGTTAGCAAGTGGAAGAGCGTTTCCGACTTTGATATCTGCTTCTGGTCCTGATACGATACGTTGACCTACTTCAAGACCTTTAGGGGCAATGATGTAAGCTTTCACACCGTCAGTGTAGTGTACAAGCGCGATGTTAGCTGAGCGGTTTGGATCGTATTCGATCGTTTTAACGACTGCTTCAACTCCATCTTTGTTACGTTTGAAATCGATCAAACGGTAATGACGTTTGTGTCCACCACCTTGGTGACGAACAGTGATACGACCGTTGTTGTTACGACCTGCTTTGTTTTTAAGAGAAACAAGCAAAGTTTTCTCAGGTGTGTTTGTTGTGATTTCAGCGAAATCCAAAGAAGTCATATTACGGCGACCGTTTGTTGTTGGTTTATAAACACGAATTCCCACGATATTTCCTCCTTAGATTATTCAGCTTCAGTAGCAAACAACTCGATTGCTTTAGAATCAGCTGCAAGCGTGATGATAGCTTTTTTAGTTTTTGAAGTAAAACCAGTGTAACGTCCAACGCGTTTTGCTTTAGGTTTTACGTTTACAGTGTTCACATTCGCAACTTTTACACCTTCAAACGCAGCTTCAACAGCTTGTTTGATCAAAAGTTTGTGAGCGCGAGTGTCAACTTCGAATACATATTTGCCTGCTTCAAGTTGAGCCATTGACTTTTCAGTGATAACAGGTTTTTTGATAACATCATACAAATTCATTATGCAAGAACCTCCTCGATTTTAGAGATAGCTGCTTGAGTAACAAGAAGTTTGTCACTATTTGCGATGTCAAGAACACTTGCAGTTGTAGCAGTCGCAACTTTCACGTTTGGAAGGTTACGAGCTGAAAGAGCTGCGAATTCGTTTCCTTCTTCAAGAATAACAAGGACTTTAGAATCGATGCTCAAAGCTGCAAGAACTTTTGCAAATTCAGCAGTTTTTGGAGCTGTAAATTCAAGAGAATCAACGGCTACAAATTTGTTTTCAGCAACTTTTTCTGAGTAAACAGATTTAAGTGCAAGGCGACGAACTTTTTGAGGAAGTTTGTACGCATAGCTACGTGGAGTTGGTCCGAAGACGATTCCACCACCACGCCATTGTGGAGAGCGGATAGAACCTTGACGAGCACGTCCAGTTCCTTTTTGACGCCATGGTTTGCGTCCACCACCTGAAACGGCTGAGCGGTTTTTAACTGCGTGAGTTCCTTGACGAAGGCTAGCACGTTGGCTGATGATCACATCAAATACAACTGCTTGGTTTGGTTCGATACCAAAGATCGCATCGTTAAGAACAACTTCGCCCGCTTGTTTACCAGTTTGGTCGAATAATGTTACATTTGCCATTTTGACTGTATTCCCCTTTCCTTATTATTTACCAGCTTTAACTGCTGACTTGATAGTGATAAGAGATTTCTTAGCACCTGGTACGTTACCTTTGATAAGGATAACGTTCTTTTCTGGAACAACTTGTACAACTTCAAGGTTTTGAATAGTTACACGATCGCCACCCATGCGTCCTGCAAGGTTTTTACCTTTGAATACGCGGTTAGGTGCAACAGGTCCCATAGAACCTGGACGACGGTGGTAACGAGAACCGTGAGCCATAGGTCCACGTGATTGTCCGTGGCGTTTGATAACACCTTGGAAACCTTTACCTTTAGAAGTACCAGTTACATCAACAATGTCTCCAGCTTCGAAAGTGTCAACTGTGATTTCAGCACCAACTTCCAAGCCTTCAACGTTTTTGAATTCACGAATGAAGCGCTTAGGAGCCGTGTTAGCTTTTGCTACATGTCCTTTAGCAGGTTTGTTGCTCAATACTTCGCGTTTGTCATCGAAACCAACTTGGATAGCGTTGTAACCATCTGTTTCAACAGTTTTAACTTGAAGAACAACGTTTGGAGTTGCTTCGATAACTGTTACAGGGATCAATTCGCCAGCTTCAGTGAAGATTTGAGTCATTCCCACTTTTTTCCCTAAGATTCCTTTTGTCATGAGAAAATAGTTCCTTTTCTATAGTTTTTTATTCAAAAAGTTTTTAACGAGCGTTTTTCATGCTCTTGCTCAAGCTTTAGATTAAAGTTTGATTTCTACGTTTACACCACTTGGAAGATCCAATTTCATCAAAGCATCAACTGTTTTTTGAGTTGGGTTGATGATGTCGATCAAACGTTTGTGTGTACGCATTTCGAATTGTTCGCGAGAATCTTTGTATTTGTGAGTCGCACGAATAATTGTGTAGAGGCTACGCTCAGTTGGAAGTGGGATTGGACCCGCAACTTGTGCACCTGTACGAGTAGCTGATTCTACGATTTTTGCAGCCGCTGTGTCGAGTGTACGGTGTTCGTACGCTTTCAAACGGATGCGGATTTTTTTGTTTGCCATCTTTTTCTCCTTTTCGTCTATTTAAGATAATAGGCTAGCTCCACAAGAAAACCGACGCGCGTTGCGTGGCAATGCAACCGAGCGTGTCGCAACCTCTTGCATCAAAGCTAATAGCTGTTTTTCACAGCACCATAGTAGTTTAACACAAACAAAGGCCCAATGCAAGGGATTTGAGAAGTTTTTTTTCGTTTTTTTAATGAAAGTGTTTTCGAAAAATATAGAATGCTAAAATTGTTGCCATTATATAGAAAAAAGTTCTACTTTTCCGTAGAACTTTTTATTCTTTTTCAATACGAAACTGATCTTGTGATGTATTGACCAGGATATCTGCCTCATCTTCCATCGGTTGATAATACTGATGGTATTGTTCTCGTCTGATTTGGTGAGTTCGATAGATGAAGTCCATTTCTCGATTTCGTTGGGCGACGTCTCTGCTTAATCGTCTTTCTAGCTCCGTATGATCATCTGTGTAAAAACAAATGGTTTGATCAAACAAAGACTTGGGTAAAAAAGCCACTGACATCCCTTCTACGATGAGAATAGACTTGTTCCCAGATAATATGTGGCTTGGAGACCATGGCTGATCAATCGTTCGTATATCCATTCCCGCTTGAAGGGCTTGAATATCTCGTTCTAGACTAGCCAATTCGTGGGCACTCGACAGACATGCGGTCACTTTTTGACCTGGGGAGTCTTTTGGCACAACCAATCCTCTTGGTTTTCCAATAATATAGGGATCTGTTTCTAAAAGGTTAACTTTTGTGAGGTCCAATCGTTCACAGAGGGCTTTTGCAAAGATTGTTTTCCCTGACCCTCCATGACCATAGATTCCAAGTGTTCGTAATTCTCCCGATTGTATCTTTTTTACTATGGAGTCTAGTAGTCTTTCACGATCCATCCTAGAAATTCCGTCCTGACTTATTATAGCCATATTTTTCAATGAAATGCTCACGGAATTCCAAGAGATTGTCATCCATGATGGCTTGACGGACCTGCTTCATAAGGTTGATCAAGAAATAGAGGTTGTGGTAGCTTGTCAAGCGAATGCCGAAGGTCTCATCTGCCTTGAGGAGGTGGCGAAGATAAGCTCGGGTGTAATTCTTACAAGTGTAGCAATCACATTCAGGATCCAGCGGTGTAAAATCTTCTGCAAATTGCGCATTTTTCACTACCAGGCGTCCTTGACTAGTCATACAGGTACCGTTTCGAGCAATCCGCGTCGGCAAGACACAGTCAAACATATCCACTCCACGAATAACCCCATCGATCAGACTGTCTGGAGCTCCTACTCCCATGAGATAACGCGGCTTGTTCTCTGGTAAGAGCGGAGTTGTGAAATCAAGTACTGCATTCATCTCTTCATGGCTTTCCCCAACAGCTAACCCACCAATAGAATAACCTGGAAAGTCCATGCTGACCAGATCCTTGGCGGACTGACGGCGCAAGTCTTCAAATCCAGCCCCTTGGACAATCCCGAACAGACCTTGATCATGAGGGCGACGGTGAGCTTTTAGCCCACGTTCTGCCCAACGACTGGTCCGTTCGATTGATTTTTTCACATAATCATAGGGCTGATAGAACTGAGGACATTCATCAAAGGACATCATGATGTCACTGCCTAGATTGTTTTGGATGGAAATAGCCTTTTCTGGAGAAAGGAACATTTTCGAGCCGTTGAGGTGGTTTTTAAAGGTTACCCCTTCTTCAGTAATATTGCGGGTATCCGCTAGTGAATAGACTTGGAAGCCTCCACTATCTGTCAAAATTGGCTGATCCCAGTTCATGAACTGGTGCAGTCCACCTGCTTTTGCGACCAAGTCATCCCCTGGACGAAGCCAGAGATGATAAGTATTAGCCAAAATAATGCCTGAACCCATCTCCTTAAGTTCTTCTGGCGATTGGGTCTTAACGGTTGCCTGAGTTCCTACAGGCATAAACATTGGGGTTGGGAAGGTCCCGTGAGGGGTGATAATTTCTCCCAGACGAGCACCTGTATGCTTCTCTTTTTTGATTAATCGATATTGAATCGGTGAATCTGTCATGGTTACCTCCGTACTGGGAAAGACAGTCCCAGCCTTCTTATTCCTGTCACAGTTTTCCTGTGAGCACCTGTACGATTGTACCAAATTTTACCGGCTCTGTCACGGACTTATGTTATAATAAAAAGTACTACTATGAAGAGAGTGTCATCCATGAACCTTAAATTGATTCGCCTCCGGGCACGTACCATGCAAGTCCAGCAACCGGGCTTAGCTATCCTTTTTGCTCTTCCGGTCCTGTTGACCATTCTTGCTAACTTTCTCTTAAGCGGGCAAGATCTGATCGATCTACTACCGGATATGACCTTGCAGCAAGCAAGTGTCTACATGATCCAGCGGCAGCTCTTTCCTTCTGTTGTCTCCTTTGTCATCTCTATTTTAGTGGTCGGTGCGACTTTTAGCTATTTAGATACGATCAATCCCAAGATCGAACACCGAACACGCGTGTTAGATATCTTTAAACAAGATCGCTTTACCTCTGTATTTGCCACCTTGATCTTGAAGCAAGCCGTCCTCTTTTTATGGGGACTTGTCCTCTATGTAGGGAGTCTCATCAGCACCTACGCCAGCATTCGATTTTTGGCGATCTACGATAAGGTGAGCAATCCTAGCACTTTGAGTGCTTCCAGTCCAGAATTCCAATCTCTCATGCAACAAATGCCTCTGATGACAGCTGGTGTCGTACTGGGCCTTCTCGGCCTCCTCTTTTACCTGCCACAATACTACAGTCTCAGCCTGGTCGAATTGATCCTCTACGAACAACTACGAGACGGCGACTACAAGGGAGCCTTTGGAGTGCTTCGCCAAAGTCGTGAAACCATGAAAGGGTTCCGCAGCAATCGCTTGGTGCTCGATCTAACCTTGATTGGTTGGTACTTCTTGAATTACTTCACGCGCGATGTCATCGGCTTTTATACCATGCCATACTTTATCAACTGCCAAATTGCATTTTATGATCAAATCAAGCAGATCAAACAAGGGCCACGCCATTTTACAGGCCATCCAAGCCATGAAGCTAAATAAGAGTAATAAGAAAACCCCAGTTTCCTGCTGGGGTTTTCTTCTATAATTTTACTGTCAATTTCTTGTCAGTTATACTCCGTATAGGGAGTCCCCGAGGATCAGTCGGGTGTGTTCCCGTTTGATACAGCGGTTCATGACGATATCTTCTCGTCCAGCTCCACGAAGAATCTCTTCTGCTTCTTGATTTTCCAGCTCCAATTGTGCCCAAAAAATCTTCGCATCTGTCTCGATGAAGTCACGCGCCACATCTGGTAAAAATTCACTGCGACGGTATACATCGACGATATCTACTGGGAAAGGAATTTCCTGTAGGCTAGCGTACACCGTTTCTCCAAGGATCTGGCCACCAGCTGCACGAGGGTTAACGGGAATAATCCGATAGCCCCGCTCTTGCATCTCCTTGCTGACACGATGACTGGTCGTGTCTTCACGGTCAGATAATCCAACTACAGCAATGATTTTGCTTGTTTCTAAGTAATGTTTGATAACGCCATCACTAGGATTGCGAAATGAATAAGCCATATGAATCTCCTTTTGTATGCGTTTCCTTTCTTTAAATAGTATAATAATCCGGAGGGCATTGCAAGTGTTTGTCGTTAAAAGCGGTAGGAAACTAAAAAGTCTCCTACCGCTTTCTATTTTGAATAAACTCAATCTTATTTGGCTTCATACCATGTTTTGCCTGCATTCTCATCGGCTTCCAGTGGTACCGCAAGCTCGATAGCGGATTCCATGGTCTCTTTGACGAGTTCTTTGATCGCTGCCAGCTCATCACTTGGTACTTGCAGAACAATTTCATCGTGCACTTGAAGAAGCATCTTGGTCTTGTATGCACCTGCTTCCAAGGCTTGGTCCAAGTGGATCATGGCAATTTTCAAGATATCGGCTGCCGATCCTTGGATCGGTGAGTTGATTGCTGTCCGTTCCGCAAAGCCTCGAACATTGAAGTTGCGAGAATTGATATCTGGAATCTCCCGACGACGCTTGAAGAGAGTTTCTACATAGCCTTTGTCACGCGCTTCCCGTACCACTCTCTCCATATAGTCCTTGATGCCAGGGTAGCGTTCGAAGTAGGTCTCAATGTAGGCTTTGGCTTCTTTTCGACTGATCCCTAGGTTGTTAGACAATCCAAAATCGGAAATTCCATAAACCACGCCGAAGTTTACTGCCTTGGCATTGCGACGGTCATTTGCTGTCACATCTTCTGGTTTTTCAATATTGAAGACGCGCATAGCGGTTGATGTATGGATATCTGCCCCATGCTGAAAGGCATCAATCAAATGCTCATCTCCTGAAATATGGGCCAAGACGCGCAATTCGATTTGTGAATAGTCCGAACTCAGCAAGACACTGTTTTCCTCTTCTGGGACAAAGGCCTTACGAATGAGACGGCCTTGTTCCAAACGGACAGGAATGTTTTGTAGGTTGGGATCCACGCTGGACAAGCGACCTGTCTGCGTCAAATCCTGCACATAGCGGGTATGGATCTTCCCATCTTCCAAAATCCAGTCTTGAAGCCCGATGACATAGGTCGACTGAATCTTAGCAATCTGGCGGTATTCCAAAATCTTAGACACAATCGGTGCAATTGGAGCCAGGCGTTCTAAGACATCAACAGCCGTCGAATAGCCGGTTTTAGTCTTTTTGGTGTATTCAAGAGGGAGTTCCAATTTTTCAAAGAGGATGACCCCCAATTGTTTTGGAGAATTGATGTTGAACTCTTCTCCTGCTAACTCGTAGATTTCTTGGGTCAAGCGTTCCAAAACTGCTTCGTTTTCCACCTGCATGTCTTGGAGGGTCTGGCGCTCTACCTTAATCCCTGCGATTTCCATCTTGGCCAAAACAGCTGCTAGTGGTTGCTCCATATCATAGAGCAGATCTAGTTGGTCGTGAGCTTTTAGTTGCTCCGTCATAGGCACTTCAGTGTCTAGTAAAACAGCGACTTTTCGTGCCAAATGCTCTAATAGGACTGCTTTTTCTGGAATGGCTTTTTTGGCTCCCTTGCCATAAACGACTTCGTCCAGCGGCAGTGCAATCTGACTATAGAGACTCGCAATGGTTGAAATTTCATTGTCCTCTACGGTCGACAAGAGATACTTGGCCAATCGACTGTCAAACGCGGGATTTTGAAGGGTAATATCCAAGTGGCTGAGCAAGACCTTGGCTCGTTTGAAGTCATAGACCTTGAGGGGTGTTTTTTCGAGAAATTCTTTGAAAATCGGTGTTTGTAAAAGACCAGTATCTGTACTCGCGTAGAGCTGACCTTTGGTCCCCCATGCAAAACCGATGATGGGTTCCGTATGGTAATTGTCCCCAAACATCTCAAAATGGAAGAAACTATCTTCCGTGAGCATATCCGAGGTGACTTGCTCGACTTCTGTATAGTCAAGGGCTACAGGAGCCACTTCTTCTCCACTGAGATCCAAGGCTTGGCGGAGTTGCTTGAAGCCCATCTCCTCATAAAACTTGGCGAGATTTTCTAGATGAGGCCCCGTATAGGTGATATCGTCCAGCCCGATCTCAATGGGCGCATTGGTATCAATGGTCGCCAAAGTCTTAGACAGATAGGCCTGTTCCTTATCGTTGATGAGGTTTTCCTTCATCTTAGAAGCCTTCATTTCATCGATATGCTCGTAAATGCCATCGAGAGAGCCGTACTCCAGGAGTAGTTTGATCCCGGTCTTTTCTCCGATCTTAGTAACACCTGGGATATTATCCGACTTATCTCCCATCAAGGCCTTGAGGTCGATAAATTGCTCTGGTGTCAGCCCCATCTTCTCTTTCAGATAGGCTGGAGTGAATTCTTCAAACTCTGCCACTCCTTTTTTTGAGATTTCAACCACCGTATTGTCATCTGTCAGCTGGATCAAATCCTTATCCCCTGAAACAATGGTCACATCAAATGGCACCGAGGTAGTTTCTGCCATCTTATCTAGCGTTCCAATAATATCATCTGCTTCATACTGGGCCAGCTCATAATGGCGGATTCCTAGATGGTCTAATTGCTCGCGAATGAAAGGAAACTGCTCGCGGAACTCATCTGGTGTTTTTGCACGGCCCCCTTTGTAGTCGGCATACATCTCCGTCCGAAAAGTCGTCTTTCCTGCATCAAAAGCAACGAGAACATGGGTTGGTTGGATGCGCTCCAACAGATGGCTCAACATGAGATTAAAGCCATAGACCGCATTGGTATGCAGACCATTGGCATTTTTGAAGCGATCAATTTGATTATAGAGTGCGAAAAAGGCACGAAAAGCGACGGAAGAGCCGTCGATGAGTAACAATTTATTCTTTTTTTCCATAGGCCTATTATACCACGAATCACAAGGTCTCTGGTACATAAAAACTCTACCCTTTCGGGTAGAGCCTTCTTTAGGAGTTTCTTATGAAAAATGAAGAGAAGCGTTTATTCGCCGTAACAAGACCCTTGTTGTGGCAATTTCTTAAAGCGTTTTGGATAATTGACTGAGATTTTCATTTTCTGTACCTCATTTCTTATTGGATGAGTACAGTATACAAGAGAAACCTAAACCATTCCTTATAGAAAGCTTCAAGAAAACTAAAAACGGAGACGCAAAACACGCGGTTGTTTTTGGCTGCAAGCTGGTAATTGAAGATGGAGGCCTGCCTCATCTTGACTCCAAGAAAGGAGCTGGCTTTCTCCAAGGAGCTCTATCTGCCGAATACGCGCATGAAGGATTCTCGGTTGCTTGAGATCATAGGCGAGAGACGGCAAGGTCAGCTCTTCTGTCCGTCCACTTGGTTCTAGCTGGATAGCATAAAGAAGGCCTTCACGCATGGTATAGCGGAAATCTTGGTTGGTATAGAGTGGCACTTGCCCATCTGAGAAGGAACCTTCCTGGGCCTCGGTCGGTCCGTCCGATGACACCCGCCAAGGCCGGCTCTGATAAATGGCTTCTCCGTTTACCGCCAGCCAATCCCCGATCTCTGTAAGGATGTCTTGATCTTGCTCAGGGATGGTGCCATCTGCCTTGGGTCCAATATTGAGCAGAAGATTGCCATTTTTTGCCACAACATCAACTAAATTTTGCAACAATTCCTTGCTGGTCTTGTAGGCTAGATCCTGGGTATAGCACCAAGAATTACGAGCGATCGCGGTATCCATTTGCCACGGAAAGGCTTGCGTCTCCCCGTAGCCTCCCCGCTCCATCTCGACGATTCCTGAACCAAAAGGTAGGGCATCCTGTTTGTAACAAACGGCCACCTTGCGGTCTTCTTGCGCCGCTAGATTGTAATAATAAGCCAAAAAGCGCATCAAGTAAGGACGGAAGCTCTCATGCTGAATCCACCAATCGAAATAAAGGAGCTCTGGCGGATAATCCCGCACCAGTTCACAGGTTCGCAACAGCCAATCTTCCAAGAATTCTTTACTTGGATAAGGCTTAGAAGTGAGATTAAAATGATCCTTCGGTTCTGGCTCTGCTGGCCAATAAAGGCTGTCTCTTGGAACTTCTTGTGGAATATCACTAGGAAACTCCTTGCCATGCGAAAAGAAAAACTGGTGCTCTGCCCGGTGAGAGGACGTACAGAAGTGTAGACCACGTTTTTCTGCTTCCGCTCTCAGTTCTCCTAAGACATCTCGTCTCGGTCCCATTTCTAGGCTATTATAAGGCGAGAGATTAGAGGCATACATCTGAAAACCATCGTGGTGCTCCGCAACTGGGAAAAGATACTGAGCGCCTGCTTTTTGAAAGAGATCCAGCCAAGATGCCGGATCAAATCGATCCGCTGTAAAGAGAGGAATGAGATCCTTGTAACCCAAGCTAGCCTGATCTCCAAAATGCTCTCGATGGTAGTGATAGCAAGGATTCCCTTGGATATACATATTTCGTGAATACCACTCTGATCCAAAGGCAGGTACACTGTAGACGCCCCAGTGGATAAATATTCCAAATTTGGCATCCCGATACCAGTCTGGACAGACTTGATGGCTAAGAGAGCCCCAGCTTGGTTCATAAGGACCTGACTGGACAACTTGATCAATCTCTGCAAGGCTTATCATTCTCTTCTCCTCTTTTCTTGTTACTACCTCTATTGTAACGAGAAACCCTCGTTTGTAAAGATAAACGAGGGGAATGGTTAAAATAGTAGACAAAGAGCTTGATCTAGGAGAATCGAGCCAATTACAAGTAGAATAGACCTGCTAGCCCTTCACTGCTTGAGAAATAAAATGAGCGATGGCATCTGTCTCCCCTTTGTGGAGAGCCTTAACGATTTTGGACCCCACAATAACCCCATCTGATACCTGGTTAAAACGGTGAACATCCTCCATGCTGGAAACTCCAAAACCTGTCAAAACAGGGATCGAAGCTATTTCGTGTAATTGGACCAAGTGCTGGTCCAGATCTTCTCGATAGCTACCAGCTTTCCCCGTCACTCCATTCACCGCTACGGCATAGATAAAGCCTTCCGCATCTTGGATCAATTTCTTCTGACGATCGATTCCTGTCGTTAAACTCACCAGTGGAACCAAAGCGATGTCTGTATCTGCTAATAAAGGTTCTACCAGATCCGCATGCTCATGAGGAAGATCCGGAATAATCACGCCTTTAACAGCCGTTCCGTCTAAATCTCTAAAGAAGTTTTCGAGCCCATATTGGAACAAGGGGTTAAAATAGGTCATGATGACCAAAGGAACAGTTGTCTCTAAGCGCTGGATCGTTTGTACCAGACCTTCTGTCGTCGTCCCATGGGCTAAACTTCGTAACCCTGCCTCTTCAATCACAGGGCCATCTGCCACTGGATCTGAAAAAGGAATGCCAACTTCAATGGCTGAGACACCAAGATCTTCCAAAAATTGGATGGTTTCCTGCAAACCTGCTAAGCCTTTTTCATGATCTCCTGCCATGATATACGGAACAAAGATCCCTCGTTGCTGGTCTTTCAGCTTTTGTAAATGCTCTGTTAAGGTCTTTCCCATCTTACTCCCCTCTCTCTTGTTCTAGGCGGTCTTTGACTTGTACCACATCTTTGTCCCCACGACCTGACAAGCAAACGATCATGGATTTTTCAGGTCCCATCTCCTTGGCCAATTTCACCGCATAGGCGATAGCATGGCTCGATTCCAGGGCTGGAATGATTCCCTCTACTTTTGAAAGCAATTGAAAAGCTTCTAGGGCTTCTTGGTCTGTCACAGGCACATAGGTTGCCCGCTTGATTTCATGGAAATAAGAATGCTCTGGCCCAATTCCTGGGTAATCGAGACCTGCTGAAATCGAGAAGGCTTCTAATATCTGTCCATGGGCATCCTGTAAAACATCCATCAAGGCTCCGTGAAGGACTCCCGGGCGCCCCTTGGTCAAGGTTGCTGCATGCTGGTCTGTATCTACTCCAAGTCCGGCAGCTTCCGCACCATACATGGCAACAGATGTATCCTCTACAAAAGGATAGAAGAGACCAATGGCGTTCGATCCACCTCCTACACAAGCTAGGACGGCATCTGGCAGAGCCCCGTCATTTTGCTCTGCAAATTGGCGTTTAGCTTCCCTGCCAATGACACTCTGAAAATCACGGACAATCTCTGGGAATGGATGAGGTCCTAGAGCAGATCCCATGATATAGTGGGTATCTTCCACGTTTGCTACCCAGGCTCTAAGGGCAGCATTGACTGCATCCTTGAGGACACGCGACCCATCTGTTACCGATTGAACCTTTGCCCCCAACAACTCCATCCGAAAGACATTAAGGGCTTGGCGTTTGACATCTTCTTCCCCCATGTAGATGATACATTCCATATCAAATAAAGCAGCAGCCGTTGCCGTTGCAACACCATGCTGTCCGGCCCCTGTTTCTGCGATGATCTTCTTTTTACCCATTCGGTGTGCCAGCAAAACCTGTCCTAGAGCATTATTAATTTTATGAGCCCCCGTATGGTTGAGATCTTCTCTTTTTAGAAAAATCTTGGCTCCGCCGACATACTTGGTTAGATTCTTGGCGTAATAGAGCGGTGTTTCCCGACCGACATATTGTTTCAGAAGCTGATCCAATTCTTCTTGAAAAGAAGGATCTGCTTGACTTTCTCTGTAGGCTTCTTCTAATTCTAAAACTGCTGTCATCAAGGTTTCAGGGACAAATCGTCCCCCGAACCGTCCGTAAAATCCGTTTTGATCTGGTTGTTTATATGCCATACTTGACCCTTTCTATAAATCGTTTTATCTTTTCTTTATCTTTTTTTCCATTTGTCTCGACCCCACTGGATACATCCACCGCATAAGGATGAAAGAAGCAAATAGCATCTGCTACATTATCTTCCGTCAAGCCTCCTGCAATAAAGAAGGGCTTTGTGACGTTTTGACTTTCGAGCTCTTGCCAGTTAAAAGTCTCTCCGCTTCCTGCTACAGGAGCATCAAAGAGCAGATAATCGGCACCGGTCTCAGGTAGAGCGATGTCTTTTCCCACTTGAACAGCGCGAATCGTTTGTTGGGGAAGCTCTTGCAATATGGTATCATCCATCGGTCCATGCACTTGTATCAGGTCCAAGCCCACAACTTGGCAAGCTTTCTCCACTTCTTCTCTTTGCGGGGATACAAAAACTCCGACTTTTTGAACTCTCTCTGGAATCCCTGTAGCCAACTGCCGGGCTTGCTCTAGTGTCACTTGCCGTTTGCTTGGTGCAAAGACAAAACCAATGTAATCCGCACCTGCCTCAACAGCCGTCTGGACAGCTTCTGGGGTGGATAATCCGCAAATTTTAACCTTTGTCAATCTGCAACTCCTTTACTTTTTCAGCCACATTGTCTGCCTTCATGAGGGCTGTCCCAACAAGAATGCCATTAAAATAAGGAGCGAGCATGCGCGCATCTGCTGCTGTAAAAATAGCAGACTCCGAGATGTAAACCGGTTCTTGTTCAAAGCTTGTCGCCAATTCAAGGCTAGTATGAAGATCTGTCTCAAAGGTCACCAAGTTGCGGTTATTGACCCCTATGATCTGAGCCCCAATCCGGTGAGCCACCTCTAGTTCTGTCAGATTATGGGTCTCCACCAAGACCTCCAGGCCAAGATGGGTCGCAAACTCATAGAGCTCTTTCAGACGAGCCTCTGATAAGGCTGCAACAATCAACAAGATTACGGTCGCCCCTGCGTTTCGCGCCCGAATCACTTGCTTTTCATCCACAATAAAATCTTTATTGAGGGTGGGGATACGTACTTGACTAGATATTTCCCGGAGATACTCGATACTGCCCTTGAAAAAAACTTGATCGGTCAAGACAGAAATCATCACGGCCCCATTTTCTTCGTAAGTCTTAGCCTGCGCAACGATATCCACATCCACATGAATATCCCCCAAACTCGGGCTAGCCTTTTTCACCTCAGCAATGACCTGAAGCTTTTCTGGATGACTCTTTAGATAATCATACAAGCGGTAAGTTTGTCGCAAAGGTTGGAGTTTCTCTTCTTTCATCCTAGCCACTTCACGCGCTTTTTCCTTTAGAATCTTTGGCAAGAATTCTTGACTCATTTTTGATACTCCTGTAATAATCTCAATTTCTCAAGGGCAGCCCCACTGGCAATCACCTCACGTGCCAAGGCAATCCCCTCCTTGATAGAATCCACCTTGCCATTGGCATAAAAACCAAGGCCAGCATTTAAGACCGTCACCTCTAAGAAGGGACTCGCTTCATTCTTCAAGACACTGAGCAAAATTTCCGCATTCCGTTTGGCATCCCCACCACGTACTTGATCAATTTCGATGCGCTCCATTCCCAAATCTTCTGGTTGAAAGCTGGATAAGGTCACCTGTCCATTTTCCAGAATAGCAAGCTGGGTTTCTCCATCGAGGCCTGCCTCGTCCAAACCTTGTGGTCCACTCACTACCACTGCGCGTTTTCGACCCAAATTTTTTAATATCTCCGCTGTACTTTCCAGCATATCCGGACGACTGGTTCCCAATAGTTGGGTTTCTAAAGGAATCGGATTAATGAGGGGACCGGTCAAATTCATCACCGTCGGAACTCCTAGTGCCAAGCGAGCTGGCATAATATAGCGCATGCCTGGATGCAGATTTTTGGCAAATAGAAAGACAATGCCAGCCTTTTCAAAAACTTGTCCCAAATCTTCTGGACCCAAATCAAGGTTAATCCCTAGAGCTTCTAAGACATCTGCCGAACCTGATTTAGAAGAGATCGAGCGATTCCCATGTTTTGCCATCTTGACACCACCACCAGCGAGGACGAAGGCAGCTGTGGTTGAAATATTGAAACTATAGGAACGATCGCCCCCCGTCCCACAATTGTCCATGGCTTCTTGAACTCCTGTGGGAATAGCGACCGCATGGGCCTGCATCACTTTTGCAATAGCCGTCCGCTCTTCAATCGTTTCCCCCTTCATTTTGAGACCTAGCAGAAGGGCCGTCACCTGCGCCTCTGAAGCACGACCAGCGACGACTTCTTCCATGGCCGCTTCTAATTCTGCAGCGGTTAGATCTTTTCCTTCCGCTACCTTTGCAAGCACTTGTTTCATCTTCCGCTCCTTGACAAGTTTGACAAAATTTTCGATGGTCTTGAGCCCATCAGGCGTCCCGATACTTTCTGGATGGTATTGAAACCCATAGATCGGTAGGCTACGATGCTGAATCCCCATAATCGCTTGATCATCCGTCGTCCGAGAGGTAATGACAAAATCCTCTGGCATATCTTCAATTGTAAGCGAATGGTAGCGCATGACTGGAACTTCTTTTGCGACATCAGCATAGAGCGGAGAGGGAGCTTCTAGCCGGATCTGGCTTTGTTTGCCATGCATGACCTGAGGGGCCAATCCCAAGCGTCCTCCAAAAACTTCTGCAATCGCTTGATGTCCCAAGCAGATCCCCAAGATTGGTTTAACCCCCGCGAAATCTCGGATCATCTCCTCCATCTTGCCCGCATCCTTTGGCCACCCCGGACCTGGAGAAAAGACCAAGGCATCTGCTTCTTGGGCGACTTGGTACAAGTTCGCATCATCATTTCGAAGCACCTGAACCTCATCAAATTTTCCGATATACTGCGCTAAATTGTAGGTAAATGAATCGTAATTATCAACTAATAAAATCATCCTTCTTCTCCAATCCTTGTCATCGATTTTGCCTTATTGATGGTTTCTTGGTATTCATTTTCAGCAATCGAATCATAAACGATTCCTGCTCCGGCCTGCACATAAGCCTTCTTATTTTTGAGGATCATGGTTCGAATGGCAATAGCAAAATCAAGATCCCCCGTCACAGAGAGATAGCCAATAGCCCCCGCGTAGACGCCTCTTTTCTCTTTCTCTGCTTCATAGATCCGCTTCATGGCTCGGATTTTCGGAGCACCCGAAACGGTCCCAGCAGGAAGAGTTGCCTTCAGAGCCTCAATAGAGGCTAGCCCCGGAAGTAATTGCCCCTTGACCACACTGGTCAGGTGCATGACATAACGAAAGAATTCCACTTCCATATATTTGGTCACTTCAACTGACCCATTTTGAGCGATACGACCAATATCATTTCGCCCTAGATCCACCAACATGCGGTGTTCTGCGACTTCTTTAGGATCTCCTGTCAAATCAGCTGCCAACTGCCGATCAGCCTCTTCATCGATCCCTCTGGGACGCGTGCCGGCAATAGGGTTAGTCGTCACCACTCGATCCTTGACCGATACCAGACTTTCTGGACTAGCACCGATAATTTGGTACTCCCCAAAATCATAAAAGTAGAGATAGTTCAAAGGATTAGTCACACGCAAATTGCGGTAATAATCTAGCGGTTTCCCCGAAAAATCAGCTGAAAAACGTTGACTGAGCACACATTGGAACATATCTCCTTTTCGAATATAATCCCGCGCTAGGGCCACCATTTCCTCAAACTCTTTTTGTTCCAAATGATTGTGGAAATGAAGAGCATGCAAATCCTTGTTCTGAAACTCTTCCTTTGCGGGCCTTGCCAACTGCTCTAACACTTGCTCCAGACTCGACGCTTGCTCTGCTTCACTTCGCCCACTATACAGGTTCTCTTCCACCACATAGACTTTTTCCTTTTTGTGGTCAAAAATCACATAGCTTTCATATAAGAAAAAGTGGAGATCTGGAGTGCCGATCGTATCTTCAGGAATAGAGCCAATATTCTCATAGAGGCCAATCAAGTCATAGCCGACAAATCCAATCGCCCCACCGTTAAAGGGAAGCTCTTCTGAAGTTTTCGTTTTGACTGTGATGCGATTCAAAAAGTTCAAAGGATCCTCTTCGACAATCTGATCATTGTAATAGAGAATGCCATGTTCAAACTTGACTTCACTGACTGGCCGATAGGCTACAATTGAAAAACGCGCATTCTCTTTTTCACGAGGGATCGACTCCAAAATCATTTTATGGGGCGCATCCAAACGCATATAAGCCAAAATTGGACTCAAAACATCAGCAGATAAAACTTTTTTCATATTAGAAACCTCTCTTCTAAAACCCTTCTGTTCTAATGAATTCAACTGAGCCCTGCTTCGCTTGCTAAGGCTATCAAGGATATCCCACGCTCAATTTTCGCTTTGGGATCAATGTGCCTAAGCTCGCTGCGCTTGCTAAGGCTTTCAAGGGTATCCCACGCTCAAATGTCGCTTTGGGATCAATGTGCCTAAGCTCGCTGCGCTTGCTAAGGCACATAGAAAAGCCCTCACACAAAAACTGTGTGAGGGCGTAGTGTCCGCGGTGCCACCTCTTTTATAGGGAAAAATAGCTGGTCTTTCCCCATATCTCTATCTCCTCTAACAAGGAGTTGCACGGTAAGGGGTGCCAACCGAATTCACATGGGTTAGAATTCATTGATCATAACAGTCCAATTTTCATCAGTCGCTATTGCTTGTTCGCAATTCCCACAAGCTCCCTGAAAATAGCCGACTCATTACTTTTCTGTTGCTACCATTATAACCCTTTTTCTTCGAAAGTCAATAAAATTTTTAGTCTTTTTTTATACTTTTTTCTACACTTATTTAATAAAATCAGCCAAAAGATCCCTAGCGAAACGTCTTTTTTATCCCAAAAATAGGATACTCAACAAAGTCAAAATTGCAGGACCGCCTTGAGTCAAGATAATCTTTTTATTGGCTATCATCGCACCGTAAGCCGCTGCTCCAATAATAAAGAGCACAAAAATCGTAACGACTTCAATATTTTTGGACACAAACAATCCATACAAGAGGAAGACACCGATCAAGGCATTGTATATCCCTTGATTTTTAAATAAAGAGGTCACAGATGGACGAGCGAGTTCTTCTTTCTCCATGTTGAAAACCCGACTGGTGGTATCAGATGTGGTTCGGATACTCTCCAAATAAAATATGTATAAATGCTCCAGTGCAGCAAGACTTGCTAAAACAATTGTTAGTAATGACATCGTAGATTCTCCTTTTTATTCAATAGTTATTTGTTCAATACCAGATACTAATTTATCCAGCAAGTATGAAAATTGCTCTTGTTCTTGAGCAGTCAAAATGCGGCTCATCTGATCTTTCACTGCCACATGATAGCGAGGGGGATGTTTGACCAACCGATTATAGGCCATATCCGTCAAATGAATTACAATTTCCCGCTGGTTTTTTGGATTTCGACTCCGATGGACAAACCCTCCCCTTTCCAATATTTTGAAATGCCGGGTTAAAGCCGCTGGATCAATCTGTAAGCGTTCCTGAACCGCGATCTGATTGCAAGGTGCTTGTTCTAATAAATACTGCAAAATTTGATAACGTGTTAAGCTAATCCCTAGTCGCTTTTCAAATAGCTGTGTAGTCGATTGATCTGCCAAACGTAGTTGGTAGAGCAAATCATTTATTTCTGCCATATTCCTTCTCCAAATTATTTTTGATGTATCAATAATTGATTAGTCAATCATATGCTTTTTCTTGTATTCTGGCAAGAAAAAGAGCTTGCACTTTTTTTCACACAAAAAAAGCCGCCTGATTGGGCGACTCTTAGGGAGATTATTATGAAAAAGAAAAGTTTTAGGATTTTTCTAAACAAAGTTAGGAGGTCTTTGTTTATGGTTCTATTATAGCGGACATTTCTTAAAGAAAGCTTACGACTTTGTTTCAAAATGAAAACAATCTCTTTACAGATTCTTTTCAAGGCTTAAAACGCTTGGGATATCCCGTAAAGTTTTCATCTGGTGATTACCTTCATAGTCAGACGTCAAGAAATTGATACTCTGAATCTGGCTATTTCTTGCAAAGTCAATATCCAGGCTCCGATCCCCAATATAGTAGATCTTTTCCGGATGCAACCCGTACTTCTTCATCAGATAAATGGCTGCTTCTGGGTTAGGCTTGCGGGCAAAACCACTTTGACTGGTCAAAATCTCTGTAAAAAAGAATTCCAAACCCAAGTCCCGTAGGATGACCAAGGCATTCTCTCCCTTATGGGTATAGACAAATTGTTCTATCCCAGCATCCTTTGCCCAGGACAGGACATCACGCGCTCCCTCCATCAGAAGGACCTGGGCATTTTTCTCTGCTAGACTTTCTGCTCGGCGAAGATTTAAGTCAGTCACATCCAGTTGATGCTCTGCTGCCACCGCTGCTAAAAGATCTTGAACCGAGTGCTTTAAGATGTAGTCTTTAATGCTGGCTCGGTCAAACGGAAGCTGATAAGATGCATAGGTCTCCTCAAGACCCGCCAGAATAGCATCATAGGAATCCAGCAAGGTGCCATCCAAATCCCAAATAAAAGCTCGTTTTGTCATTTTCTCTCTCCTACTTTTCGTCTATAAAGCTGACTCAAAAATAGCCAGCGAAAGCCATTGTCCAGCAAGGTCCCCGTCCAGACCCCTGGAAGACCCAAGCCAAGGGTTACTCCAAGCAGATAACCAGCTCCAATTCGAATGACCCACATGCCAATGGTCGTTGCATAAAATGGAAGTTTCCCATTTCCTAAGCCTTGCCAAACAGCAGTATAGATGACCGTTCCTGCTGTAAAGGGTGTTCCTAACAAAGAAAAGAGGACAACCGATAGGCTAGCTTCTACCGCTTTCGCATCTTGTGTGTAGAGATGGGTCAGAAAGGTGCCCCCGAAAAAGATACCCAGAGCAATGGGCAACATCAATACAAAGGACAGCCAGTAAGACTGCTTTCGAAGGCGGTCAATCTGCTCAAAATCCCCTTCACCGAGGCTTCGTGCTACGAGCATGACCGTCGCTGTAGCCACTCCAAACACCGGCATGTAGTTAAACTGGGTCAAGGTTTCCCCGATGGCATTTCCGGCGACTGCCTCAGTCCCAAAAGCAACCACGATCGCAATGATCACCACATCTCCAGCTCGCATCATCAGCCGCTCTCCAGCTGCTGGAAGTGCTAGGTTCAAGAGCTTACGATCCAATCCCCAACGAAGGGGAGCAAAGGGTAACTGGACCTTTTGCCACAAGAGGATAACGCCAACCAGACGAGCTAGCACAGTCCCCAAAGCTGCTCCGACAATGCCCCAGCCAAAAAGGAAAATGGCCACAGAGGAGAATAAAGCATTTAAAACATTGGTCAACAAGCTGACATACATGGGAATACGTGGATTGTTGGCTACCCGAACCAGCGAGCCCAGGGTCGTCATCAAGCCTAAGAGAACAATGGTCCCGCCGACCAAGGAAAGGTAAATCCCCCCACTTTCGGCGACTGCAGCTTCCGTTCCCAACAGCGAAATCATCTGGCGTCCAAATAACAGCGAAGCCCCTCCTAAGAGAGCACTCAACAACAAGGTCACCTTTAGGGACTCTGTCGCATGGTAGGCAATGTGGTCTTGATTTTTTTCACCCAAGCTTTTAGACATGACACTGGCAACTGCCGCACCCAGTGCCAAAAAGATGGCCTGATAGATGGTGATGATGTTTCCTGCGACGGAAACACCTGAAATGGCAATCAAGCCCAGGTGAGCCACTAAATAAGAGTCCACCATGCCCATCAGCATTTGTAAGAAATTTTCACCCATGGCAGGAAGGGCAATGTTTAAGATTTTTTTGTATGAATTCATGAGTATATAAAAGAGCCAAACGGCTCTTTTGATCTTTCTAATAGGGAAAATTACAGTCCCAAGTAGTCTTCTACGGCTGCTTGCATGTCTTTAGCAGCTACGCTTGTACGATGGCGAACCGGCGCAGTTTCAAGACCGTCTACAGCCGGTGGCACAGGAACACCTGAGAGGGTGTGTAATTTGGCTAAGGCTTCGAAATCGCCTAGACCTGTCTCGCCCGTCACCGCTTCTACTGCCACAACTGGGAATTTATAAGGACTTGCTGTAGAGGCAATGACTGTTTTAGCAGCATCCCCTGTTTGGGTCCGATATTTTTGATAAACGGCTGATGCTACAGCTGTATGAGGGTCTTCGATGTAATCAGACGCTTCATAGACCCGCTTGATCTCTGCAGCAGTTTCTGCTTCATCTGCATATGCAGCCGCAAACAAATCTAAGATTTCTTCATCAAAGTTGGACAATTGGTATTGACCTGTTGCAACGAGGCTTTCCATCAACTCTTTGGTCTTTGTGGCATCATTGCCTACCAAGTGGAAAATCAAGCGTTCCAAGTTTGAAGACACTAAGATATCCATCGATGGACTAGTGGTTACTTTGAAGCTGCGTTTCTTATCATAGACGCGTGTTTTGAAGAAGTCTGTCAAGACATTGTTCTCGTTTGATGCACAGATCAATTTCCCAACTGGAAGACCGATTTTTTTGGCATAGAAAGCTGCCAAGATATTTCCAAAGTTCCCTGTTGGAACGGTGAAGTTGACTTTTTCTCCCACTGTGATTTGACTTGTTTTGACCAATTGCGCGTAGGCATATACGTAATAAACAATTTGAGGCACCAAACGGCCGATATTCATGGAGTTGGCTGATGAGAATTGCATCTTGTTGGCTGCCAATTTTTCACGTAGTTCAACATCGTTGAACATATGTTTGACATTCGTTTGAGCATCGTCAAAGTTTCCATCAATAGCGATCACATGAGTATTGTCCCCAGTCTGAGTGGTCATTTGCAACTCTTGTACCTTGCTGACACCGTCTTTTGGATAAAAGACAATAATTTCAGTACCTGGAACATCGGCAAAACCTGCCATGGCAGCTTTCCCAGTATCTCCAGAAGTTGCAGTCAAGATGACGATTTTATTTTCCAGACCGTGCTTTTTTGCTGCTGTTGTCATGAAGTAAGGCAAGATCGACAAAGCCATATCTTTAAAGGCTATGGTTGAACCGTGGAAAAGTTCCAAGTTGTATTGGCCATCGAGTTTGACAAGCGGAGCAATGGCTGGCGTATCAAACTTGCTGTCATAGGCATGAGAAATACAGTAGTCCAATTCTTCTGTCGTAAAGTCGTCCAAAAAGGCTGACAATACAAGCTTAGCCACTTCTTGGTAAGAAGCGTCTTTGAGGGTGTTAAAATCTAGCTCCACTTGAGGATAAGAGACCGGAGTAAACAAGCCGCCATCTGTTGCCAAACCTTGAAGGATGGCTTGACTAGCTGTTACGGTATTTTTTTCATCTCGTGTTGATTGGTAAACTAATGTCATGACTGTTTCATTCCTTTACTAGTAGTCTTCTCATTATATCATAAATGTCAGAAAATTTAACGGCTTTTCGCCAAATCTTGGCAAAGGTCGGCAAACAGAATCAAAATAAAAGAGAGCAGGAGCAACCATTTTGCCCCTACTCCCAGATAAATCTTGTCTACCCTTGTCTTTCCCGTTCGATCAAGCCAATCCCAACTCTGCTAAAACAGATGGGAAGTCTTTCTTCAAGCTTTCAAGAGCTACCGTTACTTCTTGACGAGTTTGGTTGTTTTTCACAGTGACTTGACCACTTTCAACCTCACTGCTTCCTAAGGTAATCAAGGTTTTGGCCGCAAAGACATCTGCTGACTTAAATTGTGCCTTGAGCTTACGTCCAAGATAGTCACGTTCTGCCTTGAAACCTTGGATTCGAAGGGCTTGAACCAAGCTAAGCGCTGCTTCATTGGCCTCATCTCCTAGGACGGCAATATAAGCATCTAATCCTGTTTCGATCGGTAATTCAATGCCTTTCTTTTCAAGAACGAGAAGGATCCGTTCCACACCGATACCAAATCCAAAACCAGCTGTCGCAGGGCCACCGAAGTATTCCACCAAACCATCATAGCGACCACCCGCACAGACTGTCAATTCATTGCCTTCAATTTCTGTAATGAACTCAAAAATCGTGTGGTTGTAGTAATCCAAGCCACGCACCATGTTGGTATCGATGACATAGGATACTCCCAAGTCTTCCAACATCCGACGAACCGCATCAAAATGCGCTTGGCTTTCTTCATCTAGATAGTCTAGGATGGAAGGAGCCTGTTCAACCGCCGCCTTGTCTTCTTTTTCTTTTGAATCCAAGACACGAAGCGGATTTTCTTCTAAGCGACGTTGGCTGTCCTTAGACAATTGATCCTTCATTGGCAAGAGATAATCAATCAAGGCTTGACGATAAGCCTGACGACTGGCAGGGCTTCCCAAGGTGTTCAAGTGCAAGGTCACATTGTCAATCCCTAATTCTTTCAGGAATTGCGCTGCCATGGCAATGGTTTCGACATCTGTTGCAGGATTGCTCGATCCAAAGCATTCTACCCCAATTTGGTGGAATTGACGCAAACGACCTGCTTGAGGACGTTCATAGCGGAACATTGGGCCTATGTAATAGAACTTACTTGGTTTTTGTACCTCAGGTGCAAAGAGTTTATTTTCTACATACGAGCGGACAACAGGAGCTGTTCCTTCTGGACGAAGCGTGATATGACGGTCTCCCTTGTCATAGAAGTCATACATTTCTTTGGTAACGATATCCGTCGTATCCCCTACTGAACGGCTGATGACTTCATAATGTTCGAAGATCGGTGTGCGGATTTCATCATAATTGTATCGCGCAAAGACCTTGCGTGCAAAGCCTTCTACATATTGCCATTTTGCTGAATCGCCAGGAAGGATATCCTGGGTCCCTTTTGGTTTTTGTAATTTCATAGCCTTCATCCTTTGTCTTACTTTTGCCTCTATTTTACCACAAATTCGAAGAGAAATGGAGGCTGGACCGCATTTCCTTTGTCCCACACGTTCAAATCATCTTTCTCTTCTTGCCTTATCGGCCGAATTATGAGAAAATGGAAGCCATACTACACTGAAAGGATCTTGCGATGAGAGAGGATATCAAAATCAATGACCGCGCCCTCGCACTAGAAAAGCCGTTAATCGAAAAATTGGAGCTTGTATTTGATACCGATGTTGAGTTAGATGTCTACAACCTAGGACTGATCTACGATATCCATCTAGATGAAGCAGGCACTTGCAAGGTGGTCATGACCTTTACCGATACGGCTTGTAGCTGTGCTGAGAGCCTTCCGATTGAAATCGTCGCTCGCCTAAAAGAAATTGAGGGGATCGAAGATGTCAAGGTTGAAGTAACTTGGTCACCCGCTTGGAAAATTACACGAATCAGCCGATACGGGCGCATCGCCCTTGGCCTTCCACCACGATAATAAGCATTACCTTTTAAAAAATGCATTCAACTAATGAAGGAATGCCTCTTCGGAAATCCGATCCACAATAAAAAACGAGGAACACCAGCTCTACCATCAGAGCCTGTTCCTCGTTTTTTATGATGATTGAATCCATTAAAACTTTTTCAACACCAGAACAAACTAAGCCTCGTCAGCTTTTGGTTCTGGAAGGATTTGATACAGCACAATCCCAAGAATGGTTGATGTTGCAACACCAGTGATTTGAAGGCCCCCGATTTGGAATACCAGACCACCGATTCCTGATACCAGGATCACACTTGCAATCAAGAGATTCTTTTTATTGTCAAAATTAATCTTGTTTTCAACTAAGATTTTCAAACCGCTGGCCGCAATTACTCCAAAGAGGGCGATCGAAATACCTCCCAAGACAGCGGTCGGAATCGAATTCAACAGAGCTGATACTTTACCAATAAAGCTCATGACAACCGCAATCACTGCTGCACCTGCGATGACATATACTGAATAGATCTTATTCAAGGCCATCACCCCGATATTTTCACCATAAGATGTTACCGGAGGAGCTCCGAAAAATCCTGCGATGATTTGTGCCAAACCGTCCCCTGTAAGAGTATGGTCCAAACCAGGATCTTGGAAGAAATCTCGACCTGTCAGACTATTCAAGACCATCACGTGACCAAAGTGCTCTGTCATCGTCACAAAAGCAATTGGAGCCATGGTCAAAATAGCACTTGGGTACAATTTAAAATCATAATTTACAAATGGGATATCAAAACTTGGAATTTGGAACCACTTAGCTGAAGCAACGGATGCAAAGTGGACAATCTCTTGGCCGGTAACCAGACCTAAGACAAGAGAAAAGAGATAACCCACGATCAACCCTAGCAAAATAGGAATCACTCCGATAATTTTCTTACCATACATATTAAAGAGAATAACAGCAAAAAGAGTAACCATTGAAATAAGCAGGCTCGTACCGCTGTATTTTCCATCGATCATGGTTGCATCGCTCACAGCTGTTGAGGCAAGGCTCAAACCGATCACAATGATAATTGGGCCCACTACAATCGGTGGAAGCACTTTATCAATCCAGGCATTCCCAGCAAACTTGACAATCAAGGCCACCAAGAGGTAGACCAAACCACCTGCCATGGCACCTTGGGCAACTGCTGCGATTCCATCTGTTTTCATCAACATCTGCATAGCAGCAATATAAGCAAAACTAGATCCCATGTAGGCCGGAATCTTATATTTGGTCACCGTCAAGTGAGCCAAGGTTCCCAAACCAGATGAGAAGAGGGCAATGGCAGGATCAATTCCAACCAAAATCGGTACCAGTACTGTCGCCCCAAACATGGCAAACAAATGCTGGAATGACAAACCAACCAGCAAGCCTGGTTTTGGCATATCAGATACATCATATTTTACATTATTCACGATCGTAAAAACCTCCTAAAATTCAGATGCAACAGCTTGTAGCTGGACAAAAACATCTACCTTCGATGAGCAAATTGTAAGCGAGCGCTTCATGCTCCATCATCGGCGATTTCTTTTTTATCAAACCACTTTTCAATATACAAAAAAATCCCCCACAACAAGGAGATACACAAAATATAGGCTGGTCTTCCCAGGCCTTTCATTTCCATAGCTCCTTGCCTGCCTCTCTGGACAGTATTAAAGGATTGATTCGATTAGTCACAATTATAGCAAATTATAGACTGATTTACAAGAAAAAATGACAGATGATACACTCAAATCCACCAAAAAGTAATATTCATACGTTTCAGAGACAGGGTCGAAAATAGCCACTTTGAGACAAAAAAAGAGGCTGGGACAAAAGTCCTAGCCTCTCAATTGTTTTTGGATTGTCGAGCAAGACGCAGTGGTTGAGTGCTCAAAGCACTGCTTTGAGGTGACGGATAGAACTTGCGAAGCAAGTATCCTAAGTCTTTGTTCGCTTTTTAAGCTTCAAAGATGCCCTATGTTTCCTTTATCTGCAACCTTCAACAGTCTCCCAGACTGTTGAAGCTGTGCGGAGGTGGGACGACGAAATCGAATTCTAACGAATGACCGATTTCTGTCCCACTCTCTCTTTGGACAAAGTCGTCCTTGCAATTATTGTTTACCAGACTGTTCCATATTCCAGAAGTCGGTAACTGCCCCACGTGATGCTGAAGACACGATATGAGCGTATTTACCCAGAACCCCACGGCTATAAAGTGGTGGCAAGGTTGTTTCAGCCTTGCGTTTTGCTAACTCTTCGTCTGAGACATGCATGGTGATTTCTTTGGTATCTTGGTCAACTGTCACCATGTCCCCTGTGTGGAGGTAGGCGATTGGGCCACCGACCTGAGCTTCAGGTGCGATGTGTCCGACAACGAGACCGTAAGTCCCACCTGAGAAGCGTCCGTCTGTCAAGAGGGCCACCTTGTCCCCTTGGCCTTTCCCAACGATCATAGATGACAAGGACAGCATTTCCGGCATACCAGGACCACCCTTAGGACCCACGAAACGAACGACAACAACGTCGCCATCCACGATTTCATCCGAAAGAACCGCTTCAATGGCAGCTTCTTCCGAGTCAAAGACCTTAGCAGGACCCGTGATGTTGCGAACTTTCACACCTGATACTTTGGCAACCGCCCCTTCTGGTGCCAAGTTCCCTTTCAAGATGATCAATGGACCATCCGCACGTTTCGGATTTTCAAGTGGCATGATGACTTTTTGACCTGGTGTCAAATCAGCGAAGGCTTCCAAGTTCTCAGCTACTGTTTTACCAGTACAGGTGATACGATCCCCGTGAAGGAAACCATTCTTCAGAAGGTATTTCATGACAGCTGGCACGCCACCGACATTGTAAAGGTCTTGGAAGACATATTTCCCTGAAGGTTTCAAGTCTGCCAAGTGAGGTACGCGCTCTTGGAAATCGTTGAAGTCTTCAAGCGTCAAGTCAACGTTAGCTGCGTGAGCGATCGCGAGCAAGTGAAGGGTGGCATTGGTGGAACCACCCAGCGCCATGGTTACTGTAATGGCATCTTCAAAGGCTTCACGGGTCAAGATGTCAGAAGGTTTCAGTCCCATCTCTAGCATCTTCACAACTGCACGACCTGCTTCTTCGATATCAGCCTTTTTATCAGCTGATTCAGCAGGGTGAGAAGAGGAACCGGGCAAGCTTAGCCCAAGGACCTCAATCGCTGTCGCCATGGTGTTAGCTGTATACATCCCACCACAGCCACCAGGGCCGGGGCAGGCATTACATTCAAGATCTTTCACTTCTTCAGCGGTCATATCACCATGGTTCCATTTCCCGATCCCTTCGAAAACAGAAACCAAGTCGATATCCTTGCCGTTCAGATTACCCGGTGCAATGGTACCACCATAGGCAAAGATCGCTGGGATATCCATATTGGCAATGGCAATCATGGAACCAGGCATGTTCTTATCACAGCCCCCGATAGCTACAAAGGCATCCACATTGTGCCCCCCCATAGCCGCTTCGATAGAGTCAGCGATGATATCACGTGACGTTAGGGAGAAGCGCATTCCTGGAGTTCCCATGGCGATCCCGTCCGCAACCGTAATGGTGCCAAATTGGACTGGCCAAGCACCTGCATCTTTCACACCTTCTTTGGCCAATTTTCCAAAATCATGAAGGTGGATGTTACAAGGGGTATTTTCCGCCCATGTCGAAATCACTCCGACAATCGGTTTTTCAAAGCTTTCATCGGTCATTCCCGTCGCGCGAAGCATGGCACGGTTGGGAGATTTTACCATGCTATCGTAGACACTACTACGATGGCGTTTGTCTAATTCTGTCATGTCATTCCTTTCGTTACATTTTTTACCATTATAGCATAAAAGAAGGCCCAAAGACAGATCCAAACTTTGAGATCAACTAGGGAGAAGAAACTTTTCCCAAAAATTTCAATTTTTTTGTCAAGTAACTTTACTTTACAAAAAAGTTTTGTTATACTGTTACAGTTGATGAAAATCAAACCTAATTGAATTTATATCTTAAAAGGAGAAAAACGAAATGGCAGTACCTGCACGTCGCACATCAAAAGCGAAGAAAAACAAACGTCGTACGCACTACAAAGTAACAGCTCCATCTGTAAACTTTGACGAAGCAACTGGAGATTACTCACGTTCACACCGTGTATCACTTAAAGGATACTACAAAGGACGTAAGATCGCTAAAGCAGCATCAGCTGAATAATAGAAGGGAGATACCATGCGCGTAAATATTACACTTGAACACAAAGAGTCTGGTGAACGCTTGTACCTTACTTCTAAAAACAAACGTAACACTCCAGACCGTCTTCAATTGAAGAAATACTCACCAAAACTTCGCAAACACGTTGTGTTTACAGAGGTGAAATAGTGGGTCATTACGTTTCAGTAGAAACGAAAAAACCTTGATTTAACGCGATTCTTGAGTTTTCAAAATTCAATGTATTGCAATAAAAATCAACCGAATGACTACATTTTTGACTACATTTTTTGTGAAATAAATTAGATGTTCGGATATATAAAAGAGACAACAGGGTCAAATCTGTTGTCTTTTTTGTTATATCAATGTTTAGATTTCGGATACCTGTTTCTAAGGGACCTAGGTAGTAGCTGCTCTGCTTCTCCCTCATTAAATGTTTGCTCTTCTTCAACTTGTAAAGCTTTTTGAGCTTGTCTATAAGCACGTAGACTTGTTTTAGGTCTATTTTTATAAACATTGGCAGTCTCTTTAATCAGCTCATCTCTTCTATCTCTAATTTCCTCTATCGTAAAATTATCAAAGTCAACTAATAATGAGATATATTTTTCTCTAATTTCCCATAAAGTGTCAGCTGACTTCTTTAAAGCACTTATCTTACCGTTATCATCTGTTTTAAGATTGTAAGTAGATAAGCATAATAAAACGATACCCGCTATTGAAGAAAAAAACTTCCACCACACATTATGACCAAACAAAGATGAAAAAGCGGGGCTAACTGTTATTGCAGACAAAATAATAGATGTTACTTGTCGAATTTTTGCCCACCATAATATACGAGCTATTTCTTTTTCATCTGTAGTAAAACTGTATACTAACTTGGCGTGTTGTTCAACGATTTGCTGCCATAACTTTTGCTGCATAATATTTTCACTCATAAAAAATCCTCCAAAGGCACATCTATTTTCCCATAAATTTTCACTCTGCCTTGATGTACCCCGTATACTTCTACATAATGATTGCCTTTGAAATTAATAGGTTCAACGATCTTATATGTTCTTTTTACAATTTGACCTCTGATTGCATTTCTACTATTTGCTATCGCTCCAACATTTCTAACCTTCCAATACCAATAAATACCGGGAGCATCTTTAACTGAAAAGATTATTTTTGAGTTAGGTTTTATTGGGATTCTAAATTTATGTGAAATGCTACCTTTCCTAAAACCATTGATCTCTAAACTTGATTGGATTTCAATAGTCTTTTCTATAGCAATATCCCATCCCATTTCATCTGCAAATTGCTCAGTATCTATAGCAGTGCCGATTGGTTCTCTAGTGCTACGGTTTGAGATTGAAACTCTGTCAGTTTGGAAATTTTTTCCAGATAACAGTTTTGGAAATTTTTTTCCAAAGACTTTACTCCAATACTCTTCTGATTTCTGATTATCCCTACAGAAAACAATGGCTGCTTCGCAATTCCTTAGAGCACTCTCTGCCTTACGTTTTATAGCAGTATCAACCTCAATGCTGTAGCTTCCATCTAGTGAGAGTAGAATATTATTATTTTCGATAAATTTTATTACATACCTGAAAAAATCGCGCGACATCCGATCAAAATATACATACCCTGTCTTAGACTCATCCCAAGTTTCAAAAAATTTATAGCTTAATGAATCTATGGCAATTCCATGCAATCTAACATCGTTTGCATCGTTCCATGCACGTAACATACGACAAAATTTTTTTACAGCATAATTATATTGTTTATTCTGGTCCGTTAGTTTATATTGTTCTAGTTTAGGGTCTGTCTCTTCCCAACTACCACCGTCATTAGCATTGGGATATTCATACTTATCTGTACCAGATATTTTAAAAGCTGGTAATACCTCAAAGCGAATACCGTCAGAAAATTCAATACTAACAATCTGTCCATCTCCCTTAACAATCGAATTTGAATAGTGCTTCAATAATTTGCTTTTCAGTTCCTGAAGCAAGGCACTCTGACCGTTTCCGCTATACTTACCAAATCGATCTTTTTGATTTTCTGGAAGCTCTACAAGTAAGTCTATATCACTCAAGTGTATCGCCGTTCCCCGTCCATATGAACCTACCAATATACTATGTGAAACTTCAGAATCCATATTCCAATAAGCTTTGTTAATTATTTTGGTAATTACTTTTACTCTCTCACTTATAGTCTTTACATCATCATCAGAAGTCCTCAAGTTTTTTTCAAACGTTTTAAAGTGTTCAATTACATCAAATTCTATCATCTGTACCTCTGTTTTAATTTTTTATCATGGCTTTACTTTTAAAAGTTTTTTATCTAGCAACTTATATAAGATGATTATACTACTAAATATTAGTTTTTGTCAATATGTTGTGTACTGATATTTAAAGAACACAATATATTGTGTTCTTTAAACGTACAACACTCTAATTTGAATGTAATGATCTGCATACAAAAAGTTAGACAGAAAAAATCTAGCTTTTGGGCTATTTTATTATGAAATCAACTTATGAAGGAATTGAGAAAGCTTTAGACGGCTTTCAAATCAATTTGAGATAAACATTTCTAATCTTCAGTACATGATTAAATTGATTGATAGTTACGGAATTCGTTAAAAAAGGGAAGAATCGTTACTATTCTCCTGAATTAAAGGAAGAAATAAATAGAAAAGGTAGTCTTATAAATACAAAATACTCTGATTTTATATAAAATGTAATTTTTAGAGAAACTTACAGTTTTTAGTTGACATTTCAGTTCTTGTTTGGTAATATATATGTATCAAATACGAATCGAGGTGGTTTAAATGGCTACAAATCCGATGAAAGATAAAACACTTATACTAAAAATTTCTGAAACTCAAGATTTATCTTTGGATGATCTCTTGACCAGAGCAAAGGGGGAGTGGAAAATCGCACCAGATTACAGTGAGGACGTCCAGCGAGTCCTAATCGTATCTACTGGGGAGGATTCTGGGAAAATCATAGCAACGGCTAAGCTATGGACTGATGATTATCGTCGAAGTTACACTGTTAAGTATTACCGAACTCTAACTCAGACTCCTGATGGGGAAAATGTTAGAACTACAAGAAAAATAACGTTTGATACCATGACTCTAGCAGAAGATACTGAACAACTTGTTGGGAAATCAATTCACCCTTTAGGTGGACGGGCAACTGCTTTCTGTAAGCCATTTGAGGAAGTTCAAAAATACCTACATTAAGAGGCTGGGACAAAACGATTTTGATTTTAGGAAATCTTTATTATAAATTTTTAAAATCGATAGATTAGACAAAAAAGCGAACAAAACGATTTTTCTGACACTCAGAATACTCGTTTTGTTCGCCTTTTATATTTAAGGTTAGACTTTTGTCCCAGCCTCTTACATTTAAATCACGCCATTTGATAAACATAATATTTTATTTATTAAATTTTAATATCTGTGCTCCCCGTATGACGTAGACAGGAATCAAATACTTCGTGTGCTAAACTATCGTAAGAATTGATATTACTTGACTCAGGATAATTTATATCAATAGTTAATGTTTTATTGTCTTTAATATAACGTAATTCCCTGGAACAATATGGACAAGGAGCTTGTGTAACAATTATATAGACATATTTATCTGCTGGTTTATCTGTTCTTAGCTTTGCGAATATTTTCCTCTCACAACAAGTAAACATCCGGTTAAATTTTCCAACTGGTTTATCTGGGAAGTTTTGGAATTCTCCGTAATTTATAAAATTTTTTTCATCAGGTAAAAAATATCTAACTTGATCTGTCAATCGTGCAGCGGGAATATTTTTTAGAAAGTTGCTAAATATATCATGAAGATTTTGTCGATCCTTTCCATCCATGTGATTTATTGCATAGTAATAGAAGTCATCACCATAGGCAATCGCATAACAATTTAACTTTTCCCGATTGTTTCTCGATAGTTTATCTATTTCAGTTGAAAAATTTTTGTCGGAGATCATTTCCCCAAACCAATCGTTGGTAGCTGTTGACACTAGACAAAGCTTATCACTAGAAAGATGACTACTTAATGAGGATTGGAATAATCTAGTTAAATGACTTATTTTTTTTGAAAAAGATTCAAAAAGTTCCTCTATGTTTAGGAAGCGAATACGGATTACCGCTTCGTTGGTTATTAATAATTCTAAAATGATAGCTAATAAAATTAATTTTTTAAAAGTGTGTAACTCACCAAAAGATTTTTTAATAAAATAGGATAAAATTTTATTTTTTTCCTCAAAATTTGATTTAACATCAATAGACAAATAAACATCATTATCGTCTTTATCTAAATAGGGGGGCCAATTGATTTTTACATACGAATATGAGGCGTTAAATAACTCTCTATATGTGTGAGAGTACATATGATATCGAAATCTCGCATCACCATGAATTTCATTAAGGCAACTTTCAAGTTCTGAATAGTAGAATTTAATCAATGATAATAGTTTATAGTATGATTCATTACTATTAGAGAATTCTTGGAAGAAGTCAACGGGTTCAGCTTTTTCATGTTTTTTTGATTTTTGATAAACAGATTGAACGTAATAAAAATCTGATAAGTAGTCTATAAACGATGTTCCATCATCATAATCAGACAATAATGTATCTAAATTAATCTCCACTTTATTATCTCCATAATTGAAGGTAAAACTTTGCTCCTGTAGAGTTCCTAATAATTTTTCTAAATTTTCCACTTTAATCCTCCTAAAAAACAAGATAGTGGTGTCGGGTATTAGTTAAATAAATTATCGATTAGCTTCCAATTTTCGTTCCCCATTTCATCGCACCATTCCCCATCATTGAGATACCAAAGTTTCTCATCATAGTCACGAATAAATGCCCATTTCACACCATGGCGTTTTGCATAGTTTTTTAGTGCTTCATACTTAGCTGGTGCGTAGGGGTCAATATTTTTATCCTGACCGGAGTGTGTTTCACCACCTTTGGTTTCAATAATATAAATATCCTCATTTTTCATTTTAACGATAAAGTCTGGATAAAAATGACTTCGTCCACCATTGGTACCGTAGGCTAGAGAGAAGTACTGAGGTCCTTTGTCACCGTTTTTATAAACAAAATCAACATCGTCACGATTTTCTAAATAACGTTCTAAAAGACGTTCTGCTAGACTAGGTCGAACAGCGATGGATGCTGTAGAGTAGCCATCGTAAGCACTACTATAAACAGGCTCAGCTTCTATCTTAGGATTATAGGTGTATCGCTCCTCCAATGGAAGTGAAAAATCATTTTGTTGAATGTTTTCTAGTTCTAGAACCATTGCTTTTTCGACATCAATTTTTCTAAATTCCTCTCGAAGAGCTCTCCAATGATTAAGTATAAATGCTGTCCATTCTTGTGCATCTAATTGTAGAAGGGTTTCTTTCTTTGGTCTTCCATCTTTTAGGAAAAAACGTTTTAAAATTGCTTCGACTTTTGAAATCGGGAGATGGATTACACGATCAAGTTCGTGGAAGGCGTGAAGTAGATCAAGACGGTTACCTCTATAGTCAACTTCTACTTGACGATTAAGGTCTTGTAACCGATCAGTATGTTTTAGTGTATCAAAGCGACCTTGTTTATAGGTTGTTTTGATTGTACGTCCAATGTTTAATCCAATATTTTCGACAGTATTTCGGTTTGCTTCGAAATTATCAGTGAGTCCCCAATCTCTTTTCAATCCTTCATAGAGGTTTAGAAGAATGACTTTTTCGCTTTTCTCTTCTGATTCATTGATAATACGCTCACTTACTAGTTTTAAACCTCTCGCTTTATCCTTTAATCGAAGAAGTGGGGTAGGAACAACAGCTCCACCTTGGGCAAAAGCACCATTCAAGAAATCACTATCAAACGTGTATAGATAAGCGTTATCTAAAACATCGACCTCATAATGACCTTGTTGAGGCTGTGGCATACGACGGATACGTCCGATAGTTTGTATAGTGAAGGCTTCACCCATTTTTTCACGAATCTTAATAAGAATTTTTGCTCTGGGAGCATCCCATCCTGTGGCGATAGCTTGCTTAATAATAAGATATTCGACTTCATTATTAAGATTAGTTACATCAAGATGGTTTCGTTTCTTATCAGCTAGCCAAATGCCGAGTGTCCCGTCTTCATAGTTTTTTCCGAGTTTTTTATTGAGATAGTCTTCAACTCGTGTTACAAGTTCGATTTCTGAATCGGATTTATCAGGGAGTTGAACGATAACAAGAGGATTCACTCCTTGCACTTCATTATCAGAGTATGCTTGGACAATCTCTCTTCGTTTCTGTTCTGCTGCTTCGAAGAGAATTTCAAACTCATCTTTAACTTCAAGATTGATATTTATCCCTTCATTCACAACAACTGATTTTGTGATGAGGCCAGATGATATAACGGACTCTTCTGACACCTCATAAAATTCAGATAAATCAGGTGTTTTAGGGTCATCAATTGTAGCCGATACTCTAACTGTTTTTGAAGCTTTAAATCGTGAGATAATATCCCGAGCTTTCTTTGTATCATTTCTATGCGCTTCGTCGATTACAAGGATAAAATGTCTGTCTTGTTGAAATGCTTTTTCAATCTTATCATCGAGATTATCTCGTTCACTATCCGTTAGCATCGCCTTAGATTTTTTCCCGACAACACGCTCATAGTTAATAAAAGTTACCGTTCCATTATCAAATCCATGAAGCAGAGCATCGTCGACAGATTGAGGTTTGATACTTGAAAAGTTTTTAGCTTTATCTTGACTTTGTTCTTCTAGTTCACCGGCTCCGGGAGTAAACCAGACAAAAGCCACGTTATCATGTGTAGTTGAAATATAATCGTTAATCCAGGATAAAAGACAGATTGTTTTTCCGGAACCCGTAGGGGCCTTAATAACGAGCTCATTTACTCGGTATTCAGGAGCAATAAAACTGAGTAATTTATCGACTATATCTTTTTGAAATTCTTTTAAAGTTATCATGACCAAAGTTCCTTTCCAAAGAAGTAATCAGGTATTTCTTGTAGAGTGATATTTAGCTGATTGAGTTTTTCTTCTTCAGTGCTATCAAGAAAAACATCAGGATGAATAAAGAGAGTTGCCTCTCGAACAAGTTTTTCATTTTTCAAAAGATCTTCCAAATGTCCCTCAGTTAGAATAATTTGAACAGAAGGGTCAGAGATGTCAACACCAAATTCCAGTTCAACAAGGGGAGTTATATATTTAAGTAATTCTTCTTCAAGTGTAATATCAGGGAATTGGCTTTTATCAACAAAGTCTGTTTTAAAATATTTTAAGTTAAAATTTTGAGGAACATAAAAATCTGTTCCCTCAGACAATTTTAATAATCTAGCATGAGTTATTTCACTTGCAATGTTATTTTCATTATTGGTAGCTAGAATAAATTTTCTATTGCCTCCAGCTTCAATGACAGCTTGGGCAGTTGTTCCTGAACCAGCAAAAAAATCCAAAATAATAGAATTCTCCGGGACTGTGACTTCAATCAAATATTTCATCAATTCTAATGGTTTAGGATTATTAAATTGAACAGATGGTAATAATTTTTTTAAAAACATTGTTGTTTTTTGATTATCAAAAACTCCCCAATTTGATTTTAATGCTTTTGTTGGATTTCTCATATTGTTCAAAAATTCTTTCTGTTTAGGAAGGTTTTCTTTCCAAATGATTCTATCCTCTGCTATCATTCTTTCTAATGACTCTTTTGAGAACGCCCATGTATTCGTATATTCTTTTCCTGTGTTAGGATCTATTATTGTAAAGGCATCTTCAATAGGTTTAGTCGTGCTTTTTATATTGGATTCTCTCCAAGGTCCTCTTGGATCATTATCTGGATTCTTAAATCCTGATTCATCTCTTTTTTCTCCCAAGAATCTGAATTTATCCGATATTTGATAAGCTAAAATATACTCATGTACACCGACCATCATATTCCTTGGCGGCACACCCTTTGCAGATGATTTTTTATCCCAAACAATAGACTCTACAAAATTATTTTCACCAAAAATTTCGTCCATTAACAATTTGAGCTGACAGTGTTCGTTTTCGTCCATACTAACTAAAATGACTCCGGTATCAGTCAATAAATTTTTAGCTATTCTCAATCTCTTGCTCATAAATGATAACCATTTAGAGTGTTTAAAAGAATCCTCTTTTTCAACAAAGTTATCATTATATTTGAAATCTTTGTTTCCGGTATTATATGGCGGATCAATATAGATAACATCTATTCTACCAGTGTGTGTTTTTTCAAGTAAATGAAGGCTGTGTAGATTATCTCCCTCTAGCAAAAAATTATAGTCAGTTGAGTTAGGATTGCCTGTAATTTTTTTATTTCGGTCCTCTACAAAGACTGGAATTTTTGTTTTCATCTCTTCTTCAACAAATTCAGCATGTTCTTCCCAAACTAAACCATATTTTTTGGTGTGTAGTAATCGAATTAGTTCTTCTAATTTTTCTATATCCTTATTTTGATTATCTTCGCGAGCTTTTGCAAGCAGACTTTTAACGTATTGAATTGCTTCATCTTTTTCATTTTTTCGTGGACGTTCATTGAATTGTTCGAGCATCATAAAATCTCCCTCTATAACTTTATGGAAATAGTGATCAATACCTAATATCTAGGATCTATTATCTCTAAATAAAAATAATTGCTACTGTTATTATACCACGGACCATAGGCTTTTAATGGAGGTAGGTGTAGATTTGTTAATTATAATTAAAAATTTTTTGGGAAGTTCAAATGGCATTATACATTTTTGTGCTATTGGAAATTAATTTGTCATTCGCACATAAATTAACTTACTAAATAAAGTTTTAACGTCATTGTCTATAAATCATCTTTCATTTACTCTTGCAATAATTCTTTTCTGGACATATTTATATAAGCATGCGAAAGCTTACTTTTTTGTTTTAACTTTTATGGCATACTAAAAGTGTAAGATTTAATTAATTAAGAATAGCTAGAGCCATCAACGCAAGTTGGTGGCTTTTTTGCGTTCCGAAAAATTGAAGATTGCAAATAAACAAAACAAAAGGAGTCAGAAAATGACTAGTAAAGTTGAAGAACGCAGGAACCGTAGAATTGAAGAAGCCGCAAGACAAGAAGAATGGGGTCTTGTTGATCATCTTCTAAATCAAGAATACGAAAATATTGAACGCAAAGATAGAAGATATGGCTTGTTAAGCTTAAATGCAATCAGTAAAAATGATGGAGGACAAGATTCTGAAATCATTGATTTATATTGTGCACATAATTATAACGGGTTAGAACAACTTATCAACAAAGAGCAAAAGTTAGTTCTTAATGAAGCGCTTCAGAAGTTATCTAGAGACGATCTGCATATTCTCTTAGGTATTGCTCTTGAAGGAAAATCTGCTTTACAGCTGACTAAAGAAACATCTTTCAAGAGTCACAAAACAGTTAAAAATCATTATGAAGCTACTTGTAAACTTTTGAAGGAGGAGCTAGGAAAATATTTATAAAAAATTATTTGCAGGAATTACCAATTTCCTGCTTTTTTTCTCCTAATAGATAGGAGGTAAGAGATTATGATTTAGCGTAAACCCATATCAGGACTATAAATGAGAATATTATTTCAAATAAAAAAAGAAAGATAAATGGTGAAATCTATGAAAACACGTAACCGTAAAAATGGCTATTCAGCAAATACAGCTAAACAATATGTTGATCAGAAGCAAGCTATTCATTGCTTGAGTACTGAATTTGAAGCTCAAATCAAGTTTGAAGATGGTCAGCCAACAGGTGAGATTATCGGTCACAAAGCCTGGTTCTCTCAAAAAGGTTTGCCACCGTTTCAAGTGAAGTTTGAATCTGAAGTTACTCTACCAGCATATTTAGCGATGGTTGATTTTGATGGATTGGAAGCCTGTGAAGTTGGCTATAATGTCTATTTCCGTGCCAATAACATCAAAGAGGTCAAATAATGACTGATAAAGAACTTGCCCAATACTTACTCCAAGCCTTGAACATGGGGCTTGGGAGTATCATGCAAGGAGAAAGCAGCTACACCAATAGTTTCAATATTAATATAATAAACGATGGTTTCCTATTTATTCCAAGACTACCAGCAGGCTACATTATTGATGATGAACTTTATCAGAAGATTTTTCTGATTGCTAATGCAGCTCTTTATCCTCGTTTTACTCTCCTTAAACAAAATTCAGCATATTTTGTGGCATTAGATACAGATGACATTCATGTCCAGCGTGGGCTCTTCTTTCCTTGGAAAAACGGTATATCTGAACGCCTAGTAATTTCTGATTTAGAAGAATTCGTAGGTAATCAAAAAGGGAATTTTATTCCAATCATGAAAAATCTTACTCTTGACTACAACAAAGTAACTTCGATGGCTATTGCAGGAAACAGCGGTTCTGGTAAGTCTTATGCTCTGACCTATTTTATGACTATGCTCAAAAATATTTCTGACTTGATTATTGTAGATCCAAAGTTTGATACTCCCAGTCGTTGGGCCCGCGAAAATGGATTTCCTGTTCTCCATCCTCAACGAAATCGTTCTAAATCAGATTTTGTTTCAGAAATCAATGAACATCTTAGTTCTTGCTTAAATCTTATCCACCAAAGACAAGAAATCCTCTATGATAATCCAGACCATAAATTTAGGCATTTTACAGTTGTAATAGATGAAATGCTTGCATTATCTGAAGGAGTCAATAAAACTATAAGGGATTCATTTTTTTCACTAATTTCAGAAATCGCTTTGCTCTCGAGATCGTCAAATGTACATCTTTGTATGGTAGGACAACGTTTTGACCATACTTCTATACCGGTTTCTGTTCGAGAGCAATTAAATGTTTTAATTCAGATAGGCAATATCAACAAGAAAACAACGCAGTTCCTATTTCCAGATTTAGATCCAGAAGGGATTGTGATTCCTATTGGAAAAGGGACAGGATTGATTCAAATCATAGATAATGAGCATCCTTATCAGGTGCTACCTTTACTGTGCCCAACGTATTTTACTAAAAAAGGAATTTTATAATGCAAAAGGCTTTTTATCAAAAGACATTTAACATAATACGATATTTGTCTATTTATGCAATTCTCAGTATCGTCTTAAGTTTCACTTTCCACATCTTGATTTTTTTGCTTAACAATGAAATTTTTTCCAAAAGAGTTACTATAATCCAAAGTAAGCTACATTTGATTTCTATGCTATTATTATTAATCGGTATTTTACTGTTTATTCTACTTTCAACTTTATTAATAATTGAGCTGATAGATAGGTATAAAACAGACAAAATATCTAATTATATTGAATCAGTGAAACAAACTATGAGATTACGTTATTTTTTAATACAACACGAAGCTTCATCACCTTCTGCAAATAGTTTTCAAAGAAATCAAATTTTACGAGATTTCAATAAATCACTCTCAAATTGTATTGTTGATGTACGAAATGAGAGTGTCATAGTTGCTCTAAAATATCCTGCATCTCAGCAATCACAGCAAATTTTTAGAAATATGGAATCACATGTTAAGGAAGAAATCTCGAATTACAATCCTAAATTCTATTTTTCATCTCCAGAGAGAATTGGAAATAGACTGTTTTACAAAGGTTCAAAAAGATAAGGAAAATGGAGTGTTTGACTCACGGAGTGAAAGTCAAATACACTCTATTTTCCAAAAATTTTTATTCCTATTGGGGCTACCTACTACGACGCCCCAATACGGTAGTAATCAATAATCAAAAGGTTTGGTTGTTGCATTTAAATATTAGCAATAGGAAAAAATGATGTTAAGCTACAAATCATCTAACAAATATTCCTCACTATTGAATAAAGGGAGTCCACATATACCGAAAATCATCTATCGAAAATTTTTAAATTAGTAATTTAAGAGGTAAAAAATCATGGTGAAAAATCGACGTTCAAATAAATGGACGTTCATAATGTATCGAGATAGTGCTCCATCAGATTATTTGGATATTCTTGATGGTACACAAGTTCCTTATGCTCTAAGTCCATGGCATGATAAAGATGTTAACAAAGAAACAGGAGAACTGAAAAAGCCTCACAAACATGGTGTTTTATTCTTTGATTCTCTAAAAAGTTACTCACAAGTTTCTGAATTGTTGACTGAAAAACTACATACTCCTTCACATGTTGAAATTGTCATGTCTGCTTCAGGATTGTATAATTACTTCACTCACGCTGAGAATCCAGAAAAAACTAAGTATGATCCGAATGATATTGAATCTGGTTGTGGATTTGATCGCAAAAAATTTCTACTAGAAAATGATTATGAGTCTCTATTAGCCTACGCCCTTGACATTATCGATACAATGGGATTCACTGAATTTGGTAGTTTAGTGAGTTATGCTCGTAAAAATGACCCTGATCTACTTCGTCTGCTTATACAAAAAACTTACTTCTTCTCGAGACTTCTTGATTCTATGCGATATAGCAAGAGAGAAGAACAATTTAAAGATCTGGAAAAAAGTAAGTTGCTCATGCAGCCTAAGAAAAATAATAAAAAAAGAGATGGAGATCTGGATCGATGACTTCTAGTGAATTAACGAAATTAATTCAGATTGAGAGATTATTAATTTCTTTGACAATGTTGGCTCAGAATCATAATCATGAAAATAAGCATTACAATATTCTCACTCAAAAAGAATTACTTTCGCTTTTTAAGATTTCTCCAAACACTTTAAAATCTTGGGAAAATACAGGACTCAAAAGACTTGAGCCACCCATTGAAGGAACTCGAACAGTCTATTATAAGATGAATGATGTAATAGATTATTTGACTCCATAATATTTAAAATGTGCTAAAATAGTAATATCACATAGAATAATGTGAGGTTGTTATTTTAGCCTTTTATATATCCGAACGTGAAAGGCTACTATGCAGAAAGAAACTATCATTCACAACAATCGAAAAGTCATTAAAACTATCAAGAATAATGGAACTATTAGCTATACGCAACGTGGTGTGTATATTGGTGTAGATGTTAAGACTGGAAAAAAAGTTACATCATCTATTACTGCTAAAACTCTAAAAAGTCTGGATAGGAAAATCATTCAAGCTCGGATTGATTTTGAAGCGAAGGGATCAACTCTAAAAGAGACCTTGTCGATTAATAACTTCGAGGAATTAGCAGAAGCGTGGTTTGTAAGTTTTGTAACTTGGGTGACTTCTCAGAATACGATCAACCGAGTTCGAAGCTATCTTGATACCTATCTTATCCCTAAGTTTGGAGAATATAAGCCTGAAGAGATTAAATCTGCTGATATTCAGATTTGGGTTAACGAGCTAGCTCTACAATCTAAAAAGTCTGTTGAATCGGGTGTTAAAAAATCCAAAAAGGGACACGCCAAAGATTTCGGTGCAGTTATCTATAAGCTTAGTGATATTTTCGATTATGGGATTACAAATTTCGAACTTTCTCAGAATCCAGCTAGGACAGTAAAAATCCCTCCAAAACCGAAGGTGGTGAAGGAGAGAATCATGGTATTGCATGGAGATGACTTGGCTATTTGGCTGAACTATCTTGGTACTCTTCCTGATACTCGAGCAAATCGAAGATTTAAGGTTATATGCGACACACTATTAGCTTCTGCACTTCGAATCAACGAGCTTCTAGCTTTGACGATCAATGATTTAGATTTTGATGCTAATGAAATTATCGTCAATAAAACGCTAATGTGGAAAGCTGGAAATAAGAAACTTGGGATTAAGGGCGAGATTGTTTGTAAGAACAGTACCAAAACGGATGCTGGTAACAGAAGAGTTGCAGTCCCAAGACAAGTCTTAGATGACTTGAAAGCTTTTCATGCTGAGATGAGTGATTATTTTGTGAGTCACGATTTACCAACTGTAGACTTAATTTTCCCTACAATTTACGGGAACTATATGTGTGACAGAAATGAACGTGCAACGCTTAAAAAGCGTTTGACCGAGTTAAGACTACCAAACTATGGTTTTCACCTTTTCCGCCATACACATGCTTCTTTAATGCTGAATGCTGGTGCAAACTGGAAAGAGCTCCAGATAAGAATGGGCCATAAGTCGATTAAAACGACAATGGATACTTATGCTGAATTGGCACCGAAAAAGAAGGCAGAAGCAGTTGAAATCTATCTCAAAGAAATTGCAAAATTGACAGCATAGCAAAATGACTATATTTATGACTACATTTTCTAAAGAACAATCTAAAAACGTTGATATGACGGCGTTTAAAGAGTGCTAAAATACCATTAACAACCTTTACAGAAGTTAAATAATTAAGTAGGAAAAAGCCTTTGAAACGTTGATTTCAAAGGCTTTTTTCTTTTTGCAAAATGCAGTATATTGCACTATATTTCAATTCAAACTCTACCTTTTTCTCTACCTTTTTTGGACAAATTTCAATGAATAAATGAATAGTAATAAAAATCAACTGAATGACTACATTTTTTTGTGAAAAAAATTAGATGTTAGTTTTAGATAACTACATATCTTAGAGTTTTTTAAAATAGTTATTTCCACCAAGTATTAAAGAGGAGTATTGTCATGGAACTTTATATTTTTTAACATAAAATCATGAAAGTTTATTTCACTTTTGGTATACTAGTAGAAAATATTGTCAGTATCTTTTAAATATGTTAGAATTTATGATTTAATCTAAATTTAATAAATTAATTTATGAAGCTTTAACAATAGTTAATATATAACTTAGATTTTTCGTTGTAATTAAATGAATAAAAGGATTTGAAATGAGATTAGAAATTAATAATGTTGCTGAGTTAGAACATGTAGATTTAAAAATAGATGGACTAACAATTATAGCTGGTGAGAATAATACTGGAAAAAGTACAATAAATAAGTGTCTCTATGCGGCATTTAATTCATTAAACAGTTTGTCCGAACATGTCTTCATGGATAAAATCAACTCATTTTTAACTGATTTAAAGCAAGAACTTATTTCTAATACAGACGGAGATGATTTTAGAGAGAGATATTTGATATCAAAGATAATCGATAAAAGGTCTTTTGTTGATGAAATAAAACGTCTTTCTTTAGTAGCTGAAGTCAATGATATAAATAATTTTATCAAGAATCATTTAAGTGAAGAATTTAAAAAAATAAAATTTACTACATCGATAGATAATTTAAATAAAGAGGTTTTAAATATTGAACCCTATCTTGAAATAGATAATAATGAGATAAAGAAAAAAATAACTACGAAAATGTTTCAATCAGAATTTAGTGGAACAATTAATAATATTCATGATGATACTGCTATTGCTGAAATTAAATTAGAGATAAAAGATTATATTACAAACTATAAAATTCAATCAAACTGTGTTACTGAGATTAAGAATAATCTATCACTAGAATTACAGGCTGTTTATGTCGATAATTTGTATTCACTTGATAATGTTATGGATGTTTCACATAAAAAGTTATTTGAAAAGGGGCATCGTACGGCTTTAATTGATAGTTTTTTTAATTTTTATGATAGTAATATTACTTCAGAAATTTTGAAAGAAAATCGATTAAAAAAAATTTTTTCAATCATTGATGATATAGCAGAAGGATATATCATATTTGATGCTATATACGGAATCAGATATAGAGAATCAGAAACAGACAGGATGGAAAACACTTTATCTTTCTCAAACATTTCTGATGGACTAAAAACGTTTATATTATTGAAAGAATTAATTTTAAATAGGACATTAAAGGATAATGGAACTATTATTTTTGATGAACCAGAAATCCATCTTCATCCAGAATGGCAAATTAAATTAGCAGAATTAATTGTATTAATTCAGAAAGAATATGGTATGCACATCGTATTAACTACTCACAGCCCATATTTTTTATATGCATTAGAAGTGTTTAGTACAAAATATGGAATTTCAGAAAAGACAAATTATTATTATACCCAAAGAACACAAGGAAAGGTTACGGTAGAAAATATAGGGAAGAATTTGGAAATTATTTATGGTGTATTAAATAAGCCATTCCAGACTATAGAGGACTTGACAAGTGATTTGTATTGATGATTTTAAGAAAACAACTCTGAAGGAAACATCTTTTGATCGACAAAATAATGAATATATGACGCAATCTACTTTAGAGGTTATAAATTTTGATAAACTTAAAGAAGAATTTTTTCAAAAAATAGACAATGTTACTGAAAGAATGTTTTGTTCTAATGATGCATTATTCCTTTGTAATAACAATGAAATCTATATGATTGAATTTAAAAATGGTAAAATAGATCAAAGTACTATTTATAATTTGTTTTGGAAAAATTTTGATTCGATATTAATTTATATGCATTATGACATACGGGATATTGAAAAAATTAAAAATAGCTTAAATTATATCCTTGTATATAATAAGGAAAAAAATCCGAACTTACCAGGAACGGATCAAAGTATTTCTCGATCCAATAGCCGAAATCAGTTTGGGAAAAGTCTAGCTCAAAAAGCAAAAAAAGAATTTATTCAATTTGGTTTAGGGTATTTCAAAGACTACATTTTCAAAGATGTCTATACATTGGATGAAAGTCAATTTGAAGATCGTTTTTTGAAAATATGGGAATTACAGTAGATGTAAATTAGTCTATATAGAATTTCAAGATTGATTGTATTATTTCTTTTTTCCTCAATCGTAGTAAAATTATTTTTTTATTAAGATCATATTCAATCCTTAAAGCCATTACGATTGAACAAGCAAAAACAACCGGAAAAGAAACAGTTCCCAACTAGTTCTTCTCTGGTTGTTTTTCATACTAACGATTTTTCCGACTTAATTGATAAGAGTACATCACAGGGATAAGGACAATAGCGAGGATGACCAGCACCAGTACATAAGAAAGCGCGAATTGAAGTCCTGCTTCAAGAAGAAGGATCAAACCTCCGAGGACCCACAACTTCCCTGCCAAGCGATGGGTTTTGTGCCAGTTATCTTCACTCTGTAAGGTCCAAGGCAGACGGATTCCAACCGTGTGATTCACTTTTAGCTTAGGCATGTAATTGCCCATGATTACAAAGATGAGCCCTAGCAGAACCGAAACAAAAACTGATGGATTGGTAGTAGATCCTAGCGCCTTGCTATAGATGAGATAGGAGGTACTTAAGGAAACGATTGGGGTCAACCAGTAAATCGCTCTGATCATTTTTTCATTCATAGCGCTATTCTTAGGATCACGTCCGATCATAAAGATCATAAACAGATGCACCATGAGATCGAAAATAGGAAGACCAAACACAACCAGGGGTTTCGATTGGAAGTTATTGGCCTGGCCAGCAAAATTGAAGTGAATCGGGATTTGGTTAGGCAATTGCGACCAAATCATCAGCCCCCAAAGCATGGGGAAAAGGATCACCATAGAAGTTAATAGCAATAGTTTTTTATTCGTTTTCATCAGTAGAGTCTCCTTTCAAATCAACGAGCCAGACCATTAAATCCTCCAAGACAGAAGTATTGAGTTCATAGTAGATAAAATTCTTCTCTTTTTCCTCTCGAATTAAATCTGCCTGCTTGAGGAGGCTTAAATGATGGGAAATGGTCGCTCCTGCCACATCAAAGTGACCAGCGATATCTCCAGCAGATAATTTCCCCGCCTTTAGCAGTTCTAAGATACTTCTTCTTATCGGATTCGATAAAGCTTTAAATGTTTGCGCAAAATTCATTCTCTATCTCCTCTAATCTATTTAGATTTCTTTCCAAATAGATTCTAGTACTTTCGGATGGGTTTGTCAACTCTATTTAGAAAAAAATCTAAATAGTTTCTGTTGTAAAAAAATATCAGACCTAAGACCGATTCTTATAAGCAGCGTCTTTTCTTAAGTTTTCTTTAAGAAACCAGCCTTATAATAAAACCATCAAATGAAGACCTCCTAACTTTGTTTGATAGAAAATCCTAAACTTTTTCATAATAATCTCCCTATAAGAGCCACCAAAACCGGTGGCTTTTTCTACGTACCTTTACGAGCATCAGCGAGTTTAGGTACGTTGACGCAGTTCGAACGACAGTGAGAACTACGGTCCTTATTCTCTTTACGAACGTTTATGAACTTAGGTACATTGATGCAGTTCGAACGACAGTGAGAACTACGATCTTTAGAATGGAATAAGTAATTTTACTGTTTGGAATGATGATTAGTGCATTTTGTCAGACTTAAGACCTATTTTTTAAACACAACCTTTTCTTAAGTTTTCTTTAAGCAAACCACCTTATAATAAAACCATCAAATAAAGACCTCCTAACTTTGTTTGATAGAAAATCCTAAACTTTTTCATAATAATCTCCCTATAAGAGCCACCAAAACCGGTGGCTTTTTCTACGTACCTTAGCAAACGTTAGTGAGCTTAGGTACGTTGACGCAGTTCGAACGACAGTGAGAACTACGATCCTTATTTTTTAGTGAGTCAAGTCCACCCGGGACGCAAACGAACTTAGGTACGTTGATGCAGTTCGAACAACAGTGAGAACTGCGGTCACGGTCCTTCTCCTTCAGTTGTATCAATACTCCAATTTATGCTCGATCTATGTTATAATGAAGAGAATTTTTGTCAGAGGAGGATTTATGAAAAAAACACATTCTATATTATTCGTCCCGGGCATCATTATGCTTGGGATTGTTTTACGAACACCATTTACTACGCTTCCGACGGTCTTGTCTGACATCGCAGCTGGTTTGGGGGTTGATGTGAGCTCCCTGGGACTATTGACTAGCTTGCCACTTCTTACCTTTGCCATTTTCTCACCTTTTGCGATTCAATTTGCCAAAAAGTTGGGGATTGAGCGCCTCTTCTTTCTTGTCTTGATCGCGATTACGATCGGATCTGCTATTCGGATTATCAATCTCCCCTTTCTCTATCTGGGAACCATCTTGATTGGAGCTGGCATCGCCTTTGTCAATGTACTGCTTCCAAGCCTGATTCAGGCGAACAGACCTCACCAACTAGGCATTCTGACCACCTTGTACATCACTTCTATGGGGATGTCCACAGCGATCGCCTCTTCTGTCGCCGTTCCGATCACCAAAGCCACTTCTTGGCAAGGTCTAGTGACTCTTTTGACTGCCTTGTGCGCTCTTGCTTTGGTCATCTGGATTCCTAATCTCCGCTATAACCACCGACTCAAAAAGGCTGCTACTACGGAATCTAGTAGCAAGTGGTATACCAACAAATATGTCTGGGCTATCATGATTTTTGGAGGCTTGCAGTCATTACTTTTCTACACAAGTATGACTTGGCTTCCGACCATGGCTGTTCAAGCTGGCCTTTCAAAGGTTGAATCTGGACTACTTGCCTCCGTGTTCACCTTGATCAGTCTCCCATTCTCCTTGACAATCCCAAGTTTAACCACACGGTTATCCGATCGTAATCGACGCTTGATGCTTGCCATTGTTGTCGGAGCAGGAATTTTAGGGGTAGCCATGCTCTTAATCCCAACCAGCAACTTCTTCTACTGGCTCGTCATCAATGCCTTGATAGGAAGTTCCGTTAGTTCGCTCTTTCCTTACCTCATGGTCGCTTTCTCCATGAAATCCAGTACACCTGAAAAGACAGCTCAACTTTCTGGTCTTGCCCAAGCAGGAGGCTACGTCTTTGCTGCTTTTGGTCCCATCCTCTTCGGCTACAGCAAATCTCTCTTCCACTCTTGGACACCAGCTATCCTCATGCTACTGGTCTTAACCATTATCATGGCGATTGCCCTTTATCAGGTGGAAAAAGTCGATCATATTTTATAACCTGGAAGATTCGTCTTCCGGCTTTTTTTTGTGTGCACAAAAAAAGAACTAAGCTCTAGGCCTAGTTCAATAGTTTTATTATCCGTTAAATGAGATATGTACGTGGTCGTTGTGGTTTGCTGTATCTCCACCACGGTCTGGCATTTGGTTCCATGTATTAGCTGGTCCGTAAATGTTATTTACTGGCATGTAGAATTGTTGTTTCCAAATAATATATGAGATACCTGCACGGTCCATGTTATCAATCGCATACTGTGCGACTTGATCTCCAAGCTCTGAATTTGTTGGAACCATCACGTCTACTGCAAGCCCTTTACCATGGTCTTCTGGATCCCCTTCACGATATCCTCCGATATTGGTGATACCGAATTTCGCTGCAATTTCTTGACGGAAAGCTTCTGCTTGTGGTTGAAGATTTGGATCAGTTGGAATAGCATTTGCAGATGTAGGAGTTGATGCTACTGGTTGTACTTCAGGTGCAGCTGCAGTTTCTACTGCTGCTGGTTGTGCTGGAGCTTCTTCTGCTGGAGCAGCTGGTGTTTCTGCAGGAGCTTCGGTTGCTGGAGCAGATTGAGGAGCAGCAGCTGGGGCTGCTTCTTGTTTTTGAACTTCAACATTTACAGCTGGAGCACCGTAGTTTGGTGTTTCTGGAACAGCTGGTTGTGCTGGTGTTTCTGCTGCTGGTACTTCAACTACAGGAGCTTCCGCTGGGGCTTCTTGAGTTTCCGCTGCTGGAGCAACTGGAACAGCTTTGTTATCGTCATTGACTGGTTTTGACAAGTCGTTCACAGCGACTGTTTGGTCGTCAACTGTCACTTGGTTCGTTGTCAAATCAGCACTTGCAACAGTTGCATCTGTTGCACCTGCTTGAGGAGTTTGGATTTCAACTGAAGTTACTTCTTTTTGATCATTTACTGTTGTTTTCAAAACAGTACCTGGGTAGATCAAGTCCATGTTGCTGATGTTGTTCAAGTTTGCCAACACATGAACATCGATGCCAAGCGCTTCTGCGATCGAACTCAATGTATCACCATATTTGATGGTATACGTTTGTTGGTTGTCACCACTTTGTTGAATGTCGTGTTTGATTTCATCTACTGAGCGAGCCACCCAATCTTCAAGTGTTTCTGCAGTGGCTTTTGTAAATGGAATCACTGCAAGAGCTACTGTTGAAGCGATCAAGGCTTTCGTATTAACTTTTAATTTCATCTTTTATCCTCTTTTTTCTTTGTTTTTTGCTCAAGATTTTCTTGAACAAATGAACTACTATACTATCTTATCACAATTTAAAAATAATAAAAGGTCTTTTTGGCTATTTAACAAAACTGTATTTTTCTTGTAACATTTCGTCTTTCTTGTCACATTGTTACAAATTAGTAACATAAAAATAGGGTAGTGGAAGAAGAGTGAGAGGGTGCAAAAAAACCTCATCTAGGAATGGTTTCTTGATGAGGTTCTTGTCTTTATAAAGCAACTGAACACGCCCTAAATGCTGTGTGAAAAACGCAAACTGTAATAGTACTAACTTCAAAGGCACAGTAGCTGATTGGATTTTTCTCTCGCTTTAAGAGCTCGGAAAAATCCTAATCAGCCTTGTGGGGGCAGGACAACGAAGCATTCTATACAACAGTTCTTCTGTCCTGCTCCCTATTTTCACTTTGCATTTTACGGGCTTTGTATCTTGATCTATCTTATTTTACCTTCATGATTCTGACGAGGTTGGCGCGTTCGGCTTCTTCGAGTTTCATTTCGATATAGTAGATAGTCTCTTTGAGGTCTGGGATAGTCGCATACTCCAGTCCATTTACTCGACGGCGGGTTTTCTCAATTTCGTCTGCCATGAGTTGGCAACTTTTTTCGATTTCCGCTAATTTGAGCAAATCTGGGAGGAGATCTCCCATTTCTTGAATGGTGCTGTCCATTTGACTGTTAGAGGCGAGATAGCTATAAACCACGTCCCCTTCATCATCTCCGTATGGATTATCGATACGGGCATGGAGCTTGGGCACGCGCACACTCATGATATTTTCTTCCTCAATATGCAGCATCACTTCTCGCGTAGGTACAGCAAAGATTTCTTCCACCATGAGGTCGCTCTCTAGTGACTTAGCCATCACGAAATCTTGCATATTGTCCACAAGCGCCGCCTCTACCTTTTGGCGCAGGCGATTATTCTCACGTACAGCTTCAATAAAGCGGCGCATGAGTTCATCCCGCTTGTCCTTGAGCAACTTGTGCCCCCGGGTTGCTGTCTTGAGGCGCTCTTTGAGAATATTGAGCTCCATCCGAGTTGGTTTTACATTTAATCGTGCCATAGGCTAATCCTCTTTGTTTGGCAGATACTTGTCAATCATCTCATCCTTGATCCGTTTGAGCTCTGTTCGTGGAAGGATGGATAAGAGTTCCCAACCGAGATCCAAACTTTCATCAATCGTCCGATTGGTGGTAAAGCCTTGGTTGATGTATTCTTGCTCAAAGCGATCGGTAAATTTGACATAGAGCTTGTCTGTATCGGACAAGGCAGACTCCCCAAGCACTACAGCCAGTTCTTTGGCTTGTTTTCCTTGGGCATAGGCCGCAAAGAGCTGGTTCATGGTCGCCGCATGGTCTTCTCGAGTTTTACCCTCACCAGAACCCTTGTCCTTCAAACGAGAAAGGGATGGAAGAACATTGATCGGTGGGCGGTAACCACTATTGTAGAGATCGCGGGACAAGATAATTTGTCCTTCCGTGATGTAGCCTGTCAAGTCAGGGATGGGGTGGGTGATGTCATCTTCTGGCATGGAGAGGATCGGAATTTGAGTCACAGATCCCTTTTTCCCAACCAAACGTCCTGCACGTTCGTAGAGGGTTGAGAGGTTAGTATAAAGATAACCTGGATAGCCACGGCGTCCTGGAACCTCCCGGCGGGCAGCGGATACTTCCCGAAGAGCTTCACAGTAGTTGGTCATGTCGGTCATAATGACCAAGACGTGCATATCTTTTTCATAGGCCAAATACTCTGCTGCGGTCAAGGCGATCCGAGGAGTCGCAATCCGCTCGATAGCTGGGTCATTAGCTAGGTTGATAAAGAGGACAGAGCGGTCAATAGCTCCTGTTTCCCGAAGGTCGTTCATAAAGAACTCGGCTTCTTCAAAGGTAATCCCCATAGCCGCAAAGACCACGGCGAAGTTCTCTTCAGAATTAAGAACCGTCGCTTGACGGGCAATCTGAGCTGCCAACTCCTTGTGAGGAAGACCAGAACCTGAGAATACGGGGAGTTTTTGGCCCCGAACCAAGGTGTTCAAGTGGTCAATGGCCGAGATCCCTGTCTGGATAAATTCATCCGGATAGTCCCGCGAAACAGGATTGATGGCTTGTCCATCAATGTCCAAGTACTTCTCTGGAATAATTTCTGGACCACCGTCGATGGGTTTGCCCATCCCGTTAAAGATGCGGCCCACCATGTCTTCAGACACAGGGAGTTCTAGGGGACGTCCGGTAAAGCGAACCTTGGCTTTTTCCAAGTTGATCCCGCTAGATCCTTCAAAGAGCTGGACCATGGCCTTGTCTTCTTGGACTTCTAGGACTTGTCCCTGACGGGTTGTTCCGTCATGGAGTTTGATTTCTACGAGTTCATTGTAGTGAACCCCCTCGACCTGATCGACAATCATCAAGGGACCAACAACTTCGCTGACAGTACGGTATTCTTTAATCACGCTCATTGTCTACTCCTCCTTTTGCGACGATTTGGTGTAGGGTTTCTACGATTTCTTCTTTCAAGGCTTGAATGGTTGCCAACTGATCCTCATGGATGAACTTGCTACGGGCAATGCGGTCTCGAAGAGTTACGGTTCCTTCCATAATTTCTGTGAAGTAAGCCCCTAATTCTAGTGCTTTTTGACTTTCTTGGTCAAAGGTCAAAATGTTGGTCAACAAGGCCACCTGCTTGCTGAAAGAGGTATAGGTATCGACCTCATCAAAGGCATTTTGTTGCAGGTAGTCTTCGCGGATCATCTTGGCCGCATTCATGGTCAAGCGGTCCTTTTCAGACAAGGAATCTAGACCAACCAGGCGAACGATTTCTTGCAATTCACTTTCCTTTTGAAGCAAGTTCATGGCACGGGTCACTTTTTCAGACCAGCTGATTTGTTCATGTAGATCGATATAGCGACCGACTTCATCTTGGTAAAGGGAATAAGAACTCAACCAGTTGATGGCTGGGAAATGGCGGCGTTGGGCCAATTGAGCATCTAGTCCCCAGAAAACCTTAACGATCCGCAAGGTATTTTGCGTTACCGGCTCTGAAATATCTCCACCTGGAGGGGAAACGGCACCGATGGCAGTAATAGAGCCTTCACGCGCAGTGGTTCCTAGTGTCTTGACCCGGCCGGCACGTTCGTAGTATTCGGCGATCCGGCTACCAAGGTAGGCTGGATACCCTTCATCCCCTGGCATTTCTTCTAGACGACCAGACATTTCACGGAGAGCTTCAGCCCAGCGCGATGTCGAATCGGCCATGATGGCAACAGAATAGCCCATATCACGGAAGTATTCCGCAATGGTGATCCCTGTGTAGATAGAAGCTTCCCGCGCTGCTACTGGCATGTTCGAAGTATTGGCGATCAGAACAGTCCGTTGCATGATGGATTGGCCAGTTGTTGGATCGATCAATTCTGGAAATTCATTCAGAACGTCTGTCATTTCATTTCCACGTTCCCCACAACCTACGTAGATCACGATGTCTACGTTGGCAAACTTGGCCACCTGGTGTTGCACGACGGTTTTTCCAGCTCCGAAAGGACCAGGAACAGCTGCAGCTCCACCTTTCGTAACAGGGAAGAAAGTATCGATGACCCGTTGACCTGTGACCAAAGGCTCTACTGGAATCAGTTTTTGTGCAAAGGGACGGCCTCGACGAACCGGCCATTTTTGCATCAGACTTCCAGTAAAGAGGCTACCATCTGCTTGCTCGATCTCATAAACTGGTTCTTCTACTGTGTAAGAACCTGCTGCGATCTTGGTCACACGTCCACTCACACCAAACGGTACCATGATGCGGTGTTCCACCATATTGGTCTCTTGAACGGTACCAACGATGTCTCCAGCAACCACCTCTGTCCCTTCTGCCACACTTGGTTCGAAGGCCCATTTGGTGTCACGATCGAGATTGGGAACTTGCACCCCACGAACGAGGAAGTCACTGGCGGTGACTTCTTGGAAACGTTCCAAGGGGCGTTGGATCCCGTCAAACATCTGAGAGATCAAGCCTGGTCCCAACTCAACCGAAAGGGGAGCTCCAGTTGTTACTACTGGTTCTCCTGGACCGACTCCAGACGTTTCTTCGTATACTTGGATAGAGGCTTCATCCCGACGCATCTCAATAATTTCGCCAATCAAACCAAGATCGCCGACCCGGCAGATGTCTTGGATATTGGCCTCCTGCATCCCTGATGCGACCACCAAGGGACCGGAAACTTTAATAATTTTTCCTTGAGTCATGTATTCCTCCTGGGAATCCTTTGTTTCTTTGTTTTACTTTTGTGCTATCTCTCTTAGAGATTGCTTTTGTTGACCATTGACATCGAAATTGCTTGGATCCAACCAAGCTTCAAAACGCTCTTTGATTGCTGGCCATTCTTGGTCAATGATAGACAGCCAGTCTGTATCGCGGGTACGACCTTTATAAACAACAGCCTGACGGAAACAGCCTTCATAGGTGAATCCTAAGCGCTCAGCTGCTTTGCGAGAAGCTTGGTTTAAGGCATCGCATTTCCACTCATAGCGGCGGTATCCTAAATCTTCAAACACGTAGCGCGCTAACAGATACTGGGCTTCTGTAGCCATGCGAGTCTTTTGGAGCGCTGGTGAGTAGGTCACTGCTCCGACTTCGATCACCCGGTTGGCTTGATCGATCCGCATGAGAGAGAATGTCCCCAAAGCCTTGCCTGAATCTTTGTCTACAATCGCATAGTAAAAGCGACCTTGGGCTGTCATGAGATCATCTAATAAGCGGTCCCACTCCTCTTCATTGCGGGCAGGACCTTTAAACAGAAAGGTCCACATAGCTGCTGGAGAGTCCGGCCCGTAAACCTGATAAAGATCTGCTCCATGTTTTTCTTTTGAGAGGCGCTCGATCACAGTATAGCGACCTTCGATCCGCTCAATAGCTGGCAGACGCCCCGGTGTAAACTCCGGCAGTGCATCCCCAATCGCTTGACCAAATTCATTTGTTCTCATAAAATATCCTGTCCTACTGCTTTTTCGACATTATCACGAATCCGCTGTTGGCCCAGTCCTGTAGTCCCTCTATGGGTCGGGATAAGAATCAAGGCCGGGGTCAGCTGCTGGTCGTAAAAAGCCACTGTTTCTGGAATAGCTTGAGCCATATCTTCTGTCAGGTAGATAATCCCGAAGTTTTCCCGACTGAGTTTTCGCAAGGTATTGATCGCTTCTTGCGGCTCTGTGACCGGATAGGTTTGAAAGCCAATCAGGCGAAAAGGAAGGATGGCGTCCCGATTGCCCACAACGGCGATCTTATAGGTCTGTTTGTCCATAAATCGGTCTCATCCTTTCTTTGATTTCTGCTAGCGGAAAACCATTGTCCAAACCAGAGAGGACCAAACGAAGGTTGGTCACCTCCAACTCTTTTCCGTAAAGATAACGGACAAGGGGGAGTGGCCCATCGACTTCAAAACGGCCAGCGTCTAAAAGACTGAATTTCACCAAGCTTTCTAGATACTCCAACTCTGTTGTCTTAAGTTGACCGGTGCGCATCTTTTCTTCATAAGTCTCTAAGGCGAGATCGTACTCCAGCGGATTGACTTGATAAAACCAGGTCAACCACTGACCCGATTCTAGCAGGTCGATCACCTGATGGGCACTGAGGCTTCCTTCATCCGAGAGCAATTGGTGCATAAAACTATGCGGTTTTTGCTGATCCAAGGCCCGCTTGACCGTAATCGCATTGTAAAAGTCAATGGTCACGTCTACCAACTGCTTCAAAATCGGATGATCTAGGCTGTCTCCTAAGTATCTCAGGTGTTTAAAATAAGCCAAGTCCATCCCGATTTCGAGGACCCGCAAGTCCTGATAGTCTTGGAATTCTTGCCAGGTTGCAGCCACTTCTTGAGCCATAAAGGCTGGACAATGCTCTGCAGAAAAGGTCGCCACCAAATGCTCGAGCACATCAAGAGAATAAGGTCCGATAGGGATCAATAAATGTCCCAACTTGCGCTCTGTCGCCTTGTGTTTTAGATAAACCTTGAGATTATGATAGGTGTACTTCAAGGTAAACAGGCTAACCAGGTCTGACTGAGGGGCCACTTCAAAAGCCCATTGGTATTCTGCCAACAAGGTTGCCATCAGGCACTTTTCAAGGGCTGCTAAATCCTTGATCTCCTGGCTGTCTAAAGCATAAGGTGTCCCTTGTAGCAAGCCTTCTCGGCTCTCACTGGAGGGACTTGCAAGCAACTGCTCGAACTGACTGGGACTGACAAAACTAGCCTCACGTACGCTGATTCCTGTATTAACTTGAGAATAGGTCCGTTCGCTCATTGCAACCTCCTAGTTCTCTTCATCGGTGAAAATGCTGGCTGCCATCTGGTAGCTTTCTTGCTCCCAAATGGAATCCACCAAATCACGGTAGAGATAGTTGTCATCAATCTTCCCAACCGACAAGACAAAGCCTGCCTGAGCTGGGATCGTCGCATCTGCGACTGTCACATTCTGATGAGTTTGCTTCAATCTCTCGAGAGCTGCTGAATCAAATTTGCTAGCACTCACCGCCCCAAAGGTCAGAGTCACAACTTGCCCTTGATAGCGGTCTAAAATCGCATCTACAAACTGCATTTCCTTGTCAAGGGGCCAAGCCGCCATTGCTTCATAAGCATCTGCAAAGAGATCCTTTAAGACTCGTTGCTTGGTGACAAGGGTTGATTGGCGTTTTTTATTTTCGATTTGTTGGGTTTCACGTTGCAATTGACGTTGAATCCGCTTGAGCTGCTCGGAGCGTTGATTGAGTTTATCCTGGATCAAACGCTCTTCTTGCGCAGTCTCTTCTTTTAGGATGGTTTCCTTGGCCTCTTCTAAGAGTTTACGCCCTTTTTCGTGGGCTTGGGCCAAGATCGAATCCTTTAATTGGGTTTGTTCATCCATATCGTTTTTTCTCCTATTGCATGCGTCTTGTGTTTTTCGCCTCGCGAGGCAAATCCATCAAAGCTAGCTCTTAGCCGACGCGTAGGGTCAATAGGAAGGACACAACGAAGGCCAAGATGGCATAGGTTTCAACCATGGCCGCAAGGATAACCCCTTTCATCATGTCCTCAGGACGTTTTGCCAAGATTTGCATCCCTGCTGTCGCAACATTTCCTTGGTGTTTCGCTGAGAAATAACCAACGATCGCAACTGGAAGAGCTGTAAAGAAGTAAGCAACTCCTGTTTCAAGTGGCATATCTGGCTTAATTTGCAACCAGATCAAGATCCCGATAACAAAACCGTACAAACCTTGTGTACCTGGCAACAATTGCAAAATCAGGGCTTGGGCAAATTTTTCGGGTTGTTCTTTCAAGAGCGCTGCTGCTGCTTGACCCGTTTTACCAACCCCAAGGGCAGATCCCATTCCACTAAGTGCGACGGCGATCGCGACACCAAATGCTGCAAAGAAGGCGCCCCCATGGGCTGAAAAATATGATGCTAAAGATTCCATGAATATACTCCTATTTATTAAAGATAATACTTATTTTTTTGTTTTAATATAGCGTTCAGAAGGTTTAAGAGGACGAAATGGCTTGCCTCCTCCTTCATAGAACTTACCGAAGAACTCCACAAAGATCAAACGAGCTCCATGCACATATCCTGACAAGAAGGACAGGAACATATTAATAGCATGTAGGATGATAAAGAGCAGAAGCCCTACCGTAAACCGTCCAAGCGGTGGGAAGAGATTGACAATAAGGTTAAAGGCTGAACCGATACTAGCTCCAGACAAGCCCAGGGCCATCAAACGGGTGAAGCTGACCAAGTCTCCGACGTACCCACTGACATTGTAGAGGTTAAAGAGACCGGATGCTAGACCGGATAACTTCTTGGCACTGACAATGGAAACAATCAAGATCCCAATGGCATTCAAAATAGCTAGCCACTTACCAATCGGAACTAGGACGCTCATCCCTGGCAAGATATTGCCTACTGCTAGTAGCATTAAGCCAAGTAGGATCAAAACCCAAGCAAAGCCAGCATTATAGGCTTCCGTGTAGTCTTTGAGGCGGACATTTTTCATCCCCCCTAGGAACAGTCCCACTAAGACAGTGACAAAACCAAAGACCACTGAGAGGATCAGGATGGTCATAGCGTTGCTGGTCGTACTGATCAGGGCAAAAGGCATCTCAAACCCAAAGAAAGAGCCATAGACCACACCCCAGAGGGCCACTGAAATTCCGAGGAGACTGAAGAAACGAAGGTTCTTCGCTGTCCCAGGCTTGAGCTTAAAGGCTTTAAGGGCAAACCCTGTCGCTACCGTTAGCAAGAGTCCATAACCGATATCTGCGACCATCATGCCAAAGAAAACAAAGTAGAAGAGAGAAACGATCGGAGTCGGATCTTTCTCGTAATACTTAGGCAGGGCGTACATCTCTGTGACTAATTCAAAGGGCTCTACCAAGGCACTATTTCGCAACTGGATCGGAACGTCATCCCAATCTTTTTCCGTTACATCGCGCATCTCTAGTAGGATCCGAGATCCAAAACCTTCTTGCAAGAAATCTCGTAATGAGGCCACTTGGGATGTTTCAATCCAACCCTCTAGGGCTACCAAGCTTTGTGTGCTGGCAAGAAGCGACTTGGCTTCCTCACGAGCTCCCAAACTCAGCAAGTAATCCATCTGATACTTGAGCTGGTCCAACTCCTTCTGCGAGTTTTGTAACTCTGCTAGGGTTGCTGCAACGACAGCTTCCTGCTCTTTGATTTCCCCTTCTAGGCGATCCAAGTAAACGGCTGGAACTTGCTCTTCTTCATAGTCCAATTCTTTGAACCCATGTTCTTCCAGAAGCTCCTGAACAGCTACGCGGTCTCCCGAACGATACAAGATGACATAGCCATGTTCGGTTTCAGACGTAAAGACTTCTTCCAACTCCAGCTCAGGATGAGCTTTTAAGGAAGAACGAACAGCGTCTGTATCGCTATTCGGGATGGTCCCAATCAAGCCATGCACGTAGTGAAAGGTAGCAAGGGCTGTTGGTGTTACCTCTAATGGTCGCCATTTCTCTAAGCGCTCGATCTCTCCCTTTGCATCTGCAATCTTCTGGCGAGCCTTGTCTAACACGCGCAATTGGCGTTTCAACTTGGTCAATAGAAGATCCTCATCTCGAATCATCCCGTGGGCCTGCAGATCATCAAAAGACAAACTTAAAGGTTCTTCCTTCAGAGCTTGCAGAGCCTTCTTCTCAGGCATATAGGGCTCCAGAGTCTGAATCATTTTTTCAACTTGTTCTTGACGTTTTTGCAGCTCTACCAAGACTTGACGATTGTCCTCTGTCAAGGGTTGAGACAAGGTATTTGCCTCAAAAGCAGCCTGCCACTCTTCCTGTTCACTTAGGTCATAAATCTGGATTTTCGCCTCAGACTGCAGCGCTAGTAGGAGACTGTCCAAGTCATCTTTGGGCAAGATGAGAGACAGTTTTTGCATCTGACTAACGGCCATAGCTTGCTACCACCTTTTCTACAATGGCTTCAACTAACCCAGCTCGCTTATCGGTCATCGCTTGCTGTACTTTGGCATCATTGCGCGCAACCGTTTCTTCCAGATCTTTCGTTAAACGGACGAGTTTTTCCTGGGCATTTTTTTCTGCCTCTGTGACCAATTGCTTGGTTTCCTCATCGTAATGCTGTGCCACTGTTGCAAGGCGATCGCGTGAATCCGTTCGGATTTGTTCGACTTGAGCTTCATAGCCTACGATCACGCCTTGAGCAGCTTGCTCGATCTCTTGCATCATCTCGAGTGTTGCATTCGACATCGTCACACCTCCTTATTCAACTATCATTCTTCGAACAACAGTACAATTATCTTAAATTATACCACAATTCATACCGTTTGTTCAGGCCCAACTGGGAATTTTCAGAAAATTGTGGACAACCAATAAGACCTTAGTTTCAAGTTTGGTAGCGCTCTCTTCTTTTCTCATATCCTGTTACTAGTTTCAATATTTTTTGGTTGCTTTTACTTGAATAAAAGGGTGTCTCCATGTTATAATGTGTAATATATTATAGGAGTATCCTGTTATTTCATCTCGTGAGAAAGGAGGATTGCTGTGAAACAAGATCAAGATTTACGCGCCATTATCGCCAGCCATGAAGCTGAGTTAACAGATATGGAACGCGACATTGCCCAATATTTTTTATCGTCAGAAGCACGACAGCACTCCCTGTCCTCTTCTCGTGTAACGGAGTTACTCCACGTCTCAAAGGCAGCTTTAACGCGTTTCTCTCAAAAATGTGGCTTTTCCGGCTATCGGGAGTTTGTCTATCATTTTAATGAGGAAACAAAGAATCAAAAACAAGTGCAAGAACATGACGAACTCACTCTCAGCGTCTTGCAACGCTACCACCATATCAGCAACGTCACTGAAAGTCTGGCAAAAGATTCCCAAGTGGATCGGGTAGCTGAGCTGATCAATCAAGCGGACCGAGTCTATTTCTTCGGGATTGGTAGTTCCGGTTTAGTCGCTCGAGAAATGAAATTGCGCTTTATGCGACTAGGCGTTGTTTGTGAAGCCCTGACTGATCAAGACGGCTTTGCTTGGACGACCAGTATTCTCGATTCCTCTTGTTTAGTCATCGGCTTCTCATTGTCAGGAGGCACAAACTCCATTACAGACAGTCTTCTGAATGCGAAAGAAAAAGAGGCTAAAACGGTTCTTTTGACTGCTAACCCGGCTGCTAACCACCAAGGATTCACAGAAGTGTTACCAGCCGCACCCCTTCCTAGTAGTACCTATATCGATCGTATCTCTGCGATTTTACCACTCCTCATCGTGGTCGATTTAATCTATGCCCATTTCCTTAATAAAAGCCGAGAACAAAAGGAAATTGTCTTTAATAGCTACTGGGAAAACAAAAAGCTTTCTAGTCAACGTTCTCGAAAATCATAATATAGTCTCCCTATTTAAAAAGCATGAAAGATAAGGTTTTCTTCGTCTTTCATGCTTTTTGTGATGAAGCAAAAACAAGTCGTCAATGCGACTTGTTTTATGTTCCATGTTTTTGTCTAAAGTGGTAGTAGGCCCCCAACATACCCGCGGCATTTTGATGGTGAGCAAATTCTAAACGGATCTTATCTGCTAGGCTAGGAACCAGTTCCGCACACAGAGCTTGATAGATTTTAGGTTTGAGAATCGCTTCCTGAGCCATAATGCCCCCTCCAAGAACGATGACTTCCGGATTGACCACATAAACGATATTAGCCAATCCTTTTCCAAGATAGGTCACCATCCGATCAATTCCAACCATACAGATTTTATCTCCTTCAGTTGCCTGCTTGAAGATCCGGCGACCATTCCACTGTTCCACAGGGTCACCATGATGTTCTGCCACATACTCGACTAAAGCCGTCGTTGAAGCCAGATCCTGAAAGGCACCGTCTGGCAAATGAAGATAGCCAACCTCACAGGCTGAATTGCTAAAGCCATGAAAGACTTGACCATCCAGTAAGAGGCAACCGCCGATCCCTGTTCCAATTGTCAAGCAAACAGCATTGTTCGATCCTTTTGCATGACCTGTTGTGACTTCTGCAAGACCGGCACAATTGACATCATTTTCAATCTCGCAAGGGATCTGAAAGGCCTCCTCAATTTCCTTTTTGAACTGAGTTCCAGCATAATTAGGAATTTGTGGTCCGGCATAAAAGATTTCTCCCTTATCCGGATCGACCATCCCTGCTGAGGAAATCGCGACCCCTGCTAAGGTATGCTTCTTCAAATAACGGGCTACTATTTCCTTTGTTGTTTTAAGTATATGAGGTCCTCCTTTTTGGGCCTCTGTTGGCATTTCATGGGTCTCTAAGAGTTGCCCGTTTGCATCGGCTAGACCATATTTGATACTCGTTCCGCCGATATCAATTACAACATATGGATTCATCTAGACCTCCTTTGATCAAAGGAATCTGTCTTTTGTGTCCTGAATGAGTTGAGCAGCACGTTGAATCACTTCTTGATCCGCTTCTACTACTGGCGTCAAAGGGGAGCGAACAGATCCCAAGTCCAAACCTTCATTGATGCGCAAAACCGCTTTGATGACCGCATACATATTGCCATGAGCAGACGTCAAGACTCCGATAATATCATTGATGGCAAACTGCAAGGCACGCGCAGTCTCTAAGTCTTTCTCAGCAATTAGCTGATTGAGCTTCAAGAATAGCTCTGGCATAGCACCATAGGTGCCACCGATACCAGCATGTGCTCCCATGAGACGGCCACCTAAGAATTGTTCATCCGGACCATTAAAGACGATATGGTTATCACCTCCTAAAGAAGCAAAAGTTTGAATGTCCTGAACAGGCATCGAAGAATTTTTCACCCCAATCACCCGTGGATTTTTCAACATTTCCTTGTAAAGACTCGGTGTCAAAGCTACCCCAGCCAATTGCGGGATATTGTAGATGACAAAGTCTGTATGGGGTGCAGCTGCACTGATTTCATTCCAGTAGTGGGCCACACTGTATTCTGGCAAGCGGAAATAGATCGGCGGAATGGCCGCAATGGCATCCACTCCTAGTTTTTCTGCATGTCGTGCCAATTCCACGCTATCCTTGGTGTTGTTGCAGGCTACGTGAGCGATGATGGTCAATTTTCCTTTAGCTACTGCCATGACTTCTTCCAAGATCAGCTTGCGATCGGCCACGCTCTGGTAGATACATTCGCCAGAGGATCCGTTGACATACAAGCCCTGCACACCTTTCGCGATAAAATATTCTACGAGAGCACGCACCCGCTCCGGGCTAATTTCCCCTTGGTCATCATAGCAGGCATAAAAAGCAGGGATGACTCCTTCATATTTTTTTAAATCTGACATATTTTCTCCTTTTGTCACTATTGAATTCATTTTATTCTTGGTAGTGGGCAAAAATCTTTTCCATTAATCCAACTTGTGCATAAGCCAAGCTTGAAAAACCGAACAAGAAAAAGATCATGAGTCCCAATAGGAAAGCTAAGACTGAGCTTGCAAGAGCCATACATAGAAGTAAGAGAGCACTTCCCATGACGAAGAACCAAGGAAAATGGAGCCCTGTCACAATCATGGCTTTTTGCAAACACTCCTTCCAATCCAATTGGTAACGGGCTGCAATTGGATAGGCCGCTAGCATGACCAGAACTAGGAAGATAAAGAGCCCTAGACACACAGCTTTTAACACCTGCATCGGCAAGGCTGTCTGGCTCCAAAAGAGCAACAAGTCAAAGAGACAAATACCTGCAATAAGCAGTTCCAGACTTCCTAGTCGCAAGCCTATCTTCCAATTTTCGTGAAAGGCGTTGATGTAGGTCCGAATGACTGGTAGGCGACGTTGGTGTTTGATGGCAAAAACCGTTTGATACAAACTAATTTTCGCAATTCCAATCGTGAGAACTGGTAAACAACTTAGCACAAATAAAAGATTAACGGTTACCAAGTCGAGCACCTTCTCACTGATGCGCATCACTACATTGTCCGTGTTAAAGACGGATTTGATCAATCCTGCCCCCTTAGATGACATAGGCACTCCTTTCTAACATGATCAATCGATCGCAATTTTAAATAGATACTTTTTCACAATATCTTCTTGCCCTGCATAGCCATTGGGCTGGTGAGGCTCCCCTGGAAAGAAAATCGCAAAATTATGATAACCCAGATGAAGCGGATAAGACTCCTGACAATGGACAAAACCGATGTCTGATGCTTCATCAAATGCGAGCGCCTCACCTGTCACACGAGATCCATAACTCGAAAACTCATGCCCTTCTACTAATAAATGCAAATCGGCATATCTTTTGTGGTGTTCAAAGCGATCATTTTCTGCTTTGTTGAGTGTATTTTCTTGAACGACGAGAAAGACCTTATCCCCATCAATATCGTATCTCCCCAATTCAAAAGAATCCTTCCGATGCTCATAGAGAAAGTCAATGGCCTGATCTAGATTGGGGTGGATCCCTTTGTAAAAGGTGATGTTTTTTAAATCATCAAATATCATATTCTCATCCTTTCGATACTTCTCAGCCTAGAAAACCTATCTGCACACAACTATCGTTTGTACAAGTGGATAACTTATCCTTTGACCGCTCCCATAGTAATCCCTTGGGTGAAGGATTTTTGGAAAACGAGGAAGACCGTAACGATTGGAACCGCTGCTAGGGCTGCCCCAGCCATGATCAAGCCATAGTTGGTTGCCATTTCAGCCTGCATGGTCGCAACCCCTAGTGAAATGGTCAAGTTTTGACGAGAGGTCAACATAACCAATTGCATAAAGTAGTCGTTCCAAGTGTTGATGAAGGTGAAGATGGCAAGGGCTGCAAATCCCGGTTTGACAATTGGGAAGGCAACGCTCCAGAAAGTTCGCAACTCTCCACAACCATCGATCTTAGCAGATTCTAAGAGTTCTGTTGGGATGTTTTCACTAAATTGCTTCATCAAGAAGACACCGAATGGCCATCCAACCAGTGGTAAGATCACCGCTGCAAGGGTATCGTGAATTCCCATGAAGTTGATAATCCGTACCAATGGAACCAAGACAACTTGCTTCGGAAGGGCCATAGCTGCGATAAAGATAGCAAAAAGAATTCGTTGACCATAAAAGCGTTTCTTAGCCAAGACATAGCCCGCCAAGGAAGAGGTCATACACACCAAGAGCATGGTTGCAAGGGAGATAAAGACACTGTTCCACAACCATTGTAGGGCTGGATTTTGTACCATCAACTGTTGGAAGTTTTCCATGGTTGGTGTCTTTGGCCACCATTGAGGTGGGATCATAATGGTATCTGGCTGAGACTTAAAGGCCCCTGTCAAAATCCAATAAAATGGGAAAATGAACAAGACTGTCAAAAGGAGCAAAATGATCGTTGAAATCACTGTAAAGGCAGTGATGGGTTTCTTTTGTGTTGGTTTCATCTGAGACTCCTTTCTTTAGTATTCTACGTCGTTTCCGAGGATCTTGAATTGCGCAAAACTGATAATGGCAATCATCACCGCAAGGAAGACACCCATGGTGTTGGCATAACCGTATTCAGAGAGTTTAAAGGCTTTTTCATAGAGGTAGTACATAAGGGTACTTGTTGAGTAGTTCGGACCACCGGATGTCAACAATTGGATCAAGGCGAAACATTGGAAAGAGTTAATGGTCGTAATGATGGCAATGTACAAAGTTGTTGGCAACAAGCTTGGCCATTTGATTTTCCAGAAAACTTGGAATTCTGTCGCACCATCCACACGCGCGGCTTCTACAAGTGAATTGTCAATATTTCCCATGGCCGCAATGTAGAGGATGATCGGCTGACCAACTGAAGTGGTCAACAAAATAATGATGATGGCCATCAAAGCCCAGTGTTTGTCCCCCAACCAAGAAATGTTTTGGTTGATGACATGTCCAGATTTCAATACAAAGTTCAAAATCCCTGATAGCGGATCATAGATCCATTTCCACACAACCGTTACCGCTACACTCCCTGTAACAACAGGAAGGAAGAAGACGAAACGGTAGAAGGAACGCGCAATGGCATTTTGATGATAGGTCTGAGAAGCCACAAACAAGGAGAACAATACGACGATCGGAACCGAGCCGATAACGATAATGACGGTATTGATTAAGGACTTCACAAAAACTTTATCCGCAAACATGCGGGAATAATTTTCTAAACCGACAAACTTGAAGGATGTCATAGAATAGTTGAAGAAACTTGTCACAAAGCCCATAATCATGGGGGCTAGGACAAAGACCGTAAAGAAGATTAAAATGGGTGCTAGGAATGCGTAGGAAACGAGTGTCTCCCTCATTCGGATTTTGTTTACCTTCACAGTAAGGCACCTCCTAGTGTTCTTTTTCTATTTTCTGTCTACCTCTTTTCTACTCATTTATTGCGAATTGAGAAAAGAAGATTCAGAAAGAATGAAGACCCCTTCGTTCCATTCCAAATAGAGAGCTACGGATTCGAAGGGGCCTGCATATTCTCATTTCTATGAGAGACTTAGATTTGCTTCATAGACTGATTATTTTTTCTTAATAGTTTCATTTGCTTTTTCAGTAAAGGTCTTCAAAGCTGGTTCTGCTTTTTCATCTCCATTTGAAACAGATTGCAACATTGGGAACCATAGAGTCCGCATTTCTGCAAAACCATCGATTGTGTTGTAGTATGGAGAGTAGTATTTTGTCCAAGTGCTGATGGTTTCCATCCGTTTGTCATCGTACAACTTACCAAATGAACTACGAACTGGGAAAGCTCCTGTACGCACAACATCTTTTGGACCCCATTTTTTATCGTCTGCGATGAACTGTACAAATTTTTTAGCAGCAGCAATTTTCTTTTCATCTTTATTATTGAAGACCGCAAATCCATTGACAAGGTATTCCAATTTTGGCTTGCCTGAATCAGATGGGAATGGCACTTCTACTACTTCAACCTTACTTGCATCCAACAATTTCGCTTGAATACCGTTTTGTGAAGGTGCCCACAAGATGGTATAAGAAGTTTGACCATTCGCAAAGTTTTGGATGTCTGCTCCACCATCGAATTGAGAACCATTCATCAGCAAGCCGTCATTGATCCATTTAGAAGCTTTTTCCAAACCTTTGACAAATTTTGGATCATCCGTTGTATATTTAGTTACTTTTTCATCTGTAACAGAACCACCGTAAAGGTTGGCGATAAAGGCACGAGTACCTTGGTCTCCACCTTGACCATTACTGAAGAGTGATCCTGGTGTATAACCCTTGTCTTTCAAAGCTTTCAAGACTTTTTCAAAGTCGTCTGTTGTCCAACCTTCTTTGACAAGATCCAACACACCCGCATCTTTAAGCATCTTCTTATTCATAGCCATGTAGAATGGTGCTGAACTAATTGGATACATGTAAGCTGTATCGCCTGCCTTGCTGGCTTGGATGATATTTTCATTGTTAACATCTTTCACGAAATCATCTGTAAAGAGATCGTTCAAATCTGCCAATTTACCATTTTTACCGTATTGGATAATCCGCCCTGGTGCGTCAAAGAGCACATCTGGAGCAGTTCCTGCTTCGATAGCTGTCGTGATTTTTTCAGGGCCTGACTTGAAGTCGATGGTTTCTAACTTCACTTTAATATCTGGATTGGCTTTTTCGAAAGCTTCGATAATAGATTTTTCGTAGGTTCCTACACCATCATCAGCTTTCTCTTGAGTAAAGACTGGGAAGGCCCACCAAGTGATTTCTGTTTTACCAGAGTTATCGCTTGAAGATTCGGATTTAGATCCTCCGCCAGATCCACAAGCTGCGAGTGCTAGAAGAGCTGCACCAGCTACCAACGAGCACAATACTTTTTTCATTTTCATGTGATTTCTCCTAAAAAGTGCGGTAAGATTTCTCTTACAGGGGATTATCCTCAATGAGGACGCCTATTCTTGTTTCAGATTCGACTACTCTCTATAGGGTCTCCTCCTCCTTCAATCTTCTGTTTTGTTTTCTCATTTTAAGGCTGCGACAAAGCGCTCGGTGATCTCTTTTGGTCGGGTAATAGCGCCACCTACGACGATGCCGCGAACTCCGAGATCATAGATTTTCTTGGCCTGATCAGGATAGTGGATCTTGCCTTCTGCGATGACATCCACTCCTGCTTGGCAGAGGCTATGGATCAGTTCAAAATCTGGTCCATCGACCTTTGGACTGTAGTCCGTATAGCCGGACAGGGTCGTTCCGACAAAGTCTACTCCCGCCTCAACAGCTGTCAATCCTTCTTCCAAGGTAGAGATATCAGCCATCAAAAGTTGATCGGGATATTTTTCTTTGACTTGACGGATAAAGTCACCAATCAAAAGACCATCATGACGGGGACGTTTGGTACAATCCAGGGCAATGACCGCGATGTCCAAAGCTGCTAATTCATCGACTTCTTTCATGGTTGCCGTGATAAAAGGTTCTTCAGGTGGGTAGTCACGCTTGATAATCCCAATGATTGGTAACTTGGTCACTTCCTTGATTTCCTTGATATCCCGGACACTGTTGGCTCGGATCCCGACAGCTCCACCCTGCTCAGCCGCTTTGACCAAGAGAGGAATGACTCCTCCTTCTTCTGTATAGAGCGGTTCATGAGGGAGAGCTTGACAAGAAACAATGATGCCATCTTTGATTTGTTCAATCAGTTCATCTTTTGTAATCTTTGACATAACTCCTTCTCCTTTGATAATAAGGCAACTCGAGTACTTGTAAATTGATTATAATCTATTTTTAAAGCACTTACAATATTAATCGTGCAATTGGATTATAGTTTCACATTTTAGGGGAAAATAAAAAGATCTCTGAAACTAGTTTCAGAGATCGACATGATGACGATTCACTAGGCCATCTTTTGAGTTGCTTTTTCCTTTACGACAAATACAAAACCGATAGAGCCGACGACAGCTCCAAGCAAGATCCAGTAGACCATATCCGATGAAGCAATTGGGCCTACCAAGAGACCTGCTAATAAAAAGAGATTGATATACAGTCTAGTATCGCGATAGAAGGTCCAATTGAAATGGTAGCTACCTTCTGGGTACTGCCGTGTCGATACAGACGGTTGAAAGACCTGCAGAAGAATCAAAATCCCTACAAAAGCAAGATAAGCTAGGCTAACTACCGAAAGCGGAGCCTGCATCGTCATAACCACAGTTGCTAAAAGCAAGACCAAGAGCCAGAAATGAAAGTCCATCCAGAATTCACGATGATAATAAAACCGTTTCATAAGATCACACCTTTCTATTATGTAATCGTTTTCTGCACTTATATTATAAGACAAGGAATTTTTTTTTGCAAGGTGAAATCGGTTAGTTGGGGTTGAAAATAGGACCAGAATATCTCTGGTCCGTCTAAAAAAACTATGAACAAAGAGTAACGAGCACATCATTCACTGATGTCATTTTCGATAATCACCTTGAGTGCGTGGTTTTCACCCGCATGTTTAAAGACATCATAGGCTTTTTCAACTTCTGAGAGTTTGAAGTGGTGGGTGATAAGTTTGGTTGCATCGATCTTGCCTGACTTCAAGACATTGAGCAACATTTCAGTGGTATTGGCATTGACAAGACCGGTGTTGAGGGTAATGTTCTTGATCCACAAATCGTCCAAATTGAAGCTAACTGGTTTTCCATGGACACCGACATTGGCAATATGACCACCGACAGAGATGACGTTTTGGCAGACATCGAAAGTAGCAGGATAGCCCACACATTCCATGGAGATATCGACACCACGACCTTCGGTCACTTCATTGATAAAGTCCTTGATTTCAGCGATATCACTGGAGCAGATGGTATGAGTTGCTCCAAATTTCTTAGCTGCTTCAAGACGAGATTCAGATAAGTCCACCATGATAATCGTAGCTGGCGAGAAGAATTGAACAGTCAAGAGAGCCGCAAGACCGATCGGACCAGCTCCAACGATACAGACATTGTCCCCTGGTTTCACATGAGATGGAAGCACCCCAATTTCATAAGACGTTGGGAGAATGTCTGAGAGCATCACCAAGGCTTCGTCATCCACCGTTTCAGGCGCATGATAAAGACTGCCATCCGCATGTGGAATGTGGACATACTCTGCTTGGGTTCCGTTGATCAAGTGACCCAAAATCCAACCACCATCTTCACAGTGAGAAGGAAGACTACGTTTACAGTAGTAGCAGGTGTTACAAGCTGTGACACAAGAGATGATGACCTTGTCTCCCACCTTGAAGTTGCTAACCGCATCACCGACTTCTTCAACAATCCCAATTCCTTCGTGACCTAAAATCGTGCCTTCTTTACAAGCAGGGACATCTCCTCCTAAAATGTGAAGGTCTGTGCCACAGATGGTTGTTTTCAAGATCCGCACAATTGCATCTGTTGGGTTCTTGATCTCTGGTTTTGGTTGGTCGATCAGTTGCAGATTGCCTGCAGATACATAAGTTGCAGCTTTCATAAGCGACTCCTTTTCTTTGTTGGTTTGATAAAACCATTTTATTTTCGTTTCTTTGTGAATATTATAACATATTAAGTAAACGCTTACAAGAATTTATGAGCACATTTTTAAAAGTTTTTTGAGCAAACAAAAACATTCCTCTTATCTCTACCTGAGGAATGTTTCAATCACCTTGTTCTAATTGTTGACGCTGCCTATAGTACTCTTGCTGCTCGCGCTCACGCTCTTCTTCTAAGCGCTCTTCATAGCGCTTGAGTTCTGCCTCAAACTCTTCTTGCAAGGCAAATAAACGCTCCAAGCCACTTTGAACCTCCGCACTTGGGGCTTGAAAATGAAGGGCACTCAGCCAGTCTACTAAATTTTCTGTATGTTGGCGGACATCCATACGCATATCCGCATAATCCCACTCCAACTCGCTAAGTTTCTGGTTGAAGCGGTAATGTCGATCTTCTAGTTGTTCTAATTCACTATTTCCTGAATGGTACATCACATACCTCCTTTAATCGGACTCAATAAAATCGGCTTTTTCACTGATTTCAGTGCTGCTTCTGCCGCGTCCGCTGCTCCTCCTGTAAATCCATCTTTCAAATCATTAACTAGAGTTGTTGTAGCAAAAGAGCGCATTTTTTCGGATTGACCGCTCAAAGTCACCTGCAAACTCATCCCTTCCAACATCATCAAGGCTTTTTGCGTTGCAATCAAACTCCGAATTGCAATCCGCTCTTGCTCCTTTTTAATCTCTCGATGGAGCTCCTCAACGCGTTCTCTATCCTCTCCCAGGATCTCTAACATCTTTTTCTCCTACTTATGAAAATCAAAGGCCACTGCTTGTCCCTTGTCCAAGTCTACCAATTGGGTTGACGCAGCCTCCAGCTGCCCTGCCAAGTCTGACAAGCGAGTGGAATAGGCTTTTGCTTGAGCGAGGTTCTCCGCCTCTACCGCTTGGTCCCAACAAATATCCATGGAGAACTCTCCTAATAGTTGCTCCACTTCTGCGTCTGTCAAAAATTGGGCCATGCTGTGGGCCATTTGTGACACCTCCGCAACCTTATGGGAAACCGTCTCCTTGGCCACTTCTAGCTGATCTTTGAGCTCGGCCTCAAAGACCGTCGCTTGCGCTGAAGCATTTTGTGCTACTGCCAGTACCAATTCCTCTCGTAATTGAATGGTCTGGGTACCAGATGCTCCTGCCAATTGCTGATGGAGACTCGGAATGCTGGGCCTTTCCTGCCCATACATGGAGACCACCGAAGCAGATGATGGCTGATTTTCTGAAGCGGACGTTGCCCGATCTCGTTGGGGCATTTCAATAATTTTCTGTGCCTGATCTTGCACTTCACCTTCTAACTCCATTTGAGATGGCCTCCTTTCTTGGATTTGTTTTCTCGTTTCCTATAACTGAAAAACTATCCTAACCCTTCAACTACAAGCAGATTCACATACTATAGGGTATCATAAATTAGCCCGTAATGCTATAAAAATAGCACAGATTCTTAAAAAAAGTCTAATTTTTTATGAAAAAACGGTTCGGAGCTCTGAAAAACAACAAAGACAGCCAATCCCTCAGCTCCCTTTTTTCGATTGAAACCTGAAAAGGCCATCAAAAATCCCCCGCTCTTTTGAGCGAGGGATAGCTGATAAACATCAGTTGTTCCTTGGCGTCTTATTTACGACGTCCTGGACGTTCCTTGTAACCATAGTATGCATCTTCGATGATTTCTTGCATATGGTCTACCATTGGAAGACGTGGGTTAGCTGGTGAACATTGATCTTCGTAAGCAAGGAAGGCCAATTCACGAGAATGTTTCTTCCATTCTTTTTCATCAACCCCTTGTGCTTTGAAGTTCATTTCAATACCACAGCGTTCACCAAGTTCGTACACAGCTTTTGCGTAGGCATCAACGGCTTCTTCTGGTGTAGAGCATGGAAGTCCTAACATACGAGCGATATCTTGGTATTTTTCATCTGCACGGTAGTAGTTGTACTTAGGCCATGTAGCTGTCTTGGCTGGGCGTGTACCGTTGTAGCGGATAACGTACGGAAGCAAGATCGCATTGGTCCGTCCGTGGATGGTGTGGAATTGTGCACCGATCTTGTGGGCCATTGAGTGAGAAATACCGAGGAAGGCATTGGCGAAGGCCATACCTGCGATCGTTGACGCATTGTGCATCTTTTCGCGTGAATGGAAGTCCGCATTCTTCACTGAGCTTTCCAAGTTTTCAAAGACAAGTTTGATAGCTTGAAGGGCAAGACCATCTGTGAAGTCGCTAGCCATTTGTGATACGTAAGCTTCTGTCGCGTGCGTCAAGACGTCCATACCAGTGTCTGCTGCAACAGATCCTGGAACTGTCAATACCAAAGCAGGGTCTACGATGGCAACGGTTGGTGTCAATGAGTAGTCAGCGATTGGGTATTTACGGTTGTTTGCTTTATCAGAGATAACGGCAAATGGTGTTACTTCAGATCCTGTACCAGATGTTGTTGGGATGGCGATGAATTTCGTCTTCTTACCAAGCAATGGGAACTTGAAGGCACGTTTACGGATATCCATGAATTTTTGAACCAAGTCACGGAAGTCCACTTCTGGTTGTTCGTAGAAGAGCCACATAACTTTGGCCGCATCCATTGGTGATCCACCACCAAGAGCAATGATCGTATCTGGTTTGAAGGCACGCATGATCTCTGTACCACGTTCAACAGTTGTGATATCTGGATCTGGTTCTACGTCTGCAAAGATTTGATAAACCACCTTGTTGCGACGAAGGTCAAGCTGTTCGATGATACGATCAAGGAAACCAAGCTCTACCATAGCGTGGTCTGTAACGATCATGACACGTTCAACGTCACGACATTTTTGTAGGTATTCAATTGAATCACGTTCAAAGTATGTTTTTGAAGGTAGTTTCATCCATTGCATGTTATTTCTCCGGCGTCCGACTTTTTTGATATTCAAGAGGTTGATGGCACTAACGTTGTCCCCAACAGAGTTGCGTCCGTAAGAACCACATCCAAGTGTCAATGATGGCAAGAAGGCATTGTAAACATCCCCGATACCACCGAAAGTCGAAGGAGAGTTGCAGATAACGCGAATAGCTTTAACTGCTTTACCAAATTCTTTTGTCAATTCTTCATCAGCAGTATGGATGGCTGCTGAGTGGCCAAGACCGTTGAATTCAACCATTTGGCGAGCTTTGTTAATTCCGTCTTCACGGCTTTCAGATTTCAAAACAGCGATAACTGGTGACAATTTTTCACGAGTCAACGGTTCTTTTTCACCAACTTCTTTACATTCTGCCGCAAGGATATTGGTTCCTTCTGGTACAGAGAAGCCAGCTTGTTCAGCGATCCATGCTGCCGGTTTCCCAACGATGTCCGCATTCAATTTTGCACCCGCACAGTTCTTGCTGTTAGCTTTCACACCGAAGCAGAACTCTTCAAGAAGGGCTTTTTCTTTTTTGTTGACAAAGTAAGTATGGTAAGATTTGAATTCTTCAACAAACTCATCGTAGATTTCTTTATCGATGATGACCGCTTGTTCAGACGCACAGACCATTCCGTTGTCAAATGATTTAGACATGACGATATCGTGGGCTGCTTGGCGGATGTTAGCTGATTTTTCAACATAAGCAGGTACGTTTCCGGCACCTACCCCAAGAGCTGGTTTCCCACAAGAATAAGCCGCCTTCACCATGGCATTCCCACCGGTCGCGAGGATCGTAGCAACTCCCTCGTGGTTCATCAGTGCACTCGTTGCTTCCATAGAAGGTTGAGTAATCCATTGCACACAGTTCTCAGGCGCTCCAGCTGCAATTGCCGCATCGCGTACGATTTGTGCTGCATGAGCTGATGATTCTTGAGCAGATGGGTGGAAGGCAAAGACGATAGGGTTCCGTGTCTTCAAGGAAATCAAAGCTTTAAAGATTGCTGTTGAAGTTGGGTTTGTTGTAGGAGTGATCCCGCAGACAACTCCGACGGGCTCAGCAATAAGAGTCAAACCAGTGACGTCATCTTCTGAAATGACACCAACTGTCTTAGTGTGACGCATGTTGTTTACAACGTGCTCACAAGCGAACAAGTTTTTAGTCGCCTTGTCTTCAAAGACTCCACGACCAGTTTCTTCATAGGCATGAAGAGCAAGCTCACCGTGTGCGTCAAGAGCAGCTACAGATGCTTTTGCAACGATGTAGTCTACTTGTTCCTGATCCAATTTGCGCATTTCTTCAAGCGCAACAAGCGCTTTTTGCACCAACTCGTCTACGTGTTTTTCAGCAGCGAGTTTCTTTTCTTCAGGTGAGAGAGTTTTTTTATCAGCCATTTGATGCTTTCCTCCAATGTTTGAAACCCTTATCCTTTTCCGGAACTTTTTCTTGTTTTCAGAAACTTTCAAGAATAGTGTAAGAAATTTCGATTTGTTAATTATTTCACAATATAATTGTACTCTATTTTGAGATTTTTGTAAACACTTCCAAGCAACTTTCACAAAGATTTTTTTGAAATTTGTGAAAGTTTTATCAATTTAATTGCTGTAAAAGCAATTCTTTAGCAAAATTGTGAAAAAATAATTAAAAAAATTTTTTCTTCACAAAGTGATATTTTCAATTGATTTTTGTAAGCGTTTTCTTGATCTTACTAAAAAAAGCAACTTTTTACAAGTATAAAGTTGCTCTTTGTTTTGTTTTGTTAGGATTTGTTTTGTTTCAGTTTCAGAGATACTTTTTTACTTCTTGACTGGACCTTTTTCAGCCTTGTCAAGAGCTTCTTTGACTGTTTGAGCATAGAGTTCCCCACCATTGGTTTCCATATTGAAGTGAACAGAGTCTGTTCCCACCCAAATATTTGGATTTTCCATGGCTACTTGATACCAGTCTGCAATGGTGATAAAGTCGTATTTCTTGGCTAGTTCTAACTCATAAAGACGAGTTTGAACCGATTCGCTGGACTGATCGTTGGCATATCGACCATCATATGGTGTCACAAGGATTAAGCGACGGCCTTTTGGAAGTTTTTCAACATACTGATCCAGCAACTCTTTGTAGTTGCTTACAGTATTGGTTCCTAGGGCAATGACCACATTTTTTAGGAGAACTTTATTGGAGATATCGGTCTCAAAGACCTTCATTCCATTTTCCAGCTGACGGCTCACCACCGCATCGATCTGGATGCCAGGGATCGCTTTAGTCAGGTAATCCTGCGCCCGCAAGTTAACGGAGTCACCGATCATGGTCACACCATTTGAGACGTTATAGTCTGTTGCAGTCGCATTGTCCACCTGCGTCCGCGTAACCTGCATTTTGCTATCTGCTTGATTGAGCCCACTCACAACCAAACTCTCATCAAAAGCTCCGACTGTTGGTGCAAAGGCAGAGATTCCGAACATCAAGAGAGCCAGTGGAATCATGAGGTAAAAGATAGGCTTGGTCAAAAAACTCAGATCCATCTTCATACCAAAGACACGAGGCTCCTTGCCTGCAATGGTTGGCTCTAAAATATAGAAGGAAAGAGCCGTTAGAATCAAGGAAACGATCGTCGTCACAAGGGCTGCCATCATATTTCCCAAGTGTTGAGAAAAGATGATAAAGAAAGGCCAGTGGAAAAGATAGACACCATAACTGGTATCTGCCAAGAAATTGAGGATGGCTGGTTCCTTTTTATCTGGTGTCTTTTCATGGAGAATACGGGCCGACAGAATCATGGCACAAGCTGCGATTGTCGCCGCTAAAAAGCCAAACAGATAGGTCCACAAGCTATCAAATGGCAAGAAAAGACTGAGCACAAACAAGAAGGCAAAGCTTCCGCCCAAGACCGACAAAGTCTTTTTCATACTCCAAGACTGCACCAGCTTTGTAAAGTTCGGGCTGACATTAGCAATCCCTGTTACCGTTGCTAGGCACGATCCCGCAAAGAAGGGGAAGATGTGAGTGAAACTAGAGAAATAGATAGTGGAGAAGTTAGCTGTCAGAAAGGCGCGGATGAACATGGACAAGAAGGTAAAGAGAAAGAGCCCGCTGGATGCTAAGAAGAGCATACCTCGGTATTTTCCAACCGTCTTAGCCCGCTTAGCCAAGAACCATGCTAGGAGCGCCCATAGTACATAGTAATGCACTTCTAGGGCCAAACTCCAGGTATGAAGAAAGAGATGTGGAATGAAGTTGCTTTCGTAACTACCACCAGTTGCCATCTCAAAAAAATTGGTCACAAAACCAAAGACCGCCGCAATCTGTGTCCCAATACCAGCCACGTAGTCCCGTTGCACCATAAAGGTAAAGGGCATCACGACCAAGACCATAAAGACAAGGGGGGGTACGATCCGGTAAAAGCGCCGTTTCAAGAAAGCCAAGTAGTCGATTCCTTGCTTGCGCGCAAATTCATCGATCAAGAGCGCTGTAATCAAAAATCCTGAAAAGGTGAAGAAAATATCTACCCCAATGAAGCCTCCAGGAAAGGCTTTTTGGAAGAAATGGTAAAGCAATACCAATAAGAGTCCTGTGACACGGACGAGTGAAAACCATTTAATGCGCATTCTGATAAATCCCCTGCTTGAATGTTCCTTTGTATATGACGTTGGCTTCTGTGGTTAAGGTGCCTTTGCCCTCGGGCTGACCATTGACAAACTGCCCTTCATAGGTCCAGCCATCCTTGGACTTAAATTTGCCATAACCACTAAAAGAGCCGTTGACGAGGTTTCCTGTATAAGTATCGCCGTTTTTAAAGGTGACGGTTCCCTTGCCATTCATCTTGCCACGAACTAAACTTCCCTTGTAACGGATAGCGCCCTTGTCCAAGGTCAAGACACCCTGACCCGGAATAGATGAAAAGAAGACCAGCAAAGCAGATAAGACAATCACTACCAATGCTACTATTTCTAAATTTTTTCTTGTTAGATAGACCTTATAAGTCTCTAAAAATTCTTTCATATTCTGTATTCTCTCACATATCAAACTCTTCAGAAGTTGCTAGCTGATCTAACCAAGCTTCACAGCCCGCCAGAACCCTGCGATAGGTTTCCTCAAAATCACCGGTATACCATGGATCTGGCACACTTTCATCAGCAAAAAGATGGATCTTATGCTCTGTCCCTGCAGGAGCCATTTGTTTTAGATCTGCAACATTGTTTTCGTCCATCCCTAGGATCAGATCAAAGGCATAAAAATCCTCTTCCTTGATCTGTAAGGAAGTCTTAGCTGGATCATAAGGGACTTGGTATTGTTGAAAGATTTTCTGGGTCCCCCGATGGATGGGATTGCCATGTTCCCAACTAGAGGTGGCCCGACTTTCAATCTCATACTGATCGGTCAAGTCCTTCATGACGAACTCTGCCATGGGGCTCCGACAAATATTTCCTAAGCAGACAAAGACGATTTTTTTCATGACACCACCTAACTCCTTGTTCGGACTACCCAATTTACATGAGCTCTTCGCTTTCCACTATGGAAAACCAGCATACTATGACTATTATAACAAAAATGTGACAGAAAGATGACAAAGGGGCTCTATCATTTTAAAGAAAAATCAGATTCCCTTTTCAAATCTGATTTTTTTCTCTATTTTGGAAAACGAACCTCTAATTGAGGCCATTTGGTCTGCCAATTTTTCTTTTTCATACGTTCCGTATACACCGCCAAACGCTCTGGGCTGGCTAAAAAATGAGGAGTCGGCTGAACGATGAAGTCTTCGATATCCCTGGTTCCATAGGGGAGAAAGAGCTCCAACTGACCATCTTTCCTTAGGCGAACCGCAAGAGCCGTACACTGCTCGGGGTATTTAGAAACCGCATCACAAGCACTGCGATAAGGGGCCGTCCCGGGGCTATGCTGGTGCATGTAGACTTGATTCTTCACTTCCCAAGCGTACTGAGGATAGGTCTTCTTTAATTCCTGCTCGATCTGCTGCGTCTCCTCATAGCTGATCGCAGGGTCATAAAAGACCAGATCCAGATCCGTCATCGCATCAAACCCAGGTCTTCCAGAGAGCTGGTTCCAGATGAAATTTCGCACCGCACCCGCTGCAAGCCAGGCATCTGCCAAGCCTAGATCTCGAATAATGGTTAAGACAGTCATCATCTCCGGATCCGCTTGGATTTGTTCTACTATCACTTTTTCCGTCAGCATCTTCTTCTAGTCTCCATTGTAGGGATAACCCAGGTGTTCATAAGCCTTGCGGGTCGCCACGCGCCCTGTCCGGGTCCGCATGATAAAGCCTTTTTGAATCAAGTAAGGCTCATACATATCTTCTACGGTCTCGCGCTCTTCGGCAATATTGACCGATAGAGTCCCAAGCCCGACCGGGCCACCGCCGTACATTTCAATCATGGTGCGCAGGATCTTTTGATCGACATAGTCCAGTCCTTCATGGTCCACATCCAGCATAGAGAGGGCCTTGTCCGTAATGGTATCGTCAATCAAGCCATCGCCCATAATCTGAGCAAAATCGCGCACCCGTTTGAGCAAGCGGTTGGCAATCCGAGGAGTCCCACGACTGCGAAGAGAAAGCTCTTCGGCAGCCTCGTGGGTAATTTCCATCTCAAAGATCTCGGCGGTCCGCTCGACAATCTCTGTCAGATCATCTTGCTCATAGTATTCCATGTGCCCGGTAATCCCAAAGCGAGCGCGCAAGGGATTGGACAGCATACCCGCTCGCGTCGTCGCCCCAATCAAAGTAAAGGGAGGAAGGTCCAGGTGGACACTCCGACTGGTCTCACCAGCGCCAATCATGATATCGATGTAAAAATCCTCCATGGCACTGTAAAGCACTTCTTCGACTGACATAGGCAGACGGTGGATCTCATCGATAAAGAGAACATCGCCCGGCTCTAGGTCATTAAGGATAGCTACCAGGTCACCAGCCTTTTCAATGACAGGACCGGAAGTCTGCTTGAGATTAACACCCAGCTCATTGGCAATGACAAAGGCCATCGTAGTTTTCCCCAATCCCGGGGGGCCAAAAAGAAGGACATGGTCCAGCGCTTCATCCCGAAGCTTAGCCGCTTCAATAAAGATTTTCAGCTGGTCCTTGACCTTATCCTGGCCGATATATTCATGTAAATATTGCGGGCGCAGCGTCCGTTCAACAGCCTCTTCATCGCCCATGATTTCATTGTCTAAAATTCTACTCATACAGTCTATTATAGCAAAAAATGACGTCTCTGATGATTTAAAATCATATTCTATTCGATATATTACTAATTATTGATTGTCGATTTTCGGAACCGATTTTCCTCTTAAAATAACTTGTTTCTTTTTAAGGATCGTAGTTCTCACTACCGTTCGAACTGCATCAATGTACCTAAGTTCGTCTGCGTCCCGATTGGACTTGACTCACTAAGGTACGTAGAAAAAGCCACCGGTTTTGGTGGCTCTTATAGGGAGATTATTATGAAAAAGTTTTAGGAGTTTTATCATTCAAAGTTAGGAGGTCTTTGATGATGGTATTAGTATACGATAGGAAGCTTAAACTTTCCTTATAGTTTTTCTAAATTTTTTTTGAGAAAAAGAGGAGGTCTCAAGCAAGAATTTCACATCCTTGTTTGGCCACTCCCCTTTCCTCTTTATTTCTTAGCGATGGCATGGTAGCTAGTCTTACTGGTAAAGACTTGACCTGCTCTCAGGATAACCTTTTCAGCCTGGTCACTGTGAATGGCATCTGGCACTGTTTGGAATTCTAGAGCCAAGCCATTGTGCTGAACCATTGGTTGGCCTTGCAGACGAACGGTTTCATCTACGAAATTGGCTGAATACACCACCAAGGCGGGAGCCTCTGACTTGAAGGTCAAGAAGCGTCCAGATGGTTGATGGTAGAAGAAGCCTGCATTTTCATGTCCATCTGGTAGAGCGAAAGGATGGTCCAATCCTTCTACCAGGCGGATTTGCGAATCTGAATCCTTAAAGAGATCCTCTAACAGCATGGCTTGGTAGAGATGCTGAACGATTGGACTTTCTCTATCCACAGTGTGAAGAGGGACGCCATCTGGGTGGATAGGGTAAAGCCCCTGATGATTGATCTGAAAGACATGGTCATTAATCGGCTGAGTGAAGTTGCCTGATAGGTTGAAATAGCTGTGGTTGGTCGGGTTGACTAAGGTGTCTTGATCCGTTTCTACCCGATAAGCAATCTCGAGTTCACCATCTTCCGTTAAACCATAGGTCACCCAGATCTTGAGATTTCCAGGGAAACCGCCGGTCCCATCCGCCCGTTCTGTATAGAGAGTGATTTCTTGGTCCGTTACCGACTCCACGCTAAACAAGGCACTGTCCCAACCAGTCGACCCACTGTGGTTGCAGTTGGCACCGTTATTAACTTCCAAGTGATAGGTCTCTCCATTGAGTTCAAAACTGGCCCCCGCAATCCGGCCCGCTACTGGACCAATACTAGCCCCATATTTAGGGCTGTTGCCTACATAGTTCTCAAAGCGATCAAAGCCTAGGATAATATTAGCAAACCGGTCTTCTTTATCAGGTGTCACATATTCTAAAATCGTCGCACCATAAGTCATGACAGACAATTGGTAGCCCTTGTCATTTTCGAAGCGATAAGCACGAACTTCCTGATTCTGCCATTCCCCAAACACGCTTTCTTGATACTGTTTCACAAATCTTCTCCTCTCACTGTTTTTCTCCATTATATCAGTTTCACAAGATGAAACACTCCACTTTTTATAGAAAAATAATGGCTATTCTTTATCAAATGGATGAATGATCACCCCTTGTACAACCCGATTGACGGTACCAGTCGGTGAAGGTGTGTCTGGGCGATTTTGAACCTTGAGCGAAGTCAAGAGAGAAATCAACTGACCGTAGATAATGTATGGGAAGGCACGGTAGATATCTAGAGAGTCTGCTGATGCTTCCACCAACACTTCTCGTACATGCTCAATGCCTGCAGCTTGATCGGACAAGAGAACGACCTGACGGGCAATCTGATCCCCAGCCACTTCTCCAACCAAATCCAAATCGTATTGGCGCGTATAAGGATCAATGGAGCCAAAGACCAAGACCAGAGTCTGCTCATTGATGAGGGATTTCGGTCCATGACGGAAGCCGACAGGACTCTCATACATGGTCGCGATTTTACCTGCAGTCAATTCCAAAATCTTGAGCTGGGCTTCATGGGCTAGCCCAAAGAAAGGTCCCGCTCCTAGATAGATCACGCGCTCGAAGTCTAGATCGACCACTTCCTTGACCTCACGGTCCTTCTCCAAGATCTTCTCTGACAGATGAATCAATTCTTCTACCCGTTTTTCTTTGGTTTTTTCCTCACTTGGATCAAAGACCAAGAGAGCTGTCAGGAGCATAGAGGTAAAGCTCGAAGTCATGGCAAAGCCAGCATCATTGGTTTCTTTAGGTTGGAGAAGCAGGAGGTTGCGCTCATCTCCGTGGGCCTGCTGGGCCAGTTTTCCTTCTTCCGCACAAGTAATGGTGATCTGATAGAGTTCATCGACCAAGTCTTGAGCTAACTCAACTGTCGCAACACTTTCAGGTGAGTTGCCACTTCGTGCAAAGGAAACTAAGACCGTCGGCACTTCTTTTTTGAGATAGGTTTGTGGATGCGCCACGATATCGGTCGTCGCAATGGATTGGAAATTCCAGTGGCGTTCATCGTGCACTTCCTGCAAATATGGAACTAAGGTATCTCCCACATAGGCTGAGGTCCCAGCCCCTGTCAAGATGACCTTGATATAGGCATGCTCTTGCCCAATTTTTTCTAAGAAAGCTTTTATTGCCGCTTGTCTTTCTTGGTACAAGCGAGCTGTTTCCTTCCAAACACTTGGTTGTTGGTAGATCTCACGCGTGGTGATCTCTGCTCCTAGCTCCTGCAAGTCTTCTTTTGTATAGTCTAACATAGAACCTGTTGTTCCTTTCTACAATCTAACATTGATAAATGGGAAAGGAGCCTGAGATGATACTCCCAGACTCCCTACCAACCTACTCATCTTCATCATCATCAAGGTTTGACAAGAGGTCATTGACCTTGACAATACTTTCTTTTGCACGTTCAGGGTAGTCCCCTTCGCTACCAGTCAGACTGCTATTGATGAATTCGATAACCATCGGAAGATTCATCCCTGCGTATAAGTCAATCGCACGTCCTTCAAGGATCAAGCGGCTCACAGTGTTGCAAGGAGTCCCTCCTAATAGATCTGCAAATACAATATAGTCTTCTAGGCTTTGAACTGTTGCTTCAAATTTAGCAGTAAAGTCTTCTGGCCCTTCTTCTGGTAAGAGTGCAACTGTATGGATGGATTCTTGTGGTCCCATAATCATCTCTGTGCTGGCTTTAAGCTCTTCACAAAAGTGACCATGGCTGACCAATACTAACTGTTTTGCCATACCTTACTCCATTATGCCATTCCAAAGAAGAAGTGGCCAAATGCTGAGAATGCGATTGCTGCAAGGATGATGAGCAAGATAGCTTTTGTAGAGTTCATACCCTTACGTCCAAGCAACCAGTAGATTACACCTGTGATGATAGCTGGTACCAAACGTGGGAAGATAAGGTTGAGCATATCTTGAATTTCAATCGCTTTGTCCCCAATGTGTGGAGTCCAAGAAACTTCAACACCAATCATGCTGGCAATCAAGGCACCAACCATGAAGATACCCAGAACGGCAGCTGCATCGATCAAAGCTGTCAAGGTACTTTGCATGTTGTTGATGAGGTTAACCCCTTCTTTATAGGCAAATTCCAATTGTTTCCAACGGAAAATGTCATAAGCAACTGCCACAGCGATCCACAAGAAGATACCGGCTGGGTTTCCTGCAACAGCCAAAGTTGCTGCGATTGAACCCATAATAGCTGGTACCAATGATCCAAAGATTGAGTCTCCAAGAGGAGCGAATGGTCCCATGAGACCTGTCTTGATCCCGTTCACCGCATCTTTTGATTTGACACCATCTTTTTCTTCCAAAGCAAGGTCAAAACCAGTGATAATGGTGTGGAAGAATGGTGAAGTATTGAAGAATTGCGTATGCAATTTCATCATTTCTTTCAATTCTGGAGTGCCATCACCATACATTTTACGCAACTGAGGTAAAAGCATATAAAGGTAACCAGAAGCCTGCATCCGTTCGTAGTTCCAACCCAATTGGAAGGTGAAGAGGCTACGTTTGTTGATTTGTTTAAAATCTTCTTTTGTTAGTTTATAATTAGAATTCGTCATCTTCAATTTCCCCGCTTTCTGATTCAGTTACTGGAGCAGCCACGACTGTACGTTGACTGTTTTTGAAGTGTTGTACTGCAAGGAAGATACCGATGATGGCAACCCCAATCATAGATACACTCTTGAAGTTGTTAACAAAAGTAATAGCTTGTTCTTTTGGAAGTTTAGCGAACACTTCAGAACCAACAATGCTAGACACTGCAGCACCAAGGCTTTGAACATTGCTATAAAGCACTGTCAACATTGCTGTTAAGCCAAAGCCAAGTGCTAAGTAGTGAAGGTTACGACGAACAGGAAGGTAACGAAGCAAGATCGCAAATCCAAGACCTGGAAGCATTTGACCTGCAAGTTTCAGACCGTTTGCCAACCATTGTACATTAGCAAGACCTGTAACAACAGTTTCTACGAAAGATCCACCAAAAGCAAGAGCGAAGAAGACCGGAAGGGCACGAGAAAGAGCCCAAGGAATCGCTCCAAGAAGGTAGTTGCGTTCGATGCCTTTGTAATCAAAGCGGTCGATTGCAGCATCTACACGGTGAGCGAAGTAAGTTGTAGTCATACGACCAAGAATATCAAAGTAGGTCAACAAAGTTGCCACCGGCACAGCGATTGTAGCAATAGCAATCTCTGGATCAATCCCTTTTGCTACTGAGAAGGCAGTCGCAAGAACAGCACCAGAAGTCGCGTCAATACGAGAAGCTCCACCGAAAGTACCAACACCGAGCACTGTCAATTGAAGAGAAGCTCCGATAAATAGACCTGTCTTTAAATCTCCCATGACAAGTCCTGTAATGAAACCAGCAAAGACTGGTGATCCTGCTGATGAAACAATCGTCAACTCATCACAGATTTGATAAGCTGAGTACAAAGTAAGTAGTAAAATTTGCCACCATTGTATCATGACAATTTCCTCCTAAAATTTTTCTTTTTTATTTATAAACTATTTGAGCAACTTCAAGAAGTCTTCAACTGGATCATTTGGAACCATTTGAGCAGTTAGCTTAACTCCTTTTTCAGCTAGCTTGTGGAAAGCTTCCACATCGGCATCCACTACGTTGATCGAGCGGGTAATCGCACGCGTCTCATCAGATTGAGACATGTTCCCTACGTTTAAGGTTTCAAGTGGCACACCTGCTTCTACCAAGCCTAGGAAGCGGTCAGGTTTGCGAGCTACGATAAAGAGTCGTTGGCTATCATATTTTCCAGCCAAGATATTTTCCGCAGCCTTTGCGACTGGCAAGATACTGAGCTTAACACCAGGTGGTGTCGCTAGTTTCAAGCCACTTTTTTCGATATCATTTTGAGCGACTTCATCATCGATCACCATGATACGTGAAACATTTAGTTTGGTAGTCCAAAGATTGGCTACCTGCCCGTGGATCAAACGTCCATCGATACGGCATCCTACAATTGTCATAAGTTTTCCCCCTTTACTTCTTTGAATGTAGGTTGTTGAACAAGTTGAAGTGTCTCTTGGTAACGCCCTTCTGTCTCAAAGACGATCAGGCTATTGGCTCCTTCTTTGAGGAAACCATGAGGCACATAAAGTGAAGTGGTTGGTCCGACTTCCCAGAAGCGACCAAGGTTGTGACCGTTGACAAAGACGACCCCTTTCCCAAATCCTGTCATATCCAGATAGGTGTCAAGGGTGTGGTCCAGATGAAAATCATATCGGTAAAATGCTGGAGCACCTGCCTGCCATTCCTTTGAAAAATCGAGCTGACTGAGATCTTGTAAATCCAGCGGGTACTGCTTCCAATGAAGGTGGAAATGCAAATCCACACAGACACCTGTGCGAATACCCTTGCGCTGGCTATCAGCTAAGAGCTTGTGCCCGTAGTTGACACGTCCCATATTCTCAAGCAAGATTTTTAAATTCGTAACCGCTTTCTTTTTTCCTTTGATAAAAAGATCTTCACCGATCTCTGTCTGGTATTGCGTTGCCAGATGACGATCATTCACGTACACCTGCGCCCGATCTCGACCATCGATGATCCGAAGTCTTTCCTCCGGCGCATCCATTTCAACATCTGTCTCATACAAGAGATAGCCAGTATATTGGCCCAGCTCTTCCATCCGTTTTGGATAGAGACTGGTCTCTTTCTGAGCCAAATTGTCCAGATTCCCAAAAAGACTAGTCTTGGCTGCCAAATATAAGGTCTGCTCTGGCAAACATTCTTTGATGAGAGGTTCTTGCTGTGGGTATTCCGGATAATAAGTTGCCATCATTTTTTGAATAGCATCATACTTCTCCGTCGGATTGCCCTGCTCATTGAGCAAAGCCCCGTAGTCATAGGACGTCACCTGTGGCAAATCCAGCATCCCCCGAGCTGAGCAACCATTCATAAAGCCGAAATTGGTTCCACCATGAAACATGTAGAGATTGATCGAGCCGAGCTCCAAGACCTCATGGACAGCTTCTGCCAACTCCTCTGGGCCCCTTTGAATCACGGGTTCCTTCCAGCGGGTAAACCAGCCATCCCAGAATTCCATACACATCAAAGGCCATTTCTTGCCGTATTCGTTAAAGAATTCTTTCATTTGACCAAAGTTATAGGCTGCTTTAGAACCGAAGTTCCCTGTCACAAAGAGGTCCTCTTCGATCAAGGTTCCTGTTCTTAGCGTTGCTCGCCATGGCCCATCTGATGTAAAGAGGGGGCAGGTCACGCCTTTTCCCTTCATCAAATCCCGAATGGCACGAAGATAATCCTTATCCTCTCCATAAGAGCCGTACTCATTTTCCACCTGCATCATAAGGATTGGACCACCCCGATCCACTTGGTAGGGTGTCAACAATCCAAGCAAGCGAACATAATAACGATCTACCGCTTCGATAAAGGCTGGGTCTGATGAGCGGATTCGCAGGTCTTCTTCTAAGAGCCAGGCTGGCAATCCACCAAATTCCCACTCTGCACAGATAAAGGGCGACGGCCTTACAATCATGTAAAGTCCTAGGGACTGGGCTGTTTGGATGAAACGCTCTAGATCCAATCGACCACTAAAGTCAAATTCCCCTTTGCGAGGTTCATGCGCATTCCAAGGGACATAAGTCTCAACCGTGTTAAAACCCAAAGCCTTTAGATTATACAAGGAATGATACCAGTCTGCTGGGTCAATTCGGAAATAATGGATCGCTCCGGACAAAATCTTGAAGGGTTGACCTTTTAAATAGAAAGCATCGCGAATCTCAAAAACTCCCATAAACGCCCCCTTTCTTATATGTAACCCTTTTCAGTTATTAATATAATAAATTTTTTTAAAAATGTCAACACTTTTAGAAAAAATATGTTAAAATAGGGTTAAATAAGAGAAATCTAAAGAGAGGTAGCACTATGGCAATTCCAAAGTACCAACACATCAAAGATGAATTGAAACAGCAAATTATCTCAGGAAAATTTGAAAATGGGGATAAATTTTATACTGAAGCTGAACTCATCAAAATTTATGATGTTAGCTCTATCACCGTTGTCCGTGCTTTGAACGACCTCGCTGCCGATGGCTACATTGTCCGCCAGCAGGGAAAAGGGACCTTTGTTTCTCGTGCTCGAAAACACAAACTGGTTGAATTTTCAGATGTTGAAACCTTCCCCATCCAAAAGGCCAAAGTCAAAGTTCTCTCTATTAAACGTGGAAACACCTTGAGCATCCTAGACAAACTAGGCCTCAACCCAACGCAATTCTACTATAAGATCGAACGGACCCGCCAGACAGGGGATGATACGTATATCTTCCACCAAACCTATATTCCTGAACAATATATCAATCCAAACTATCCAAATTTGGAATACTATAGTTCTATCTATGATCGCTTCAAAGAGGATTACCACATTCATATGAATGATGAGCACTTCGAAGAAATCAATGAAATCGTCTTTCCTACACCGAGCAAGGTGGCTAAAGTTTTGGAGATCGATGAAAATTTCCCAACTGTTAAACAAGTGAAGACGACCAAGTTAGAGGCTACTGGCCAAATCCTTGAATACACGGAAACCTATAAACGCGGTGACTACTACAAGATCAAGTTCATCTCCTGTGACCGCGATCACTAAGAACTAAAAAGACTGAGACATCTCGGTCTTTTTTATATCTCCAGTATAGCATGTTGAAAACGATTTCTAAAGACCTCTTTAAAAATATATATAATTAGTGATAGTTTAGCTATAAAAAGTTTAAAAAAGAAGCAGATTCCTCTGCTTCTTTTCGTCTATTTTTCAAATTCCCTTTTTCGTTGCGATTAGTCACCCAAACCGATGCGTTCGAAGATTTCATCCACCCGTTTGGTGTAGTAAGCTGGGTTGAAGATTTCGTCAATTTCTTCTTGAGTGAGACGTGAAGTTACTTCTGGATCTGCTTCAAGAAGTGGTTTGAAGTCAACTTGGTTATCCCATGATTGGGCAGTCTTTGGTTGAACAAGGTCGTAAGCCTGTTCACGCGTCATGCCTTTTTCAATCAAGGTCAACATGGCACGTTGACTGAAGATCAAACCAAATGTAGAGTTCATGTTGCGGATCATGTTTTCTGGGAAGACTGTCAAGTTCTTCACAATGTTTCCGAAACGGTTGAGCATGTAGTCAATCAAGATAGTTGTATCTGGTGCGATGATCCGCTCAGCTGATGAGTGAGAGATATCCCGTTCGTGCCAAAGGGACACATTTTCATAAGCTGTGACCATGTGACCACGGATCACACGCGCAAGACCTGTCATGTTTTCAGAACCGATTGGGTTGCGTTTGTGAGGCATCGCAGATGAACCTTTTTGACCTTTAGCAAAGAACTCTTCCACTTCACGTTGTTCAGATTTTTGAAGACCACGGATTTCCGTTGCCATCCGCTCAATCGAAGTTGCGATGCTAGCAAGAACTGCAAAGTACTCAGCATGAAGGTCACGAGGAAGGACCTGTGTAGAGATTTCTTGAGCACGGATACCCAATTTATCGCAGACGTATTTTTCAACGAATGGTGGGATGTTGGCAAAATTACCAACCGCACCAGAAATCTTACCAGCTTCCACACCAGCAGCCGCATGCTCGAAACGTTCGATGTTGCGCTTCATTTCGCTGTACCAAGTAGCCAATTTAAGACCAAAAGTTGTAGGCTCAGCGTGCACACCGTGGGTACGACCCATCATGATGGTGAACTTGTGCTCCTTGGCCTTGTCAGCGATGATGTTGAGGAAGTTTTCAAGGTCACGACGGATGATGTCGTTGGCTTGCTTGTAAAGGTAACCGTAGGCAGTATCGACTACGTCAGTAGAAGTCAACCCATAGTGAACCCACTTACGCTCTTCACCAAGCGTCTCAGAAACCGCACGTGTGAAGGCCACCACATCGTGACGAGTTTGCTGCTCGATTTCCAAAATACGGTCGATGTCAAAGTCCGCTTTCTCGCGAATCAAAGCCACATCTTCCTTAGGAATTTCTCCCAACTCAGCCCATGCTTCGTCAGCCAAGATTTCCACCTCAAGCCAAGCACGGTATTTATTTTCTTCAGTCCAAATGTTCGCCATCTCAGGGCGGCTATATCTATCAATCATGTTTAATTTTCCTTTCTTTTGATGTTTCCCATCAGTTAGCAACCGACTGGCGCTTTACTCAAATTCTTCTTTCCCAATCCACACAGATGGATAATGATCTAGTGTATTCAAATCCGTATCCAGCGGGGCATCATAGATAGCTAAATAGTTATCAGGATATTGTGCAACTAGCTCTTCATACTTTGCTTTCACTTTTTCGTGATCACTACTAGCATACAAAACTTCGACGACTGCCCCCATCTTCTCTTTTTCAACAAATGCATTAACGATGAGTTGAATCATAAAACCTCCTAAATCGAAATGCCCTTCATATTTGCTTCAAGAATGGGCATCTCAACACCTAACTCCTGACCTGTCTGATAGACACTTTGACAACAGTAGAAAATATCCTGTTTATCATTGTGTAAGGTCATGATCTTTCGTGTCAGCTCATTTTTTGCAAACATGATTTTCATGGCTTTTCCTGCAATCCAAGCGGGAATTTTGTAAGGTAAGAGTTCAGCTTTATAAAGCTTCAAATTTACACCACGTGCTTCTACGACTTTCAAAGCCTCTCGAATGGCCTTGATGGCCAATGATAATTCCGAAGAACTATTCATCAAGTTCAAAGCCAGCTGTTCTGGATTTTCCAATTTTCCCGAACGCGCAGCTGTCGAAGTGACACCTGCATTAATCGCCATGTGAATCCAAATCCACTCGACCATATCATGAGGTACTTCCCACTTCAAATCTGCAGAAGCTAGTAAATCCGTCAGATCAGCATAGTCAGAAATGTGTGCTTTTTGCTCACCTTCTAGCATTAAATGGTCAAACAAGACACCATCTAAATGGTCCTCCTGCATATGACCACCCGCTGTCGGAAAAGCTAGAATATAGTCGTAATCTCCTGCCCACTCTTGGACCTCTTTTCGAGTATCCCAGAAATTACAGAAGAAAACAAGGGTGCCTTTGATATTATTTTTTCGCAAGGTTTCCACAGCTTCTTTGACAAACCCATGACGCACACTCAGAAAAATAAAATCATATTCCGAATTAGCTTCTGCCACACGAACCTCATAGGTATCGTGTTTGTTCTCACCTTTGGAATGATAACGACCATCTAGCAGATCAACCGACAACTCCTTGGGAGCAGTGCTTTTCTTACTATCTCTCAGTACGTGTTCCACCTGATGACCTGCTTTTTGAAAAGCATAGGCATAAGTAGTCCCGATTACCCCAAGTCCTAAAATCGCTATTTTCATCTAAAAATCAATTCCTTTCCAGCAGTGGTTGTCTGGCTTCTCTTGTCGATTTTCGCCTGCGACAAGCCTAGTCAACCTTGCAGGGGTAAGACGACGGACCTTATAACTGGGGTCCTGTCTTACTCCCCAAACTCTTCAACCTTATCCGGTTCATCACTAAACAAGGTCACATGTCCCATTTTGCGGTTGTGCTTTGCTTCTAGTTTACCATATAAGTGGAGGTGGGCGCTTGGATTTTCTGTCACATATGTTTCAGCAGCCTCGACGTGTTGGCCGAGGACGTTGAGCATGACAGCTGGGGCATGCAATTGGATAGTTGGCAATGGTGTTCCCAGAACACCCAGAATATGAGTATCAAACTGGGAGAAGTCACAGGCTTCGATAGAGTAGTGCCCCGAGTTGTGTGGGCGTGGCGCAATTTCATTGACGATGATGTCGTCAGCGGTCGCAAACATTTCCACGCAAAGAGTTCCAGACAAGTTCAGCTGTTCAGCGATTCGCACTGCCATGGCTTTGGCTTTTTCAGCTAAACTTGCTGAAATACGAGCTGGCACGATAGTCTTAGACAGGATATTGTTGCGGTGGATATTTTCCTGAACGGGGAAAACCGTCACATCCTTACCATTCCCAGACACGATGACTGAAATCTCAAGGTCAAAATTGACGAACTCTTCTAAAACGCAGTCTGCTGAATCGGCTAGGGCGTAGGCTTCTTCCAAATCTGCTTTTGAACGAATGACCTTTTGTCCATGGCCATCGTAGCCACCTGTCGCAGTTTTGAGGACATAGTTTTTAGAAAGGTCAATATCTGCCAAGTCTTTGCTAGAAGTCACGACCTTGTAGGGTGCCACAGTGACTTGAGCCTTGTTTGACAAAAAGTCCTTTTCAAAAATCCGGTTTTGGGAGATGCGAAGCAGGTCTGTTCCTTGTGGGAGCTGTCCTTCTTTGATAACAGCGTCAAGGCCGTCAGCATCGACATTTTCAAATTCATAAGTGAGAACATCACAGCGATCTGCCAACTGACGAAGGGCATCTACGTCGTCGTAAGGGGCCACGATGATTTCCGCCACACGGGAGGCTGGACAATCAGCTGCTGGGTCCAAGGCGATAACCTTGTGTCCCATGTAGATAGCTGAGATCGCCATCATCTGACCAAGCTGACCGCCACCGATGATGCCAATGGTTTTAGTTGAGCTCATTTGTAGACTCCTCTGCGATTTTTCCTTGTTCCTCTGCGAAATCTGCCAACGCTGTCGCAATGGCCTGGTCCTCTACTGAAAGGAGACGGAGGGCAAAGAGGGCCGCGTTAGTCGCACCAGCTTCACCGATGGCCATGGTTGCGACTGGCACTCCACCTGGCATCTGAACGATAGAATAAAGCGAATCCACACCACTAAGAGCACGTGATTTGACGGGCACACCGATGACTGGAAGGGTTGTTTTGGCAGCTACCATCCCTGGCAAGTGAGCAGCGCCACCAGCACCTGCGATGATGACCTTGATGCCACGGCTACGTGCTTCTTCCGCATGTTTGAACATGAGATCCGGCGTCCGGTGTGCGGAAACAACTTTCTTTTCGTAAGCGACGCCAAAGTTGTCGAGGACTTCAGCTGTTTTTTGCATGGTTGCCCAGTCGGATTTTGAGCCCATGATGATGGAAATAATTGGTTTAGTCATAATTTTCCCTTTTCTTTTTTGATAATGCTCTTAGGTGGTGGGGACGGAAGCAAACCTTCGGTTTCATTCCTAAACCTTGAGCCTAAGGTCTCAAAGTTTCCCCCGACCAGTACAGAAACTGTTCTGGTCTTTTCACCACGGCGACCATTATCTTCGTTTAGCTCGCTTTCGCTCGCTCTGTTAATCTTTTATCGCCTTGCTACCGATATCGGTTCGGTAGAACAGGCCTTCTGTGTTTTGTTTGCTGAGTTCGTTGTAGATGATGTTTTGGCCATCTTTGACGGTGTCTGCTGTGGTAACCAGCATGTAAACACGTCCTCCGTTTGAGAGGAGGTCTTGGCCATTTTCAGCGAATTTCGCTCCAGCATAGTAAGTGATGATGACGCCTTCTGTCTTGGCTGGAAGCTTGACACCCTTCTCATAAGCCAGTGGGTAACCGTTTGAGGCGACAACCACGCCCAGTGTCACACCCTTATCCGTCCAAGTGATGGCTGGCTCTTGGCCATCCAAAATGTCCGTGATATTTTGTGCAAAGTCGGATGTTAAACGAGGCAAGATGATTTGCGTTTCAGGATCTCCGAAGCGAGCATTAAACTCGATAACTTTGGGTCCATCAGCTGTCAAGATAAGCCCAGCGTAAAGGACACCAAGATAAGGACGGCCTTCTTTAATCATACCTTCAAGAACCGGCTTGACAATGGTGTCAACCGCTGTGTCAACCACGCTCTGTGGCAAGTGAGGAACCGGCGCATAGGCACCCATTCCGCCAGTGTTAGGGCCCTTGTCACCATCGTAGGCACGTTTGTGGTCCTGTGCCGTTGGCATAATGTAGAATTTATCTCCATTGACAAAGGCAAAGAGAGAAAACTCTTCCCCGTCAAGAAATTCCTCGATGACCACTCGCGCACCTGAATCACCGAATTTATTGTCCAAAAGCATTTCGTGAGCAGCTTCGACGGCTTGCTCAACCGTTTCAGCAACGACGACACCTTTACCTAGGGCCAAACCGTCTGCCTTGACGACGATTGGAGCGCCTTTTCCCTCGATGTAGGCCTTGGCTTCCTCGAAATCTGAAAATGTGCCATAGGCTGCTGTCGGAACGTCGTATTTGACCATGATTTCCTTAGCAAAATCCTTAGACCACTCCAGCTCAGCCGCAGCCTTAGTCGGACCAAATGCTTTGAGTCCTGCCACATTGAAATCATCCACGATACCAGCCGCAAGGGCATCATCTGGACCGATAAAGGTCCAAGCAATATCGTTCGCCTTTGCGAAGTCAATCAGCTTAGAATGTTCGGAAATTCCGATATTGATCAAATCAAGACCGTCTAATCGCATCCCGTCATTACCAGGAGCCACAAAAACCTGCTCAACGTCTCTAGACTCCAACAATTTCTTGGCAATCGCATGCTCACGACCGCCAGATCCAATAACCAAAAGTTTCATTTTGAACCTCTTTTGCGAATTATTTTATTAAATTATATCATAATCGTTCGTTTTATTCTAATGATTTCAGCAACAGTCTCCCATTTTCAGTAGAATCCAAACATTTTTTGCTATTTTCTCCTATTTCTCATTTTTTTCCGAATAGTATAGGTGAGACCTACTAATTGACGAAAAGGAGTATTATGCAAACGATCAAAAAATTTGTAGTCCTGACTTGTGCGGCATGGGGGATGCAAGCCTCTATTGCTCATGCAGATCAAGCGACCAATGCCATCTATGCCGAAAAAGGCAAACTGATGATTCATCTTGGAAACGTCCCAGATAGGTATCAAAAGATCCAAGTCCCCGTCTGGTCTGATCAAAATGGCCAAGATGACCTGATTTGGTATCCTGTGGAGCGCAGTGACAAGGGATTCGACCTACAAGTGCCTTTGACCAACCATTCTGATCAAGCCGGACTTTATCATGTCCATGTCTATGAGGTGGAGGCAAATGAGCAGCTAACCGGACTTTACCCTCTCACGACAAGCGTCCAGCAAAAAGACCTGACTTCCTCCCAGCCCAAGATCACGATCACACCCATCTCCTCACAGGAATTGGAGATAGACCTGAAGTTATTTGAGGATGTAGAGGAGATTGTCTTCCCGATCTGGTCTGAAGAAAATGGACAGGACGATCTGGTCTGGTACCCAGCAAAGAAGGTCGCACCTGGACACTTCCAACTGCGCTTTCAAGCTCAAAAACACAAGGGAAGCGGGCTATTTCACCTACACGTCTATCAGAAAAACCAGGGACAACTAAAAGGGCTATTCCCCACTAGCTTTCAAGTGGAAAAGGCAAAGCCAAAGCTCACGCCACTCGCGACACACCCGGAAAATACCTATCCGATCGGTGAATGTACCTGGGGAGTCAAAGAATTAGCCCCTTGGGCCCACAACTGGTGGGGAAACGGTGGCATGTGGGCGGCTAGTGCACGCGCTGCGGGATTCCGGACAGGAAACACCCCAGAGGTCGGTGCCATCGCCTGTTGGGACAATGGGGGATATGGTCATGTCGCTCTTGTAACAGAGGTCGAACACGAACAAAAAATTCAGATCCAAGAAGCTAACTACAACGGCTATCGCTATATCTACAACTTCCGTGGTTGGTTCGATCCAACCAACCCCATCTGGGGAACGGTCACCTATATCTACCCAGATTAAGGTCTTCTTAACTAGCAGAAAAGGCACCCATCCATTGATGTGTGCCGTTTTTGATTAATGACGAAAGTGACGAACCCCTGTAAAGATCATAGTTAAACCATGTTTATCAGCCACTTCGATTGACTCTTCTCTTGGTCACGGACTGAGCCACTTAGTTAGACCGTCTTTGAAGTCACGGATATTGTTGACTTTTATTTCATGTACTTTTCTAAGCTTATTTGAATTTTTGGCATAATTTGGTGCATGACTTTAAGATTCGTATAGGCTAATGCCATCGCTACGAAAAGATATGCAATGACTGACAGCAGAGAAACACCAGAAGGCCAATAGTGGAAAATAATCATTAAGACAATGGGCAATTCTAGAATTACTGTGACGACCCCGGGAACATAGCCTCTAAATTGCAGACACATGATATAATGGATCATGAAATGAGACGTATATGCTATTACAAATGAGAAATAGAGTAAAGTGTTGTGAGTCATCTGACAAAGCCCCGAAATAAATAGCAAAATGACAAACTCCTCTAAAACACCTACTGCAAAGGCAGAACTCAGTGTAACAGAACCAAAGAATGGTTTCTTAAAAGCTACTAACTTTTGACGATACCGTTTTTTCCACAAGGGCATAAAGATCATTTCTTCAAAATCGTGTAAAATAAATAAAATAGGTAGCATCCAAACATCAAAAAGAATGCTCATCTCTTCACCTCCTTAATAACAACTAACAATTGTACAATGTTAAGCATAAATGATAATCATACATCGCGCGCAACACTTTTAGTATAAAGATAAACTGTTACAAAAACAAGAGTTTCAGTGAAATTGGCACAGTTTGAACAAAAGTGTGACAGGAAAGGAAAACTACCATGGAATATCAAACGCGGCAATGGCTGGAAGAAGCCTTGTTCGATTTATTAGCAACTAAGAAGTCTCTCCAAAATATCAGCATTGCTGAACTCAGCGAGCATGCTCAGATTGCTAGACGAACGTTTTATCGTTATTACCATTCAAAAGAGGAAGTTCTTACGAATTATTTAGACCGCTTAATCCAAGACTATATTATCGAACTTCAGACAGAAAAACTGACTAATTTTGAAGATTTAGTGAACCTTTTCTTTCAGTATTGGAGCCAGTACACTGAACCATTAAAAATTTTGCAAGATGCAAGATTGCAAGCACTTGTTTTACAAAGGTGGTATGATAAGCTTCCTGCTGTTTATACTAGCATAAAGGCACCTTGGCATGTTACAAACAGTAATCAAAGACAAATCACCTATGATAGTAGATTCATAGTTGGCGGTCTCTACAATATTTTTAATGAATGGTTAAAAGGAGATTGTCAGGAAATGCCTGTTAACGAGCTAGTCACTACAGCCTTAAACACCATAAAACGTATGAAGGATAGTTAAGTGAGAAGCTGTTTTTTCAAGATTAGTTACGAACAATTCTCACAAATCGTTTTAATGATTTCTAAAACTAAAACGCTTATTATTTTAGACATACAAAAAGAGAAGACCGCTTGTATCTTCTCTTTTTGTTAGCAATAAATCATTCATCCTAGTTGAGAATGAGCTAATTTTTAAATACCCATTAATGTCTAAAATGTCTTACCCCTGTAAAGATCATGGTTAAACCATGTTTATCAGCCGCTTCGATAGACTCTTGGTCACGGACTGATCCACCTGGCTGGATGATCGCCTTGATACCTGCTTTAGCGATTTCTTCCACGTTATCTGCAAATGGGAAGAAGGCATCTGAAGCAAGAACAGCGCCATCAAGACGGTCTTTAGCTTGATCAATGGCGATGCGGACTGAAGCCACACGGTTAGTTTGACCAGGACCAACACCAAGTGTCATGTGGTCGTTAGTCACAATGATACCGTTTGATTTGACATACTTGATGGCTTTCCAAGCAAACTCAAGAGCTGTCGCTTCTGTCTCAGTTGGTTGGCGTTTGGTCACCACTTGCCAGTCAGCTGGACTTTCTTTCACCACGTCTTGGTTTTGAACGAGGAGACCTCCAACAACACCAGTGTATTCTGCTTCTGCTTCACTAGCATCTTGAGCATCAAATGGCAATTCAAGGATACGCAAGTTTTTCTTCTTAGTAGTCAAGATTTCAAGCGCTTCGTCTGTATAGCTTGGTGCAATGATAATTTCAAGGAAGACACCGTGCATTTTTTGAGCTGTCGCAGCGTCGACTTCACGGTTGAGAACGACGATACCACCGAAAATTGATACTGGATCAGACTCATAAGCGTAGTCCCAGGCTGTTTCGATGTCGTCAGCTTGACCAATTCCACATGGGTTCATGTGTTTGAGAGCCACAACAGTTGGACGGTCTTTGAAATCACGGATGATCCGGATCGCAGCATCAGCGTCACGGATATTGTTAAATGACAATTCTTTACCATTTAGCTGTTTAGCAGATGCAATAGAGTATTCCGTTGGAAGAGCTTTTTGATAGAAGTCTGCGTCTTGTTGAGGGTTTTCACCGTAACGCATTGGTTGCTTAAGGTCATAAGTCAAAGTGAGTTTTTCAGGTTTGCTTTCACCCACTTGAGCTGTGAAGTATGCCGCAATCAAGGCATCATAAGCTGCTGTGTGGCGGAAAACCTTAGCTGCCAAGCGTTGGCGAGTTTCGTAGCTTGTTTCGCCGTTAGCTGACAATTCGTCCAGCACAACAGCATAGTCAGCAGGGTCTACTACAACCGTTACGCTAGCGTGGTTCTTCGCTGCGGAACGAAGCATAGACGGACCACCGATATCGATGTTTTCAACCGCGTCAGCGTAAGTCACGTCTGGTTTGAGAATGGTTTCCTTGAATGGGTAAAGATTTACTACAACAAGGTCGATCAATTCAATCTTATTGTCCTTAGCCGCTTGAAGGTGGCTATCAAGGTCACGACGAGCAAGAAGACCACCGTGGATATTTGGATGGAGAGTCTTCACACGACCGTCCATCATTTCTGGGAAACCAGTCACATCGTCAATGGCAATGGTATCAACCCCAGCATTGTCAAGGGCAACTTTTGTACCACCTGTTGAGATGATATCCCAACCAAGTTTTTTTAGTTCTTGGGCAAATTCAACAATGCCCGCTTTATCTGAAACACTAATTAGTGCGCGTTTAGTCATGTCTTCTCCTATTTGTTTGATTCAAAACTATATACAGCTTCGGAAAAGTTCCGTGTTGAGTTCAATACTTTATAAGAATATTTATGTTGGGGAAAATTTCCATTCGTTGTTCGTGAGACTTTTTCTTGAACAACATAGTATCTTCCACTTCTATTTTTTAATAATATATAAGTATTTTTATTTTGATTATTTACTACTCTTCTTAACTCTGTATAACTGCTATATTCAGATTCTAGAATATATGTTTTAGGAAACAATTCCTCATTAATTGAAGGTACTATGAATATAGTATTAAATAAATTAATAACTGAGGTGATGATATTTACAATTACTAGAGTTCCCAAAATGGGGGACCAACTAACTAATTGAACTAAGGAAGTATTTGGTTTGTAAAATAATATCAACAGAAAAATATAGGGAAAAACATCTATAGCTAGAGATGTAACAATATTAAAAATCCTTATCATTGCAACACCAAATGACCAATTATCCCCTGAAATACTCTTTGTGTATTTCGTTTTCTTTTTAATCTTTTCATCTATGCTATCTAATATCAGAAAAATAAAACCTATTCCAAATAATAGCAATACTGATTTAAAATACAAATCTGTGAGTAGTGATGCTAGATTTCTAAAGTCATCAAATAATAATTTATTAATCGATTTAATTATTTCTTTAAAGTATTGAGGGAATATAGTTGCAATAAATGATAACCAAAATATAAAATATCCAAAATTGATATTATACTTCAAAAGATATTTCTCTATATTTTTGTATAAATTACTAAACATATTATTTTTCTCTTCTCTCCACTCCCAAACGTTCCAAGACTTCTGGATAGAGTTTGTACTCTGTTTCGTGGATGCGCGTCTCGAAAGTATCAAGGGTATCCCCTGCTAGTCGTGGCACACGCACTTGTTTGATGACCTTACCGGTATCCACGCCAGAATCCACCCAATGAATGGTCACGCCAGACTGGTCGACACCAGCATTCCAAGCATCTTCAATGCCATGAGCACCTGGAAATTCTGGAAGGTAAGCAGGGTGAATATTGATGATACGGCCTTCATAAGCTGCTAGCAAAGTTGGACCGACGATTTTCATATAACCCGCTAAGCAAACCAAATCTATCTGGTGTTCATCCAAGAGGTGAACAATCGCTTCTTCGTAAGCTGCTTTATTATCAAATTCCCTGAGTTCAAAGGCATGGCTAGCCACATTAAGATTCTTGGCACGTTCCAAGACATAGGCATCGCGGTGATCTGAAAAGACAAATTCTACTGGAAATTGTTTCGCAATCACCTGAAAGTTTGAGCCGTTGCCAGAGGCAAAAACAGCAATCTTTTTAGCCATTATTTAATCACCACACTTGCGCCATCTTTCTTCACAATTCGACCGATTTCATAAACAGGTTCGTCAAGAAGTTCTTTGACACGTTCCACATTTTCTGGTTTAACCGCAAGCATGAGACCAATACCCATGTTGAAGATTTCAAACATCTCTTCATGTTTGATTTGGCCATATTTTTCAAGGGCTTTGAAGATTGGAAGAACCGGCACTTTGCTTTCATCAATTTCAGCAGCCAAGTCATCTGCGAACATACGAGGCACATTTTCGATGAAACCACCACCTGTGATATGGGCAATTCCATTCACCAATCCTTCTTTGATGAGTGGCAAAGCCGCTTTGACGTAGATACGAGTTGGCTCCAAAAGAACGTCTTTAAGTTTTTTGCCTTCCAATTCTGGGAGAACTTCTTCACCTGTATAATCGGCAAAGACACGACGAACAAGTGAGTAACCATTTGAGTGGATTCCGCTTGAAGCAAGTCCAAGAATCACATCCCCTTCAGCTACTTTTGAACCGTCAATGATTTGAGATTTTTCTGCAACACCGACAGCAAACCCAGCCAAATCATAGTCGTCTTCACCATACATACCAGGCATTTCAGCCGTTTCACCACCAATGAGTGCTGCACCAGCTTGTACACAACCTTCAGCCACACCTGCAACAACTTGTTCTAGTTTGGCTGGTTCATTTTTACCAGTTGCGATATAGTCTAGGAAGTAAAGGGGCTCCGCACCTGCAGCGATGATATCGTTAACACACATAGCAACACAGTCTTGACCGATCGTATCGTGTTTGTCATACTTGATAGCTAGCATGAGCTTGGTTCCAACACCATCTGTTCCTGAGATCAAAACGGGTTCTTTGACACCTGTTTTTGAAAGGTCGAACATGCCACCAAAACCACCAAGAGCTCCCATGACACCAGCACGTTCCGTACGAGCAACGTGTTTCTTGATCCGTTCAACAACCTCATAACCCGCTTCAACATCCACACCAGATTGAGCGTATGCATTCTTATTTGTCATTTTTTAATCCTTTTCTTTTTTTGAGAAAGAGTGCGACGTATTTTTAGATAAACAATTATTTTATCTAAAAATACTAGTCAGGTCTCTAGCTTTGGTCCCATAGGGCAAAGCGTCTACTGACAAATGCTTTAGCTTTTAGTCAGTAGAGAGACGTGTAGCGTAAGCATTTTTATTTGTCATTTGTTTATTCCTTTTCTTTTGCACTGCTCTTAATAGAAAGAAGTATGTTCTTTCAAACTTTCCACATAGCGTTCTTCGTAGTCATACAAAGGTGTTGGATATTTTCCATCAAAGTAAGCCACACAAAGACCGCCGTTCGGGGCATCTGTGTCAATTCCAATAGAATCAATCAAGCCATCGATTGACAAATACGTCAAGCTATCCGCACCAATGATTTCGCGCGTTTCCTCAACTGTATGATTGGCTGCAATCAATTCCTTACGTGTTTGAATATCAATACCGTAGAAACATGGATAAGCCAGAGCTGGACTTCCGATTGCTACGTGAACCTCTGTTGCTCCTGCTTCTTTTAGCAAATTAACGATCCGACGCGAGGTCGTCCCACGTACGATAGAATCATCGATCATGACAACCCGTTTGCCTTTCACGACACCGGATACGGCAGAAAGCTTCATCCGAACCCCTTGCTCCCGTAGTTCTTGTGTTGGTTGGATAAAGGTCCGTTGGGTGTATTGGTTTTTAATCAAGCCCATTTCATTTGGTAGGCCAGATTCTTCCGCAAATCCCATGGCTGCACTAAGTGAAGAGTTAGGTACACCGACCACAATATCTGCTTCATGTTTAAATTCACGTGCCAATTGAGCCCCCATACGTTTACGGGCTGTATGGACATTCACGCCTTGAATATTGGAGTCCGGACGGGCAAAGTAGATATACTCCATCGAGCAAACAGCCAATTGGGTATCAGTTGTATAGTTATCGTAAGTAATGCCATTATCATCAATGATCACGACTTCACCTGGATTCACATCGCGGATCCACTCAGCACCAACCACTTCAAAAGCACAGGTTTCAGAGGAAACTACGATTGCGCCATTGGCCATTTTCCCAATCGAAAGAGGACGGAAACCATTTGGATCCAAGGCCGCAATCAGCTTATCTTCCAGCATGAGAAGGTAAGCAAATCCACCTTTCACCGTATTCAAGGCTTCTTTCACCTTACCCATGAAGGATGGGTTGTGGCTCCGACGAATCAAGTGCGCCAAGATTTCTGAATCAGAAGTTGAGCTAAAGATGGCTCCGTTATTTTCTAACTCCCGTTTGAGGGACTTGGCATTGGTCAAATTCCCGTTGTGAGCAAGTCCAAACTGGGTATCATGAAAGCGAAAGAGGAAGGGCTGGATGTTATCCACCGAAGCTTCCCCAGCTGTCGCATAGCGAACATGTCCAATCGCTCCCGTCCCTGTTAACTTATCCAAGTTAGCAGGATTCCGAAATACTTCTGAGAGAAGACCCGTATCACGATACCGTTTTAATTGACCCGCATCATTCGAAAGGATCCCCGCCCCTTCTTGACCACGGTGTTGAAGACTGTGTAATCCGAAATAAGTCAGTTTTGCAGCATCTGGGTGTCCCCAGATCCCAAAAATACCACATTCTTCATTAAGAGATTTAACTTCGTATGTCATTTTGTATACCTTTTATTTTCCAGTAAAGTATTTAACCGCTGACGCAAAGAGGTGTTGATCTTTATTTCCTGGAATATTTTGGAAGAGACCGTCTTCGAAACGTTCTGAGTGACCCATCTTCCCAATGATTTGACCGTTCTTACTTGTGATACCTTCAATAGCATTAACAGATCCGTTAGGATTGTATTTAGAATCCATGCTTGGTTTACCTTCGAAGTCAACATATTGGGTAAAGATTTGACCATTGTCACGAAGCTCTGCAAATTCTTCAGCTGTCACGACAAACTTTCCTTCACCGTGTGATACTGGGATGGCATGGATATCACCAACTTTCACGCCTGCAAGCCATGGTGAGTTCGTGTTGGCAATCCGTGTTTCAACCATCTTAGCCACGTGTTGGTTGGCATCATTGTAGAAGAGGGTTGGACTCGTGCTGCTCGCATCTTCAAAGTTACCGTATGGAAGAAGACCTGATTTGACGAGGGCCTGGAATCCATTACAGATACCGATAATCAAACCACCACGTTCGATGAAGTGATCAATCGCTGCACGTACTTTTTCATTGAGCAAGATGTTCACGATAAATTTAGCTGATCCATCTGGTTCATCCGCTGCTGAGAAGCCACCTGCAAAGAAGATAATATTAGCTTTTTCGATGTTGTCAACCATAGTGTCAACGGACTTGACAATTGCTTCTTCATTCAGCGTGACAAATGGTACCAAGTTAACTGTTGCACCTTCTTTTTCAAAGGCCTTAGCTGAATCGTACTCAGAGTTCGTACCCGGGAATACTGGGATGTAAACCACTGGTGTCTCAACTGTTTCTTTAGCTTTGATAACAGCATCTGATGCCACAGCGGGTACTTCTTCCAACTCAGTTGCTTGTGCAAATTCCGTCGGATAAACCTCTTCCAATTTACCTTGGAAGGCACTGTCAAGTTTGTGTCCATCAAGCGTTACACCATTGACAGTAAGTGTAAAGTCAGCTTCTGTTTGTCCAATCTTGGCAACACCTGCAATTTCTTCAGGAGATGTGAAGATGAATCCGCCCAATTGGGCTGTCAAGCTGGTGTCAAGGTCAGCTAATTCGACGTTAGCACCGATATGGTTCCCAAATGTTGCAAGGGCAAGAGCTTCAACCACACCACCGTATTTGACAGCGGATCCAGATGTGACTTTGTGAGTTGCTTGGATAGCTTCAAATTGAGTAAAGTTAGACTTGATAAGATCAAAGTCAATTTCTTGTGCTAAAGCTTGACCTGGAATATAGTAAATATTTTCACCAGCAGCCTTAAATTCTGGAGAAAGGACCTTACGGCTATCTGCAGTTGTGACACCAAAAGCAACCAAGGTTGGTGGTACTGTTAATTCTTCAAAGGTACCAGACATAGAGTCCTTCCCACCGATAGATGGCAACCCAAGTTGAATTTGAGCTTCAATGGACCCAAGAAGAGCTGCTACTGGTTGACCAAAACGCTCTGCTTGTTTATCCATCCGCTCGAAGTACTCTTGGTAAGAGAAACGAGCCTTAGACCAGTTTGCACCAGCAGCAACCAAACGAGCAGTTGCTTCGATGACCGCATAAGCCGCACCATGATATGGAGACCATTCTGCTACATAAGGGTTGAACCCTTGCGCCATGACAGAGGCAGTTGTTGTCACGCCATGTTGAACTGGCAATTTCTGTACAGAAGCTTCCGTTGGTGTGATTTGGTAGCGACCACCAAGTGGGTGATTGACTGTAGAACGACCAACTGAGCTATCGAAGATGGTTTGTAACCCTTTTTGACTAGCATGGTTCAGATCAGCCAAGACTTCAAGCGTATCCGCTTCAAGGGTTTCGGCAGATGTTTGACGTTCTTCTGGAAGATTGACATCCTTGTCAACCACCTTGGCATCTACAACGACACGCACACCGTTTGTATCAAGGAAACGACGTTCCAAATCAACGATGGTTTCCCCATTCCAGTGCATGACAAGATTTGGTTTTTCAGTTACTGTCGCAACGACAACCGCATCAATATTTTCTTTATTACATGCTGCAACGAAGGCGTCTACATCTTCTGGACGAACTACAACGGCCATCCGTTCTTGAGATTCAGAGATGGCAATTTCGGTACCGTTCAAACCTTGGTATTTCAATGGCACTTTGTCTAGATCAATTTCAAGTCCATCAGCCAATTCACCAATCGCTACACAGACGCCACCAGCACCAAAGTCATTTGATTTCTTGATCAGACGAGTCACATCACCATTACGGAAAAGACGTTGAATCTTCCGTTCTTCGATGGCATTCCCTTTTTGAACCTCAGCACCAGCTGTTTCAACAGATTCAACCGTTTGAACTTTAGAAGAACCTGTCGCACCACCGACACCGTCACGTCCAGTCTTACCACCGAGCAAGATAATCACATCACCTGCTTCAGGTTTTTCACGGACAACATTTTCCTTAGGAGCCGCACCGACAACAGCACCTAGCTCCATACGCTTAGCAACAAAACCTGGGTGGAAGTATTCACGAACATAAGTTGTTGCAAGACCAATTTGGTTCCCATATGAAGAATAACCGTGAGCTGCTGTTTTAGAAATCACTTGTTGTGGTAATTTACCAGCACGAGTTTCAGCAATTGGTGTTGTAATATCCCCAGCACCTGAGATACGCATGGCTTGGTAAACATAGGAACGACCTGACAATGGGTCACGAATGGCCCCACCGATACAAGTAGCCGCACCACCAAATGGTTCGATCTCCGTTGGGTGGTTGTGGGTTTCGTTCTTGAACATGAGAAGCCATGGCTCTTTCACACCATTGACATCCACTTCAATTTCAACAGAGCAGGCATTGATTTCATCAGACACTTCCATGTCGTCCAAACGACCATTGACACGCTCATAACGACCAAAAATAGTCGCCATATCCATCAAGGTTTGAGGTTTTTCGGTACGTCCCAACTCATCACGCATGGCAATATACTTGTCATAAGTCGCTTGCAATTGTTTTTCAAATTTAGAAGCTGAGAAGTCGATGTTTTTCAACTCAGTCTCGAAAGTGGTGTGACGACAGTGGTCAGACCAGTAAGTATCCAACACCTTCAACTCAGTCTCAGTTGGCACACGACCAATAGACTTGAAGTAATCTTGAATGAAGAGAAGGTCATCCACTTCCATTGCCAATCCTTGCTCTGCCTTATACTTAGCAAAATCTTCTGCCGTATAAGTTTCAAAGAAATCCAAACTTGGAATGGTCTTGTCAGACTCAGAGAAATCCTGTTTCGCAATGCCAACAGTGATGTCTTTGAAACGAGAATCCACTGGGTTCAAGAGGTAGTTTTTAACAGCTTCCAACTCACTCGCATCAATATCCTTGTTAACCAAGTAAAGTTGCGCTGTGTTCACCGTTACATCATTTGAACTACCAAGCAAAAGCAAAGCTTCCTGTGAAGATGCCGCACGTTGGTCAAATTGACCAGGCAAACTTTCGATCGCAAAGAAAGCATGCTTCTCAAGATCAGCCTGAACCGCAGCTTCATCCAAAACAGTATCGGTCACTTGCTCAGAGAAGATATGTTTTTCCGCACGCGCAAACAAGTCCTCTGCCAAACCAAAAACATCGTAAACCTGAACAATCCGAAGATCCTTCAAGGTTTTCAACTGAAGATTATGCTGTAATTCTTTTACTAAAGAGTCCGATTTCACACGAAAATCAGCTTTTTTCTCAACGAAAATACGTTTATCCATTTTATTTCCTTTATCTATTTCTACTTAAAGATTGTAGTGAAGACCAAGTATTCTATTTGTAAAAGGCTACTTCAATCCTTGCAATTTTTCCAATACAACTTCATAAACATCTGTCAAGCTACCAAGATCACGACGGAGTGAAAAGGTCTAGTAGACCTTTTCAGCCTGAGTCCTTTTACTTGAAAGACGAAGGTTTTCCGTTTCAAAAAGATTACTTCAACCCTTGCAATTTTTCCAATACAACTTCATAAACATCTGTCAAACTGCCCAAGTCCCTACGGAAAACATCCTTGTCCATATGGTGCCCTTCAGCATCCCAAAGGCGGCAGTTATCTGGTGAAAATTCATCTGCCAAGATGATCTTACCATCCTTATCAAAGCCAAATTCCAATTTGAAATCAATCAAACGAAGACCAATTTGTGCAAACCAATCTTTCAGCAATTCATTGATACGACGCGTTTCTTCCTTGATATAGGCAATTTGTTCGTCGTTAGCAATATCCAAAAACTTCACATGCTCGTCATTGATAAATGGGTCATCCAAATTATCGTTCTTATAGTAAAATTCAACGATTGGAGTTTTTAAGTCCAAACCTTCTTCAACGCCAAACCGTTTTGAGAAAGAGCCCGCAGTCACGTTACGAAGAACAACCTCCAAAGGAATAATTTTCACTTTCTTGTTTAGTTGTTCAGTATCAGAAATACGTTCGATAAAGTGAGTAGCTACTCCCGCAGCATTCAATTTTTCAAAAATAAGAGACGAAATCTGATTATTTAGCACACCTTTTCCCTTAATAGTCTCCTTACGAGCCCCATTTAGCATGGTTGCCTGGTCCTTATAGACCGACTTAATCACATTTTCGTCCTCAGTAGTATAGATATCCTTAGCTTTTCCAGTATAAATTAGTTGATTGGTCATGACTTTGTTCGCCTTTCGTATTTTATCACCTTCATTCTATCACATACAAAGTGGATTTTCAATAAATTTCCGTACAATATAGGCAGAAACCGAATGAAAAGGACAGAAAAAAAGATCATCCAGAACAATCTCTGAACGATCCCTTTTCAACTAGTTACTAGCAGTTCGTTTTTCGATATAGTCAACGACATCTCCTACCGTGTTAAAATCATCAATAGCCTTGTCTGGAATCTCCAATTGGTATTCATCCTCAAGATTGATAATAAATTCCATCAATTCAACAGAGTCGGCTTGTAAATCCTTGCGCAAATCTGATTTCAAAGAAACTTGGAAATCAGGTCCCTTGCGGTCTTTGAGAAATTCCTCAATTGTAGCTAAAATTTCGTTTTGTTTACTCATACATTATCCTTCCTTCGATAATTCCTTCACTGATTTTCCAACAACATCTGTCTCTAACATAGTCCGAATCTGACGAATGGTACTATAGACTGCTTTTGCATCACTCGAACCATGCGTTTTAACAACAGGTGCTTGAAGGCCAAATAAAACCGCTCCTCCAACATCTGAGAAATCCAAGGTTTGTTTCAATGATTTCAACCGGTCCTTGAGGAGAAAAGCTCCTAGTTTCGCCTTCCAGTTTCCAGTAGCAATTGCTTGTTTCAGTTGCTTCAAGATTCCAAAAGCTGTTCCTTCCATCGTTTTCAAGACAGCGTTTCCCGTGAAACCATCCGCCACAACAACATCAGCAACACCATCCATCAAATCACGCGCTTCCACATTTCCAACAAAATGAATCGACGCATCCTCAGATAACAATTGGTAAGTTTCCTTGCGCAAAGGATCTCCCTTACTAGCTTCTGTCCCATTGTTCAATAGACCCACACGTGGTTTTTGAATCCCACGAACGTTTTCCGCATAGTAAGACCCCATCACAGCATACTGATGCAAGTGCTCTGGTGTATTTTCCGCATTAGCACCTAAGTCCAACATGTCATACCCGCGACCATCAACCGTCGGAAGTGTGGACATCAAGCCAGGGCGTTCCACCCCTTTGATACGGCCAACGATAAAGAAGCCTGCTGCCAACAAAGCACCTGTATTTCCTGCAGAAAGCATGGCATCCATCTCACCAGCCTTCACATCTTTAGCAGCCAAGACCATAGAGGCCTGTTTCTTCCGACGAATAGCACGTGCCGGCTCATCATCTGAATCGATTTTTTCTTCCGTATGAACAATCGATACACGCTCTGTTGCTGTTAAATAGTTTTTGATTTTTGCCTCATCACCATACAAGACAATCTCAATATCATCAAAATCACGAATGGCTTGATTCACGCCTTCTACCAAGGCTTGAGGTGCATTATCGCCCCCCATTGCATCTACTGCAATTTTTTTCATGTTTCACCTCCAGATGAATCTTTCATAATCGCTCCCCAATCACTTAAGGAATCGATAAACTTTTTAGCTTTTAAATGGATCCCTACATACTCCTCATACAACTGATCAATTGCCTGACGTAGCGCTGCTTTCATCTCCGCTTGTAGAGAAATCGTCTCTAGCTCACTGAATCGCACTGCTTGAAACTGATCCAATAAATAGAGAACATTTGGATTCCAGTGAGCGCGTCTCTCATCCTGATCATAATGATCCGGACAAAGGACCCCACTATACCGAAAGGAATAGTCAAAAGGAAGACCAACCCGATGGCAGAAACAGCATTCATGCAGGTTCAAGACAACCCCAAATCGCGAAAGGATCTGAATCTCAAAAATATTGGTCAAAACCTCATAATCCAAGCCTTCTTCCATCAAAGACAGGGTCTTTTCCAAAAAAGCAAACAAGGCCGGATCCACCTGATTATCCTGAATACTGGCATCTGCAAGCGCCAGAACATAGGTCGCATAAGAAAGGGCAAAAAGATCTGCATTGATTTTCTTATAAACCTGCACATCTTGAAAATCATCGATATAACTCAGCCCATCATCATTGATTTTCAGCAACATATCCGCCGTTACCAAGGGTTGTAACATGGGATTCAATCGTGATTTTCCCGCATGTTTCACAAAAAACATCCGCTTGCCCGACTTCTCCGTGAAGATCTTGACCAATTTATCATCCTCACGAAACTCCCGATTATACAGCACAATGCCCCGGGTCTCAATTGACTCCAGCATGTTCTTCCATATACTCCTTCAAGCGTCTCATAGCTTCCTTTATAACCTCCATGCTGGCTGCATACGACAAGCGCACATAGCCTTCGCCATATTGACCAAAAGCAGCCCCAGGAATAAAGGCAACCGCTTTTTCACGCGCAAAATCTTGTAAGAAAGCAAAGGAATCCTGATTGTAACCAGCTGGGATTTTAGCAAAAATATAGAAAGCCCCGTCTGGCTTAATCATCTCAAACCCAAGCGCGGACATCTTTTCGATAATATAATCGCGACGCTTCACATATTCCTTCTTCATCGGCTCTGCATCATCCCGACCTTCCGTCAAAGCTTCAATCGCAGCATACTGGTTCATCGTTCCAGCAGCCGTTACCAAATACTGATGACTCTTGATGATTTGAGCCGTCAATACAGCCGGAGCAAAGATAAAGCCAAGTCGCCAGCCTGTCATGGCATGAGACTTAGATAAACCATTAATGACAATGGTCTGCTCAGGAATGAAGGATGCCATAGAGACATGCGCTTCTCCAGTATAAGTTAGCTCTGAATAAACTTCGTCACAAATCACAAAGACTTCATGCTTTTTTAGGACAGCAGCCAATTCTGCCATCTGTTCGCGCGAATAAGTGACACCCGTTGGATTAGCTGGATAATTGAGAATAACAGCCTTCAATTTTTCACCCTGCTCTAGAATAGCCTTTTCCAACTTTTCAGGAGTCAAGACAAAACGATCTGCTGTCGTATCAATTTCAACAACATCCGCCCCAACCAAATTCACAATCGGTTCATAACCAGGATAAGCTGGCGCTGGGAGTAGCACTACATCCCCAGGTTCCAAGATCGCTGTCAAGGTGGCAGATAGGGCTTCAGTCGCACCAATCGTCACCAATATCTCATCCTCAGGACGGTAGTGAATACCATATTTATCAGCCACAAACTGACTTGCAGCCTCACGCAAAGCCAGTAAACCACTCATCCCAGTGTAATGGCTAAAATTCGCATCAATTGCAGCCTTTCCTGCTTCTTTTACATGTTCAGGAGTTGTAAAATCCGGTTCCCCCAACGTCAAACGCAAGACACCAGGAATGGAAGAAATTGATTGATCGAACTGACGAATCAAAGAAACTTCAATCCGATTCAGATTTTTATTAAAACGTTTCGTTAAATCCATAGAACACCTCCAAAAACACTTATATTCATTATACTATAAATAGGACCCCATCGCAAAAGAACAAACCAGATCCCCATCTTTTGTTCACCATCAAAGGACATTTCAACATTCCTTCCATATAAAAAAGACTTAGCAATGCTAAGTCTTTCAAGACATTATTGTTGACCACGTGTTGCTACATATTTCAATTGATCAGCATGTTTCGCCACAAAATCCTTCATTTCTGAATCAGGAATTTGACGAAGGTAGAGGTTAGAACGAATGGTTTCATCCTCTTCACGACAAGTTGACAATACTAAATACTTATCAGATGCTTTGATCTTGATGTTAGGATTCTTCGTACGAGCTGACTCATAGATATTCTTCAACTGAGTAGTGAAATCTTTATCATCTGTAAAGCTTGTACGGTAGAAAGCAGTGTCCTCTGGAACAATGACCAAGCCCATCGCTTCATAGTAGTATTTCCGCTCTGGTGTCTCAATCACGACATATGGATGTTGGTCAAAATACTCTTGTTTGTCGTAGTAGTTGACATCGTTAAACATGCGGTGATCGCCGACCTGACTTCCACGAGCATGACCAAACAGCCAAGTCAAACGATCACTGAAGTCTTTCTTGTTATCCATATCCATGAAGACTGTCCCCATGTATGGCTCATTCCCACCATCAAACGTCTTATTCAAATAAGTTTCATTATCAGTAGTTTGTACAACAGGTTCATCCAACTCAGTACCTGGTGCGTAGACATAAGCAATTGCTTCAGGGTTAACAGCTGTTAACTGAGCAAAACGATTTTTCAAGTAATCTTTTTCTTCTTGACTTGGTTCATATTTAGTTTCTTGCTTGGTTGAACTTGTTCCAGTTGTCTTTTTAGCTGTGCTAGATGACTTAGTTCCTCCAAAAGGATTAAAGAAAATAAATCCAGCTACAAGTACAACAACTGCAACAAGAGCAGCAATCATAACACCTAATTTATTTGAAGCTTTATTTCCAGCTCTTTTCATTCAATTGATCTCCTCTTGATGATTTTTTCTAAAAAATAACACTGAACCCGAAGGTCCAGTGATATTTTACGAGCTAATTAATAATCAAATTATTTAACTGCGCTTGTTTTTGGAAGAGCTTTACCAGCTTGTTTTGAACCAGCTTTACCAGCTTCTGCTTTTTTAGCTGCTTCTTCTGCTTTTTTAGCTTCTTCTTGAGATTTAGCTTGTTCAGCTTTAGCTTGTTCTGGAGTAAGTCCATGTTCTTTCAAGTAACGAGCATTCTTTTGTTCTGGAGTTTCGTTCAAGATGTAGTAATTACCTTCTGCTTTTTTAGCTGAATTTTGAACTTTTTGGAATTGTTGTACATATTTGTTACGTACGTTCAAGAATGCAGTGTTGAATGCTGCATCATAAGCTGCTTTGATTTCACCATACTTGTGGCTTCCACCTTCAACTGCATCCAAAGCTGCTTTAGCTGCTACTACATCTGGATCTTGAGCTGCTTCAGCCATGATCTCTGGCATGTGACCGTTAAGGTATTCTTCAACTGTACGAGCACTTACAAATTCTGATTGGTTTTCGTATGCTTCACGTGAATCGAAAGCACCTGGAGTGTTAGCTCCACCGTTTACTGATGGGTTATCGTTTGCGAATGCTGGTGCTGCTGCTGCAAATACTGCAAGAGCTGCTACTGATGATAATAAAACTTTTTTCATTGTTTTATCTCCTTTTTTCTTTTCAAAAATTATTCGTTACTTCGTAACTATGACTAGTATACTAGGATATTCTTCCCATGTCAAGGCTTTTTCTTTAAATTTTTTAAAAAAGTTTAAGGTTTTGACCTATTTGAAAGATGAAATTACGTATTCGTAACATTTCTAAACGAACCCTATTTTACCACTTCATTTTTGGGTAATCGTTTCTTGGGCAAACTAGGATCCACCTTTGCTTCTAGTTCTTTAGCTGCTTGAACTAGTTTTTTCCGATCCTTTTCTTTTTTTAGATCTTTCCACCATTTTCTGATTTCCATTTGTATTTCCTCCTAAACAAAAGAGGCTGTTTTTCAGCCTCCTTATTGTTAACATTTTTTGGCATTTCCGATTTCAAACAGAGGTGAAAGAGGACGATTTTCATGAATGCGAACAATGGCCTCAGCAAGAAGTTTCGCAATCGAAATTTGCTCAATCTTATCAATCAAGCGATCTTCCGGTAGATAAATCGTATCCAATACCACCAACTTCTTAATGGCTGATTTTTGAATGTTGTCCATCGCTGGGCCTGATAAAACAGGATGGGTACAGCTCGCATAAACTTCAACAGCACCTGCTTCTGCAAGGGCATCCGCCGCATGACAGATTGTACCAGCTGTATCAATCATATCATCAATCAAAATACAAGTTTTACCTTCAACACTCCCAATGATATTCATCACTTCACTCGTATTCATCTTATCGACACTCCGGCGTTTATCAATAATCGCAATCGGAGTCTTCAAAAATTCAGCCAATTTCCGAGCACGAGTCACACCACCATGGTCTGGACTGACAACAACATAATCTTTTCCAATCATCCCGCGACGTTCGAAATAGTCTGCGATCAAAGGCGCACCCATTAAGTGGTCAACAGGAATATCAAAGAAACCTTGAATTTGAGCAGCGTGCAAATCAATTGTCAATAGACGATCAACTCCAGCAACCTCAAGCATATTTGCTACCAACTTAGAAGTGATTGGTTCACGAGCCCGAGCTTTCCTGTCTTGACGAGCATAGCCGTAATACGGCATCACCACATTAATAGATTGCGCACTAGCCCGTTTCAACGCATCTACCATAATCAAAATTTCCATAAGATTATCATTAACCGGTGAGCTAGTGGATTGCAAAATATAAACATCTTTCCCACGGATTGATTCTTCAATATTAACCTGAATTTCTCCATCAGAAAATTGACGAACCGTTGACTTTCCAAGCGGTAGTCCCATTTCACGAGACACACGTTGAGCCAATTCTTGATTTGACGACAAAGCAAAGAGCATTAAATCAGAAAATGACATGATTTCCTCCAGTAAAATCTAAAAACCATATTGTACAGTCAGCACAAATTTCTCCTGTAAACATTTTATCGCTTTTTAAGCAAATATTCAAATATTAATTTATGGAAAATACAAAATCCGGCTCTACCGACACTATTTCAAAAAAAGAAGCAGAACAACTGTCCTGCTTCATGGTGATTCTTAGTTTGGATAGATATAAGTTACAGTACCTTGAGCTGTTGTTGGGTTGAACCAACCACGGTAATTTCCAATACTACGGATACCGTTATAGTTAGATTCAGAAACTTGGATACTTGTTGTAGATTGAACAGCTGTTACGACTGCTACGTGACCATATCCACCATCATTCCAACATGCAATAGCACCAACTTGTGGTTGAGATCCTGTACGGAATCCAGCAGCCGCTGCACTTGCAGCCCATTGACCGCCGTTGCCCCAGTAATCGCCAGCCCATGGAGCCAATGTCTTCGCACCCCATGTACATTCACCAACTGGATAAGATGATGCAGATGTACTATAAGTTGGACGAGAAACAGTTGCTACTGGAGCTGCTGTTGCTTGAGTTTGAACAGCAGGTTGAGCTGCTGCTGATGTTTGTGCTGCCGCTGGTGTTGCAGCAGGTGTTTGAGCTGCTGCCTGAACTTGTGCTTGAAGTGTAGTATTTGCAGAAGCTTTCACAGCTGCTTGTTGTTCCTTTTGTTTTGCACGGTAAGCTGCTTCGGCTGCTGCAGCCGCAGCTGCAGCTTTTTCAGCTTCAGCTTTCTGTTGCAACAAAGCGTTCTTTTCGTTTTCAGCAGTTGTTTTTTCAGCTGCCAAATTCAATTGTGCCACTTTCAACTCAGCTTCTTTAGTTGACAAAGCTTGCGCATCATCTTCTAATTGCTGTTTGTTTGCAATAACAGTATTGATAGCGTCGTTGTTTTCTTTTTGTTTTTGTGCAATGTCTTCTTTATCACGTTTTTGCTCTTGCAACATTTTGTTGTTAGCATCTGCAATTTCATTCATAGCAGAAATACGTGAGATAGCTTCTGTCAAAGATCCAGAGCTAACAATCGCATTAATATAGCTTGTTGCAGTTCCAGTTGTTTGAGCACTACGTGCTTGATTTGCAAGTGATTCTTGACGAGCAACAATATTTTTTGACAACTCATCGATCTCAGCTGACAATCGTTCAGATTCTTCATTCAAACGGTCATTTTCAGCTTGAAGATTTTCTTGTTGTTGTTTAATTTCAGATACTTGACCTTGGATTTGATCTACTTGAGCTTGTGCACTTTGTTGTTGTTGATTAATACTATTGATTTTGTTATCTTGAGCAGCAATCTTATCATCTGTTGAGTCAGCTGATACACCTGCTACAACAGCACCTTGTGATAAAGCAACTGTACTCAATAAGATTGTGGCAAATAATTTTTTCTTCATTAGATAAATTTTCCCTTTCTAATAAGACACTAACTAGTATAACAAATTTTTTAAAAATTTATATTACGCTATTGTTACATTTTTATTTCGAGTTTATAAATAAATCTTTTCAAGTAAAGGCTGTAATACGATCATTAGAACCACATTCAAAATTAAACTAGGCGCAATTTGATAGATAATTAGAGTAATCCAATTGAATTTTATACCAACAAAAATAACCAGAAGAAGATTGGTTGAAATCTGAAATATTAGAATCGTTAATAAAAATGTAAAAAAACGAGTCAATCGATTGACCAAAATAACCTGATTACACCGATAAAAAATCACCTGTAACAAAGGAAAGACTAGGAAGGCAATTCCTATAGTGTGTAAAAAATACACATCGAAACAAAAACCAAAGAGGATTCCCAACCAAATACTAGCTATCTCCGAGAAATAGAGGCTCAGTAACATAAAACCATATAGAAATAAAAATGAAGTAGGTTCAAAGGAGTTTGGACTGAAACGAGAAATAAGAAAAGAGATTTGCCCATCAACAAATAAAGATATAAACAAGAATAAAGGAAAAAAATGGTACTTACGTATTACTTTCACACTACTCTCCAATCAATAGTACATAACGATTGACATCTAAATTAGCCTTTGGTTTCACACGAATTTCTTGCCCTAACTGATCAGATACCTTTTGAGTGGAAGTCACAGTCCCAAGAGGTAAGTCACTACTCTTGTATTTCCCTAAGCCACTTGTTGAAACGAGTGTTCCTTTTTTAATTTCAATTGGATCTCCAATTTGCAACAACCGAAACTCACCCGTCTTCTCGTCATAACCATTTAATAAAGCAAAAATAGATTGACCTTGACTCTCAATTTTAAACGTCAGGTGTTTTGAAGAAATAGTATCTTCCACCAATAATTTTACATTACTAGAATTTTTCTCAGTACTATCTACTACACCAATGACCCCGCCAGATGAGAGAACAAACATGGAATCAGTAATTCCATCTAAACTACCTTTATCAATTACAAATTCCTGATCCCAAGAACTATAATTACGGTCAATAATCTCACTAACAACATGTTTAGAACCATATGCAGAATTTTTGATTGACATCAAGTCTTTCAATTCCTTATTTTCTGATTCCAAACGACTAAGTTTTGACTGGTCAATATCCTTTTGATAAAGACGTGATTTCAAAGAAAGATTTTCATCACTCAATTCAGATAAATTCTTAAAATCATTTGCCTTAGATGACACAAGAACAAATGGTACCGATACAGCCTTATCAACAATAGCTAATAGATCAGAAGATTTTAAAACAATTGAAGTTCTAACAGATGGAAAAAGAAATAAAATTCCTGAAACAGTCAAAACAAACACCAAACTAAAAACTTTTAAGAAACGATTCAAGAACATAGAAAAAACCCTCAAAAATATAAAAAATAGTTTGAGATAATATCTCAAACTTCGAAATTATACGGAGAATGGGGGATTCGAACCCCCGCGCCAGTTACCCGACCTAACGATTTAGCAAACCGTCCTCTTCAGCCTCTTGAGTAATTCTCCAAAATGGGCACGAGTGGACTCGAACCACCGACCTCACGCTTATCAGGCGTGCGCTCTAACCACCTGAGCTACGCGCCCAAGTTAAAAACTTGGTAATGAACTAATGTTCAAAGCGGGTGACGAGAATCGAACTCGCGACAACAGCTTGGAAGGCTGTAGTTTTACCACTAAACTACACCCGCTTATTAATAAAAGTAATGGCGCGAGACGGAATCGAACCGCCGACACATGGAGCTTCAATCCATTGCTCTACCAACTGAGCTACCGAGCCAAATTGCGGGAGCAGGATTTGAACCTACGACCTTCGGGTTATGAGCCCGACGAGCTACCGAGCTGCTCCATCCCGCGCTAATTTTAAAAAAAGGAGGATGTGGGATTCGAACCCACGCACGCTTTTACACGCCTGACGGTTTTCAAGACCGTTCCCTTCAGCCGGACTTGGGTAATCCTCCAATATTACAATGGACCTTGTAGGACTTGAACCTACGACCACTCGGTTATGAGCCGAGAGCTCTAACCAGCTGAGCTAAAGGTCCAACAAGATCAACAATATAGCGGCGAAGGGGATCGAACCCCCGACCTCCCGGGTATGAACCGGACGCTCTAGCCAGCTGAGCTACACCGCCATAATATCGGGAAGACAGGATTCGAACCTGCGACACCTTGGTCCCAAACCAAGTACTCTACCAAGCTGAGCTACTTCCCGATCTAAAGCTTACGCTTTATGCACCCTAGAGGAGTCGAACCTCTAACCGCC
>NZ_JBRKNT010000004.1:0-135000 GCF_053010205.1 Streptococcus sp. W151 | reverse complement strand
GCTGTTTCCCTTTCGACTACGGATCTTAGCACTCGCAGTCTGACTGCCGACCATAATTCATTGGCATTCGGAGTTTATCTGAGATTGGTAATCCGGGATGGACCCCTCACCCAAACAGTGCTCTACCTCCAAGAATCTCTAATGTCGACGCTAGCCCTAAAGCTATTTCGGAGAGAACCAGCTATCTCCAAGTTCGTTTGGAATTTCTCCGCTACCCACAAGTCATCCAAGCACTTTTCAACGTGCCCTGGTTCGGTCCTCCAGTGAGTTTTACCTCACCTTCAACCTGCTCATGGGTAGGTCACATGGTTTCGGGTCTACGACATAATACTAATGCGCCCTATTCAGACTCGGTTTCCCTGCGGCTCCGTCTCTTCAACTTAACCTCGCATCATATCGTAACTCGCCGGTTCATTCTACAAAAGGCACGCTCTCACCCATTAACGGGCTCGAACTTGTTGTAGGCACACGGTTTCAGGTTCTATTTCACTCCCCTCCCGGGGTGCTTTTCACCTTTCCCTCACGGTACTGGTTCACTATCGGTCACTAGAGAGTATTTAGGGTTGGGAGATGGTCCTCCCAGATTCCGACGGGATTTCTCGTGTCCCGCCGTACTCAGGATACTGCTAGGTATAAAGACTATTTCGAATACGAGGCTCTTACTCTCTTTGGCTGACCTTCCCATGTCATTCTTCTATACTCTTTAAGTCCACATTGCAGTCCTACAACCCCGAAGAGTAAACTCTTCGGTTTGCCCTCCTGCCGTTTCGCTCGCCGCTACTCAGGCAATCGCTTTTGCTTTCTCTTCCTGCAGCTACTTAGATGTTTCAGTTCACTGCGTCTTCCTCTACCTATCCTTAACAGATAGGAGTACTAGCCATTAGCTAGTGGGTTCCCCCATTCGGACATCTCTGGATCGTCGCTTACTTACAGCTCCCCAAAGCATTTCGTCGTTTGTCACGTCCTTCTTCGGCTTCTAGTGCCAAGGCATCCACCGTGCGCCCTTATTAACTTAACCTTATTTTTGGTCTTGCGACCTAAACTCTTTAAATATTTACAGCGTTTCGGTTTATTTTCTTGTTACTATTTGATATAGATATTCAATTTTCAATGTTCAAACTTAACACTACTAAAGTGTTAATGGAGCCTAGCGGGATCGAACCGCTGACCTCCTGCGTGCAAAGCAGGCGCTCTCCCAGCTGAGCTAAGGCCCCACAAGACCTCTCAAAACTAAACAAGACCAACGTACAGGTTTCCTTTTCCTTAGAAAGGAGGTGATCCAGCCGCACCTTCCGATACGGCTACCTTGTTACGACTTCACCCCAATCATCTATCCCACCTTAGGCGGCTGGCTCCAAATGGTTACCTCACCGACTTCGGGTGTTACAAACTCTCGTGGTGTGACGGGCGGTGTGTACAAGGCCCGGGAACGTATTCACCGCGGCGTGCTGATCCGCGATTACTAGCGATTCCGACTTCATGTAGGCGAGTTGCAGCCTACAATCCGAACTGAGACTGGCTTTAAGAGATTAGCTTGCCGTCACCGACTCGCGACTCGTTGTACCAGCCATTGTAGCACGTGTGTAGCCCAGGTCATAAGGGGCATGATGATTTGACGTCATCCCCACCTTCCTCCGGTTTATTACCGGCAGTCTCGCTAGAGTGCCCAACTGAATGATGGCAACTAACAATAGGGGTTGCGCTCGTTGCGGGACTTAACCCAACATCTCACGACACGAGCTGACGACAACCATGCACCACCTGTCACCTCTGTCCCGAAGGAAAGCTCTATCTCTAGAGCGGTCAGAGGGATGTCAAGACCTGGTAAGGTTCTTCGCGTTGCTTCGAATTAAACCACATGCTCCACCGCTTGTGCGGGCCCCCGTCAATTCCTTTGAGTTTCAACCTTGCGGTCGTACTCCCCAGGCGGAGTGCTTAATGCGTTAGCTGCGGCACTGAGTCCCGGAAAGGACCCAACACCTAGCACTCATCGTTTACGGCGTGGACTACCAGGGTATCTAATCCTGTTTGCTCCCCACGCTTTCGAGCCTCAGCGTCAGTTACAGACCAGAGAGCCGCTTTCGCCACCGGTGTTCCTCCATATATCTACGCATTTCACCGCTACACATGGAATTCCACTCTCCCCTTCTGCACTCAAGTTAAACAGTTTCCAAAGCGTACTATGGTTAAGCCACAGCCTTTAACTTCAGACTTATCTAACCGCCTGCGCTCGCTTTACGCCCAATAAATCCGGATAACGCTCGGGACCTACGTATTACCGCGGCTGCTGGCACGTAGTTAGCCGTCCCTTTCTGGTAAGTTACCGTCACAGTGTGAACTTTCCACTCTCACACTCGTTCTTCTCTTACAACAGAGCTTTACGATCCGAAAACCTTCTTCACTCACGCGGCGTTGCTCGGTCAGACTTCCGTCCATTGCCGAAGATTCCCTACTGCTGCCTCCCGTAGGAGTCTGGGCCGTGTCTCAGTCCCAGTGTGGCCGATCACCCTCTCAGGTCGGCTATGTATCGTCGCCTTGGTGAGCCGTTACCTCACCAACTAGCTAATACAACGCAGGTCCATCTGGTAGTGAAGCATTTGCCCCTTTCAAGCAGATGTCATGCAACATCTACTGTTATGCGGTATTAGCTATCGTTTCCAATAGTTATCCCCCGCTACCAGGCAGGTTACCTACGCGTTACTCACCCGTTCGCAACTCATCCGCTCGGTGCAAGCACCAAGCTTCAGCGTTCTACTTGCATGTATTAGGCACGCCGCCAGCGTTCATCCTGAGCCAGGATCAAACTCTCATTAAAATAATTGTTTGTCTTAAACTCATTCTGTCACTGACAGATTTATTGTTTTTTATTGTTCAGTTACTATAACTTCCGTTATAGTGCCCTGCACATTGGTTCGTCTTGTTCAGTTTTCAAAGGTCTTTGTCGCTCTCTCGCGACAACTATATTAGTATATCATGACCTGGACTTACTGTCAACACTTTTTTTCAAAAAATTTTATTTTTTGAAAGTTTTTTTAAACACTTTTAAATTTCATTTTTTAAATGGAATTTTTAAAATCCTTTAGATAGTTCTCTAATTTCTTTTTCATTTTTGCTTTTCCTTGACATCTTCTGTTTGTTAGTAATGCTTCATATTGTTCTTTTTCTTTTACTGTTAATTTTTCTTTAAAATCCTTTAAAGAATCTCTTAGAACTACCAGTTCGTCTAAATATATTTTTCTTGATGAAATTCTGTGGCTAATTTCCCCAATTTCGATATATGGAAGTCTATTAATTTTTCTTTTATCACTTTCCTGTTGTCTTATTTTATCTTTAATATGATTTCTAAATTTTGTTTTGAAATATGTATAAAGTAATTCTTCATTTGTTTCAATTTCAGGATTCTTTTGATAAAGTTCAAACAGAGTTAGCTGACCTTCTTGTTCCCAATCATCTTTTTCCCATAATTGAATATAATATTCTTTTTCACATTTTCTTACGATATATTTTACTTTTTGATACATTTTATTAAATTCCATAAGCTCTCCTTTACTTTTATCTGTATTTTATAAAAATAAAGAAGCCTCTTGGACTTTTTTTCTATTCTGCACGTTTTTTTAACTATTTGGTTATTATTTTAACTATTTTGTTCAAATACACAAAAAAACTGCCACTTGGTGACAGTTTATCGATAGTCCGTACGGGATTCGAACCCGTGTTACCGCCGTGAAAAGGCGGTGTCTTAACCCCTTGACCAACGGACCATTTTTACAACATATTCTATTATACAGAATATTTTTACTCTGTCAACACTTTTTTAATAAAAAAAGAAGGAAATATTTTCCTTCTTTTAAATTAGTTGTTTTCTTCTAATTTTGACTTAATCTCATCATAGGATAGAGGTTTTGCTTCTTCTTCTAATTCATGTTCTGAATTTTCGGGCATTTTTCCTGTTTCGTATAATGATTTAATTTGGACACTATCCAAGGTTTCATATTTTAATAGAGCTTCGGCAATCAGTTTATGCGTTTCTCTATTTCCTTGAATAATTTCCGCAGCTTTATTACGGGCTTCATTCAACAGACCACGAACTTCTTCATCGATTTCGTAAGCTGTTTGTTCTGAAATCATTTTTTGTGGACTTTGGGCACCAAACATCGCATGATTTCCTTCATATTGAACCGGTCCAAGTTTTTCACTCATACCATATTCTGTTACCATCGCACGCGCCATTTGGGTTGCTTGTTCAAAGTCATTTGAAGCACCTGTTGTTTGCGAATTGAAAATAATTTCTTCGGCAACACGTCCTCCCATGAGCCCTGCTAATTGTTCTTTCATATCTTCTTTAGAAAGTAACATTTGATCTTCTTTAGGAAGGGCAATCATGTAACCGCCTGCGCGACCACGTGGAACAATGGTAACTTTATGAACCACACGTGCATTTGATAAGACAAGACCAACGATCGTATGACCAGCTTCATGATAAGCAACCATTTCTCGCTCTTTTTGTGAAATCGTCCGATCTTTCTTAGATGGACCTGCAATAACACGATCTTCTGCTTCATCAATATCAGCAGCATCAATTACTTTTTTATTTCGACGAGCCGCTACCAAGGCTGCTTCGTTCAAAACATTTTCAAGATCAGCACCGACAAATCCTGGTGTCTGTTGTGCAACCAGTTTTAAGTCGACATCTTGAGCAAGCGGTTTATTTTTAGCATGAACACGAAGAATCGCCTCACGACCTTTCACATCTGGACGTCCAACCAATACTTTACGGTCAAAACGGCCAGGACGAAGAAGGGCAGGGTCAAGAACATCAGAACGGTTGGTTGCTGCGATCACGATGATTCCTTCATTGCCTTCAAAACCATCCATCTCAATCAGGAGCTGGTTGAGGGTTTGTTCACGTTCATCATTTCCGCCACCAAGACCTACACCACGTTGACGCCCAACGGCATCAATTTCGTCGATAAAGATAATGGCTGGGGCTGCTTTTTTAGCATCTTCGAAAAGTGAACGAACACGACTAGCTCCGACTCCGACAAACATTTCAACAAAGTCAGAACCAGAGATACTGAAGAATGGTACTCCAGCTTCTCCAGCTACTGCTTTTGCTAGAAGGGTTTTACCAGTTCCTGGAGGGCCTTCAAGAAGCACACCTGCTGGAATCCTTGCTCCTAATTTAGTAAAGCGTTTTGGATCTTTCAAAAACTCAACAACTTCAACAAGTTCTTGTTTTTCTTCCTCAGCTCCTGCTACATCTGAAAAACGAACTTTAATATCTTCTTTATTAGCAGCACGGGCTTTATTACGACCAAAGTTCATCGCACCACGAGCACCACCGCCACCACCTTGGTTCATCATGGAGAAGAAGAAGAACATGACGATAACAAATGGAACAATTGAAGTGAGAATTGTTATCCACATGCCACTTGAGCTCTCACGCTTGATAGTGATTTCTGCTTTGTGGTCAGCTGCTAATTTTTGTAATTCATTGATGGTGATATCAGATGGAAGGATGACACTAGTAAAGCGAGATACTTTTTGAACACTCGGGGTAAAAAATTGAATCCCTGTATCTTCTTTTGATTCTTTTGCTTTATTATAGGTCCCTGCAATTTCAATCACACTACCATTTGGTTGGTAACTGATCGTTTTGACATTATCATTTTTAATTTCCTTGACCAATTCTGTGTAGTTGATTTGCTGACTTTGACCAACTCCATTACCCGCAAAAAAGTACTGGAATCCTGTCACAGCCGCTACAATAATCAACAAATACAGAAAAGGATTTCGAACAAAACCGTTGTTTTTTCTGTTATTCATCTAGTCTCCTCTATTTTGAGTACACTTCCTCTTTTAATACACCAACATATGGTAGGTTACGATAATTTTCTTCATAGTCTAAACCATATCCGACAACAAACTCATTCGGAATCGTAAAGCAAGTATAATCTGCTTCGATCTCAACCAAACGTCCTTCAGGTTTATCCAATAATGTCGCAATCTTCACAGATGCTGCATTTCGTTCTTCAAAGAGTTCTTTTAGACTCTTGAGGGTTTTACCTGTATCGATGATATCTTCCACAAATAAAATATCTCTACCTGTAATATCCTGATCAATATCCTTGATAATATTAATGATACCTGAACTTGCTGTACCACCATGATAACTTGACACCAACATAAAGTCTAATTCAATATGAGTATCAACATGGTTGATCAACTCTGCCATAAATGGAACAGAACCCTTCAAAATACCAACGAAAATAGGATTTTTTCCTTGATACTCTTTTGTTAGGGTTTCACCCAATTTTTTTGCTGCTTCTACAATTTCATCATGTGAAACCAATACTTTTTTTATATCTTTTTCTAACATGTTTTTACCTATCTATTTTTTGAATATAAAGACTATCTTTCATTATACCACTTTTTGAGGGCTTACTCAAATCACTCGTTACCAATCCCACGACTGAAAGAATATTATGATTCTGTTCTAAAATGAGAGCCTTTTGCCGAAGAGAAATTGGGATTTTATGATTGATAAACCACCGCCTTAATTTTTGATGGTGGCCATTAACAAGCAGCTGATCTCCTTCCTCTCGCCTTCTAATTAAGATGGGCGTTTCGCGTGAAACAGAAAGAATTTCCACATTTTTCCCTACTAATGGGTGGCCAAAAGATAATTTATAATTTGCAATCTCAAAGATATTCCCAAATTCTAACAAAAATGGGAGGACTTGGTCATCCAACTTTTGACTGATTTTTTGTATTTCAAAGAAATCATATTCTTGATGGAGTTCATAATTTGACTTTAAATAATGGACACAATTTCTTTTTTTTCTTAGTAAATCTAGTAATTCTTGAAACTGGACTCTACCAAGTTGTAAATCTGGAAATTGTGCCAGATACTCTTCTAATAAGAAAGACTGGACAGAATCGGAATAAGTTCTAAAAGAAGCTAAATCTTGAATAGTAAACTCGCTAGTCAATTCTTTCAGTGCTTTGTGCCATTGAGTCACTTCCTCTGCTAAATAGCGAAGACTTGCTTGCATTTGAGGATTTTCTTTTTCAAATTCTGGAAGGTATTGATGGCGTACACGATTGCGAAAATAATCCTGTGAGTAATTACTATTGTCTTCAAAATGAGGAATTTTCATTAACTCATCTTTGGTAAAACTCAATAAAGGACGGATTAATTCACCTTTTCCAAATGGTTGGCGTACAGGAATGCCACTCAAGTGACGTAATTTAGTTCCTCTTATCAAGCGCATGAAAGTTGTTTCAGCTTGATCGTTTGCATGATGGCCTGTTACTAAAGCAGTACAATTCTCTTTCTCCATAATCTGTCTAAAAAAATCATAACGAAAGGTACGAGCTTTTGCTTCTGTAAAATCACCCAAATAGTGAGCAACGTGGATACATGTCTTGCGCCTGTCAGCTAGTGTTCGAAGTTCTCTTTCTTCTAAATCTGATTCTGGTCTTTGTCCATGATTAACATGAGCAAGTATCAGTTGGATTTTCAATCGTTCTTTGTTCTTTTCTAAAAGTTCGTACAGATTCATTGAATCCAATCCACCCGATAAGGCAACTAAAACACGACGATGGGAAGTAAATAGATCTTGTTTTTCACAAAACTCTAAAAATCGCTTTTCCATTATTTCAATACCTCATAGATATCCTTTGAAATATTGGAAATCGTATCATAATTTGAATGATCTGTAAAAATGGCTAGTACATAGGGTGAATTTGTGTAGACAATCGCAACATCATGTCTAAAATCATAGGCATCTCCAATTTTATGAGCAACCTTTACTGGAAGGTCACGCGCAATCCGTTGATCATCGAATTTTGTAGAGGAGAGCGCATCAATAATTGAGCCATTCTGTTGATAGACAGCCTCCATAACATTGCCAGCCATTTCAGCGGATGCTTCTCTTTTTTCAACATCCCAATGTTTTTTTGCAATTTTATCCAAAGTTTTTTGGAAATCTTGATCTGATTGATGAGTGACATAATAATTCAAGATATTATGGCCAACATTATCGGATTCTTTTGCAATCTTATCTACTAATTCTTGGACACTATATTCCTTACCATCTGCTGTTTTTGAAATACTACCGCTTCCTTCTGGTTCATAACCACCTTTAAAGTCATTGACTTCTGGAATATACTTGTAGGTTGTAGATGGAGAAATGGCTTTTTTATTGAGCTGTTCTTGGACATAATACAAGTATGGTAATTTCGTTACACTGGCAGAATACATTTCTTTTTGCGGATTTATTCCAGCAGTATTTCCAGTCGCTAATTGTTTTACATAGATTCCATACGAAGGAGAATTGTATTTACTATTTAACAAGTCCTGGACTTTTTCCATTCGATTATCTTTTTCAGTGACGAATGCTTTGTTCACCCAGCCCTGACCTTCAATCTCCACAAACTCATCTCGTAAAGTCTTAGCAGTACGTAAGACTGTCACTTTTGTATAAGGAGAAAGAGGTGTATTTTTTTCTTTTGCACCATTTATTAAGGGGCGGTCGTACACTTTAAAACCAGGTTTTAGCCACATGTCTTGTTTTTTTTCTTGTGTTTCTTGTACAACATCAGAAAAAATGACAGAAGAATCTGCTAATACATACCCTTTCTCTGCTATTTTAAATACAGCTTTCCCTTCATCATTTACAAAGAGTTGTTCGATTGTAAACGGTGAATTTGGAAGAATTTCTCCTTTTGTTTTTTTCAACTGAGGATCAGAGAAAATAGAAATTTTGCGATAGACATTAGGGTTCGCTGGAATTGAAGAAAAATAAAGTTCTGATGGATGAGCCATTATCTGAGAAGACTCAGACTGCTCAACACTCGCTGCTTGAGACCCAATAAATAAAATTGGAACTAACAATAGGAGCAGAAATCGTTTAGACACCTGTATTCCTTTCCTTTTCATCCTTTTGAAGTTTGATCATTTGGTTTTTCTTTTTTAATTCCTCTAATTTTTCATCCGAAAATTCAAGAAATTGTTTAACTGTTTGTAAAATATTTTCCATCGGTTATTGGGGGAGTAAATCTGGGATGGTATAAACATATTCACCATCTTTTGAAAAAGAATACTTGGCGCGTGCATATTTTGTTGCGTAATCATCGTCTTTTAATTTTTTAGCGATGTCTTGTTGGTATTCTTTTTGTTCACTTGTCTCTTTATACTCTTTTTCCAACTGTTTGTATTGTTCTTTTTTATCTTGTAGCGATTGATAGCTCTGGGCTAAATTATAAGTTGGAAGAATAAACAGTAACATGACCAATATCAAGACGAGTCCCATAAAACGATTACGTTTTTTTCTTTCTTCTTCTAAAAAACGTTTTCGCTGACTTTCATCTTTGATATATTTATTGTTCATTTGAACGATATTTTTAGGCATCTTCTTCTATCCTTGTTTCACTAATGATTTCGTACATTTTGGATGCATCTTCTTTTTTTGTACTATCCAACATTTCCAAGACTTTAACCGTCAATACTTTATTTCCAAAACGAACTTCAATTTGATCATTCACTTTCAAATCCGTTGAACTTTTGGCTAATACTCCATTAACTTTGATCCGCCCTTTATCTGCAACTTCCTTTGCAACAGGGCGACGCTTAATAATGCGAGAAACTTTCAAATATTTATCTAATCTCATACTGTCACCTCTAACATAGTATTGTATCATTTTTTATACATAAAATGCGAAAAATGAGCTAAGAACTGCTAGTTCTCTTCTATTTCCTGTTTAATTTCCAATAAGGTTTGACCAAATTGCTTCAGAGCTTCTAAAATTTCAAAATCTTTCTTGTTTCGAATATCAAAGATTACTTCAATCAATCCCTTTTCTTCAGCAATCTGTGCCTTCAACTGTGTCATTGACAGAGCTTTGAAATAATCCTGTGTTAAAAACAGTTGTTTGGCAATAGGTTCAAATTTCACTGTCACTTTTTGTTGTTTTCTCTCAACAAGACGGACAAAGACTTGATCCAAATAAGCTTTCACTAAACCAATTTCAAGTAGATAGGCGACAACATCTGGGTATTCTCCAAAACGATCAATCAATTCATCTTGCAAGTATTCATAGTCACTCGCAGAATTCATTTCACGAATTTGTTTGTAAATTTCAATTTTTTGACGTTGATCTGAAATATATTCATTAGGTAAATAAGCATCTATTTGAAGGTTCAACTCTGCATTACTCTTTTGCCTGCGATGCTCTTGGCCTTGTTTCTTAGCAATAGCTTCTTCTAACAATTGAGAATACATTTCAAAACCAACTGAATCGATGAAACCAGATTGAGAAGCTCCAAGGATATTTCCTGCTCCACGGATCGATAGATCTCGCATAGCAATTTTAAATCCAGACCCCAACTCAGTAAAACCTTTAATAGCTTCTAAACGTTTTTCAGACACTTCTGTAAGAGATTTGTCTGGACGATACATCAAATAAGCATAAGCGATTCGGTTGCTTCGTCCCACACGACCTCTTAGTTGATAAAGAGTTGAAAGTCCCATATGATCCGCATTTTCAATAAAGAGTGTATTGGCATTTGGAATATCCACACCTGTCTCAATAATGGTTGTCGTCACTAAGACATCGTATTCGCCATTAATGAAATCCAACAAGGTATTTTCTAGGCGAACTTCACTCATTTGGCCATGAACAAAGCCAATCGAAGCCTCTGGAATCAACTCTTTTAACTCGGATACTTTTTGCTCAATCGTATCTACCTTATTGTAAAGATAGTACACTTGACCTCCACGATCTATCTCCCGCAACACAGCATCTCGAATAATAGTTGGATTGGTCTCTAATACAAAAGTTTGCACAGGATACCGATTAGTTGGAGGTGTTTCAATGACAGACAAATCTCGAATTCCTAGCATAGACATATGGAGCGTCCGAGGAATAGGGGTAGCTGTCAAGGTAAGCACATCCACCTTTTTTTTCAATTCTTTCAAGGTTTCTTTATGCTTTACTCCAAAACGTTGCTCTTCATCGATCACAATCAAGCCCAAGTCTGAAAAGACGACATCTTTAGACAATAACCGGTGAGTTCCAATAATAATGTCCACTCGTCCTTTTTTCAATTTTTCAAGCGTTTCCTTCTGCTCTGCTTTACTCTGGAAACGACTTAAAACAGCAACTTCTACCGCAAAAGCTTCAAAACGCTCCTTAAAATTGGCATAATGTTGTTGGGCAAGAACAGTCGTAGGAACCAGCACTGCTACTTGTTTATGATCATTTACTGCCTTAAAGGCTGCTCGCATAGCAACTTCTGTTTTCCCAAAACCGACGTCTCCAACCAGCAGTCGGTCCATCGGACGATTCGATTCCATATCTTTTTTGATTTCTTCAATGGAGCGCAACTGATCATCTGTTTCAATATATGGAAAATCTTGTTCAAAAGCTTCTTGATTTTCGTCATCTGAAGAATAAGCAAAACCTTCTAATTGACTACGCTCTGCATAGAGTTTTATCAAATCATCCGCAATATCCTCCACCTGGGTCTGAACCTTTTGCTTCGTTTTTTGGAAACGACCATCGTTTAATTTGTTAATTTTTGGCGTTTTTCCATCACTTGCAACGTATTTGGACAACATCTGAATCTGATCGACAGGAATCGAGATGCGATCTCCATTTTGATATTGAATGGAGACATAATCACGATGGACACCCGAAATTTCAATCGTTTCAATTCCCAAATATTGACCAATACCATGAACTTGGTGAACAACATAGTCCCCTTTTTCCAGTTCATTATAATTTTTTAGACGTTCTGCATTGGAAATATTTTGCCTGCGAATCTTTCGCTTGATTTTTTTCTGATAAATCTCTGACTCTGTAATGTAGACAATTTTTTCATCAACAAATTGAAAACCGTGAGCTAGTCCTCCAACAATTAATTGACTAGCTTGAGGGATGATCGCATCCCCATCGATATAATCTAATCGAATTCCATACTCTTCTAAATTTTTATGGAGCTGTTGAAGATTGTGATGAGAACTTGCTTGGACAATAACCGTATAGTTTGATTTTCGATACCGTTCAATTTCCTCTTTTAGTAAATCAAATTGTCCAAAAAACTCCTGCATTGGGTATTGATTAAATTGATACAAATGATCAAACTTCAGATTTCCCAATCCTTTTTGAAAGTTTGAAAAATAAGTTGCAGGTGTATATTTTCGTAATATTATACTGGTGTCTGCAAAATAAACTTGGCGAGAAGAAGCTCTATTTTTATGTAAATCTTCCGTCAAGAAATTAGCTGTATCTAGTTCAAATCTCGCTATTTGATCGGCTATTTTTTGATAATCATCCAGAAAAACAGGAGTGTGTTTAGGGAGATAATCAAATAATGTATATTGTTTCTCATAAAAGAAACTAATAAATTTTCTAAGATCCGTATGGAGTTTTCTTTGAGAAATATCTCCTAGAATTTCTGCTAGATAAGATTTAAATTCTTCATTCGCGCTCTGTTCTTGCAATTGTTCGATTTGCTTCTGACCACGGATGAAATCTTCCTCTTGCAATAATAGATCACTCACCGCTTTCAGTTGAACTTCTTCGACATTTTCAACAGAACGCTGGCTTTCTGGGTCAAAGATTCGGATCCCATCAATCTCATCTCCGAAAAATTCAATCCGATAGGGTTGGAGTTGGTCGATCTCAAAGATATCTAAAATATCTCCTCGTAGACTAAACTCACCTTGTTGCAAAACCTGGCCCACTTTTTGATAGCCAATTTTCTGTAATGTTTCACTCAGAATAGTTAAGTCTATTTCTTGACCAACCTTCAATTGAAAAATGCTAGATGCAAAAACTTTAGGAGAAGGTAACAGTAGTTTAATACCACTCACATTGGTCACAAGGATACCTTGACGATCCTCTTGACATAAAAAATTCAAAGCCTCTAATCGTGCAAATTGCCTTTCTTGTGAAGCAAAAACAAATTCTGCTAAAGGGTTATCATCTCCCAAAAATGTATGGACCTTATCCTCTCCAAGTAAAGCAATAAAATCACTAGCCAATCGTTCCGCTTCGTTATAACTGGAGGTGATGAGGACTGCTTTTTCAATAGAATCAAAGGCTGAAGCCATTACAATAGCCTTAGTAGTCGCAGATAATCCTAAGATCAATTCTCTATTATTTTTCTGCAAACCTTGTTGCCAGGATAGAAGGTTGGAGTTTTGACTCACTAAATCAATTACATTCATCTACTTACCCGTTGTATTTCTGCATGCTTCTTTCAAAATTTTCTTCTACCAAGTAATCGTTAACTGCTTCTTCTACTCGATCGATTGTTTGTAGAATGGTGATGTAATCGTCTTTATCAAATTTTCCTAAGACATGATGAACAACTGACATACCCTGCTTAGGTCTTCCAATTCCAATCTTAATTCTATAAAAAGTCTGAGTTCCAATATGATTGATAATCGATTTGATTCCGTTATGACCTCCAGCTGATCCTTTAGCTCGAAGACGAATCTTGCCAATTTCCATATCTAAATCATCGTAAACAACCAAAAGATCTTCAATATCCAGACCATAATAAGTCAGAAGAGCATGGACTGCTTTTCCACTCTCATTCATGAAAGTGGTTGGCTTTACAAAATAAACCTTTTCGCCATTCAAAAATGTTGAGGCAATATCAGCTTGAAAAATCTTATCATGGGAGAAAGTAAGATTTAAAGACTTTGCCATTTGATCAACTAACATAAAGCCTACATTGTGTTTGGTTTCAACATACTTATCACCTGGATTTCCCAATCCAACAATTAATTTCGTCATCTCTTTCCTTTCAAAACACTAAAAGGGTTGGAAATATTTTTTCCAACCTTTATATCTTTTTAACTTTCTTAAACATTGAAACGGAATTCCATGATGTCCCCGTCTTGGACAACATATTCTTTTCCTTCTTCGCGCAAGCGTCCCGCTTCTTTTACAGCCTTTTCAGAACCGTATTTCACCAAATCATCATAGGACATGGTCACGGCACGAATAAATCCTTTTTCAAAGTCAGAGTGGATGATTCCAGCAGCTTGAGGAGCTTTCATGCCACGTTTGAAGGTCCAAGCACGCACTTCTTTTTCACCAGCTGTGAAATAAGTGCCAAGTCCCAACAAGTGGTAAGCTGCACGCGTGAGTTTATCGACTCCAGACTCTGTTAAGCCAATTGCCTCTAAAAATTCTTGTTTATCTGCATCATCTAGCTCAGAAATTTCTTCCTCAGCACGCGCAGAAATCACCACTACTTCCGCATTCTCTGTTGCCGCAAAGTCACGAATTTGCTTCACATAGTCAATAGAGTCTGGATCTGCAACAAGATCTTCATCCACATTTGCTACATAAAGAACTGGTTTGGTAGTCAAAAGGAAAAGTCCTTTCACCACTTTTTGTTCTTCCTCAGTGAATTCAATGGTCCGAGCTGATTTACCATCTTCAAGAACTGGTTTGATTTTTTGTAGAACATTAAATTCAGCAACAGAATCCTTATCTTTTTGTGTACGAGCGATTTTTTCTACACGCGCATAACGTTTATTGACAGACTCTAGGTCAGCTAAAATTAATTCTAAATTGATGGTATCAATATCTGCCAGTGGATCAACAAAGGCATCTTCACGCCCTTGCTCCCGCATGACATTTTCATCATCAAAAGCACGTACCACATGGACAATAGCATCCACTTCACGGATATTGGCTAGGAATTTGTTACCAAGTCCTTCCCCTTTAGAAGCTCCTTTCACAATCCCAGCAATATCGGTAAATTCAAAAGTGGTCGGAACTGTCTTCTTAGGAGTAATCATTTCCGTCAATTTTTGGAGGCGTTCATCTGGAACTTCTACCATCCCGACGTTTGGATCAATGGTCGCAAAGGGATAGTTTGCGGCCTCTGCTCCTGCTTTTGTAATTGCGTTAAATAGGGTTGATTTACCAACATTTGGTAAGCCAACGATACCTGCTGTTAATGCCATTTTTTCTTTTTCTCCGTTCAAATTTCAATCTCTTTTATTATAACATAATTCAAAAGACAAGTGATGAAAAATGAAATATTTCATCACCTTTGAAACTAGAATTTTTCATCAAACTGTAACGTTCTAAAAAGGTAAATATGGTATACTTTATTTAACAACTAACAAAGGAGTTTTTCAGATGAAAAAACAAACATGGAAATCTATTTTCCTTTCTTTAATCGCTATCTTTACACTCTTTCTTCTTGGAGCTTGTGGACAACAATCTGTTCAAAAATCCTATCTTCAAAAGATTAACCAAGATGGAAAAGTAGATATTCGAGTAACATTTGAACACAAAGGCGATAAAACAATTAGTAACCAAACCATTAATACTATTTACTACAAAGAAGCTGGAGTTGCAAAAGATCAATTAAAAGAAATAGTTGACAAATACGAGGAAGATAACAAAGACGTCAAAGGATTTACTCATTCTGCTGAGTTCAATGATAAATACATGGTTGAAACAACAACTCTCAATTATGAAAAAGCAAATTTAGATCAACTGATTGAAAAGAATTTATTGACTACCCGACAAGATAAAAAAGTCGACTATGTCAGCTACAAGTCAACTGTTGATATGTTAAAACAAAGTGGTTTCAAAGAAGTTAAAAATGGAAAATTTGAAGAATTAAAATAATTGAAAAGGTTCGGTCACATAAGTGACTGAACCTTTTATAGTACTTTCTTCATTTTCTGTTCAAAATCATGGCGACTCATCATGACCACATGATCACAATTGCTACACTTGATTTTTATATCTGCACCAAGTCGCGTAATTTCCCAACGATTTGCCTTCTTGCCTGTTTCTTTTATCACACAAGCGTGAGGCTTTTTCATTTCTACAAAATCACCTAACGTATACATGATTCACCTATGTTAATTTGTGCGAACTGGCGTAATTAATTGAATGAACCCTTGTTCATTTCCTTCCGGAACCAATGTAAATGGTCTAACAGAAGAAATGAAACGAATTACAACTTGTTCACTGTCAATAGCTTTTAGCGCCTCAATCAAATAAGTTGGATTAAAGCTGATTGACAAATCCTCTCCTGACACAGCGTTAGTATCGATTTCTTCATTTACTCGTCCAACTTCTGGTGAATGAACGTGGGAAGAAACCACTCCATTTTTGAACTCTAATTTAACCGTTCCGTTTTGAGTTGCATTTGAAAGAAGACGAGCACGCTCCATTGCAAATCGAAGGTTGGCCACATTGAAGGTTGCCTCTGTATTGAACTCTGTTGGAATGAGACGATCTGTATCAGGGTAATTTCCTTCTAGCAAACGGGTATAGAAACTAATGTGTTCACTTCTAAAGAGGATTTGATTGTTAGCAAAGAAAACTTCAACGGTTTCAATATCATCAGAAAAGACAGAGGTGAATTCACGAAGAGAACGACTTGGGATGACGACATCAAAGTTGTCTCCATTTTTCTCCAGTGTAATCACTTTTTGACTCATACGGTGAGAGTCTGTTGCTACTGTTTTTAGCTCTTTATTATCTGATAAAACAAAGTGAACGCCTGTCAAGATTGGACGACTCTCTTGTACACTTGCTGCAAATGCCGTTTCATTAATCAATTGTTTTAATAATTTTGTTTCCAAAACTAATGGATTACTTGCAGCAATTTCTTGGATACGTGGGTATTGATCTGCATCTTTTCCTTTAAGTGTAATTTCTGATTTACCACTTGTTAAGAGAACTTGTTTTTGTTCAATCTCTTTAAAATCTAAAGTAACATCTGGTAAACTTGAAACCACATTAATAAAGAAAGTTGCTTCCAATAAAATAGAACCTGGAGAAGTCACTAATAAACCTGCATTTTCATCTTTAATAGAAATAAAGTTTTCAATTGAAATTTGGCCATTCGATCCTGATAAGGCAACTCCTTCTGGAGTTACATCTATTTTAATTGTTGAGAGGATTGGAATAGCATTTTTTGAACTGATCGCTCTTTTTGTAGTATTTAGTGCTTGTAAAAATAAAGTTTTGTTAATAGAGAAATTTATCATGGTCATTCCTTTTATTTATTTTATTATTAGTAAGTTAATAGTAATAGTAGGTTGTGTGGAAGTTGTGGAAAACTCTCAGAATCCTATCTACGACTTGAAAAGTTACTTGTTTAAAAATTGTGCATAACCCCTAGAAGTTTATAGAAAGTTATCCACAGATTAATTTAATTTTTTCTTGATGCTTTGAATTTCGAGTCGAAGATTATCATCTGTATCGACCATACTTTTAATTTTTTCATAGGCATGAATGACAGTTGTGTGGTCTTTCCCACCGAATTCTTTTCCGATTCGAGGAAGTGAGTTGTCCGTCATCTCTCTTGAAAGATACATAGCCACTTGTCGTGCTAGGACAATATTCTGAACTCTTCGAGAACCTTTGATTTCTTTTACACTGACTCCATAGAAGGCTCCAACTGCTTCCTGAATTTTTTCAATAGGGATGACAAGCGTCTTGCTATTATCATTTTTACGAGCTCGAATAGCTTCAGCTGCAACATCGATCGTAATTTCTTTTAGTTTCTTTACCTTCGCCATTAAAGAAATGTCATTTAAGGCCCCCTCTAAGTCTCGGACATTTGAATCAAACTGACCAGCTAGATATTCTAGTGTGTCATTAGGAAAAATATAGTCTAGATCTTCAATTTTATTCCGTAAGATGGCAATCCGAGTTTCAAAATCAGGTGGTGTTATATTTTGAGTTAGTCCCCATTTGAAACGAGTAACTAACCGCTCTTCAAGACTATCTAAATGATCCGGACTTCGATCACTTGTTAGAACAATCTGTTTGTTGTCGCTATGGAGGGCATTAAAGGTATTAAAGAATTCCTCTTGAGTCGTGACTTTTTTACCACCAAGTGACTGGATATCATCGATCAATAAAAGATCTAAACTTCGATAGGTATTCTTAAACGTCTTCATTTCTCCTAATCGAAGGTGCTCTAAAAATTCATTAATAAAGGTTTCTGCTGGGACATACTTAACCCGTGCATTTGGAATATTTTCTAGGATTTGATTTCCAATTGCATTCAATAGGTGAGTCTTTCCAAGCCCTGGTCCACCATAGATAAAGAGAGGGTTGTAAGTTGTTGCAAGATTTTCAGAAACTGCAAGCGCTGCTGCTTTCGCCCAAATATTTCCATCCCCTTGCACAAAATTATCAAAGGTATACTTCGATTTCAGACCTGTATCAATTTTAGGTAACGGTTCGGTTGTTAAGCTACCTGAAGACAGTCTCCTATTCTCACTGCTATGATTACTAGGAATTTCTTCGGTATCTTCAAAAACGAAATGGAATTTCAAATCTGTATTGTAGACTTCAAAGCTGGCTGTGATCAAAGCATTTTTTAGATTTGTTTCCCAAAACAATTCTTTATAATTTCCATCAAGATAAATGGTAGCTGCCTCTCCATCAATTTTGACTAATTTTGAATCAGCGACAAAAAAGTCATACGCACTATCTTTTAGTTGTAATTGGGCTAATTCTAAAAAACGAGACCAAAATTGCTCTTCTTGTGACACTATCAGACTTCCCTCCTTTTCTTGAATTGTATCAAATCATACTTACTCCTATTCTACCACAAACGAAAATAGTTTTCCACAGGCTAAATTTTAGAAAAGAAAATTATATTTTCAAACTTTTCCACAGGTTGTGGATTTAAATTCACATTGTTTTTAAAAGTTATCCACAAAGTGGGGATAACTAGAGAATATCCTTATTTTTATGATATTTGCAAAAGATTATTATGGTGGAAAAACTTGTCAATACAAAAATAAAAATAACAGCCTTATTTTAGGCTGTTGATAATTCGTTGGTATTCATCGAGACTTGAAAAAGAAATTTGGATAGTTCCTTTATTTTGCGAAGAGGAGTGTATCGTCACTTCTGTTCCCAATATTTTTTTCAATCGTTGTTCCTCTTCTAGTAGGAAATTTTCTTTTACTTTTTTATTTTTCTGTTTTCTTTTTGAACTGATCTTGTTCTCTAATGTTCGAACATTTAAATGATCCTGTTTGATTCGCTCCAACCAAAAGCGCTGCTCTTCTTCATCAAGAGGAACGAGAACACGCGCGTGAGCCGAAGAAATATCATTTTGAATGACTGCCTCTTGAACAGAGGGAGCTAGATGTAACAAGCGAAGCATATTGCTGATATAAGGTCTAGATTTCCCTATAAATTGAGCGATTTGGTCGTGCTTATAGCCATGATCAACTAGCTTCTGGTAGGATATAGCTTCTTCGATTGGATTGAGATCTTCACGTTGAAGATTTTCGATAATGGCTTGTCGCATCATTTCTTGATCTGTTAACTCTTTAATAATCGCAGGAACAAGCTTTAATCCAGCAATTTTTGAAGCTCTAAAACGTCTTTCACCTGCAAGTAATTCAAAACCAATAATCGGAGATTTTCTGACAATAATGGGTTGAATTAAGCCATTTTCTTTGATTGACTGAGCCAGTTCTTCTAATTTTTCTTGATCAAATACTTTTCTTGGTTGGAAAGGATTAGTTCGAATGTCCTTTACCGCTATCTTTTCTAATTTTTCCATCTTATGAATAGAATAACACACCTTTACAAATTCGTAAAGGTGTGTTTACAAGTATGTCAAGAAAGTGAAAGTTAATTGCTTAGATCTTCAGTTGATTTTGTCAATTTGATGGAAGTTGTTTGTTGTTTTCCATCACGATAGAATGTGATCTTGATCGTATCATTGATTTGGTGAGAATAGAGGGCAGATTGTAAATCTGCAGTTGACTCGATAGTTGTATCGTCTATCTTTGTGATCACATCGTAGCGTTGCAATTTATCTGAAGCCGGCATATTTTCAAGTGTTGAACGAACCAGTACTCCTCCAGAGATTTTTTCAGGAAGTTTTAATTGGCTTAAATCAGAAGTTGAAAGATTAGATAAATCCATCATTTGGATTCCAAGAGCTGGTCGAACCACTTTTCCTTTTTCTTCTAGTTGTTTGATAATATTGACAACATCATTTGCAGGAATTGCAAAGCCCATTCCTTCTACTGAAGTTTGTCCGTTATTTGAAATTTTACTGGAGGTAATTCCGATGACTTGTCCCTGAATATTGATTAATGGACCTCCAGAATTCCCTGGGTTGATGGCAGCATCTGTTTGTAAGGCGCGTGTAGAGATATTTTGTCCATTATCGGCTTTCAATTTCACATTGCGACCTTGGCTAGAAATAATTCCTTGGGTAACAGAATTAGCATAATCAGTTCCAAGAGGGCTACCGATTGCAATCGCAGTCTCACCGACCGTTAATTGGTTTGAATCTCCGAATTCAGCTACTGCCTTTGCTTTATCCGCACTGATGCGAACTACTGCAATATCGGAATAGACATCTGATCCAACTACTTCTCCAGGGACTTTATTACCATCTGCTAAGAGAATATCTACTTTTTTTGCACCATTGATCACATGGGTATTGGTAACAAGGTAAGCATATTTTCCTTCTTTTTTATAAATGACCCCAGAACCTTCACTAGAAATTTGTGAGTCTGAATTGTCTTCTTTTTCAAACAATCCTTGATTCGAAGAATCAGAATAAGTGATCACAGAAACCACAGCATTTTTTACTTTATCGACGGCTTCACTGGTTGAAGTCGTATTTTTGTAAGCTGTTTTAACAGTGGTTGAGTGGACTTGTTTACTTTCAGTATTGGAAGTAGAAGAATGGGTTGTTTGCAATATTAAAAAGGTTCCAAGAATTCCACCTAGTAAACCCACAACAAAAATGAGGGCTATGTTCACAACTTTTTTCAGTAAATTAGATGAAGATTTCATATTTTCCTCCTAAGGCTATCAAATTGTCTAGAGTATAGAAAAACTTTCTTAATTATAACTTAAATAATTAAAGTTATCCACAATTTGTGGATAACTTGTAACATTTAGTTTAGAAATAGCTTTAAAAAGGACTTTATAGAACAGCTTTCCTTTCTGTACCTGTGGATTATTTGTGGAATTAAAGAATTATGCTACAATAGGAGAATGAAAATAAAATTGATAACCGTTGGAAAATTAAAAGAAAAATACTTAAAAGATGGGATTGCGGAGTATATTAAAAGGCTTGGTCGATTTGCGAAAGTAGAACAGGTTGAGTTAGTTGATGAAAAAACTCCAGATCGTGCTAGTCAACTCGAAAATCAACAAATCCTTGAAAAAGAGGGAGAACGAATTCTCTCTAAAATTTCAGATAAAGAATATGTGATTGTACTGGCTATTGAAGGAAAACAATTTCCTTCAGAGAAATTTAGTCAAACGATCGACCAGATTATGACATCTGGTTATTCAAACCTTACTTTTGTTATTGGAGGCAGTCTTGGTCTGTCTCATGAAGTGAAAAAAAGAGGAAATCTATTAATGAGCTTTGGTCAATTAACTCTTCCTCATCAGTTGATGAAATTAGTGTTGGTGGAACAAATCTATCGTGCTTTCATGATTCAACAGGGGAGTCCTTACCATAAATAACCTTGACGCTCCTTCCTTTTTCTGCTAAAATGAAGTAAGTTCGGTCTCATAGCTCAGCTGGATAGAGCATTCGCCTTCTAAGCGAACGGTCGCAGGTTCGAATCCTGCTGGGATCAAATGAAAGATGCAGTTTTTGCTGCATCTTTTCTTTTTGTAAAAATGTATAAATTTTCATTATCTGTTAATTTTTGTATACTTCACTATAAACAAATAGCAATGGGATGATTTATTAGGAATTTTTTGAAAAATAACTAATAATCCCTATATAGTGCAAAGTATAGATTATATAAATTGTGTAAAATAGTTTTCAATCCTGTAACAAAAACATTAAAAAGATTACAATTTTATCGTTTCCCTTTAATTTTAGGCTATTTTATATTATAATTTTTTGTATATAAAATTTTATTTTTTATAATAATACTAGAGTATAATAAAATAGAAAAAACAAAATGGGAGAGTTTGTGTGATTCAGTCATTAGTCTTGTCTTTTCTTTTAGGAGGGATCATTGTTCTGACGTTTGCATTAGTGGACGAAAAAATCTATCAGGAACATCAATTTTCATTTATCTTTCTGCTGAGCACCTTTGTTCTTCTTTTTGAAAGTCTCTTAGTATTTTTAGATGTGACTCTATTTTCAAATATTCGACTCTCTGATTTAAATATGCTCTTATGGCCGGTTTATTTATATCCTTATTATCATTTTGCCAATCGGACGAATCGCTTGTGCGCCATTTTTTATTCTTTTTTTACTTATTTAGCGGTTGAAGGAACAGCAACTTTTCTGACGATAATTGTCTCTTCAGTGTTGGGGGATGCTTTTGTAGCAGCTTACTCGACTGTTTACAATATGTGCATTCGTTTGGTTTCTTTAGTGATCATCTTGAAGTTAATTGACTTATTTGAATTTGATTTCACTCCTTTTTATGAGAAAGAATTTGAAAAATATTTAAGGAGACTTATCTGTGTCTATTTCGCCATATTTGTAGTGATTAATTTTGCTTTATGGATTAGTGAGCAAGCGCAATATAAAAATTTTGGGAGTATGTTGGCAACGATTTGTTTTTTCTCTTTTGTAGTCAGCTTATTTCATATGAAAATCGAGCGAGATCAGTATCGTAAAAATTTAGAACTGGAGTATAAAGAATTTTCTGAGCAACAAATGAGTCGGTATATGGCTGAAATTCAAAGCCTCTATTCTATTGTTAGGGGATTTCGTCACGATTTGGGAAATTTGGTGATTTCTATGTCATTAGCTATTAGGGAAGAAAATATTCCAGAAATACAGAGAATCCATAGAGAAGTATTGGAAAAAGGTTATAAAGAGATAAACACAGAAGAATTATCAGGCTTCAACTTGGTCAATATCAAAGATTCTGCTTTACGAAGTATTTTGATTCGAGGCTGGTTGGATGCAAGAGATGCTGGGGTAGAAATGACCTTTGAAACAAGTGAACCAATTGAGCAACTACCAGTTGATTTATTAGATATCGTAAGAATTGTTGGAATTCTGGTGACAAATGCTTTGGAAGCTTCAAAAGAAGCGGAAGAAAAGAAAGTTCATGTTGCTATTTTTTCTATTTCAAAAATTGTTTACTTAGTGATTCATAATACAACAAATGAAATCACTTTTGATATCAAGAAAATATATGAAGAAGGTTATTCGACAAAAGGAGAAAATAGAGGACTAGGATTAAATAATGTGAGAAAAATCTTAGCAAATTATGGAACGATGTTTTTAGAAACAGAATTGCAAGAAAATCGTTTTTTACAAGTTTTGAAGATTGGAGGATATGAACAAGAATGAAGATTTTTTTATTAGAAGACGAGCTCTCTCAACAGATACGGGTAGAAAAACACATTGCAGAAATTGCTAAGGAATTAGAAATTAAACTTGACGTGATTTCTACTGGTAAAATTACGGAATTTGAAAATTATATCCAGCATTCGGATATCCACCAATTATATTTTCTAGATATTCATATCCAAGATAATGAGTACTGTGGGCTAGAAATTGCTCAAAAAATACGAGAAGCAAATCCTTATGCCATTATTGTTTTTATTACTACAAAATCAGAATTCGCTTCGATTACCTATCGTTATAAAGTATCTGCCTTGGATTTTATTGATAAAAATTTGAATGAAGATTTATTTAGATTAAAAATCAAGGAGTGTATTGAGTACCTAACAACTATTCAAATTGGAAATGATGATTTGACAGATTATTTTGAGTATGACTTTAAGGATAAAAAGATAAAAATTCCATTTAAAGATATTCTTTATATTGAAACTGTTGGTTCTGCTTATAAATTAAACTTAGTTGGGAAAAATTTTCAAAAAGAAATTGCAGGAAGTTTATCAGATGTCTTGGAGAAAGATGTGGAGGAGAGATATTTCAGTCCCCATCAATCTTACATCGTGAATAGAAGTATGATCGTTGGAATGGATAAGAAAAGGAAACAGTTGTTGTTGAAAGAAGGGTATTCTTGTCCAATCTCAAGAAGCAATATCAAACGTGTCAAAAAATTAATCGAAGAGCAAAATTTAGAATTTAGTGCTTGACAATTAGTTAAATTCTGATATAATGGGATATGTTCTGTTAATGAATATATGGTCCGTTGGTCAAGGGGTTAAGACACCGCCTTTTCACGGCGGTAACACGGGTTCGAATCCCGTACGGACTATATCTCATTCCGCCATAGCTCAGTTGGTAGTAGCGCATGACTGTTAATCATGATGTCGTAGGTTCGAGTCCTACTGGCGGAGCTAGTATAGCACCCATTTGGGTGTTTTTTTGTTTTGAAAAAAGGCTAGGATAATTGCTATCCTAGCCTTCTATTTATAAAAACGATAGTCATATTTCTTAGCTTTTTCGTCTTTTTATCTGTCTCCATTCGTAGAGGAAAAAGAGAACGATTCCAAGGAAAAAGGCAATGAGTCCTTCAACGAAGCCTTGAGGAACAAATGTTAAAGTGACTGTTCCAGATCCTTTTGGAACACGAACTCCCATTAATCCTTTCTGGATACGATGAATGTGGATAGGTTTCCCATTTTGTTTAGCTGACCAGCCTTTATCATAAGGCAGTGTAAAAATCAGAGTAGTATCTCTATTTGCGTTATAGGCTGCCACCAATTTATTTTTCTTTTTGTGAATAGCAACTTCTTGCTGACGAATGGTGGTGATAGCTTGTATATATTGGTCGAGATTTAGAGCAAAAAATTCTGGTGTATCAAAGGAAACCGTCGAATTTTCTGGGAAACTCATACGAATAGTAACCGTTTCCTCTGTGTCAAAATAGCCAATCGAAAAGAATGGAAAGGCATTATCAATGGTATAGCGTTGGGTCTGTCCATTGTAGTCGATTTCAATATCTTTTCGATCATCATTTGAAAAATGTAAATTTGGAACATTGACATACAGTTGACTATGGGCAGGAACCGTTACTTCATATTGAATACTTGCGTAGGATAGATGACTATCTTCTTCAATTTTTGCAGTTTGCAACGAAGATGTACTATTTTGTGAAGTAGGCGAGAGAATATTTAATTTCTTATAAAATTTATATTTTTTATCTGTGATTTGATGGATGAATCGTGTTTGATTATCCAGTGTTAAATTTGTAAAGGAAGCATTTTTATAAGTTTTTGCTGACAAAAAGGCGATTGGTAAGGCATATTCATTTTCTGAAAGTGAGACTCCGTTTTTAGTTGCAATCTCTTTAAATCCAAATTTTTGAACAGGTTGTTTGCTCAAATTATAGCGAACACCAAATAGACTATCCATTAAAATAGAATTATTTTGGTACCGAAGATTGAGGTTGGTTCCTTCAGATTTAAATCCAAGTTTGTCCAATGTCGAGCTAGCATCCGTATTTCGTACAGATGAAAATTGAGAAATTCCATTATAACCATACTTCATGCTATCATTGCCTGTTTGTGGCTGTAGAATCTCAGTCCGATAATTTGAGTCAGTCTTTCCTCTTACTAAGGATTGGATAGCTTTTAAGTCGCGTTCGTAGGATGACCGAGAAGCAAAGACCCATTCATTCGCAATTCCTTCTATTTGATAATAACTATTCACCGATAATTCAAAGATGGAGAAAAAAAGGATTGAAAGATAGAAAAGTCTAGGCGGTATTTTTTTTAAGATAAAACCTAAACACACTAAATAGAAGGCGATTAAAAATTCAAAAGTAACAATGAAATTGACAGCATCTAAAAATTTATAGTGACTGCTGAAAAGGACAGTTGCTCCAAATCCTAGAATAAGGAGGAAACTAGCAAGACTAAAACGAATCCAAGTGATCTCCTCCATTCGATTTAGAACTTCTCCTGCCATTAGAATAATCGTCAAAGAAAAAATCCAAGAGTATCGATGAAGAAACATATTTGGCGCGTGCATACCTTGCCAAAGGAGATCTAATATTTGAAAACGAAAACTCAAAACAAGAAAGGTCAATAGTATAAAGTAAGAAAGTTTCACGTGAAACTTGATCGACTTTACAAAGAAAAAGGTGATTGCTAGTAGCAGTGGAAATAGCCCTACGTAGATCATTGGAATGGATCCATATTTAGTAGTGTCAAAACTTCCAATAAAATTTTTTGCAAATACGTCAAGATACCAACTTTTTTCTGTAAAGATACTGTCAACCTTTGAAAAATTTTCTCCATGAGTGCGTAAATCTAAGAAGGTTGGATATAACATCACAAGACTTGTTATAACTGATAAAAGAGATACAATCACAAAATGGAAGAAACGTTTTCCAATTTCCTTTATGTTCCATGACAGTTGTGTCAAGTACCATAAAATGAGAAAAATAGACATCATAAACCCAAAATAATAATTTTGGATAAACAAGCTGGTTAAGCTGATAAAATAGAGAATCTCTCCCTCATTGTGAATTAATTTTTTGAATCCATAAAGAATCAATGGTGCTAAGATAAAAACATCTAGCCAAGTTTTAATTTCAATTTGACTAATGGCAAAGCTCATCAGAGCAAAGGATGTTGAAAGGGTGAGAACCAGGCTTCTAGGGATTTTAGAAAACATCCCATGTAGACTAATATAAGTACTCAGACCAATTGCACCAAATTTTAGAAGAGTGATGAGATAAACAGCATTCGGCATGGATTGTGCATTAAAGAAGTAGACAAGAGGAGAAAAGAAACTTCCTAGATAATAGCTACTAAGTGCATAGAAATTAATACCTAATCCACTTTGAAAATTATAAAATAGGCTATCTGTCCCATGTAAAATATTTCGAAGTGTGGTATCAAAAATGACATACTGATGATAACCATCTCCTAATAATGGGGATGTATCACTGTTCCAGTAGATTCCTTGTGAGAGGTAAATACAGAACATCATGATAGCTGGAATCAGGAAAGAAGATACTATAAAAAGGGATGTTTTTAGCTTTGTTTTATTCATATATTTCTACTGAAAGAGCCTGAAATCATTATTTCAGGGCTCTTTATTTTTATTATTGACTCCAAAGTTCTTTCACTTTTGCTTGAACTTCTTCATTTTCAAGAAACTCATCATAGGTTTCATCAATGCGATCGATCACGCCGTTTTTTGAAAGAACGATAATATGGTTGGCGAGTGTTTGAATGAATTCGTGGTCATGGCTGGCAAAGATAATTGATTCTTTAAAATTCTTCAATCCATCATTCAAACTTGAAATAGACTCCAAATCCAAGTGATTGGTTGGATCATCTAGCACAAGAACGTTTGATTTAAGGAGCATCAATTTAGACAACATGACACGAACTTTTTCTCCTCCTGACAAGACGTTGACAGACTTGTTAACTTCGTCACCTGAAAAGAGCATCCGTCCTAAGAAACCACGAAGGAAAGTGTTGTCATCTTCTTCTTTACTTGCAAATTGACGAAGCCAATCAAGAATACTTTCACCACCAGCAAAATCTCGACTGTTGTCCTTGGGTAGATAAGAACGACTAGTTGTGACCCCCCACTTAACAGTTCCTTCATATTCAATATCATCCATCAATGCACGGATCAAAGCGGTTGTTTGAATATCGTTCTGTCCGATAAGAGCGGTTTTATCACCAGGACGCAAGATAAAGCTGATATTGTCAAGGATGGTTTCTCCGTCGATCTTGACAGAAAGATTTTCAACTGTCAAGAGATCGTTACCGATTTCTCGTTCCGCCTTAAAGTTGATAAATGGGTACTTCCGACTAGATGGAACAATTTCTTCTAACTCAATCTTGTCAAGCATTTTTTTACGAGATGTTGCTTGTTTTGATTTTGAAGCGTTGGCTGAGAATCGTGCGACAAACTCTTGCAATTGTTTAATTTTTTCTTCAGCTTTTGCGTTTCTATCTACTTGTAATTTTGCTGCAAGTTCAGAAGATTCTTTCCAGAAATCATAGTTTCCGACGTAAAGTTTAATTTTTCCAAAGTCAAGATCTGCCATATGGGTGCAGACTTTATTCAAAAAGTGGCGGTCATGGGATACAACGATAACCGTATTTTCAAAATCAATCAGAAAATCTTCTAACCAGGTAATGGATTGAATATCGAGACCATTGGTTGGTTCGTCTAAAAGAAGGACATCTGGTTTACCAAAAAGTGCTTTAGCTAGGAGAACTTTCACTTTATCTCCGTTAGCTAACTCGCTCATCGTTTGATAATGAAGGTCTTCTGAAATATTTAGATTTTGAAGCAATTGAGATGCTTCACTTTCTGCTTCCCATCCACCGAGTTCGGCAAATTCACCTTCAAGTTCAGCTGCACGAACGCCGTCTTCATCAGAAAAATCTTCTTTCATGTAGATAGCATCTTTCTCTTTCATAATGTTGTAGAGCTTTTCATTTCCCATAATGACAACATCGATGACCCGTTCGTCTTCATAGTCAAAGTGATTTTGACGCAAAACGGACAAACGTTCATCAGGACCGAGAGAAATATGACCAGTTGTTGGTTCAATATCTCCAGCTAAAATTTTTAAAAAGGTTGATTTTCCAGCACCGTTGGCACCGATAAGACCGTATGTATTTCCTTCTGTAAAGTTGATATTGACATCGTCAAACAATTTTCGATCACTAAAACGTAGTGAGACGTCTGATACTGTAAGCAATGATATTCTCCTCTTTCTATAATGTCTTCATTTTACTAGAAAATAGGGGAAAATTCAACTTTTTTAGTGTCAATTTATTTTTACAATTTTGTAAATTTAGTTGACAAGATAGTAAAGTGTTATTTCGTCACAAACATAGAGGGAAGACTAACATTTTCAACTAGAAAGTGCTATAATGATAGGGATAACGATTAAGGAGAAGAGTATGACAAAACCCATCATTTTGACAGGAGATAGACCAACAGGAAAACTTCATATTGGCCACTATGTAGGTTCTTTAAAAAATCGCGTCTTGCTACAAAATAAAGACGAATATAATATGTTTGTTTTTTTGGCAGATCAGCAAGCTTTGACGGATCATGCAAAAGATCCAAAAACGATTGTGGAGTCTATTGGAAATGTCGCTTTGGACTATCTTGCAGCTGGACTAGATCCTGAAAAAGTAACGATTTTCATTCAAAGTCAGATTCCTGAACTGGCAGAATTGACCATGTACTACATGAATCTGGTATCTTTGGCACGACTTGAAAGAAACCCAACTGTAAAAACCGAGATTTCTCAAAAAGGTTTTGGTGAGAGTATACCTACAGGATTTTTGGTATACCCTATTTCGCAAGCAGCCGATATTACGGCATTTAAAGCGAATTTTGTTCCGGTAGGAAATGACCAAAAACCAATGATTGAACAAACTCGTGAGATTGTTCGTTCCTTTAACCATGCTTACAATACAGATACTTTGGTGGAGCCAGAAGGGATTTATCCTGAAAATGAAGCAGCAGGGCGCTTACCTGGTTTAGATGGAAATGCTAAAATGTCTAAATCGTTGAATAATGGAATTTACCTAGCTGATGATGCAGATACTTTAAAGAAAAAAGTGATGAGTATGTATACTGATCCGGATCATATTAAAGTAGAGGATCCAGGAAAAATCGAAGGAAATATGGTATTTCATTACCTGGATGTATTTGGCCGTCCAGAAGATGCAGCTGAAATTGCAGAAATGAAAGAACATTATCAACGTGGTGGACTTGGTGATGTAAAGACCAAACGATATCTTTTAGAAATTTTAGATCGTGAATTAAGACCAATTCGTGAAAGACGCCTTGAGTTTGCAAAGGATATGGGGGAAGTATACTCTATTCTTGAAAAAGGAAGTGAGCGCGCTCGAAATGTAGCAGCTCAAACACTGGATGAAGTAAAATCTGCGATGGGAATTACCTATTTTAAAAAATAAAACGACTTCATTAATAGCGAACATTTCTTTACTGTTCATTGATAATTTACCAATAAATGATTGACAAATTGCGATAGAATGGTATGATATTAACAATAAAAATTCGAGCCTTGCTCAATAAAAAGAAAAGAGGATCCAGCTAATGTCTAATTGGGACACAAAGTTTTTAAAAAAAGGGTTTACATTCGATGACGTGCTTTTGATTCCAGCAGAAAGTCACGTATTGCCTAATGATGCAGATTTAAGTACACAATTAGCAAGTAATTTACGCTTGAATATCCCAATCATTACTGCCGCAATGGATACAGTGACAGAAAGTCAAATGGCAATTGCAATGGCACGTGCTGGTGGACTTGGTGTGATCCATAAAAATATGTCAATTGAGCAACAAGCAGATGAAGTACGCAAAGTAAAACGTTCTGAAAATGGTGTTATTATTGATCCTTTCTATTTGACCCCATCTCATACAATTTTAGAAGCAAATGAGCTCATGGGACGATACCGCATCAGTGGTGTTCCGGTTGTTGAAACACTTGAAAATCGTAAATTAGTTGGTATTCTTACCAATCGTGACTTGCGCTTTATTTCTGATTACAATCAACCCATTTCAAATCATATGACAAGTGAAAACTTGGTAACTGCACCGGTTGGAACTGATTTAGAAACAGCTGAACGTATTCTACAAGAGCATCGTATTGAAAAATTACCATTGGTAGATGAAAATGGTCGTCTTTCTGGCTTGATTACAATCAAAGATATTGAAAAAGTTATTGAGTTTCCAAATGCGGCTAAGGATGAATTTGGTCGTTTGCTTGTGGCTGGTGCCGTAGGAGTTACTTCAGATACTTTTGAACGTGCAGAAGCTCTTTTTGAAGCTGGTGCAGATGCTATTGTCATCGATACTGCTCATGGACATTCTGCAGGTGTTCTTCGCAAGATCGCAGAAATTCGTGCTCACTTCCCAGATCGTACCTTGATTGCAGGAAATATTGCAACAGCTGAAGGTGCGCGTGCATTATTTGATGCAGGGGTAGACGTAGTTAAGGTCGGAATTGGTCCAGGATCAATCTGTACAACTCGTGTTGTTGCAGGGGTTGGTGTCCCTCAAGTTACTGCTATTTATGATGCAGCCGCTGTAGCTCGTGAATATGGAAAAACGATCATTGCTGATGGTGGTATCAAGTATTCAGGAGATATTGTCAAAGCACTCGCAGCTGGTGGAAATGCGGTTATGCTTGGCTCAATGCTTGCAGGTACAGATGAAGCACCAGGTGAAACAGAAATCTTCCAAGGTCGTAAATTTAAAACATACCGTGGTATGGGATCTATTGCAGCAATGAAGAAAGGTTCTAGCGACCGTTACTTCCAAGGATCTGTCAATGAAGCCAATAAATTGGTTCCTGAAGGAATTGAAGGACGCGTTGCTTATAAAGGTTCTGTAGCAGATATGGTCTTCCAAATGATCGGTGGTATTCGTTCAGGTATGGGTTATGTTGGTGCAGCAACCATTCAAGATTTACATGATCATGCACAATTTGTTGAAATGAGTGGCGCAGGATTGAAAGAAAGTCATCCTCATGATGTGCAAATTACAAACGAAGCTCCTAACTACTCGGCACAATAAATTTACACGTTTGTAAATAAAAATAACAGCATCTTGACAATTTTGTCAAGATGCTGTTTTGATATGGCCCGCTTGAACAGTGAAAATTTTCAACTCTTCAGGCAGTTCTTTTAAATGATCGAGAGTTGTCGTTGTAATAAATGTCTGAATATTATTAGAGATGGTTTCAAGTAATTGAAGTTGACGATAATTGTCAAGTTCACTCATGACATCGTCAAGTAATAAAATAGGCTTTTCTCTTGTGATTTCTTCCATCAATTCGATTTCTGCTAATTTTAGAGAAAGAACAACACTTCGATGCTGACCTTGACTGCCAAAGGTAGCATTCATATTATTGATAAAAAATGCCAAGTCATCCCTGTGAGGTCCAATACTTGTTGTTTTCCTAAAAATATCCTTCTGACGATTTTTTTCCAACATATAGAGAAACTGCTCCTCTATATTATTTACTTCTTCAGAAAAAACAGTTGACTGATATTGAATTAATAGATCTTCTTTGTTGTTAGAAAGTCGAGTGTGTTTTTCTTTTGCTTTAGCTTCTAATTTTTTTATAAAATCAAGTCGATGATGGATGACGCGACTTCCAAAACTAGCTAGTTGTGAATCTAACACCTCCAAAAATGTAGCATCAATTTTTTCTGAATTTTTTAGGTAACTATTTCTTTGTTTGAGAACATGGTTGTATTGAGATAAGTCCGATAAGTAGATAGGTTTCATCTGACCTAATTCAATGTCAATAAACTTTCGACGTCCTGCAGGTGATCCTTTGATCAGTTGCAAATCTTCAGGTGCGAAAAGTACAACATTCATATGGCCAATATAGTTCGATAATTTGGCTTGTTTTAAATGATTTACCTTAGTTATCCGACCTTTTGGTGTCAAGGAAATTTCTAATGGAAGTGGGCCAGTTTCCCTTTGTAATTGACCAGAAACTTTAAAATCAGTGGATTCAAAATAGATAAGATCTCTATCATTTCTTGTTCGATGACTTCTAGTTAAAGCCAGAAAATAAATTGATTCGAGAATATTGGTCTTCCCTTGAGCATTTTGACCTAAGAAAATATTTAATCCAGGATGAAACTCGACTTCAAGCTCTTGATAATTACGAAAATGTTGAATGGATAACTGTTTTAACCACATTACGAGATACCAGGAAAGCGAATCGCTTTTTCCTTTTTGTTAATCTTTGTCGGTTCTTTCTTTTGTTGTTGATTGAGCTGCTTGACAAGCTTAGCAACACGTTCTTTTTCTTCCCTTTCTTTGAGATGCTCTTCTATTTCCTCTTGAGAAGGTCCGAGAATGGTGATAGTCATGTTCAGTTCAGGGATGTCAATTTGATCATTGACACGAAGTTTACGGCCTCTCCGTTGTTCTAATTCACCATTAACAAAGACTTCTTTTTCTTGAAGAAAGGCTTTGATTGCACCACCGCTCTGTATAATACCAAGTTCTTTTAAGATAGCTTGCAATGTAATAAAGTCATCAAATAATTTGTAATTCATAGTTCACCTCTTTGCGTGTTATTATACCATATTTTTAGTTTATCTAGGGTAGAGAATGTTGAGTGATTTGAGAAGCTTTTTCACAGTTTGAATTAGGATTTTAGTGTGATTTCGTGTTATAATGAAAGTTACTATTGAGTAGAACGAGGATGAAAATGGAATTAGTAAAGGGCGTGAATCTTCACTTTCTTCAATCAAAAAAATTTAAAACCAATAAAATTAAGGTCCGTTTTTCATCGCCATTAGATGAAAATACCGTGGCGGCGCGTGTTTTAGTAGCCTGTATGATGGAAACTGCAAATCAAAAATATCCAACTTCTCAATTATTCCGTGAAAAATTAGCGAGTCTATACGGGGTAGAATTGTCAACCTCAGTCTCTAAGAGGGGGCGTGTTCATTATGTTGATTTGAATATTTCCTTTGTGCGCGATGACTTTTTGAGCAAGAAAAATGTTCTTACTGATGAGGTTTTGGACATTATAGAAGCTATCTTCTTTTCACCTTTGGTAGTAGCAGATCACTTTGACAGTGATACATTTGAGGTTGAAAAGAAAAATACGATTTCCGATTTGGAGTCAGAAATTGAAGAGCCTTATTATTATGCCCATGGGCAATTGAATCAACTATTTTTTGAAGACGAAACAATCGGGATGTCAAGATTGGGAAAAGTAGATTTAGTGAGACAAGAGACAGCTCAAACTTCTCTTTCACAGTTTCATCAGATGCTTCATTTCGATAACATTGACTTCTTTTTCATAGGCGATTTTAATGAAGTCGCTATTGTAGATCGAGTGAATAGTTTTGAATTCAAGCCACGTGATAACCATTTATCTGTCAATTATCAACAACCTTTTACAAATGTCGTTAGAGAAAAGTTAGAGCAAAAACAAAATCAACAATCTATTTTAGAATTAGGTTACCATTTTTCTACCCAGTATGGAGACCCTCTCCATATTCCACTTGTTGTATTGAATGGGATGCTTGGAGCATTCTCACATTCAAGACTTTTTCAAACAATTCGTGAGAAAGAAGGTCTCGCTTACACCATCTCTAGCCATTTTGATATTTTCACAGGCTTTATGAGAGTTTTTGCAGGTATCGATAAGGAATCTCGTACGAAAGTAATGACCTTGATTATGCGACAGTTGAATGATTTAAAACGAGGTAAGTTTACAGATTCAGAGCTTCGATTGACAAAAGAAATGTTGGTGAATACGACCTTATTAGCACAGGATCGACAAAATACCTTGATTGAAAGGGAATATCTGAAAACGATCCTAGGAACGAAGGTACTTTCCTTAGAAGAATGGTTAGAATCCATAAATAAGGTTAGTAGAGAGGAAATTATTGAAACGGCAAAAACAATTAATTTACAGTCTGTTTATTTTATGGAAGGAAAGTAGTGTAAAGATTGAAAATTAAAGAAAAATATTATGAATCAGTTGGTGAGCAGGTTTACTTTACACGCTTGTCAAACGGGTTGACCATTCATTTAGTTCCAAAAGAAGATTATTATGAAACCTATGGAATGATCACAACTAAGTTTGGTTCAGTGGACACACGAATTCTAGTGAATGGGGATGAAAGAAAATATCCTGCAGGAATTGCTCATTTTCTAGAACATAAAGTGTTCGAAGATGAAAAAGGCCAAGATTATCTAAAAAAATTCGTTCATTTAGGATCGGAAAGCAATGCCTTTACAAGCTTTACAAAGACAAGTTATCTTTTCTCAACAACTTCAAAAGTCCCCGAAAATATTCAATTGTTATTGGAGATGGTTTCAAAAGCTTCCTTTACAGAAAAATCTGTATCTAAGGAAAGAGAGATCATTCAACAAGAGATTGGAATGTATCAAGATAGTCCAGACTATCGATTATTTTTTGGTGCTTTAGAAAATTTATATCCTGGGACACCGTTAGCAGACGATATTGCTGGGACGAGGGAATCTATTTCTAACATTACAATAGATAATCTCCGTGAAAACTTCGACCTATTCTATCATCCCTCTCAAATGCACTTATTAGTGATCGGAAATTTTGATGTTGATGAAGTATTGCAAGTAGTAAAGGAATATGATCTGACTCCTCCTCAACCTTCTATTGAGTTAGAACGTTTTCCTGTAGAAAAAAATGAAGTGAAATTGAATCAATCCTGTAGAATGGAAGTTGCTACTCCTAAGTTGGCAATTGGAATTCGAGGAAATGATATCATTAAGGAAGAGGAAAAATTTCGCTATAAATTGATGTTAAAATTACTATTTTCGATGATGTTTGGTTGGACCTCACAACGGTTTCAAAGTTTATATGAAGCTGGGAAAATTGACAACTCATTGACACTTGAAGTGGAGGTTGAAGAATTGTTTCATTTCGTCGTCTTGACAATGGATACTCGAGAACCGGTCTCCTTATCTCATCAATTTAGATCAGCTATTAAACAATTTGATAAGGATCCGGATGTGAATCAGGAACATTTAGATACGATTAAAAGCGAAATGTTTGGTGATTTCTTACAAGGTTTAAATTCGCTTGAGTATAGTGCAACTCAGTTTGAATATTTTTCAGACGGTAGCACTTCTTATGATCTTCCAAAGATTTTACAAGGTATTAGTTTACAAGATATCATCAAATTAGGTCGTCAGTTCATCGACCAGGCTGAAATGGTTGACTATATGATTTTTCAAAAGTAGTAAACAATGTATCAAGAAGGGAAAACATGAAGAAGAGAACGATTGGTCAAGTGTTAAGATTGTCAAGAGTAAATTTACACTTAAGTTTACAGGATGTTTCAAATAAGACAGCCATCGAAATTCCTTATATAGAAGCGTTGGAAAACGATGAGTTTGATCTACTACCGAGTCCCTTTTACGCCCAGATCTATCTTAAAAAGTTATCATGGGCTTTGGGATTAGATGAGTCCATCCTATTGACAGCTTTTCATGAAGGAAAAGAATTGTTATTTGATGAAGAAATACTTGTAAATGATGAAGAGCTTCATTCAAGAAAATTAAGACAGAAAACAAGCTGGTTACCAATTCTGTATTATCTGCTAGTTAGTTTTGCTATTCTTAGTTTTGTGATTTATATCGTATATTTTTATAAGTTTACAGCATGAGTAAAATAGCTGTAAAGATAGTTTATTTTTGGAGGAAATATGAAAAAAGAAAATATTCCTAATGCATTGACATTAATTCGAGTTGTAATGATTCCTATTTTTATTGCCATTTTAAGTTTAACTCACTCTTATCTAGGACATATTGTAGCAGCAGTTATTTTTGCTATTGCAAGTATTACAGATTATTTAGATGGCTTCCTTGCACGAAAATGGAATGTAGTTAGTAATTTTGGGAAATTTGCCGATCCAATGGCAGATAAATTATTGGTCATGTCGGCCTTTATCATGATGATTGAATTAAAGATGGTTCCTGCTTGGATTGCAGCCGTTATCATTTGTCGTGAGTTAGCTGTCACTGGTTTGCGTCTTCTACTTGTTGAGACAGGTGGTACAGTTCTTGCTGCAGCCATGCCTGGTAAAATTAAGACCTTTAGTCAAATGTTTGCTATTATCTTTTTGCTTTGTCATTGGACCCTTCCAGGGCAAGTATTACTTTATATCGCACTGATTTTTACAATTTATTCTGGTTACGACTACTTTAAGGGAAGTAGCTATCTCTTTAAAGACACATTTAAATAAATGAAACATATTATAGAGCTAAAAAATGTATCGTTTCGATACGATAAAACAATAGAAGAGTATCAAATTGACAATGTTTCGTTTCACGTGAAACAAGGAGAGTGGCTTTCAATTGTTGGACACAATGGTAGTGGGAAATCTACCGTTGTACGCTTGATGGATGGTCTTTTAGAACCTGAGTCTGGTGAAATTTATATTGATGGGCAACAGTTGACTCGTGAAACTATATGGGAAATCCGCAGTAAAATTGGGATTGTATTTCAGAATCCGGACAATCAATTTGTCGGTGCAACAGTGGAAGATGATGTCGCCTTTGGCTTGGAAAACCAAGGAATTCCACGGGAAGAAATGATTCAACGTGTAGAGAAGGCTATTGACCAAGTAGGCATGCTAGAGTTTAAAGATCGGGAACCTTCTCGATTGTCGGGTGGTCAAAAACAACGAGTAGCCATAGCGGGTATTATTGCCTTGCGACCAACTATTATTATCCTTGATGAAGCAACTAGTATGTTAGATCCAGAAGGCCGAGAGGATCTAATGGCAGTAATGCGGGAACTCCAGAAAAAGTTTCAATTAACGATTATCTCCATTACTCATGATTTAACGGAAATCGCCCTAAGTGATCGAACCCTAGTGTTTCAAAAAGGAACATTAGAGTCTTCCATGACGCCGAGGGAATTGTTTTCAAGAAGTGATCTGCACGAGATTGGTCTGGATAAGCCGTTTAGTAAACAAGTCCAAGAATCTCTGAGTTCGCATTTCCCGCTAAAACAGGATTATTTAACAGAAAGTGAGTTATTAGACCAACTATGGGAATTTCTTTAAAGAATGTCTATTATACTTATCAAGAGGGAAGTCCTTTTGAAGGACAAGCACTTTCTGACGTCACTTTGGAAATACAGGATGGCTCTTATACTGCTATCATTGGACATACTGGTAGTGGCAAGTCCACTTTGTTACAATTACTAAATGGTTTACTTCGTCCGACTGAGGGAATGATTCAATTCGATGATTTTGTTTTAGATAATCATTCTGAGCCAAAAGAAATGAAGTACTTGAGAAAAAAAGTTGGCTTAGTTTTTCAATTTCCAGAGAGTCAGTTATTTGCAGAAACCGTTCTAGCTGATGTAGCCTTTGGACCACAGAATTTTGGGGTACCTAAGGACAAAGCGGAGGAAATAGCCAAAGAAAAATTAGCGATCGTTGGTTTAGAAGAATCTATCTATGATAAAAGTCCATTTGAATTATCTGGTGGACAAATGAGGCGGGTTGCGATCGCGGGTATTTTAGCCATAGAGCCAGAGATTTTAGTATTGGACGAGCCAACAGCAGGCCTAGATCCTGCTGGGAGAAAGGAATTGATGGCGCTGTTTGAGAGGTTGCATAAAAATGGGATGACTCTTGTTTTGGTGACTCATACGATGGATGATGTAGCAAACTTTGCTGATACTGTATTTGCTTTGGAAGCGGGAAAACTTGTCCTAAACGGATCCCCAAGGGAAGTGTTTCAACAGGTTGATTATTTACAAAAACTTCAATTAGGAGTTCCACAAATTACGAATTTTGCCCTTCAATTGAAAAAAAGGGGGCTTCCTCTAGACAGACTACCAATCAAAATTGAGGAATTAAAGGAGCTGTTACTTCATGAATAATATGATTTTAGGAAGGTATATTCCTGGAAACTCCATTATCCACCAACTGGATCCTCGTGGGAAGTTGCTCTCAATGTTTCTATTCATTTTTCTTCTGTTTTGGGCCAATAACCTGCAGACCAATCTTCTGCTCTTTGGTTTCATCTTTGTTTTAATGTATTTAACGAGGATTTCGGTTAGTTTTTATGTCAAAGGCTTAAAATCAATGTTTTTTATCATTGCTTTTACAACTATTTTTCAATTATTTGCGACCTCTCAAGGAACAATTTTATATCACTGGTGGTTTTTTAAATTAACCGACCAAGGATTGATACAGGCCGCAATCATATTTTGTAGATTTATTTTAATCATTTTTTATTCGACAATTTTAACAGTGACGACGACACCATTAAGTTTAGCAGATGCTGTTGAAAAGATCCTTACACCATTAAAAATTATTAAAGTTCCAGCACATGAGATTGGGTTAATGTTATCTATGAGTTTGCGCTTTGTTCCAACTTTAGTGGATGATACGAATCGAATCATGAATGCGCAAAGGGCGCGTGGTGTTGATTTTGGAGAGGGAAATTTATTAAAAAGAATTCGTTCCTTTATTCCGATCCTTATTCCTTTATTTGCCTCTAGCTTTAAACGTGCAGATGCACTAGCGATTGCAATGGAAGCGAGAGGGTACAAAGGGGGCGAAGGACGAACACGTTATCGGAGTCTACAGTGGGGAGTGAAAGATACCCTAGCATTGTTTATTATTCTGTGCCTCATGGGGTTGATTTTTTATCTAAAAAATGGATAGAGCTAGTTGTATTGGTTCAAAAATAAGGAAAAAGCGCTATACAAAGCGCTTTTTACATTAAATTCACATATTCTTGTAACATTTGTAATACATTCTACAATAAACTGTAACATTTTGTGTGTATGATAGAATTATGTTCGAAAGGAGAATAGAATTCATGAACAGTAAAAAGTTCCAATGGACAGTCACTTCCCTACTTTCAGCAGCATCGCTTTTCATTTCTGGTATTGCTACAGTGAATGCTGAAACTTACGAAGTGAAGTCTGGAGATACTCTATCAAAAATTGCACTAGAAAATAACACTTCAGTAGAAAATATTATTGCATCTAACAATTTGACCAATGAAGATTTGATCTATGCAGGACAAATTATTGAGTTAGGTGAGCGTTCAAAATCTATGATTGATAAAGTTGCTCCACAAGAGCAAGCGAAACCTGCTGAAAGTGCACCTGCAGTAGCACAAACTGCTCAAAAACAAACAACTTATGCAGCAAATGCTGCAGTGACTTCTGCACAATCAACAAATGGTGGAATTGTTCTATCAAATGGAAATACTGCTGGGGAACAAGGTTCTTATGCAGCTGCTCGTATGGCTGAAATGACTGGTGTACCTGCTTCTACTTGGGAAGCAATTATTGCACGTGAATCAAATGGTCAAGTAAATGCAGCAAATGCTTCTGGTGCAAGTGGTTTATTCCAAACAATGCCAGGTTGGGGTTCAACTGCAACAGTTGATGATCAAATCCAGGCAGCATATAATGCATACAGCTCTCAAGGTTTGTCAGCTTGGGGTTATTAAAAAATAGGTTTACAATTTGTAAGCCTATTTTTTTAATGTCTCTAGGATTTCAAGTGGAGAATGACAAATAAAATCAGGTGAGTAAAGAAGTAGCTCTTCAAGATCTCCAAATCCCCAAGAGACTGCCATAGTTTTTATTCCAATTGTTTGACCTCCAATGAGGTCAAATTTTGTATCTCCAATAATGACTGTTTCCTCTTTTGGAAGATCATTGATTGACAAGGCGTATCGAATGACATCGGCTTTGTGGATACGATCTGAATTGGATCCATAAATTCCTTTAAAGTATTTAGCGATACCTAAATCTTGACACATCTGTAAAGCAATCGGTTCATGTTTTGAAGTGGTTACATAAAGAGGACTGTTTTCGTCTTGTAATGCTTTCAAAGCATCTACTATCTGAGGAAATAGAGTTGATTTGTATTGACCTTTTTCATGATAATACTGGCGATAGATAGTTACGGCTTGATCTACCAAAGCTTCAGGAAGAGTAGCTTCAAAACTAGAAATCAAAGGTGGTCCCATAAAACTACGGATGGTTTTGAGATCGGGTTGAGGAACCTTTAAAGAATCGAATGTATGTTGAAAGCTCTCTGTAATTCCCTTGGAACTGTCAACTAATGTTCCGTCTAAGTCAAAAAATAAGGCTTGCATGTTATTCTCCAAATATCTCTTTTTGTAATCTTCGACCAGTTGGTGTCGCTGCCAATCCTCCTTCAGCTGTTTCTCTAAAGGCAGTTGGAAGACTAGAACCAACTTGGTACATGGCGTCAATAACTTCATCAACAGGTATTTTTGATTCAATGCCTGCTAAGGCCATATCAGCAGCAATGAAGGCATAGCTGGCTCCCATTGCGTTTCGTTTGACACATGGGACTTCCACAAGTCCTGCTACTGGATCACAAATGAGCCCAAGCATGTTTTTGATGACAAAACAGACCGCTTGACTCGCTTGATAAGGAGTTCCCCCAGCAGCTAGTGTTAATGCAGCCGCGCTCATAGCTGAAGCAGAACCGACTTCTGCTTGACAACCACCCTCTGCACCTGAAATAGAAGCATTATTGGCGATCACTAACCCAAAAGCCCCAGCTGTTAGTAGAAAATCTAATTGTTGCTGACGGTTTAACCCTAATTTTTGAGTTGCCGCAGTGAGAACTGCAGGAAGACAGCCAGCAGATCCTGCAGTGGGTGTTGCACAGACCAGCCCCATTTTAGCATTGTGTTCGTTGACGGCAATAGCATTCTTCGCTGCGGTTAAGACGGTCAAGTCAGATAAAGTTTTTCCTGATTTGATATAACGATCTAATTTTGTCGCATCTCCGCCAGTTAATCCACTACGAGAGTGATTTTCATTTAACCCTAACCTTACAGAATCAATCATCACTTCTAAATTCCGGGTCATTAATCGGAGGACTTCTTCGCGTTCACGACCAGTTAGTTCAAATTCAGTTGCAATCATCAACTCTGCGACGTTTCCTTCGTATTGCGTGCTTGCTTGTTCTACGAGGTCTACAATTGAATAAAACATACGAACTCCTTATTTGAAAAAGTTGACATTATGAAGATGAGGAATTTTACGGATATCTTCGATAGCTGCTTCACAACTCCTTGAGTCAACTTCTATAATCATAATCGCTTTTTCTCCAGCTTTTTCCCGCGTCACATTCATTTGTGCAATGTTAATATCATAGCGAGAAAGGGCTTCTGTCACATGAGCGATCATCCCAGGGACGTCTTGATGCACAATGATAATGGTTGGAGTATTCATATTTAGCGAGATGGCAAAGCCATTTAACTCAGTAACCTGTATATTCCCACCACCAATGGAGATTCCAGTGACAGAAATCGTTTTATGGTCATTTTTTACAGTAATGGTTGTTGTGTTGGGGTGAGGAGCATTGCTCTCTTTTTGAATAGACCAAACAATCCGAATGCCTCGTTCATGTGCAATTTTTAGACTATCTGGGATTCTAGGATCATCTGTGTCCATTCCTAAGATGCCAGCTACTAAGGCTAAATCTGTTCCATGACCACGATAGGTTTTTGCGAAGGAATTAAATAATTGGAACTCAACCTCTTTTGGCTCTTCTCCAAATATAGAAGAAACAATTTTACCAATTCGAACAGCACCTGCAGTATGACTACTGGATGGGCCAATCATTACAGGTCCAATAATATCAAAAACTGATTGGAATTTTAAAGAGTTCATGCTCTGCTCCTTTGTGATCACTTTACTTCATTATATCAGATATGGCTGATGATTTCTTCTATTTTTCCCGAAATATCTGAGAAATCTTAAGCAAGACTTAAAACATTTATATTATATCTAAACTTTAGTATTTCTAACATCTATATGAAATATTTGACATATAATTTCAATAAATATGAAATATTTCTTGTGTAGTATAGAGGTATACCAATAAAGGAGTACATAATAATGAATAAAAAACAAATGATGAAACGTATTATTGGACTTAGTTTACTTGCAGGACTTTTCTTTCCAATTGCAGCGAATGCAGATACTTATACTGTAAAATCAGGTGATACTTTATCTGCTATTGCTAAAGAGAAGAACACAACGGTTGATGCAATTGCTAAGAAAAATAAGATTAGTAACGTGAACTTCATCTCAGTTGGTCAAGTTCTTGAGATTGAAGGTGCAAATACAACGAAAAAGACTGAGGAGCAAGCTACTACAAGTAAAACTGACGCTACACAAGCAACAACGACTGTCTCTGCTTCAGATGGCTTGAGTGCGGAAGATGCAGCTGCTAAGGAATGGATTGCCCAAAAAGAATCAAGTGGCAGTTATACAGCACAAAATGGCCAATATTATGGTCGTTACCAATTAACTCTCACATATTTGAATGGTGATTTATCACCTGCAAACCAAGAAAAAGTGGCCAATCAATACGTTGTCAACCGTTATGGATCATGGTCAGCAGCTAAAAATTTCTGGTTGGCAAATGGCTGGTATTAAATTCGTTTAAAAAGAGTTCTTGAATAGGACTCTTTTTAAATTTACAGTTCTGTAAACGTATCATTAATTAGCGAGGACTAGGGCGGTCAAATGCTTGTTTTCTTCTATAAAGCGTGTTAAAATGGTAACTGCTCAAAACGACCTTCAATCGTTGAAGCAAACCACGACCTTCAATCGTGAGAAACGAAAAGATGGGAGAAACCTATGAGTGATAACTCGAAAACACGTGTTGTTGTTGGTATGAGTGGCGGTGTCGATTCATCTGTAACGGCTTTGTTGTTAAAGCAACAGGGTTACGATGTCATTGGCATCTTCATGAAAAACTGGGATGACACAGACGAAAATGGCGTCTGTACAGCTACAGAAGATTACAAGGATGTAGCAGCAGTTGCAGACCAAATTGGCATCCCTTACTATTCTGTCAACTTTGAGAAAGAATACTGGGATCGTGTCTTTGAATATTTCCTTGCTGAATACCGAGCTGGTCGGACACCAAATCCGGATGTCATGTGTAATAAGGAAATTAAATTTAAGGCTTTTCTAGATTATGCTATGACACTCGGTGCAGATTATGTAGCGACAGGGCACTATGCGCGCGTGACGCGCGATGACGATGGCATTGTTCATATGCTACGCGGCGTTGACAACGGGAAGGATCAAACTTATTTCTTAAGCCAGCTGTCACAAGAGCAACTTCAAAAAACCATGTTCCCGTTGGGACATTTAGAAAAGCCTGAGGTTCGCCGGTTGGCAGAAGAGGCTGGACTAGCAACAGCTAAAAAGAAAGATTCCACTGGAATCTGCTTTATCGGAGAAAAAAATTTCAAAGAGTTTCTTAGCAACTATCTACCTGCTCAGCCAGGCCGAATGATGACCGTAGATGGACGAGATATGGGTGAACATGCCGGTTTGATGTATTACACGATCGGTCAACGTGGTGGTCTTGGAATTGGTGGACAACAGGGTGGAGATAATGCTCCATGGTTTGTAGTGGGGAAAGACCTTAGTCAAAACATTCTTTACGTTGGTCAAGGCTTCTATCATGAAGCACTGATGTCAACAAGTTTAAAAGCTAGTCAAGTTCACTTTACACGAGATATGCCTGAAGAACTTACGTTAGAATGTACAGCTAAGTTTCGCTATCGTCAACCCGATTCCAAAGTGACGGTTCATGTCAAGGGTGACAAGGCAGAGGTGATTTTTGCAGAACCTCAACGGGCGATTACACCGGGTCAGGCTGTTGTCTTTTACGATGGTGAAGAGTGTCTCGGTGGTGGTTTGATTGACAATGCTTATCGAGATGGTAAAGTTTGTCAATATATTTAAATTGACAAATTCAGTCAATCTGATACAATAAAATAAGCAATAGAAATGATGGTCAAAGCTCATGGATGTTGCAGGCTTTTTGTCCTGCACTTCTTGCGAGTTTTGACTGTTTTTGTGTCGTTTTTTGAGAGGAAGGAAAAGATGCAGCAGCAGGATTTTCGAACGAAAGTGGATCGCACGGTTTTTGGTGTGAGAGCGACTGCCTTGATAATAAAAGATAGTCGTATGTTAGTCATAGAAGACAAAGATGGTTTTTATACAATTGGTGGTGCTATTCGAGTGAATGAAGCTACAGAAGATGCTGTGGTCCGAGAAGTAAAAGAAGAACTTGGTGTCATATCTAAAGTAGGCCAGCTAGCTTTCGTGGTTGAAAATCGCTTTGAACAAGCTGGAATCCACTACCATAATATTGAATTTCATTATTTGGTGGACTTGCTGGAAGAAGCACCTTCGGTCATGCAGGAAGAAACAAAGTCCTTACCTTGCCGGTGGATACCTTTGAATCAGTTGCATACATTTCCTCTGAAACCAGCCTTCTTAAGAACAGCTTTGCCTGGTTGGAACGGACAATTGCAACACATCCATCTTGAAGAATAGGAGAAAAAATGACTTATAATTTTATAGAAGAATACGATATCATTGTCATTGGTGCTGGGCATGCGGGAGTTGAGGCTTCACTTGCCGCTAGCCGTATGGGCTGCAAGGTCTTACTTGCAACTATCAATATTGAAATGTTGGCCTTTATGCCTTGTAATCCGTCTATTGGTGGGTCTGCAAAAGGAATTGTTGTTCGTGAAGTAGATGCTTTAGGTGGAGAAATGGCGAAGAACATAGACAAGACCTATATCCAAATGAAAATGCTCAATACTGGTAAAGGTCCTGCGGTTCGTGCCCTTCGGGCTCAAGCAGACAAAGAACTTTACTCAAAAGAAATGCGGAAAACGGTAGAAAACCAAGAAAATTTGACTCTCCGCCAAACCATGATTGATGAGATTTTGGTGGAGGATGGTAAGGTTGTTGGTGTAAGGACTGCGACTCACCAAGAGTATGGGGCAAAGGCTGTGATTGTCACTACTGGGACAGCTTTACGCGGAGAAATTATCATTGGAGATCTCAAGTATTCGTCAGGGCCTAATCATAGTCTAGCTTCTATCAATTTAGCCGATAATCTCAAACAGCTAGGATTAGAAATTGGACGTTTCAAAACAGGGACGCCACCTCGTGTAAAGGCATCGTCAATTAATTATGACGAAACGGAAATTCAACCTGGAGATGAAGCTCCAAATCATTTTTCTTATACATCGCGTGATGAAGATTATGTAAAGGATCAAGTTCCTTGTTGGTTGACTTATACCAATGGGCATAGCCATGAAATTATCCAGAATAATTTGCACCGGGCACCTATGTTTACAGGGGTTGTAAAGGGAGTAGGTCCTCGCTATTGTCCGTCCATTGAGGATAAAATTGTCCGTTTTGCTGACAAAGAGCGTCATCAACTATTTTTAGAACCTGAGGGACGAAATACAGAAGAAGTCTATGTTCAAGGGCTGTCAACGAGTTTACCAGAGGATGTTCAACGGGATCTCGTTCATTCTATTAAGGGACTTGAGAATGCTGAAATGATGCGAACGGGTTATGCGATTGAGTATGATATGGTTTTGCCTCATCAATTGCGGGCAACTTTGGAAACCAAGAAAATTTCAGGTCTCTTTACAGCTGGCCAAACCAACGGAACATCTGGCTATGAGGAGGCCGCTGGTCAAGGGATTATTGCAGGAATCAATGCGGCTCTAAAAATCCAAGGAAAACCAGAACTCATTTTGAAACGAAGTGATGGTTATATTGGGGTCATGATCGATGACTTGGTAACAAAAGGAACGATCGAACCCTACCGTTTGTTAACAAGCCGTGCAGAATACCGCTTGATCTTACGTCATGATAATGCAGATATGCGCTTGACAGAAATGGGGCGAGCAATTGGCTTGGTAGATGATGAACGTTGGCAACGTTTCGAAACCAAGAAGTATCAGTTTGAAAACGAGATGAAGCGCCTTGACAGTATTAAGTTAAAACCTGTAAAGGAAACGAACGAGAAGGTTGCAGCGCTAGGCTTTAAACCATTGACAGATGCTGTCACTGCTAAAGAATTCTTGAGACGACCAGAAGTGTCTTACCAAGATGTGGTGGAATTTATCGGTCCTGCAGCTGAAGAACTGGATGATAAAATCATTGAATTGATTGAAACTGAAATTAAATACGAAGGTTATATCTCAAAAGCTTTAGATCAGGTTGAAAAAATGAAGCGAATGGAAGAAAAACGAATTCCTGCCAATATTGACTGGGATGATATTGACTCCATCGCAACAGAAGCTCGTCAAAAGTTCAAACTGATTAATCCAGAGACCATTGGTCAAGCTAGTCGGATTTCAGGTGTCAACCCAGCTGACATTTCTATCTTGATGGTTTATCTTGAAGGCAAGAGTCGGAGCATTTCAAAGAATAAAGAAAATCAATAATATCAAGGGGCTGAAATAGTTTTTCAGCCTCAATTTTATAGATTGAAATTCTTTCCTTCTTTCTATTGACAATTCTGTCAATAAAGTTTACAGAAATGTGGGCTGCAAAAGGCTTTGTTCCTGTCTATCTTCTCTTTAATAATAAAGAGAAGCCTCGCTTTTTACCTCTATTTATGGTATAATTCCCAGAAGAGGTTTATGATGAAAAAATTTCGTTTATCGTTCATCCATTATGTGTTAATTGGTTTTATTTCATTTGCAGTTTTAGCAATTTTTTTAAGAATCTTTGGCAAAGGCTATGTAACTCTCATTGCAATTTTTTTAGTCTTAGCTGGTTTGATTGCTTTATTTGAATACCAGTTACAAATTTCAGAGTTAGATGAATTAGAACAGATACAATATGTTAACCATCAGGCAGAAAGCGGCTTAGCATCTCTCCTTGATAAAATGCCTGTCGGAGTTATTAAGATTAATGAAGAATCGAATGAAGTAGAGTGGTTCAACCCTTATGCTGAATTGATTTTTTCAACAGATGATGGAGACTTTGATGTTGAATCGTTGAAAAAGTTGCTCAATACACTGTTTGAGGATAAAGGGCATTATGTCACAGTAGCTGATAAGAAATATTCCGTTTACTTTGATCAGACGTCTAGTGTTGTTTACTTTTTTGATGTTTCAAGTGAGTATGAAGCAACTGTGGGGTTGGTGACAACTCGTCCCGTTATCGGTATTATCTCTGTTGATAATTATGATGATTTAGAAGATGTCATTTCAGATTCTGATATTAGCAATATCAATAGTTTTATTGCCAACTTTGTAGAAGAGTTTACAGCTCATTACCATATGTTTTACAGACGTGTGGGGATGGATCGTTTCTATTTGTTTACAGATTACACAGTTTTGGAACAATTGATGGAAGCAAAATTTTCAGTCATCGATCAATTCCGTGAAGACGCTAAAAATCGTGAGCTACCTATCACCCTAAGTATGGGATTCTCGTACGGTGATGGGGAGCATGATGAAATTGGTAAAGTGGCTCTCTTGAACCTAAACCTTGCGGAAGTTCGTGGCGGGGATCAAGCGGTTGTCAAGGAAATTGATGAACAGAAAAATCCTATTTTCTTTGGTGGGGGAACGGCTTCGGCTGTTAAGCGGACTCGGACTCGTACACGCGCTATGATGACAGCTATTTCGGATAAGATTAAATCCGTTGATCAAGTCTTCATTGTTGGGCATCGAAATTTGGATATGGATGCCTTGGGTGCATCTGTGGGGATGCAGTTTTTCTCGAGTAATATTTTGGCCTCATCTTACGTGGTTTATGACCCACATGCGATGGCCAACGATATTTCAAGAGCGATTGAGAAATTAAAAGATGAACAAGTTACGAAAATCCTTACCTTAGAGGAAGCTATGCAAATGGTAACGGATCGCTCCTTGTTGATTATGGTTGACCATTCTAAGACAGCATTGACTCTCTCTAAAGATTTTTATCAACAATTTCAACAGATTGTTGTCATTGACCATCATCGTCGAGATGATGATTTCCCGGAAAATGTTCTGATCACTTATATTGAGAGTGGGGCAAGCAGTGCGAGTGAATTAGTCAGTGAGCTCATTCAGTTCCAGAAGTCTAAGAAAAATCGTTTAACGAAGATTCAAGCTAGTGTCTTGATGGCAGGAATCATGCTGGATACTAAGAACTTTTCTGCTCGTGTCACGAGTCGGACCTTTGATGTGGCAAGTTACCTTCGTTCCAGAGGTAGTGATAGTGTAGCTATTCAAGAGATTTCGGCTATCCAGTTTGATGAGTACCGTGAAGTAAACGAATTGATCTTAACAGGTGAAAAGATTTTGCCACATATCATAGTGGCTTGTGCGAATACGACTAAAGCCTATGATTCAGTAACGATTAGTAAAGCAGCGGATAGTATACTGGCCATGTCTGAAGTGGAAGCCAGCTTTGTTATTGCCTGCAACCAAAGTGGGACCATCTCGATTTCTGCACGAAGTCGAAGTAAAGTCAATGTGCAACGTATCATGGAAGAGCTTGGTGGCGGAGGTCATTTTAATTCGGCGGCTTCTCAAATGGAGGGTCAAGATTTGATGAGTATCCGTCAACAACTGATTGAGACGATTGAAAACGAAGTAACTATTGAAAAGGAGAATGTAGAATGAAAGTTATTTTCTTAGCGGATGTAAAAGGTAAAGGAAAAAAAGGCGAAATTAAAGAAGTGCCTACTGGCTATGCACAAAACTTTTTGATCAAGAAAAATCTTGCGAAAGAAGCCAATGCCCAAGCAATCGGTGAGCTTCGTGGAAAGCAAAAATCAGAAGAAAAAGCGCATGCTGAATTGTTAGCGGAAGCGCAAAAGATTAAAGCGAAATTAGAAGAAGAAGCAACAGTCGTTCAATTCACTGAAAAAATTGGACCAGATGGCCGTACTTTCGGCTCTATTACCAATAAAAAGATTGCAGAAGAGCTTGAGAAACAATTTGGCATTAAAATTGATAAACGTCATATCCAAGTTTCCTCTCCAATTCGTTCAACAGGATTGATTGACGTCCCTGTAAAAATTTATCAAGATGTTACAGGTGTGATTAATATTCGTGTAAACGAAGGGTAAACACGATCGATAGAAAGGTTTTTTATGGCTGAGATAGAGGAATTACGAACACAACCTCAGGATATCCAGGCTGAACAATCAGTCTTGGGAGCCATCTTTATTGATGAGGGGAAATTGGTCTTTGTTCGTGAATATATCGAGCCTGGCGATTTCTTTAAGTATTCGCACCGTTTGATTTTTAAAGCCATGATTGATCTAGCTGATCGTGGGGATGCGATTGATGCGACGACTGTTCGAAATATTTTAGATAGTCAAGGAGATCTCCAAAATATTGGCGGTCTCTCCTATTTAGTAGAAGTAATTAATTCGGTACCAACTTCAGCCAACGCAGAGTATTACGCGAAGATTGTAGCCGAAAAAGCTGTCCTACGTCGGTTGATCTCTCGATTAACGGAAAGTATTAATCAAGCTTATGATGGTGCGAGTCCGTCAGATGAAATCATCGCTGGTGCTGAAAAAGCTCTAATTGATGTTAGTGAAAATGCAAATCGTAGTGGGTTTAAAAATATTCGAGACATCTTGAATATTAACTTTGGTAGCTTGGAAGCTCGTTCGCTTCAAACATCCGATATCACAGGTATTGCGACGGGCTACCGCGATTTGGATCATATGACAACAGGGCTACATGAGGAAGAGTTGATCATTTTAGCGGCTCGTCCTGCAGTAGGGAAAACAGCTTTTGCTCTAAATATTGCACAAAATATCGGAACAAAGCTAGACAAGACAGTTGCTATTTTTTCATTAGAAATGGGTGCTGAAAGTTTGGTCGACCGGATGTTAGCAGCTGAAGGCTTGATTGAATCTCATTCGATTCGGACAGGTCAATTGACGGATGAAGAATGGCGGAAATATGCAATTGCCCAAGGGAATTTGGCCAATGCGAGTATTTACATTGATGATACTCCAGGAATTCGGATTACTGAGATTCGTTCGAGAGCAAGAAAATTAGCACAGGAAACAGGGAATCTTGGTCTGATTCTGATTGACTACCTGCAGCTGATTACTGGTACTGGAAGAGAAAACCGTCAACAGGAAGTTTCAGAAATTTCCCGTCAGTTAAAGATTTTGGCCAAGGAACTAAAAGTACCTGTTATTGCTTTGAGTCAGCTGTCACGTGGGGTGGAGCAGCGCCAAGATAAACGTCCTGTTCTTTCTGATATTCGTGAATCTGGATCCATTGAGCAGGATGCGGATATTGTTGCCTTCTTGTACCGGGATGATTATTATGATCGAGCTGGTGAAGAGGAAGAAGATGGCATGCCCAATAATACGGTTGAAGTGATTATCGAGAAAAACCGTTCAGGTGCGCGTGGAACAGTAGAATTAATTTTCCAAAAGGAATACAATAAATTCTCAAGCATTTCAAAGAGAGAGGATCAATAAAATGAGTGATGCATTTACAGATGTTGCGAAAATGAAAAAAATTAAAGAAGAGATCAAGGCTCATGAAGGACAAGTGGTCGAAATGACGCTTGAAAATGGACGGAAACGTCAAAAGAATAAATTCGGACGCTTGATTGAGGTCTATCCTTCTTTATTTATCATTGAGTATACGAATGACAATAGCCTACCAGGTGAACCAGCTAATACCTACGTGGAGTCTTACACCTATTCAGATATTTTAACAGAGAAAAATTTAATTCGTTATTTGGATTAATTTCTTGCTTTTATCGTTTAAATCAGTTATTATAATAAATACATATGGGAGTCTGTGTACAGTCTGAGAGGAAGTGTAAGCTTCGACCGCACCTGATCTGGGTAATGCCAGCGTAGGAAACAAATGAAATGTATTTTTCGTTATGAGTGACCTTGTGCTATCCGTCTCCTTTTAGGAGGCGTTTTTTTATTTTTGAGAAAGGAGGTTACGATGTCTCTTGTAAATAGATATTCAAAGCAGTTGATAGGGATTGCAGGGGTTGCCAGTCTTCTTGTCTTCTGGCAGTTGGCAGGGTTTTTAAACATCTTGCCAAAATTTGTACTGCCGACACCGCTTGAAATTGGGACTGCCTTTGTTCGGGATCGAGCGCTTCTGCTTCATCACAGCTTGTCTACTCTTCAAGTAGCCTTGCTCGGACTCCTTATAGGGGTTCTTCTGGCTACAGGTTTAGCGATTGTCATGGATAGTTTTCAATGGGTCAATGATCTAGTCTATCCTTTTATGGTTATCATACAGACGATTCCAACGATCGCTTTAGCACCCATCTTGGTTCTTTGGTTTGGTTATGGTATTCTTCCAAAGCTTGTCTTGATCATTATTACGGTGGTGTTTCCCATTGTAGTTAGTTTCTTAGATGGTTTTCGTCATTGCGATCATGATATCTTGAGATTGTTTCAGATTATGAAAGCCAACCGTTTTCAAACCTTAGTTCACTATAAGATTCCCGCAACACTCCCATATTTTTTTGCAGGTTTGCGTGTCAGTGTTTCCTATGCTTTTATCAGTACGGTTGTGTCAGAATGGCTAGGGGGCTTTGATGGATTAGGAGTTTATATGATCCAATCGAAGAAGTTGTTTCAGTATGATACAATGTTTGCTATCATTGTATTAATTTCTGCTATTAGTTTACTCGGTATGTTTCTCGTTGACCAATTAGAAAAAACTATTCTGAAATGGAAAAAGGATTGACAAACTTGTAAATTTTGTAAAATTAAATTGACAATAATGTAAAAGAGGTATTTCTTATGAAGAAGCAGTTAGCTTTGTTTTTATCGATTATTTGTGGGGTTATTTTTTTGGTAGCTTGTCAAAGTTCTGTCAAACAGTCGTCAAGTAATGGGACGAAGATTGATTTTATACTAGATTGGACCCCGAATACCAACCATACAGGCCTGTATGTAGCAAAGGCAAAAGGGTATTTTAAAGACGCAGGGTTGGATGTTGATATAAAACTTCCTCCTGAAGACAGTAGTTCTGATTTAATTATTAATGGGAAGGCTCCATTTGGTATTTACTTCCAAGATTCTATGGCTAAGAAATTAGATAAAGGTGCTGGGATTACAGCTGTTGCGGCTATCGTCGAACACAATACGTCAGGGATTATTTCAAATAGAGATGCAGAAATTAAAAGTCCCAAGGATTTGGCTGGGAAGCAGTATGGTACCTGGAATGATCCGATTGAATTGGAAATGATTAAATCAATGATGAAAAAAGAAGGGGCTGATTTTAATCAAGTAAAATTGGTTCCAAATAGTGACTCGAATTCCATTACGCCAATTGAAAATAAGGTCTTTGATGCTGCTTGGATTTATCATGGTTGGGATGGAATTTTAGCTGAGCAAAAGGGAATGAAGACGAATTTCTTTTACATGAAAGATTTTGTCCCTGCATTTGATTATTATTCTCCTGTTATTATTGCTAACAATGACTATTTGAAGTCTCATAAAGAGGAAGCAAAAAAATTCATTCAAGCGGTGAAAAAAGGCTACCAATACGCTATAGAGCATCCAGAAGAAGCAGCGGATATCTTGATTAAACAAGTCCCTGCCTTGGCCAATCAGCGTGATTTTGTCCTGGCTTCTCAAAAATATCTTTCCAGTCAGTATGCTTCAGATAAGGACAAATGGGGGCAGTTTGACCCCAAACGGTGGAATGCTTTTTATGCTTGGGCAAAAGAGCAAGGTTTGGTCTCAAATGACTTAAGAGACAAAGGTTTCACAAATGAATTGGTAGGTGACTGATATTTTAACAGTAAAAGATGTAAGTTTCTCATTTGGAGATAAAGCAGTTTTAAATAATGTATCACTAGAAGTGCAAAAAGGAGAAATCGTATCTATTTTAGGTCCTAGTGGGGTTGGCAAATCAACCTTGTTTAATTTAATTGCTGGGATCCTTCCCTTGCAAGAGGGGTCTATAGAAGTAGATGATGCCCCGATCTCTTTTGGGAAAGTCAGCTATATGTTACAAAAGGATCTTTTGTTAGAACATAAGACAGTATTGGGAAATATTATTCTTCCCCTTCAATTAAAAAAAATTCCTAAGGAAGAGGCGACATCTACAGCTATAAAATTGTTAGAGGAATTCAAGTTGGGAAGTATCGCCAACCATTATCCCAATGCGCTGAGTGGGGGGATGCGGCAACGGGTGGCGCTATTGAGAACCTATCTTCTAGGTCATTCTGTCTTCTTATTAGATGAAGCTTTTAGTGCTTTAGATGAATTGACAAGGCAGGATCTTTATCAATGGTATCTGGAAAGCAAGGAACGTCTTGGTCTCACCACTCTTTTGATCACTCATAGTATCGAAGAAGCTTTGACGTTGAGTGACCGGGTCTATATCTTGAATCATAATCCTGGAGAAATTGTTGCAGATCTTCCTTTAAAATGGGATCCAGCAATGGATAGAGACTGGCAACAATTGCAATATAAAAAACGAATCATAGAATTATTGTCTGAATTTCATTGAAATTGTTTTGAAGGACTTTACAAAGTCTCTATTCCGTGATAAAATAGAATTTGTGCGAAATGACAGCAGGACAAAATGAAGCTCGTCAACAGGAAGTCAGCTAGAAAAGTAACCTTTGCTGTTTGGGCGAAGGCTTTCTGAACGAATCAGGTTTGTCTAAAACGTTATTTCCTACAAAAATTATTTTTATAGGAGGACATTTTACATGTCACGTTATACAGGACCATCTTGGAAACAATCTCGCCGTCTTGGCTTGTCACTTACAGGTACAGGTAAAGAATTGGCACGTCGTAACTACGTACCAGGACAACACGGACCAAATAACCGTTCAAAATTGTCAGAATACGGTTTGCAATTAGCTGAAAAACAAAAACTTCGTTTCTCTTACGGACTTGGTGAAAAACAATTCCGTAACTTGTTCGTACAAGCTACTAAAGTTAAAGAAGGAACTGTCGGTTTCAACTTCATGCTTCTTTTGGAACGTCGTTTGGATAACGTTGTTTACCGTCTTGGACTTGCGACTACTCGTCGTCAAGCTCGTCAATTCGTTAACCACGGTCACATCCTTGTTGACGGAAAACGCGTTGATATCCCTTCATACCGCGTAACTCCAGGTCAAGTGATCTCAGTTCGCGAAAAATCAGCTAAAGTTCCAGCTATCCTTGAAGCTGTTGAAGCTACAGTTGGACGCCCAGCATTCGTATCATTCGATGCTGACAAATTGGAAGGTTCATTGACTCGCCTTCCAGAACGCGATGAAATCAATCCAGAAATCAACGAAGCACTTGTCGTTGAATTCTACAACAAAATGCTTTAATTTTAAGAAAAAACTTGCAGAAAGCCTACAACAGTGGGCTTTTTGTTTTGTCTTAAAGGGTTGATTTCTGGCTTCGCTCCCCTTTTTGTTCAGTTATAAATTCTCTAAGGCTGTTTCATAAAATGAAGCGGTTTTTTTGTTTTCTTAAAACTGAAACCTTCTAATAAAAAACTCCTAATCTATCTAGATCAGGAGGCACTGTTACCGTAACATTTTCATTAAAAACTCAGCCATTTGTTGAGTGCTTTCTTTTTTTCCGCGAGAAACCCACATCTGACAGACTCCGAAGAAGGCATTGGCCAGATAGACAGAACTGTAGACTCTTTCAATATCTGTTAATGATTTATGACTATAGCGCTCTTGCAAGCTATCAACCAGAAGAATCTGCAATTTATGTCGTAAGAAGGTTTGAATCTCCTTGGTTCCATTCTCTGTCAGAAGGACCGCAAAGAGGGGCTCCTTGGTTAGAAATTCAAACACCTCTGTAATCGCTTGGCGCTTGTCGTCTTGGTGTTTGTCAAAGATGTATTCAAGTTTGTGAAAGAGTGCTTGTTGGTAGCGCTCGATCATGTCGTACTTGTCTCGATAATGGGTATAAAAACTAGAGCGACTAATACCGGATTCTTGCGCCAACTCAACCGTTGTGATTTGGTCGAATGATTCCTTTTCGAGTAGTCGAACCATCGCTTCCTCAATATTTCGTTTTGTTTTTAATCGTTTATTGCTCTCAGTCATCTGTTAATCCTTTTTGCACAAAATTATACACAGTGTCCAGAAAAATAAAATTCCTACTTGTGAAATTTTCTAGAAACTGTATAATCTATTATATCAGAAATTTAGACATTGTGTATAAAAAGGAGACAAAAAATATGATGAAAGAATGGAAGGCTATTCTTAAAAAGCCGACATTTATCATTGTCATGATTGGAGTTGCGTTGATTCCAGCTCTTTATAATATTATTTTTCTATCTTCCATGTGGGATCCATATGGTCAGGTTTCGGATCTTCCTGTAGCGGTTGTCAATAAGGATCAATCTGCTACATATAATGGACAAAAAATGGAAATCGGGAAAGACATGGTGTCCAATTTAAAGGATAACGATTCGCTTGATTTTCATTTTGTAGATGAGAAAGCTGCGAAAGATGGTCTAAAAAATGGCGATTATTATATGATTGTAACGCTACCTGAGGATCTTTCAAAAAAAGCTAGCTCCATTCTAACCAATCATCCAGAACAGATGACCATTGATTACCAAACGTCCAGTGGTCATAGTTTTATCGCAGGAAAAATGAGCGACTCTGCGATGACAAAAATGCAGCAGACAGTGGCTGAAAAAGTGACCAATACTTATACAACAGCTTTATTTTCCAAAATGGGATCGCTTAAATCTGGTATGGGGACAGCGGCAGATGGAAGTGCTAAATTAGCAGATGGTGCAACAAAGTTGGAAAACGGTGGGCAAACACTGACCACTAATTTGAATACCTTAGCTAGTTCCAGTTTAACATTTTCAGATGGTGCAACCACCCTTCGTACGGGTCTAGCAGCCTATACAAATGGTGTTGGTCAATTGGGAAATGGTCTTAATCAAATGGCTGGTCAACTTCCAAACTTGGTATCTGGAGTCAATCAATTAAATAATGGGTTTGGCACTTTTAATACAGGCTTGATGGCTTACGCTACCGGAGTGGATCGATTAGGAAATGGTCTCAATCAAATGGCAAGTCAAACCCCTCAGTTGGCTTCAGGAGTTGGTCGATTAACCAGCGGTATGGGGACACTCAATGACGGTCTTGGGAATTATACCAATGGCGTGCGTCAATTGAATTCGGGCCTATCTAACTTTTCAAATGGTTTAGTGACCTATACAAATGGAGTCGCCACATTATCAGAGGGAGCAGGTCAATTAAGTAGTCAATCCACTACTCTTCGAAATGGAGTTTCTCAATTAGAATCAGGTATTCAAACATTATCAAGCCAGCTACAAGCTTCTACAAGCCAATCAGCTCAGATTGATCAATTGGCAGCTGGTTTGAACCAATTAAATGTGGCAATTCAAAGTGCTTCGGTAGATACCAGTCAACTTTCATCTGGCTTGACGAGTATTGCGAATTCAGCTCAAGCGATCCTTGCTTCAGCCCAAGCGGATCGTGCAAATGCCCTTGCAAGTGTGCAAGGGACAGCAGCTTATCAAGCAATGACAGCTGATCAACAAGCGGAAATCAGTGCGGCGATCTCATCGAGTCCAAGCTCGAGTGAAACAGCAGCTCAAGGGATCTTGACAACGATCCAAACGATCCAAAGTAGTTTGAATACAGGAAATAGCTTGACACAGCTGCAAACTTCAGCCAATCAAGTTTTACCAACAGCTTCTTCTACCTTGACAGACTTGTCAAGTGGCTTGTCTAAGATCCAATCCGCAGTTAGTGGACAATTGTTACCAGCTAGCCAAACTATCACTCAAGGGATCGGCGCTTATACAGCTGGTGTTGATAAAATCGCTAGTGGGGCAAACCAACTTCAGACCAATAGTAACACTTTAACAGATGGTGCTAGTCAGTTAGCAGCAGGTGTTGGCCAACTAGATAGTAAATCATCGGAATTGCTTGCAGGAAGCAATCAATTAACTTCTGGACTAGGTGAGTTAAATGGGAAGATGCCTGCTTTGACATCAGGTATGAATCAACTGGCTTCAGGAGCAACACAATTAACAGGTAAGTCTGGTGAATTGGTTGCTGGAGCTGAAAAGTTAGCTGATGGTGTAGGGCAATTGAACAGCAAAACTCCAGAGTTGGCAGGTGGTGTCAACAAACTTGTCACAGGTGTCAACCAGTTGACAGAGAAATCAGGTCAATTGGTTACGGGGGCTGATAAACTAGCTGACGGAGCAAATCAAATCTCAGAAGGATCCAGCAAATTAGCAACGGGTGGCCAAACATTGACAAACGGTTTGGGTGAATTAGCAACAGGAAGCCAAACCTTGAGTCAAGGATTAAACGATGCTAAGGGACAATTGAATGCTGCTACAACTGAAAAAGAAAACGCAAAAACCTTAGCCAATCCTGTTACGACTTCTAAAACAGATCAAGATAATGTCCCTGTAAATGGGGTCGGAATGGCTCCTTATATGATCTCTGTAGCACTCTTTGTTTGTGCCTTGTCAACCAATATGATCTTTGCAAAATTGCCATCCGGTCGTCATCCTGAAAGTCGTTGGGCATGGTTTAAATCGCGCTTTGAGGTCAATGGAACCATTGCGGTGGCAGCAGGAATCTTGGTCTATGGTGCTGTTCACTTGATTGGTTTATCTGCCAATCATGAGATGGCTACCCTCTTCCTTTGTGTGATCGGTAGTGTGGCCTTCATGTCTATCGTGACCGCTTTAACAACATGGCAAAGAAAGGTCGGTGCTTTCCTCTCGTTGATCCTCTTGCTCTTGCAATTGGCTTCTAGTGCAGGAACTTATCCTCTTGCTTTGACAAATGGATTTTTCCAAGCCATTCATCCATTCTTGCCAATGAGCTATACCGTCTCTGGTCTTCGTCAAACGATTTCGATGACAGGAGAAATTGGAAATCAAGTGGTCTTTCTTTTGATGACCATTGCTCTATTTGCGGGACTAGGGATGTGGTTTTACAATCCAAAAAAATATGAAGAGGACTAATCGTCAAGAACTCTCAACTCATTTGGAGTTGAGAGTTTTTTGTTTCATGTGAAACAAAAATTCTCGCTTGTTTAAGCGAGAATATTCATTATTTAAAGAAGACAACATCAGGATTTGGCGTAATATAGAGGAGTTGGTCGTTTTCAAAGACCAATTGGATGGTGTTGTTTTTATAGGTGTAAATGGTGTAGGCTACTCCAAATTTAGAAGCTTGTTTCAGATCAACTGCCCCCAATAAAAAGGCATGAGCTTGTTCTTCTGTAATTTTCCCCTTACGGTAGAGATTTTTAATATTTTCTAGTTCAATATTTTGAAAAGATTCGCTCATATAAGCAGGGTCTGTTATTTGTTTCTCCGGATTTCCAAGGATTTTTTGGACGAGAGTAGTGGTATACCCTTCATAATCCGGCGTTTGTACAAAAATATGGTCGTCATTTTTAGAGTAGGCTACTTTTAAGTTCCCAGTTGCATAAATTTTATCCTTGGGCGCTTCTTGGGCATTTCTAGGAAGCCCTTCGGTTGTGATGACTTCAGTAGTGGTATTTGTATTTGTTGAAGGAGAGCTAGATGAATGATTTGAACTACTTGAATGACCCGAATTGCTAGGTCGACTTGAGCTACTTTTTTTAGTGGTTTTCTTTTTTGAGCTGGTAGTAGTAGGCTCTTGTTTAAAATTGATCTTAAGGTCCGGCACACAGGCTGATAGAAAAAGAAGAGACAGCAAGAGTGTGAAGAAAAGAGGTAGTATCTGTTTTTTCATCATGTTCCTTTCAACAAGTTGATTGATTTTCTATTCTATCATAAAAAGAGGAACAAAAAAAGGTCAGGAAGAAATCCTGCCTTTATTTGTTATTATGGATGTCCTCCTCCAGGTCCACCACCTTGAGGCCCTCCACCGCCGGGAGCACCACCGCCTCCAGGCATGGAATTGACAATTTCTGTTTGTTTTTCACCATTGATATAGATATCTCCACCGGTGTAGGTAGCCGTTCCATCAAAGTCAAAGCCGGATTGCCCTGTTAAATTGATGGTTCCTCCAGTCACAGTGACATTACCGTTTGAGTCGATTGGATCGGTATCCCCTTGGCCAACTTCAACGTTGAGAGTTCCACCATTCATGGTGAAGAAAATTTCATCTTGGTTGGCATTGGCATTAGCCGCATTGACACCGTCATCAGTTGCATAGATGGTGATATCTCCACCGTTAATGGTGATCGATTTTCCTTCGAGACCTTCGACAGACTCGGTTACCTTATAGGTTCCGCTATCGATGATCAGATCACCAGAAGCATGGATGCCATCGTCTCCTGCTGTGATGGTCATTTTGTTATCTGAAAGGTACATGGTTCCGACCGAAGTATCCTCATCATTATCCACCTTGACTGCATCTTCATCTGCGTCAATGGTCATGGTCGTGCCAGTGATATTGAGTTCGTCATTGACATTGAAGGCATCTCCTACAGCCGTGATTTTATAGGTTCCACCCGTGATGTGAAGAGTGTCATTAGCTTTGATACCGTTGTTCTTCTTGGCATCGATGTTGAGCGTACCTGAACCATTGATGGTGAGGTCGCCTTTAGAGAAGATGACCGCATCGGCATCTTCATCACTGTTTGAACTTGAATCAGACAAGGTATTGGTCGTGCCATTTGCTAGAGTCAGGTAGACATGCCCCGCTTTCGTAGCAGAAATTGGTGCGTTGGTGTTGGACATAGTAACACCTTTTAAGACGATATGAACAGCATCTGAGTCACCTGCTTCGACTTTGATTTGAACCCCATCGGATTCACCAGAGATGACATAAGTTCCGGCCTTCGAGATGGTCACAGTTGATCCAGAAACGGCCACGCCATCCCCTGAAACAGTTGCAGACGAACCAGATAGTTTGACAGTAGATGCTTTACTTTCATCATATGAGGCATCTGAATCTTTTTCGGTAAAATAGTCAGATTGCTTGGTTTTAGTCGTTTTCTTTGAGACACTAGAAGCAGTTGTTGTTGCGCTTGTTGTAGTTGATTGAGATGATGCTTGGCTACACGCTGTTAGTAGGGTGAGGGTTGCGGCCCCCGTTAATAAAAATTTCCATTTGTTTGATTTCATGAGCTTTTCCTCTCGTTCAATTGATATGCTCCTAGTCTAAAGTTGCTAGCTGAAAGTTTCCTAAAGTTTTTCTGAAAGGAATCTTAACTTTAGTTTTCTTTAAGTTTGGCTTAATGACCAGTTAAGAAAGTCCCATTAAACTAGAAAACACGTAAGTCGTATCCATACTTACTGAAGATTAGAAGCAATATCCCCCCTTAAAGGAGTAGAAACATGAAAAAAACAATTGAGACAAGTTTTAAACGAATCGAAACAAAATATATCGTCGCAAAAGATGACGTAAAAGACTTGATCAAAGACTTAAAAGAATACGTCGTAGAAGATGATTACCCAACTTCAACTATTTCAAACATTTATTTTGATACGGAAAACTTTGAGGTCATTCAAGATGCTCTTGCGAAACAACACCGCCGTGAAAAAATTCGGATGCGGACTTATATAGAAACACCTCAAGCAGACAGTCCAGTATTTCTAGAGGTGAAGTCAAAAGATGAAGAAGGAATTGGCCATAAATTCCGTCTAGTCGCTACTTCACAAGCCATTATAAACTTGATGACAGATGGGACAGTAGATCATCAGATACAAGATCCAGACTTAGTGCAAGAGATTCAGAGATTGCGTAAACGCTATGGTCATCGATTGGAACCACGGATGTTCATTTACTATGATCGCTTGTCTCTCAAAGAAAAGAAATCCATTCAGGGTTATCCTTATCAGAAAATTCGCGTGACAATCGATCAAAACTTAGTCTTTCGTGATCAAGCTGTTAGTCTTTTTCATGGGAAGAAAGGAGAACCTTTGTTAGAGGATGACTTCGTGATCATGGAAATTAAGGCTCCCGGACAAGAACCTCAATGGTTAAAGGATATTTTAGAGAAGTATGGTTTGGTCAAGCAGAAATTTTCAAAATATAGCTGTGCTTATCATAAATCACAAGGATTGGATTATGCCCCAAGACCAGTGGAAGAAACGGTAGGTGCTGCCTATGTCTAATCTATTTGATTCTATTTTTAATAATGCCACAGCAACGGTGGATCCCTTGCGCTTGCTGCTGGCCATTTTGGTCAGCCTCTTTCTAGGAACAGCCCTATCTTGGACCTATAAATACCGGACACTGTACACTCGAGAGTTTGTCATTAGTTTGACCTTGCTTCCTTGTATGATGACCTTAGTGATCTTTTTGGTCAATGGAAGTTTGGGAACCTCGATTGCAGTGGCAGGGACCTTTAGTTTGATTCGTTTCCGTTCGGCTACGAGTGGTTCGAGAGAGTTGATTGCGATTTTTCTAGCCATGATTATAGGACTAGCAGCAGGCTCGGGCTATCTTTTATTGGCCATTTTATCAACCCTCTCTTTACTAGGGGTTTGGCTTGTATTGGAGAACAAACAGAGTAAGGCAGATCATCAACGGCGCCGTCATTTGACCATTACAGTCTCAAAACAAGATGCTGTTGCAGAACAAATCAGTCAGTTGTTAGACCAAAGCTGTTCAGAAATTGACTTTATTTCTGTAACAACGGCCCAAGCTGGAGAACAACTGACCTTGAACTATGAGGTGAATATGAAATCGAACATCGATGATTTTGTCCTTGCTAATCTATTGATTAACAAGATTGAAAATTGTGATGTCGCCCTGACAAAGAAAGCAAAGAAAAGAAAGAATTTATAACTGCTATCCTACTTTAGGATAGTTTTTTAGTTTTTTAAGAACTTTTTAAGAAAAAGTGGTATACTGTTTCTAAAAAATTGAAGGAATCCTTTATGAAAAAGACTGCTATTTTTGAAGATGTCATCTCGATTATGAGCCATGATTCATCTACCATCAAGGATCGAAAAGGATGCGACCCCGATCGCTTTCGAGAAAAAATAACAGATGATATGACGGATGATGCCTTTCTTTATCAAGTCAGGACCTACCTAGCCAGTTTTGGGATTATTGGGCACATCTCCTTTCGGAATAAAAATGCTGGTCAGAAAGGCTTTCTCTTACGCGTGATGGACCATCAACTGTATGTTGAAAAGGCGAATGCAGACACTGGTCTCCAAGCAGGGGATCAGATCCTAGGTCTGGATGGATGTGATTTGGAGCAGGTAGCGTCTCTTCATAAGGACTATTTTATCAGTAAGACCCCCGCAAGACATTACCGAGAATGGGCGGATTTGGTCTCTCAGTCAAGAAGGGTTACCCTTCTCCGGAAAGGGGTAGAAAAGACCATTGAAGTAGCGCCCAGTCGAGAGCCGATCAAAGATCAGATTTTTTGGAAACGATTAGACGATGAGATTCTTTATCTTCGTCTGGATAACTTTATGGATGAGGGAGCTATTAGCCGGGTATATCAAGAGTGCTTACCGATGATGACGGAGGTCAAGTTCCTTCTCGTTGATGTCCGACAGAACGGCGGAGGGACAGATTCTTTATATATCCCTCTATTACATCTAGGTTTAGAGAAGGATCAGGGTTATGATTCGCTTGACTGGGACGATGATGGCATGGAAATTCTCTATACGGAGCGCAATGTTGACCTGCGCTTGAAAGACTTTGAGAACTGGATGCAACAGGAAGAAACTAGTCCAGAAACTGTTAAATTGCTTGAAGAGATGAAAGAGGAATTGCTCCGCCATCGGGGGAAAGGGTATGTGCCGTATCAGCAAGAAAGCGAGGAATTCTTCCCAAAGATTAGAGGAGGCCAATATCCCGAACGGATCTTTGTCTTATCAGATATCTATTGCGGTTCATCTGGGGATAACTTTGTTCAGATGATGAAGCAGTTTAAGAAGGTAACGGTAGTGGGTCGACCAACTCTTGGTATTCTAGACTACTCTAATTGTTGTACAGTTGATTATGGCGATTTTCGTTTAATGTTCCCTACTTCTCGCTGTCTAAGCCTGGATCAAGGCAAAGGAATGACGGATCAAGGTGTTGAACCGGATATAGAGGTTCCCTGGAGTCCTGACCATTTTGAAAGAGATGTGGATCTGGACAAGTGTCTGGAGTTAATTCATCGGGGGGATGTAAAATAAAACAGGATTTCAATCAGAAAAACTGATTAAAGAAAAATTCTTTGGTTAGAAGGGATAAATGTCTGAAATGATAACGTTTTCCAGGGGATTCTCACTATGTTTAAAATTGCTTACTTGGTATAAAAAATGGTAAAATAGAAAGTAATAATCAAAATGAAGAGTGAAACTTATGAAACATCAAACACTTTATAAATTTATCGGGCAGACGGTCTTGTATTTTGCCATTTTCCTAGCCCTACTTTATTTCTTTAGTTACCTTGGTCAAGGTCAGGGTGGCTTTATCTACAACGAATTTTAGAAAAGGAGACTCCTACCCGTGTCAAACCAACCTATTCACGATATGATCGAGACAATTGAACGTTATGCGCAACTACAACCAGACTATCCGGTCTACAATGTCCTTGGTGAGGAGCATACCTATGGGCAATTGAAGGCTGATTCAGATAGCTTGGCTGCCCATATTGACCAAATGGGACTTCCTGAAAAGTCACCTGTTGTTGTCTTTGGTGGACAAGAATATGAAATGTTAGCAACCTTTGTGGCTTTGACGAAATCTGGCCATGCTTATATCCCAATTGATAGCCACTCTGCCTTGGAGCGCGTGTCTGCCATTCTTGAAGTGGCAGAGCCAAGCCTGATTATTGCCATCAATGAGTTTCCAATCGAAAACCCAGCTGCTCCAATCATGTCCTTGGAGCAAGTGCGTGAAGCTTATGCAGCTCAGAATGCGTACGACTTGCAACATCCAGTCAAAGGGAATGATAACTACTACATCATCTTTACCTCAGGGACAACCGGGAAACCAAAAGGGGTGCAAATTTCGCACGATAACTTGCTCAGCTTTACCAACTGGATGATTACGGGCAAGGAATTTGCAACGCCAGAGCGTCCGCAAATGTTGGCGCAACCGCCGTATTCTTTTGACTTGTCTGTCATGTATTGGGCACCGACCTTAGCTCTTGGAGGAACGCTTTTTGCCCTTCCATCAGCCATTACTCAAGACTTCAAACAACTCTTTGCGACGATCTTTTCTCTTCCAATTGCTATCTGGACTTCGACACCATCTTTTGCAGATATGGCCATGTTATCTGAAGATTTCAATGCTGAAAAGATGCCAGGCATTACCCATTTCTACTTTGATGGGGAAGAGTTGACCGTGAAAACCGCTCAGAAATTGCGCGAGCGTTTCCCAAATGCGCGCATCATCAATGCTTATGGCCCAACTGAAGCAACTGTGGCTCTTTCGGCTGTAGCCGTAACAGATGAGATGTTAGCCACCTTGAAACGTCTGCCAATCGGTTATACCAAAGAAGATTCTCCAACCTTCATCATTGATGAGGCAGGAAACAAATTGCCAAATGGTGAGCAAGGGGAGATCATCGTATCTGGCCCAGCCGTTTCAAAAGGGTATATGAATAATCCAGAGAAAACAGCAGAAGCCTTCTTCGAATTTGAAGGTCTTCCAGCCTACCATACAGGAGATGTTGGAACTATGACGGATGAAGGCCTTCTTCTCTATGGTGGACGGATGGACTTCCAAATCAAGTTTAACGGTTACCGTATCGAGCTAGAGGATGTCTCTCAAAACTTGAACAAATCGAAGTACATTGACTCAGCAGTCGCAGTTCCGCGCTATAATAAAGATCACAAGGTTCAAAATCTCTTAGCCTATGTCATCTTAAAAGAGGGTGTCAAAGAACAATTTGAGCGCGAGATTGATATCACGAAAGCCATTAAGGAAGATTTAGAAAACATTATGATGTCTTATATGATGCCTTCAAAATTCCTCTATCGTGACAGCTTGCCATTAACACCAAACGGGAAAATCGACATCAAAGGGTTGATTAGCGAGGTTAACAACCGATGATCGAGTTTTTGAAACAGCTCCCTCATTTAGAACACTATGGAACACCGATCTATTTTATCTACCTCATTCTAGCTTTTTTGCCGATCTTTGTGGGTCTCTTTTTCAAAAAGCGGTTTCCGGTATATGAAGGACTTGTGAGTCTGATCTTTATCATTTTGATGCTGACAGGTTCGAATCTCAAGCAAATTTATGCCTTACTCTTTTACGTAGTCTGGCAAATCTTGATTGTGTATTCCTACAAGTTTTATCGTCAGAAGGCGGACAATAAGTGGATTTTCTATCTTCATTCCTTCTTGTCTGTCTTGCCCCTGATCTTTGTTAAGGTAGAGCCAGCGATCAAGAATGGACACCAATCCTTGTTTGGATTTTTAGGGATTTCTTATTTGACCTTCCGAGCTGTCGGAATGATCATCGAAATGCGAGATGGTGTCTTGAAAGAATTCACGCTCTGGGAATTCTTACGTTTTATGCTCTTTATGCCGACCTTCTCAAGTGGGCCGATTGATCGTTTCAAGCGTTTTAATGAGGATTATAAAGCCATTCCTGAGCGCGAAGAATTATTGGATATGTTGGAGCAAGCTGTTAAGTACATCATGTATGGCTTCCTTTATAAATTTATCCTAGCTCATATTTTTGGCCACTTATTGTTAGGTCATGTGCAGACCTATGCCTTGTCTCAAGGTGGATTCTTCAACATCGGAACGCTGGGAGTCATGTATGTTTATGGCTTTGACCTTTTCTTTGACTTTGCAGGGTATTCCATGTTTGCTTTAGCGGCTTCCAATTTGATGGGGATTAAAAGTCCCATCAACTTTGACCGTCCTTTTAAATCACGTGATTTAAAGGAATTCTGGAATCGCTGGCATATGAGTTTATCTTTCTGGTTCCGTGATTTTGTCTTTATGCGTCTCGTAATGGTACTGATGCGCAATAAAGTGTTCAAGAGCCGGATTACCACCTCAAATGTTGCCTACATTATCAATATGTTGGTCATGGGATTCTGGCACGGGGTGACCTGGTACTACATCGCTTATGGGCTCTTCCATGGGCTTGGACTGGTCATCAATGATGCTTGGATTCGCAAGAAGAAGACCATCAATAAAGAAAGAAAAACAAAAGGTTTGGATCCTATACCAGACAATCGTTGGACCAAAGCTTTAGGAATCTTTATCACCTTTAACACAGTGATGCTGTCCTTCCTGATTTTCTCAGGATTCTTGGATCAACAATGGTTTCCAAAATTGAAATAAAAGGAGAATAGAAAAATGGATGTAAAATCACAAGTAATTGAAATTATTGACGAATTGTTTATGGAAGATGTCTCAGACATGATGGATGAGGATCTCTTTGATGCGGGTGTTCTTGATAGTATGGGAACAGTTGAATTGATCGTGGAATTGGAAAACCGCTTTGGCATCCGTGTTCCTGTATCTGAATTTGGACGTGATGATTGGAACACTGCTAACAAGATCGTAGAAGGTGTAACGGAGCTTCAGAATGCTTAAGCGTTTGTGGCTGATTTTAGGGCCCGTATTTTGCGCGCTCCTCATGGTAACAGCTTTATTATTCTTTTATCCAATCAATCATAAGCACAACTATACCGAAGAGAAAAAAGCTGCGGTTAGTCTAAATGCAGAAGGCTTCAAGAGTCGTACAAAGAAGCAAGAAGCACTTTCGGATCCTCGGCATCGCTTTGTTCCTTATTTCGGATCAAGTGAATGGTTGCGTTTTGATGTGGTGCATCCAGCAGTTTTGGCTGAAAAATATGACCGTAATTACAGACCCTACTTTTTAGGAGAACGTGGTGCGGCTTCTTTGAACCAGTATTTTGGAATGCAACAGATTTTGCCAGAACTCAAGGACAATACAGCTGTTTATGTGGTTTCTCCACAATGGTTTACCAAGAAGGGCTATGATTCCTCTGCCTTTCAACAATTCTTTAATAGCGATCAGTTGAACAGCTTTATTGCCAATTACCAACAGGATGCGGCATCCCAGTATGCCGCGAAGCGTCTGTTGCAACAGTATCCAAATGTCGCCTTTCAAAGTGTTGTGACGAACATTTCTCAAGGAAAGAAAATTTCAGGATTTGATCAGTCTTTAAACCAGCTTGTTTCCCATCTTGTCCAGCGCGAAGATGCCTTATTTAGTAATCTTGCAACTCGTACAAACGGGAATTACGATAAGAAGGTCAAAAAACGTTTACAAGATTTGCCAGACCAATTTTCATATGAGAAATTGGAGGAAATTGCAACGGCTGAAGCAAAAGTCAAAACCAATAATAACGACCTTGGAATCAGCAATCATTTTTACAATACTCGTTTAAAAATGAAATTGAAGAAACTAAAAGGTTTCCAAAAGAACGAATCCTATGTTCAATCTCCAGAGTACAATGACTTGCAGTTGGTTCTAGACCAGTTTGCTAAATCTCGGACCAATGTCATCTTTGTGATTCCTCCAGTCAATGCCAAATGGATGAAATACACAGGCTTGAGCCAAGAAAAGTATGAACAGGCTGTTCAAAAGATTCGTTACCAATTGGAAAGTCAAGGATTCACAAATATTGCAGACTTTTCTAAAGATGGAGATCAGCCCTACTTTATGGAAGATACGATTCATATGGGATGGAATGGTTGGCTAGCCTTTGATAAAGCGGTCAATCCCTTTGTCACAAAGGCTGAAAAAGCACCAACTTACCATCTAAATGATCGCTTCTTCAGTAAAGATTGGGCCCAATATAAAGGAACACCAGACGAATTTAAATAATGCTTGATCAAAGGGGGCAGGATCGAATCCTGGCTCCTTGATTTGTGAGGAAAGGGACGGAAAGTCACAAGTAAGCAAGATAGTTATCCACAGGTTGTGGGAAACTTGCTTGTAAATGGATGAAAACAAGTCCTGATGCTGATGATCCTTCCTCTTTTAAGGGGGAAATAGGTAAAAGTTATCCACATTTTTGTGGATAAGTGATGAAAAACAGTGGATAAGTCAGCTAGCATGTGAAAAGGAGAAATAGTGTGAAAAAAATTTGGTTTTACGCAATTGTTCAGGGGATTGTTATCTTTTTTATTGTGGGTGGCATGACCTACGCACTTAGGGGAGATTTCTTTTTCCGTTACTTATCCCCTATTTTTGGACTAGCAGCAGCTGTCTTGAGATTTGGGACAGCGACTTTAATGAAGGTGATAGCCCCCACTCTCTATGATGATCCCAAAAAGAAGGAAGAAGTTGGCCACGATAACTAAAGAAGTTGCTAACTGAAAAAGTTGAGCTAAAGGCCACTTTCTGCTGGTCTTTATGGTAAAATAGAAGGAAGAAAATTAGTTTGGAGATTAATTAGAAATGAAACGTTCAATGTATGCTGGACGTGTTCGTGAAGAACACATTGGAACTCATATTACCTTGAAAGGATGGGTTAGCCGTCGTCGTGACTTGGGTGGTTTGATCTTTATTGATTTACGCGACCGCGAAGGAATCATGCAATTGGTGATCAATCCAGAAACAGTTAGTGCAGAAGTGATGGCCACAGCTGAAAGCATCCGCAGTGAATATGTTGTAGAAGTGACAGGTCTTGTGGAAGCTCGTGAACAAGCAAATCCGAACTTGCCAACTGGAGCAGTAGAACTCAAGGTAGAGGCTATTACGGTTCTTAATACTGCCAAAACAACGCCATTTGAAATCAAGGACGGAATTGAAGCTAATGATGATACTCGTCTTCGTTACCGCTACTTAGACCTTCGTCGTCCTGAGATGTTGGAAAACCTCAAACTCCGTGCAAAAGTAACTCATTCAATCCGCAATTACTTAGATGAATTAGAGTTTATTGATGTGGAAACACCGTTCCTTTCTAAGTCAACTCCAGAAGGAGCACGTGACTACTTGGTTCCTTCTCGTGTCAACAAAGGCCATTTCTATGCCCTTCCACAAAGTCCTCAGATTACAAAACAATTGTTGATGAATGCTGGATTTGACCGCTATTATCAAATCGTGAAGTGTTTCCGGGATGAGGATTTACGGGGAGACCGTCAACCTGAGTTTACACAGGTCGACTTGGAAACCTCTTTCTTGAGTGATCAAGAAATCCAAGATATCACAGAAGGCTTGATTGCACGTGTCATGAAAGAAACCAAGGGAATTGAGGTAACACTTCCATTCCCACGGATGAATTATGATGATGCCATGGCCTTGTATGGTTCAGATAAACCAGACACACGTTTTGAAATGTTGCTTCAAGACTTGACAGAGCTTGTCAAGGGTGTAGACTTCAAAGTCTTTTCAGAAGCTCCAGCAGTTAAGGCGATCGTTGTCAAAGGTGCAGCGGATCATTACTCTCGTAAAGACATCGATAAATTGACAGAAGTTGCGAAGCAATACGGTGCGAAAGGTCTTGCTTGGGTGAAATATGCTGAAGGTGCCTTGAACGGTCCTGTTGCGAAGTTCTTGACAGACTTGACAAGTGACTTGACAGTTGCTTTACAATTAGAAGACAAAGATCTAGTTCTCTTTGTAGCAGATACTCTTGAAGTAGCCAATGCAACACTTGGTGCTTTGCGTGTTCGTCTTGCGAAAGAGCTTGAATTGATTGACAACAATCAATTCAACTTCCTTTGGGTAGTGGATTGGCCAATGTTTGAATGGTCTGAAGAAGAAGGCCGTTATATGTCTGCTCACCATCCATTTACACTTCCACAAGCTGAAACAGAGCATGAATTGGAAGGCGATCTTTCAAAAGTTCGGGCGATTGCCTATGATATCGTCTTAAATGGCTATGAATTAGGTGGAGGAAGCCTACGGATTAATCATAAAGATTTACAAGAACGGATGTTCAAGGCGCTTGGATTTACAAAAGAAGCTGCTAATGAACAATTTGGGTTCTTGTTGGAAGCAATGGATTACGGTTTCCCACCACATGGAGGATTGGCGATTGGCCTGGACCGCTTCGTGATGCTTCTTGCAGGTGAAGACAATATTCGGGAAGTCATTGCCTTTCCTAAGAATAACAAGGCGACAGATCCAATGACACAAGCTCCTTCTGTTGTTTCTGAGAAACAATTGGATGAGTTAAACCTTCAAGTAGAAGTGGCAGAGCAAGAATAGGACAAGATAGAAAAAGGAAAGTCTAGGAATCAGTTGCTCTAAGGTTTTCCTTTTCTTCTAATCGATGGATTGAAAATGAAAAAAACTCGCTTTCATAAGCTATTTCGCTATCATGTGTGGCGACTAGCTTATAACATTAAATTATTGCGCGTGCTGAAGAGCATCTCCCGTGAGAAATACGATGAAAAAGTGTCAGCTTCCTTGCTGTATGGATTTCTATCAGCAATTGCTGTCAACTTCTTCTTTCAACCAGGCCATGTATACTCCAGCGGTGCAACAGGGCTAGCTCAGATTTTATCTGTCTTGAGCCAACGCTTTATCGGCTTTACGATTCCGGTTTCGTTGACCTTTTATGCCATCAACATCCCTTTGATGATTGTGGCTTGGTATCAAATTGGCCATAAATTTACCATCTTTACCTTTATTACAGTTTCGATGAGTTCCCTCTTTATTCAGTTCGTACCAGTGGTTACTTTAACCAACGATCCGATCATGAATGCCTTGTTTGGTGGGGTTGTCATGGGGACAGGGATTGGTTTTGCCCTTCGGAATAATATTTCTAGTGGAGGGACAGATATTGTCAGTTTGACGATTCGAAAACAGACAGGAAAGAATGTCGGCAGCATCTCCTTTTTGGTCAATGGGACCATTATGTTGATTGCAGGTTTGACCTTTGGTTGGAAGTATGCTCTTTACTCTATGATTACCATCTTCGTATCGAGTCGAGTAACGGATGCTGTCTTTACCAAGCAAAAACGGATGCAGGCCATGATTGTAACGAGCCAGCCGGATGCTATTATTGAAAAGATTCATAAAAAATTGCATCGTGGAGCGACCATTATCCACAATGCAGAAGGCACCTATAACCATCAAGAAAAAGCGGTTTTGCTGACAGTTATTACGCGTGCAGAGTTTAATGAATTCAAATATATTATGAAAAAAGCTGATCCTCAGGCTTTTATCACCATTTCAGAAAACGTTCATATCATTGGACGCTTTGTGGAAACAGAAGAATAAAAATAAGGTCCCACATTGTGGTGACCTTATTTTGTTTATTCAGCTTCTCGGAGAAGGAGCCAACTATGGGCGGAAATAGAAAGTTCCTTCCCTTTAGGAATAGGCGTTTGGAGATTTGCATGAGGATAGGCAAATAGCAGTTGACTATCGCTCGGATGTTGATAGGTCATGTCCTGATCACCGATATTAACGAGAATCGTTATTTTTTCACGATTTTTTTCAATCGTGTAGATAAAATGATAATCAGACAACCATTTGACATCACAGTAATCTCGAATCTCTTGTCCTTTTTTCAAACGAAGGAGAGGTTGCGATTTACGGTAAGCAATCAATTCTTTAAGAAAAGCAAGTTCTTCTTGGCATTTTGAAAGGGATGTCCAGTCCAATTGGTTGAGACTATCTGGCAAGTTATAGGTGTTGTCTTCGAGCCCTTTTATGCGGTAACATTCTTGACCAGCATGGATAAAAGGTACACCTTGGGATAATAATACCAAATGAAGAGCGAGGCGTGAGAGAGCTTTTCGCTCCTCTAGACGAATCTCTTCTTTTTCAAGTTGGAAATAATCAAAAACAGTTGCATTGTCATGGCATTCGACGTACTGAATGGCTTGTTGAGGTTGGATGAAATGAGCAGGTCCTACTTTCCCGACATTTGCTGTTAGGATATTAGAAAAATCATTGGTTGGATGTTGACTATCACGACGGTGACCGGCTAAGAGTGTTTTCTTGACCGTATCCCGGAAATTATCACTGAAAAAGCCAAAATCTGGTAGTCGTTTTGAGTTGTACTGGTGAGCGAGCTGGTCTTCAGAGAGGCCTGTATCCATCTTCCACCCTTCGCCATAGAGATAGACGTTAGGATAGATTTCACGGAGCTCCTCTGCAATCTCTGTCATGGTTTGAATGTCTAAGATTCCCATCAAGTCAAAGCGAAAACCATCAAAGCCGTAGAGGGAAACCCATTGCTTGAGGGATTGCTTGATATAGTGTCTTACCATGGAACGTTCACTTGCGACATCATTCCCACAGAAGGTTCCATTGGTTCGCTCTCCTTCTGCATTATAGCGGTAGAAATAACCGGGTACGATTTGTTCAAATGCATACTCATCGGCCTGGTAGACGTGATTGTAGACCACATCCATGATAACACTAAGATTAGATTGGTGATAGGTTGCAATAGCATCTTGGAGCTCCCAAATCCGTGCGTAAGGATCGTTGGGATCACTAGCATAACTACCTTCTGGAACATTGTATTGGACAGGATCATAACCCCAGTTGTAGGCTTTCCATTGATTCTCTTCATCAACACTACCGAAATCATAGACAGGAAGTAACTGTACATGGGTAATGCCAAGTTTTTGAAGGTAATCAAATCCCAGGATTTGACCATTGAGTTGAGGCGATTCTGTCAACCCTTTAAACTTACCAGGGTGTTTAAAGCCGGCCTCTTTTTGGACAGAGAAGTCCCGAACGCTCATCTCGTAGATGATTGCTTCTGTCGGGTCTAGTTGACGAGCAGCACGTGTGATAGGACGTGTGATCTTCTTGCGGTCGACGACTAAGCTATCTCCAGAGTTTGCTAAAGAGGATAGAGCATAGGGATCGTGGATCCGACGTTCTAGGCCATTGACACGGAACTCATAGTGGTAGGCAGCTCCTTCCCATTCCCCTTTAAGCAAAAGTTCCCAGACTCCATTTTCTGTACGATGCATCGGATAGACTTGTTCTTCGATATGAAGGGTCACATCTTGCGAAATGGGTGCCCAAAATTTAAATTGCGTCTGATTTGGTGTGTAAAAACTTCCTAAATCCTCTCCAGTATAGGTAAAGGTTTGATCGAAAATGGGTTTGCGAACGATGTTTCGATAGTGGAGTATAGAAGAATTTCCTGTAGCATCGTAGATGGTGTACTCTTCTCCGAGTTCAAGTGGAATAGGGCTTAAGAAATAGTCTCCTGTGTCAGTCGCTGCACTTGACGTTTTGACAGGGATTAAGGCAAGATGACCTTGGTTCGTTTTCAAATAAAAAGGAAGGATATGCTCCTCTCCCTTTTGGATACGAATGAGGTCTTGGTCATCTAAATAAGCAGTAAATGTAGACATAAAGACTCCTAAAGTTTCGTAATGGTGTGGTCGATCAATTGACGGTAGCAGACAGTTTTTCCTTCCTTGTTATCCTTGATAATTTGAAGTATCGTTCGAACAGATTCGCGTCCAAGTTCCACCGCATTGATATCAATATAGGCTTCAATATCTAGGCGTGGTTTGATCGAATCAAAGGAAATAATCGGGATCGTCAGCTGGTGCTCTTGCAAATACTGGCGAACACCTTCGGCAACAAGAATATCGGTTGTCATAATGGCATCTAGTTCTGCTAAGGGAAGACTCTCCATCAATTGATAAGAATTATCTTCTAACATAAAACCAAATGAAAAATGAACCAGTTTTTTGTCCAGAGGGATACCTGCTTTGTCAAGGGCTTCTTTATAACCTTGGTAACGGTCTTGAGATACAAATAGTTCTTTGTTTCCCCCGATAAAAGCAATTTTCCGGTAGTTTTGTCGAATGAAATAATCCGTTGCATCAAATGCGGCCTTAATATTGTCATTATCGACAAGCGATACAAAAGGAGAAGTTGCTTTTCCAAGGATGAGGAAAGGGAACTTATCTTTGATCGCAAAGTCAACAAGAGGATCATCCGGGTTAGAATAAAGGAAAATCAAACCATCTACACGATTTCCATAGATGAGTTGTTTGAGGTTGTCGAGTCGTCGCTCTTCATTTTGACCTGTACAGATTTGGATGGCATAATCATTGTCTAAAGCAATCTGGGTAATCCCTCTTAAAACAGTTGGAAAGAAAGGATTCTGGTAGAAAACATCACTATCGATTGGAAGTACCAAAGCAATGACTTGACTAGATTGGCTGACGAGACTGCGAGCGTTAAGATTTGGATGATAGTCCAGCTCGACCATGGCCTTACGGACTCGTTTTTTTGTTTCATCACTAATCGTGGATTTATTTTGGATGACGCGCGTGACAGTAGAAGGCGCAACGCCAGCAAGTTTCGCCACATCTTTAATGGTAACACGCATGAAAAAACCTCCTAGCGGTGATAGTCAGGATCACGGAAGTGGGTCTTATAAAATACAATGGCAAGATAGAGTACAAATAAGACATTTTGGATCATGATCGTCGTAGTAAATACTTGATGGAATAGTAAACTGACGAGGACACTTAGTAAAATAGGGAGCCCCAAGCAATTCAGAATACAATTGAAACATTCCTTGAAAGTTTGTAGCGAAAAGAGTTTCGATTTTCGTGTCAAGTAGAGGAAGAAAGAGGCCCCTAGTATGAGAATCAGATAGTTAACTGTCGATAAGAAGCCAGAGAAAATAATGAGAAAGAGACTAACCGGAAGTCGATTGTCGCGGAACCAATCGCTAGAGATAGCTTGAGTGAAGCTTTTTTTATCCCGAAGGCTCTCTTGATTAATCGCCTGGTAGGAGACTGTAGCGAGTTCTTTATTCTCTTTTGAGATGATCAATTGTTTGCGATCAAAATGGAGTGTTAACTCCTTGCTTTTGCTAGCCTTTGCTTCTTGGCCCAAGATAACCTGTCCTTTTGAATTCTTGTGTACAGGGTTAGTTCCTGTATAGGTGAGCTCTTGGTCTTTGATCACGACGTGTTCTTGGATATCTTTCATGACGTCTGCTGATAAAGGATCAAACACATCGCTGACAAAGGTTGTCAAAGGATAGGTTTTGAGTTGAGCATTTTGCAGAGCCACAGGTACTAGTGTGATAGAGATTAGAAAGAAAGAAGTAAAAATCATTTGGAACCAGCTCAGTTTTTTGCGGTTTGCAAAAGAAGAGCGGAAATTGAAGATACTTGCGAAATAATTAAAAGGATAGGGCATAAGATGACCTTTCTAAACATAAGGGAATCAGAAATGTAAAGAGAAATTTCTTTGATTGATTTTATTCTTAACGAAGGGTAGTAAAGCATCCACCATACTACCCTCAACTTAAAAATAAAATGTGTTTGAAATAAGGTTCTATTTTATCCTTTATCCCCACCGGCTGTCAAGCCTGAAACAAAGTTCTTTTGTAGGAAGAAGAATAAGATACAGATTGGAACCGCGATCAAAATAGCACCGGCTGCAAAGAAGGCGATTTTTTGATCTTTTTGGTCACTGATAAAGGTTTGAAGACCAACGGCTACCGTATAGTTCACTTCGTCACGAAGCAAGAATTTAGACAAGATATAGTCTCCGAAAGGCCCCATGAAAGCCCAAAGTGCTTGAACGGCAATCATTGGACGAACAAGTGGGAGGACGATTTGCCAGAAGCGACGGAAGTGTCCTGCACCATCCAATTTCGCAGATTCATCGAGGGAAATTGGAACCGTATCGAAGTAACCCTTCATCAACCAAGCATTCATTGGAATACCACCACCTACATAAAGGAAGATCAAGAACCAAGGTTGGTTCAAGGCATTCAACATCAAAGCCATAACGAAGAAGGCTGTGAGGGCTGCCATGGTTGGAACCATTTGGATAATCAAGAAGAAGACCAAACTTTGTTTACGCGCCAGGAAATTGTAACGGCTGTAAGCGTAACCTGCGAAGGTAACGATACTTGTTTGTACAACCATGGTGATAATGGCGATAACCAAGGTGTTCATATACCAAGTGCCATAATGAGTTTCAGAGAAAAGTTTTGAGAAGTTATCAAAACTAAGATTGCCACTAAAATCAAGTGTAAAGGCACTGACATTCCCTGATTTGAAGGCGGATAGAATTGTAATCAACAATGGATAGATGATAACGATTGAAAGAACCACCATGTACAGGTAAGTCAAGAAATGATTGAGGCGGCGTTTAAATTGAACTGAATTTTTCATTTTATACATCCTCCATATCAAATGCATGTAGTTTCTTGAAGGCAATCATAGAGATTGAGATCACAATCACAGAGATAATCAAGGTTACCGCTGCAGCCATTGAATATTGAGGAGAAGTATTGGTTGTCAACTTGTAGATCCATGAGATCAAGATATCTGTAGAGCCGGCATTTCCTCCGACAGAACCAGGTCCCCCATCGTTAAACAAGTAAATGATGGAGAAGTTATTGAAGTTGAAGGTATATTGACTGATCAAAGTTGGAGCTGCAACAGCCATAATCATTGGGAAAGTAATGCTACGGAATTTTTGCCAACCGTTGGCACCATCAATATAAGCAGCTTCGTAAAGATCGTTTGGAATCGATTGAAGAATCCCTAAAGTCAAGACATAGATGTAAGGGAAACCGAGCCAACCTTGCATCATAATCAAAGCGATTTTTGTCCAAGTAGGATCAGTCTTCCAAGGAATCAAGAGGCCATCTAAGAATGGGAAAATTTTCGCAAACAATGGGATAACTTGCGCATTGATGGCACCGACACTATCATTAAACATATTTGAGAAAGTTAGGATAGTGATGAAGGCTGGCACAGCCCAAGGAAGCAAGAAGATAACTCCAAAGATCCGTTTGCCTTTTACGAAAGGTTGGTTGGCCACAATGGCTGTCAAAATACCCAATACAATTTGAAGAGTTGATGCTGCGAGGGCCCAAATCAAGGTCCAGCCAAGAACCGATGTGAAGGCTGAACGGAAGGTACTCAAGGTCCACATATTAGTGAAGTTTTGGAAACCGATCCAATCCAGCAAGGTTGTTGGTGCAGTATGTTTGAAGTCGTAGTTTGTAAAGGCGATCATCAAAGTTACTAAAACTGGGAAGATGATCGCAAAGGTCATGGCAATGTATGAAGGAATGATCAATAAATATGGGAAGCCATTTTCATAGATTGCTTGAACCATTTCTTTTCCAGTTTTTGGAACGGCAATACCATTGTTGATGCGTTTTGCAACGGTTCCTGCATCCTTAATGTTTAAGGCATAAAATAGGAAGTAAACAATGGTAATGATCAAGTGGAAGGCCCCACGAATCAAGATAAAGAGGGAATTATCTTGTCCGCGGACGGTTCCAAGTGTAACCAATTTCGCTAATTCACCAGCTCCGATTCCTAGGAAATAGGCGAGAAAGAGAACAGTTACGGCAAGAAAAATATATCCTTTGGTTTTTTGTTTGTTATAAATTTGCCCAAGACCCGGGATCAAAGAGAGCCACATAGCCTTTTTAGGATTTTGTTCTATAGTCATTCAAATCTCCTTATAATGTCCTTGCCAGAGAGCAAGAAGACAATTTCGACAGTGAGTTGTGCTTGAAAATTGAACATAAGAGGTTGGGACCTTGTCTCCAACCTCTTACTCAAACCTAAAAACTGTCTTATTTGCTACCAAATTTTTGTTCGATGGTTTCTTTAATCAATTTCACTGCGTCGTCTGCAGCAGCCTTAGCTGATTTTTTACCACTTACAGCATCGAAAAGCATAGTAGCAGCTGGATCCCAAACAGCGCTCATTTCTGAGATATTTGGCATTGGTTGAGCGTTCTTGAATTGATCAACAACGGCAGTTGTCAATTCATCGTTTTTGCTAACCGCATATTTACGAGCTTCTGTGTTGGCAGGAACTTCATTTGTCTTGTCAAACAAAGCTTTTTGTTGGTCAGTACTTGTCAAGAAGTCAATGAATTTTTGAGCGCCATCAAGATTTTTCGCACCTGCAGGGATAACCCAAGCTTTACCACCACCAAAGGCAGAATATTGTTTTCCATTTGGAAGAGTAGGAATTGTTGCGACACCGTAGTTCACTTTAGCTTCTTTCAATGAAGCAGCTTTCCAAGGACCATCGATGATAGCAGCTGTTTTACCTTCTTGGAATTGTGTTTGGATGAAGTTAGCAGCACCTTTTGTATCTTGCAAACCTTTTGGCCATTTAGCATACCAAGTTTTCGCGTATTCGATACCATCGACAGAACCTTGATTGTTCAAACCAAGATCTTTAGGATCTGTACCGTCTTTACCAAATACATAACCGCCGTTACCTGAAAGCAAACCGTAAGCGTAGTAGAAGTTTGTCCAGTCAGCTAAGAAAGCAGTGTTTTTACCAGGTTCGCTAGCGAAGTCGTACTTGCTATCTTTTGCAAGATTTTCAAGGTCACCAAATGTTTTTGGAGCTTCACTTACAAGGTCTTTATTGTAGTAAAGAACCAAAGTTTCGATAACAGCAGGTGCACCGTAAACTTTACCACCGTTTGTTACAAGAGCTTCAGTTGTTTTATCTGTATGGCTATCTTTGTTTAATGTAACTTCAGCCAATTGACCATCGTTACCAAGACCACCTACACGGTCGTATGGAGCCATCATTACGTCTGGAGCTTTTTTAGATTGGTTATCAAGAGAAAGGTTATCCAATCCACCAAGAGCATCACCAGTTTTGATTTTAACTTTTACGCCATTTTCTTTTTCAAAAGCTTTTGCAGCTTCTTCAACATAAGATTTGTAGCCTTTGTCTACATAGACGTTGATTTCTTTACTTGCATCAGAAGAACCTGATGAGCTATTGCTACAAGCAGCAAGTAAGAAGCCGGCAAAACCAACTGTACCAAGTACAGCAGCACTACGTAAAATTGTACGTTTCATGATTTATTCCTCCTAAAGAATAAAAAAAGATAATAATTAGAAACCGTTTTAGACAAACGTTTTCCTAAAACGTCTTAAGTATATCACAAGGCGAAAACGTTTGCAAGTAGTTTTAAACAATTTTTTTAAAAATATTTTAATTCCGAACTTTCTTCTATAAAATGCATCAAATTTGTTGACATTAGCCAAAGGAAAGAATACACTAAGGGGGTGAGGACATTCTGAAAAAAGTTAAAAAAGTTTTTAAGAAATCCCTTGCAGAAAATAGGGAAAAAGTTTATAATAGCATGGTACGCAAACGTTTTCGCAAAAATTGCGTAAACTGAGTTGCGCCTGTTCGATTTTTAACAAAGAGTAGAGCCGCTTGAGAGCTGGATACGACTCTGCAACGATACCCATACCGTGCACCGAATCGCAGGCTTCAAAGAAATAAAAAGAGGTGGTAACCCATGAAAAAACGTCAAAGTGGTGTTTTGATGCACATTTCTTCCCTTCCTGGACAATACGGGATCGGATCATTCGGTCAATCAGCATATGATTTTGTTGATTTCCTCGTTCGGACCAAGCAACGTTACTGGCAAATCTTGCCGCTTGGTACAACTAGTTATGGAGATTCTCCATACCAATCTTTCTCAGCTTTTGCGGGGAACACTCATTTTATTGATTTCGATCTTTTGATTGAACGAGGTTTGTTGACAGAAGCAGATCTTAAAGGAGTGGACTTTGGTCAAGATCCTACTCAAGTGGATTATGCAAAGGTTTTCGAACAACGTCGTCCGCTACTTGAAAAAGCCGTTGCGAACTTCTTGAAATCAGGTGATCAAAAAGAATTCCAAGCCTTTTGCGAAGCCAATGCTTCTTGGTTGGAACTATTTGCAGAATACATGGCTATCAAAGAACACTTTGAGTTAAAAGCCTGGACAGAATGGCCAGATGCAGCTATTCGTGCACGTGAACCAAAAGCTTTGGCTCAATACCGTGAAGAATTGGCGGATCAATTGACTTACCATCGTGTGACTCAATTCTTCTTCTTCCAACAATGGTTGGCCTTGAAAGCTTATGCCAATGACCATCACATTGAAATCGTCGGAGATATGCCAATCTATGTAGCGGAAGATTCAAGTGACATGTGGGCGAACCCTCATCTCTTCAAAACAGATAAAAACGGGAAAGCGACTTGCATCGCAGGATGCCCGCCAGATGAATTCTCAGCAACTGGTCAACTTTGGGGGAACCCAATCTATGACTGGGAAGCAATGGACAAAGATGGCTACCAATGGTGGATTGAACGCTTGCGTGAAAGCTTCAAGATCTACGACATCGTGCGGATCGACCACTTCCGTGGTTTTGAGTCTTACTGGGAAATCCCTGCTGGATCAGATACAGCAGCACCAGGTAAATGGGTTAAAGGTCCTGGCTACAAACTCTTTGCAGCTGTGAAGGAAGAGCTCGGTGATTTGAACATCATCGCTGAGGACCTTGGCTTTATGACAGATGAAGTCATCGAACTTCGTGAAAGCACTGGCTTCCCAGGAATGAAGATTCTTCAATTTGCCTTCAATCCGGACGATGAAAGTATCGATAGCCCTCACTTGGCACCAAACAATTCTGTGATGTATACAGGAACACATGATAACAACACAGTTCTTGGATGGTACCGCAATGAAATCGACGATCCAACTCGTGAGTACCTTGCTCGTTATACTAATCGGAAAGAGTACGAATCTGTACCGCATGCGATGCTTCGTACAGTCTTTGCTTCTGTCAGCTTCATGGCGATTGCTACTATGCAAGACTTGCTCGAATTGGATGGTTCAGCTCGGATGAACTTCCCGTCAACTCTTGGTGGTAACTGGTCATGGCGGATGACAGAGGATCAATTGACTCCAGCTGTCGAGCAAGAATTGCTTGATTTCACTACGATCTATCGTCGTGAAAACAAAGACTTGAAAGAAGTTAAGAAAGCAGAAAAATAATCGTTTTAGAAAGTTTGCTGATTTCAGCAAACTTCCCCCTATTAAAATGTTGAAACAAAGGAGATACCCAACATGGAATCGTTACAAAAATATGTGATTGATCATCAGCAAAAAACAATTGCAGAATGTTCAAATGAAGAATTGTACATTGCTTTGCTTAATTACACTAAGCAAGCAAGTGCCCAAAAGAAATTGAATACTGGTAAGAAAAAAGTTTACTACATCTCAGCTGAGTTCTTGATCGGTAAACTCTTGTCTAATAACTTGATCAACTTGGGTCTTTACGACGATGTTAAAAAAGAATTGGCTGACGCTGGTAAAGACTTGATCGAAGTAGAAGAAGTGGAATTGGAACCATCACTTGGTAACGGTGGTTTGGGACGTTTGGCAGCCTGCTTTATCGACTCTATTTCAAGTCTTGGTTTGACAGGGGATGGGGTTGGTTTGAACTACCACTTTGGTTTGTTCCAACAAGTATTTAAAAACAACCAACAAGAAACTATTCCAAATGCATGGTTGACTGACCAAAGCTGGCTTGTTCGTTCAAGCCGTAGTTACAAGGTGCCATTTGCACACTTCACATTGACTTCTACCCTTTATGACATTGATGTTCCTGGTTACAAGGTTGATACGAAGAACCGTTTGCGCTTGTTCGACTTGGATTCAGTTGACTCATCTATTATTGAAGATGGCATTAGTTTTGACAAGACAGATATCGCTCGCAACTTGACCCTCTTCTTGTATCCAGATGATAGTAACCGTCAAGGGGAATTGCTCCGTATCTTCCAACAATACTTCATGGTATCAAACGGTGCTCAATTGATCATCGACGAAGCCATCGAAAAAGGAAGCAACTTGCATGACCTTGCTGACTATGCTGTTGTACAAATCAATGATACTCACCCATCAATGGTCATCCCTGAGTTGATCCGTCTTTTGACAGAACGTGGTATTGGAATGGATGAAGCGATCTCTATCGTACGTAGCATGACAGCATACACCAACCACACAATCCTTGCGGAAGCCCTTGAAAAATGGCCACTTGAGTTCTTACAAGAAGTGGTTCCTCACTTGGTTCCGATCATTGAAGAATTGGACCGCCGTGTTCGTGCTGAATACAAAGATCCAGCTGTTCAAATCATCGATGAGAATGATCGCGTACACATGGCACACATGGATATCCACTATGGATACAGCGTAAATGGGGTTGCCGCTCTTCACACTGAGATTTTGAAGAATTCTGAGTTGAAAGCCTTCTATGACATTTACCCTGAAAAATTCAATAACAAAACAAACGGTATCACCTTCCGTCGTTGGCTCATGCATGCCAACCCAACCTTGTCACATTACTTGGATGAGATCCTCGGACGTGACTGGCACCATGATGCATCTAAATTGGAAGACCTTCTTTCTTATGAAGATAAAGATGCAGTCAAAGCAAAATTGGAAAACATCAAGTCTCACAACAAACGGAAATTGGCTCGTTTCTTGAAAGACCATCAAGGTGTGGAAATCAATCCTAACTCTATCTTTGATACCCAAATCAAACGTCTTCACGAATACAAACGTCAACAAATGAATGCTTTGTATGTGATCCACAAATACTTGGACATCAAAGCTGGAAATATCCCTGCTCGTCCAATCACTGTTCTCTTTGGTGGTAAAGCAGCTCCTGCCTACACTATTGCACAAGATATCATCCACTTGATCCTTTGCTTGTCTGAAGTGATTGCAAACGATCCAGCAGTAGCTCCACACTTGCAAGTCGTTATGGTAGAAAACTACAACGTGACTGCTGCAAGCTACTTGATTCCAGCTAGCGATATTTCTGAGCAAATCTCCCTTGCTTCTAAGGAAGCTTCAGGTACTGGTAACATGAAATTCATGTTGAATGGTGCGTTAACACTTGGTACTATGGATGGAGCAAACGTGGAAATCGCTGAATTGGTTGGACGTGACAACATCTACATCTTCGGTGAAGATTCAGAAACTGTAATCGATCTATATGAGAAATCAGCATACAAATCAGCGGACCTCTATGAACGTGAAGCTATCAAACCATTGGTAGACTTCATTATCAGCGATGCCGTTCTTGCAGTTGGTAACAAGGAACGCTTGACTCGTCTTCACAAGGAATTGATCAACAAAGACTGGTTCATGACTCTTCTTGACTTGGAAGACTACATTGTAACCAAAGAACGCATGTTGGCTGATTACGAAGACCGTGATGCATGGTTGGATCAAGTTATCGTAAACATTGCTAAAGCAGGATTCTTCTCATCTGACCGTACGATCGCTCAGTACAATGAAGATATCTGGCACTTAAACTAATCATTAGTTGTTAGACCAAGGTCCATAAGACCTTGGTCTTTTTCATTACTTCTTATTTGGGAGAAGAAATGGAGCTAGTTTAGGGAATGGACACTCTGCAAAAAGTGTTGTTTTTTTGAATTTTGCAACCCCTAAAGGGAAAAATTACATAATTTTTATTTCAGTCTTCAAATCTAATTTATTGGTATAAAAAAATAATTCCCCTTAAAAAGCCTTCCGGTGAAATTTATAAAAAGAGAAAGTGCCTTGAAAACCCTTGAAAATAAAGGACTTTTTCAAAGGCGTTTGCATATATTTTCAACTAAAGATGGGGAAGGAAAGGAAAGTTTGGAGATTCAAGTTGTTATATATTTAAAGTAAAATAAAAAATTAAATTGACAAATATATAAAAATGGTTGATTGTGATACAATGAAGTTAACTGGAAGTAGCATATTTTTGCCTCTACAGTGAGATTTTTTTAAACAAAAAAGGAGAGTTTTGAAAATGAAAAGCTATCGTGAACATGTTTCGAAGCAGGAAAAATTTTCAATTCGTAAGTTATCAGTCGGTGTCGTTTCACTAGCCATCGCTGGATTGGCTACTGTTAATACCTACGGAGCAGAAGTGAAAGCAGATGAAGCAACAGCACCTGCAACTGAAGCGACTACTACGGATACAGCAACAAGCGATGCAGCTGTTGCAACAAGTTCTAAGTTGACATCTACAACTGTGATAGAAGGAAATAAAACAGTTACGACGACTTATGTAGAATCACCAGAACTTGAAAAAGCAAAAGCTGCTGCAGCTACAGAAGGTGTGACCGTTACAGAAGAAGCTGAAAAAGTCCAACCATCTATCGTAGCAGCAGAAGCAGATAATAAAGCTCAAACGGCTGAAATCAACACAGTAGTTGAAAACTACAAAAGGGCAAAAGCTGAGTATGAAGCAAAATCTCAAGAAATCACATTGATTGAAAAGAGAAATGCAGACGCGGAAGCAGATTACCAAAAGAAAGCAGCAAAGTACAATCAGGAAAAGGCAGCTTATGATAAAGCTTTAGAAGAGTACAATGCTAAAAAAGCAGCTTATGATGCCAAAGTAGCAGAGAAAGCAGCAGCGGATCAAGCTAATGCAGAAGCAAAAGCTAAGTACGATGCGGAAATGGCTGTTTACAATACAGCTAAAGCGCAATATGACAAAGATTTACAAGAATACATAGCTAAGAAAACGCAATACGATAAAGATAAAGAAGCTTATAGTAAGTTAGTTGCTAAGAAAGCAGAAGAAGATGCTGCCAAGAAAAAATACGACGCTGATCTTAACACATACAATGTTAAAAAAGCACAGTATGAAAATGACTATATTGCTTATCAAAAGAAATTAGCTGAATACGAAATTGCTAAAAAACAATATACGGACGCGAAACAAGCATACGACAAATATATGACAGACAATGCGTATGCTGACCTTAAAAATGTGTCAACTGTCCAAGATTTGACCTTCCAACGTGAAGGTGGAGCAACGCACACTATTGACGGCATCAGCACTTATCTCACTCGTGATGCTCAAGCTCGTTTGAATACAAGTAATGTACATCAGTATGATTCCAATAAATTGGAAGCTGCAGATATTGTAGCAACCAGTCCTTGGGCGAATAATGAGACTGAGTACATTCAAGTGAAGGAAGGCGACAAATTTGTTGTGACCTATGATAACTTGAATCAGTCTAGCATGCGTGAAGATACGGATATGCATCCAATCAAACGTGTGATTTACCGATATGAGATTTTGAGTCTCCCATCAAATGATGGCAAAGGGATTGCTGCAGTTAGTGCGGACCCAACGGTAACCCTTACAGTCGGTGCTTCAACAGACCAAGACAAACCTGTTAAAGTGGCTGTCGATGTTGAATTTTATGATGGGGATGGCAAAAAATTTGATTTGACTCAACATAATGCGATTGTAGCGTTGAACTCCCTCAACCACTGGACAGGTGCTTCCTATGTAGATAGTGGAGATAAACCTCGTGCCCTTACAGTAGAAGCCAAAGATAAAGATGGCAACACTGTACGGGGTACATGGGATCCGTATGCAGATGGTTCGTCAATGAGCATTGAAAACAATGAAGTGAAGGTTAAAACAGGAAGAGCAAATTTTGGTGATGCCACTGTTTCCATTTCAGCGGACAATCCTCTTAAAATTGTGAAACAGACCTATGGTTATGTAGAAGTTGAAGCCGGTAAATGGGCACCAGGTACAACTCCTGAGAAGGAAGAAGTAACAGATGCCTTAACTGTGAATGCTTCAGGTTCAGGAAGTGTTCATTCCATTGGAACGGAAGAATTTACCTTTGAAGGTAAGGATGACGTTCTCGGATCATACAAAGTAGATGCAACGACTGGTCAAATTACGTTCACACCTAAGAAGAAATTCGAAACAGTAGACCACCAAGAGTCTGTAAATGTTGGAAACAATAAATTTATTCCAATTCCAAACTCAAGTGTTTCTTATGATGCGGCTACTAAAGAAGTAACTTCTTTCAAGGATAACCAATATATTGAACATGGTTCCGTCTTTAACGGGGAAACATCTTCAACTCTTGAAGGTTGGGATAATCCATCTTCTAAATATCTTTATTACGGTGGAGCAGGCTTGAAGATGTCTGATGGTCACTTGGTATTTACGGCCAATGGGGCCAATGCGGCTGGTCAGCCAACGGTTTACTGGTTTGCCATCAACTCAAATGTAGGTCTTCCGAAAGAGCCAGGTGAAGAACCGAAAGAGCCAACAAAACCAACCGAACCAACCCCACCAACTCCACCAACGATTACCGTTGAAAACCTTCCTGCAGAGCCAACAAAACCAGAAGAACCTAAATCACCAACTCCGCCAACAGCACCTAAGTATACTGTCATTACGGTCGATGTGAAGGAACCAAAGGCTCCAACTCCACCAACCAAACCAACCCCACCGACTCCTGAAGTCGTTCCAAATACGAAACCGGTGAAACCAGAAGCTGAAGTGAAATGGCATAAGAATAAAGTGGTAACGGAAACAGACATTCCAACCCCACCGACACCAGTTCCTCCAACTCCACCAACTCCATACAACCCACCAACACCAATTGTTCCACCAACTCCAGAGGTTCCAACCAAACCAACTCCTGAAGTTCCGGAACAGCCTGTAGAACCTGCGCAACGACAAACACCTGCGCTTCCAAATACAGGTACAGAAAGCTCAGCTGCAGCTGTTCTTGCAGGTGCGATGGCTGGATTGCTTGGATTGGGTCTTGCTAGCAAGAAAAAAGAGGATTAATTCTTATTTCTTTCGTTCATTCATCTAAATAAAGAAAGTCAGAAGGCAAGTCCTTCTGACTTTTTTGATGGAGTGATGACCAAATAGTTGTGAAAAATGACAGAATAGTTCTTGGACAAGGAAAGAATATAGCTTTTAAAGACCAAATCGTGTCGAAATGAAGCAGAATAGAAACAAATGACTGAAATAGAGGAAAATCAGCTATACTAGTCCTGTTCGAATGAAAGTTTATAGGACTCCGTTAGATCTCTAATCATTCCAATTATACAGTTGCGATGTCTTTTTCATCTTTTGCACACATTATTTTCCAAATGAATTTCATTTGAACGTATCAGTGATCAGGCGGGTGCTTCCATGGTTTGAGGCGCTTGCCTTTCTATCTGTATCGCGATATAATAGTGTGTAAGAAATGAAAAGGAGTGTGTATGAAAAAGAAACCCATCTATCTGTATATCCTGTTATTTTTCTCAACGGTTGGAACCCTAACTTCAGCTGTCTCTACCTTCGGAGCTTCAAAGAGCTTTGAATTGACAGATGATTTTGCAAAACAACTTGGCTTAACGACAGCTCAAGACAAGGCGGACTACTTAGCCTATTATGGCAAATCAGCGCAAGCCAATCAGTCTCCGCTTGCATTTTTATTTGTTTCGCTGATTCTTATTGCTTTGCTTGCAACTTTCTATTTCCTCTTTATGAAGGAGGATCTGCTAACAGCCCATTATACTTATTTGGGGCAGATTTTGCTAAACCAAGTATTCTCTTGCTATAATTATTTTGCAGGACGTCCACTATTAGCTAGTTTTTCAAACTCAGCGCTTCGTCAACGATATCTAGCATCTTCATTCCTTGCTTTGTTACTCTTGACTGCTTTGAACCTTCTCTTTTTTGGGATTATCTTGTATAAAACCTTGCGCTTGAGAAAAGATCAAGCTAAGGCATCATAAAGAGTGTGAATGGAGCTCTCTTAGAGGTTAAGAGAGCTTCTTGATTGGAGAAAAAAGATGAAAGTATCCTTTGTTTATATTAGCTTGAGCGGGAATACAGAGAGTTTTGTCCGCCGTTTAAGTGACTATTTGCTGGAAGCCCATCCTGAACTTGAAATCGAGAAAGTTCATGTGAAAGACCTGGTCAAAGAGGGCCAGCCCTTTTTTGAAATGACCAATCCTTTTATCACCTTTTTGCCTACCTATCTAGAAGGAGGAAATGGTGTTGATAATGGGGATGTGGAGATTTTAACGACCGATGTAGCAGACTTTATTGCCTACGGAGACAATGCCACTAAATGCTTGGGTGTTGTAGGATCTGGAAACCGCAACTTCAATAATCAATATTGCCTAACGGCCAAGCAGTACAGTCAACGCTTTGGTTTCCCTATGCTAGCAGACTTTGAGATGCGAGGGATGCTAGGGGATATTAAAAAAGTAGCTGCGATTGTAGAAGATCTGTATCATCTGTAAAATAAAGAGAGGCTGGGACAAAAGTCCTAGCCTCTTAATTGTTTTTGGATTGTCGAGCAAGACGCAGTGGTTGAGTGGGCTCTACTACGCTGATTTCATCAGCTTTTACAGCCCTACTCAACTGTGCGGAGGTGGGACGACGAAATCGAATTCTAACGAATTACCGATTTCTGTCCCACTCTCTTTTTTACGGTTTATTTTAATTTCTCTATAATTTCTTTGGCAAGTAAAAGACCTAATCGATAGTCCTTGTTGATGGCATGAATGACATCGTTGATGTTATCGGTCTGTTGGATTTTTTCCTTGATACTCTTTTTGAAGGTTTGGTCTTTCAAAAGTTGTTCTTGTAGGAGCCGTTGGAGTTTTTCTCTTTCGTACTTGTTAAATAAAAAGAGGATCACTAAACTGATGAGGATTAAGATGTAAACGGTTTGATTCATAGGGTTCTCCCAGATAAAAATGGATGTGTGAAATGTTGTCTCTTCGAAAATCCGAGTATGGACATGAGAAAAGGAGTGAGAAAGAACTAATTTTAAATGCATTTAGTTCTTTCTCACTCCCATAAGAGATGTTCTACTTATCAATCATTAGATAAGAAATTACATTTTCTCAGGTGCATCGACACCAAGTAAGCGAAGGGCTTCTTTCAAAACAACTGCTGTTGAGTAGCTAAGAGCAAGACGGCTATCGCGTTCTGGGCTTTCATCCAAGATACGAGTGTGAGCATAGTACTTGTTGAAGGCTTGAGCCAAGTTAATCGCATATTTAGCGATCAAGGATGGGTCATAGTTTTCAGCGGCACGTTTGACAACACGAGAGAAGTCTTGGAGAAGCTTGATAATTTCCCAGCTTTCTGGGTCGCTCAAGCTGTAAGTTGCATCTGTTGATGGAGTGAAGTTGGCTTTGCGAAGGATGGATTGGATACGAGCATAAGCGTATTGAACGTAAGGTCCAGTTTCTCCTTCGAAGGATACCATGGCTTCAAGGTCAAAGTCATACCCGTTGCGACGGTCTGTCTTCAAATCGTAGAATTTAACCGCACCAACACCGACTGCATGTGCCACTTCTTCTTTGTTTTCAAGTTCAGGATTCTTCTCTTCGATCTGAGCTTTGGCACGAGAGATAGCTTCTTGAAGAGTTGGTTCGAGCAGGATGATATTTCCTTTACGAGTTGACAATTTTTGGCGGTTTTTTGTCACCAAACCAAAGTCAACGTGAACCATATCATCGCTCCAGTCAAATCCCATTTTCTTCAAAACAGCTTTCAACTGACGGAAGTGGTTGGATTGTTCTTGACCTACGGCGTAGATGTTTTTCACAAAGTTGTAAGTCCGTGCACGGTAGATAGCGGTTGCGATATCACGAGTGATATAAAGAGTGGCACCGTCTGATTTCTTAATCATAGCTGGTGGAAGGTTCACATCATCCAACTCAACGATGCTAGCTCCTTTAGATTCTTTCAACAAGCCTTTTTCTTCAAGGATTTGGACAGCTTCATCCATCTTGTCATTGTAGAAAGCTTCCCCGTTTAAGCTATCAAACTCAACACCAAGGAGTTTGTAGATACGGTTGAATTCCACCAAGCTTTCGTCACGGAACCATTGCCACAATTCAGTCGCTTCTGGATCTCCATCTTCCAATTTTTTGAACCAGAGACGTCCTTCTTCATCAAGCTCAGGATCGTTTTCAATTTCAGCATTGATACGAACGTAAAGTTTTAGCAATTCATCGATTGGGTTGGCTTCGACAGCTTCCTTGCTACCCCATTTTTTATAAGCGACCATCAAGAGACCAAACTGTTTGCCCCAGTCTCCCAAGTGGTTGATTTTAATCGTGTTGTAGCCCATTTTGCGGAAGATGTTTGAAAGAGCATCCCCGATAACAGTTGAACGCAAGTGACCAACTGAGAATGGTTTTGCGATGTTTGGGCTTGAAAGGTCGATGGTAATGTTTTGACCATGTCCTTCGTCTTGTTGGCCGTAGTCTGCACCTGCTTCGATGACAGATTTGATCACCTGATCAGAGATCTTAGATTTATCTAAGAAGAAGTTCACGTAAGGTCCAGTTGCAACGACTTTTTCAAAGGCGCTTTGGTTGATCTTTTCAGCAATGTCTGCAGCGATTGCTTGAGGAGCCTTGCGTTCCACTTTTGCAAGTGAGAAGGCTGGAAAAGCAATGTCACCAAGATCAGATGATTTTGGTTGTTCAAGCAAGTTTAAAATAGCATCTTGGTCAAGAGAGTCAATCACTTTGGCCAATTCACTAGCAATGAGTTCTTTATTGTTCATATTAGCTCCTTAGTCCTTTTAACTATTATTTTAACACAATTCTGAGCGAATTTTCAATTTTTTTGGTATAATTTAAAGTATATTTATTCAAAAGTGGAGGTCCAATGAAAAAGACAGAACGACACCTTTTGATTCAACAGATGATTCGAAATGAAAAACTGTCCACGCAAAAAGAGATTCAGGATCGTTTAGAAGCAAAAGGAATTGCAGTAACGCAAACGACCCTCTCACGTGATTTGCGGGATCTAGGTCTGGTCAAGGTGAAGCGAAAAGATCAATTGTATTATATTTTGCCAAATGAGCCTGAGGTGGCAGAGATTTATATTATGTTGTCCAGCCATGCCAAGTCTGTCTCACGGGCAGAATTCACCTTGGTCTTGCGGACAGAGCTAGGAGAAGCAGCTCTCTTGGCCAATGGTGTAGATGAGATGTCAGATGAGCGTATTTTGGGAACAGTAGCAGGGGCCAATACCCTCTTGATTGTCTGTCGAGACCAAGATGCAGCCATTGAAATTCAAAATGAAATTTTAGGGATGATGCAGTAATCAAGCCCTTAAAGAAAAAGAGAATACCCCATCAAGATGTCAAAAGGAGGAAGATAGTGAGCTATCTACTCCTGTTTTCATCTATGGAGCTTGTGTCAGAAAATGATGCAACAGTAAGGAATAAAGAAGTATGACAGTAGAAAAAATATCCCCTGGAATGCAGCAGTATCTAGATATCAAAAAAAACTATCCGGATGCCTTTTTGCTGTTTCGAATGGGAGATTTTTACGAATTATTTTATGAAGATGCAGTGAATGCAGCTCAAATTTTAGAGATTTCCTTAACCTCACGGAATAAAAATGCAGAGAATCCGATTCCCATGGCGGGTGTTCCCTACCACTCGGCCCAGCAGTATATTGATGTTCTCATCGAACAGGGGTATAAGGTAGCGATTGCGGAACAAATGGAAGATCCCAAAGAAGCCAAGGGGGTCGTTAAGCGTGAAGTCGTACAGGTGATCACGCCGGGTACAGTGGTGGATTCGACCAAGCCAGATAGTGAGAATAACTTTCTGGTTGCTTTGGACCGTTCAGGGAATGACTATGGGCTAGCCTATATGGATTTGGTGACAGGGGAGTTTCAGGTGACGACCCTCAATGACTTCAGCATGGTTTGCGGAGAAATCCGCAATTTACGTGCGCGTGAGGTGGTCCTGGGTTATGAGTTGCCAGAACAGGAAGAACGTGTTTTTGTGAGCCAGATGAATCTCTTGCTGTCACATGTAGAGACAGCGCTGGACGATGTCCAACTTTTAGGGGATCATCTGAGTGAGCTCGAAAAGAAAACGGCTGGAAAACTTCTCCAGTATGTCCACCAGACCCAAATGCGGGAATTGAGTCACCTCAAAAAAGCCCATCATTATGAGATTTGTGATTTCTTACAAATGGACTTTGCGACTAAGGCTAGTCTGGATTTGACAGAGAATGCTCGGACTGGGAAGAAACATGGTAGCTTGTATTGGTATTTGGATGAAACCAAGACGGCCATGGGAGGTCGTTTGTTGCGGTCCTGGATTCAGAAACCCTTGGTCGATTTGAAACGGATTCGAGAGCGTCAGGACATCATTCAGGTCTTTATGGATCATTTCTTTGAACGGAGTGACCTGACCGACAGCCTCAAAGGGGTTTATGATATTGAACGCTTAGCGAGCCGGGTTTCCTTTGGTAAAATCAATCCTAAGGATCTCTTGCAACTAGGAGATACTCTGGGGCATGTGCCGACGATCAAATCGATTTTACTAGGGATTGGTGATCCGGTCTTGGATGTCTTGATTGCACGCTTGGATGAACTTCCCGAATTGCACCGCTTGATTACATCTGCTATTGCTCCGGAAGCGTCTGCTGTTATTACAGAGGGAAATATCATCCGTACCGGTTTTGACGAGCAATTGGACCAGTACCGTGTTGTTCTTCGGGATGGTACTGGTTGGATTGCAGAGATTGAAGCCAAGGAGCGCGAAGCTAGTGGCATTACCGGTTTGAAAATTGATTATAACAAGAAGGATGGCTACTATTTCCATGTCACCAATTCTCAATTGAGCCACGTTCCTGCTCATTTTTTCCGCAAGGCGACCTTGAAAAATTCAGAACGCTTTGGTACGGAGGAATTGGCACGTATCGAAGGAGATATGCTTGAGGCGCGTGAGAAGTCTGCTAATCTTGAATATACGATTTTTATGCGGATTCGTGAAGAAGTTGGCAAATATATCCAGCGTTTGCAACAGTTGGCTCAGGCGATTGCAACGGTTGATGTTTTACAAAGTTTGGCCAGTGTTGCTGAGTCGCAACAGTTGAATCGCCCCCTTTTTCATGAAGAGCGACGAATTGAAATCGACAAAGGTCGCCATCCAGTTGTCGAGAAAGTCATGGGAGCCCAGTCCTATATTCCTAATAGCATCTTTATGGATGAAGAACGGGATATTCAGTTGATTACAGGGCCAAACATGAGCGGGAAGTCTACCTATATGCGCCAATTGGCGATCATTGTGATTCTTGCGCAAATCGGCTCCTATGTTCCAGCGCAAAAGGCTGAGTTGCCAATCTTTGATGCGATCTATACCCGGATCGGAGCTGCTGATGACCTGGTATCGGGTCAGTCTACCTTTATGGTAGAAATGATGGAGGCCAATCACGCTATTCGCAAGGCAACGCCCCAGTCCTTGATTTTATTTGATGAGTTGGGACGCGGAACGGCGACCTATGATGGAATGGCTCTTGCCCAGTCCATCATCGAATACATCCACGATCGTACCGGTGCTAAGACCTTGTTTGCGACCCATTACCATGAGTTGACAGCTCTCTCAGAGACCCTGTCCCGGTTGGAAAATGTCCATGTCGCGACCTTGGAGCGAGAGGGACAGGTCACCTTTTTGCACAAGATTGAACCCGGTCCAGCGGATAAGTCCTATGGGATTCACGTAGCAAAGATCGCTGGTTTGCCAGAAGAGTTGTTGAAGCGGGCGGATGCGATTTTGACCAAGCTCGAAGGACAAGCCCAGCAAGTACCGCTTGTGGATGCAACTCCTAAAAAAGAAGCACCTTCACAGGTTGCTGAACAAATGTCCCTCTTTGAGGAGGAGGCAGAAAATACAGTGATCACGGAATTGAAGAATCTGGATCTCTACAATATGACTCCGATGGAAGTCATGATGGCAGTCGCCGAATTAAAAAAGAAATTGTAAAAAAAGATCCTCGTGACGGCGAGGATCTCAGATTGAAGACAAAGTCATCTTAGAAACTTTCCTTAGGTGAGTCTGGACGTCAGCGAACTTCTAAGAAGTTCCATGACTTAGTTTTGAGCCTAAGGTCTCAAAACTCCCGAGTGCCTGAAACATTTGTGTTTCAGGCACTTTTCTCACAGCGGAAAGTTTCAGTAGATGATTGAATAACTATAACGAGTATAATTTTTATAGAATTTATTAGATTTGTATAAAGGAACAGCTTATCTCCACTTTTCAGATCCTCGTAGTATTGAGGATCTTTTTGCTTAGTGGTTAGTAATGCTTTGATTGATTTCTTGTACTTGTTTTTTGTAAAAATGATAAGAGACCAACCAGATGATCACATAAACGAGGGTGAATTCGACAATGAGCGAGAGGTAAAATCCTAGTCGTGCTGGGAACCAGCCGGCTAAGGTAGCTAGGGGAATAAAGCCAAGTAACATGAGTAGGTAATGGCTCAGAGTAGCCCGCAAGAGGCTCCAGTCTTTTTGAAAGAGGAGACTTCCCAAGCTAAAGAGGACCCCAATCGCCCCCCAAACGAGGACGCAATAGAGCATGACCAGTGAGCCGTGAACATGATGCAAGAACATCCAGCGGCCGACTGCAGAGTTGGGACTTAAGGGAAGGTACAACTCAGGTGAGAATTGGTAGGAAAAGAAGATGGATAGAATGAGCCCGATGAGAATCCCTTTTAGGGCGTCAGAAAATGATTGTTTTAGCATGATAATTTCTCCTTAATGGCTTTTAAATAACGACGGGAGGAGTAAGTCAGGCTCCCATTTTTGAGATGGATTTGAACCGATCCTCCACTAGTGAAGTGCAGGTGATCGATTTCTTTTGTGTTGATAATTTCAGATTGGGAAATTTTGAGAAAGAAGGTCGGTAAGTTTTCAGATAGTTGATAGAGTGGTCCAGTCAGGATAAATTGATCTGTCATGGTCTCACCAATCACTTGCCGATTTTCAATGTAAAAACGTTGGAATAGCTGGCTTTCGATCAGGTAAGCCTCCCCATCCTTTTTGGCACGTAAGCGCCCTCTTTGATCCAATTCTTCCACAAAGTCACGGATTCTCTCTACACGCGTAGATAGTGTAGGTGCTGTAATCGTCACCGCTTCTTCTTGGAAGTGGGAATCAATGTGTACTTCTACTTTCATAAGATATTTTCTCCCTCCTTAGGTAAAGTCGGTTAGCCTGCTAGCCCGGCTCCTTCTTTACACTACTATTAAACACTTTTTCCAAAGGGAAGACAAGGGGATTTGTTTATGTGGTCGTTTTCTTTGCCTATGCGGTTTTTAGGTAAGAAGATGGGGTCAGCCTCCATTTTTTAAGAAAGGGAGTCCTGTGGATCTGTGGTATAATAGAGCTACATGTATCGGTGAAAAAAGGTAAAGGAGCAGCTATGTCACAGATTATTGAATTGCCAGAAGTCCTAGCCAACCAGATTGCGGCAGGTGAAGTAATTGAACGACCTGCTAGTGTGGTCAAGGAATTGGTTGAAAACTCGATCGATGCTGGAGCTAGCCAGATCGTCGTTGAAATCGAAGAAGCAGGATTGAAGTCGATTCGGATCACAGACAATGGGGAAGGAATTGCGCATGATGAGGTCGCTTTGGCCCTTCGTCGACATGCGACCAGTAAGATCAAGAATCAAGCGGATCTTTTTCGCATTCGAACGCTTGGTTTTCGTGGCGAGGCCATGCCTTCCATTGCTTCTGTTAGTATTCTAACCCTTCTAACGGCTCAAGAAGGAGCTGCCCACGGGACCAAATTGGTCGCAAAGGGTGGTGAAATTGAGGAATTGGGGCCAGCGACAAGCCCTGTCGGGACCAAGATTACAGTAGAAGATCTCTTTTTTAATACTCCTGCTCGTCTCAAGTATTTAAAGAGCCAGCAGGCAGAGCTGTCCCATATCGTGGATATTCTCAACCGATTGAGTTTGGCCCATCCAGAGATTGCTTTCACCTTAATCAATGATGGTAAAGAAATGACCAAAACGGCAGGTACTGGCAATCTCCGGCAAGCGATTGCGGGCGTCTATGGCTTGGCGTCTGCCAAGAAGATGGTAGCCATTGAAAATCGCGACCTGGATTTTGAAGTGACGGGCTTTGTGTCTTTGCCTGAATTGACTCGTGCCAATCGCAACTATATCAGTCTCTTTATCAACGGCCGCTACATCAAGAATTTCTTGCTCAATCGGGCTATTTTAGACGGCTACGGTAGTAAACTCATGGTGGGTCGCTTCCCACTTGCGATCATTCATATCCAGATCGATCCTTACTTAGCGGATGTCAATGTTCACCCGACCAAGCAAGAAGTGCGCATATCTAAAGAACGAGAATTGATGGCCTTGATTTCCCAAGCCATTGCGAATGCTCTGAAAGAGCAGGACCTAATTCCGGATGCTCTAGAAAATCTAGCCAAGTCGACCATTCGTCGAGCAGAAAAGCCGGTCCAGACGACTTTGCCTTTAAAAGAAAACCGCCTTTATTATGACCGAGAAAGTCAAGATTTCAAACTTCGACCAGAGGTGGCAGATCCTCAACTTCCTCTAACAGATGAAGCTACTGCTGATTCGATAAGCCAAGAAAATCCAGTAGAAAAACCGATAAGCGCGATCAAGTTTGCGGAAAGAAAGGCTGCGGTATACGATGAACTGGATCACCCAGAGTTAGATCTGGCTAGTCTAGATAAGGCCTATGATAAGTTGGACGGGGAGGAAGCATCGACCTTCCCAGAGTTAGAATATTTTGGACAGATGCATGGGACCTATCTCTTTGCTCAAGGCAATGGGGGGCTATATATCATTGACCAGCATGCAGCCCAAGAGCGAGTCAAATACGAAGAATATCGGGAGAGCATCGGGGATGTGGACGGTAGTCAGCAACAACTGCTGGTGCCTTATATCTTTGAGTTCCCTGCAGATGATCTGATCCACCTGCAACAGCGCAAGCACCTCCTAGAAGAAGTAGGCGTCTACCTGGAAGAATACGGAGCCAATCAGTTGATCCTGCGGGAGCATCCGATCTGGATGAAGGAAGAAGAGATCGAGTCGGGTATCTACGAAATGTGTGACATGCTCCTCTTGACCAAGGAAGTGTCCATCAAGAAATACCGGGCTGAGTTGGCCATCATGATGTCCTGCAAACGGTCCATCAAGGCCAATCACACCCTGGATGATTACTCCGCGCGCGACCTCATCTACCAACTGTCCCAATGTGACAACCCATATAACTGCCCTCATGGCCGTCCGGTCTTGGTCAATTTCACCAAGTCAGACATGGAAAAGATGTTCCGACGCATTCAGGAAAATCACACCAGCCTGCGGGAACTGGGTAAATATTAATTAAATAATAAAGGAATCTTATGTACGAATACATTAAAGGAATCTTAACGAAAATCACCGCCAAATACATCGTGGTGGAGACAGCTGGGATCGGCTATCTCTTGCATGTAGCCAATCCCTACGCCTACTCTGGCAAAATAAACCAAGATGTGCAAGTTTATCTCCATCAAGTGGTCCGTGAAGACGCTCACCTTCTCTATGGATTTGCCACCGAAGAAGAGAAAAAGCTCTTTTTGAACTTGATCTCAGTCTCTGGAATTGGGCCTGTTTCAGCTCTAGCCATTATTGCTGCGGATGACAATGCGGGCCTTGTCCAAGCTATCGAAAGCAAGAACATCACCTACTTGACCAAGTTTCCGAAGATTGGTAAGAAAACAGCCCAACAGATGGTCTTGGATCTAGAAGGTAAGATCAACCTTGATCTAGAAGATGCACCGGCTCAATCTAAAGCTAAAGTGACGGAAGAAAACCAAGCCCTTGAGGAAGCTATGGAAGCCATGTTGGCATTGGGCTACAAGGCAGCGGAGCTTAAGAAAATCAAGAAATTCTTTGAAGGTACGACCGATACAGCAGAGAACTATATCAAGTCTGCTCTTAAGATGTTGGTGAAATAGGAGATTTATATGCCAAAACGCTGTGGCTGGGTTAAAATGAATAACCCGCTCTATGTAGCCTACCACGATGAGGAGTGGGGCCAACCCCTTCATGATGAACAAGCGCTTTTTGAGTTGCTCTGTATGGAGACCTATCAGGCCGGTCTGTCTTGGGAGACGATACTCAATAAACGGCAGGCTTTCCGTGAGGTTTTTCATGGCTACCACCTTCAACATGTGGCAGACATGACGGATGAGGAGCTGGAAGCTTTGTTAGACAATCCAGCCATCATTCGAAATCGAGCTAAGATCTTTGCAACACGGGCCAACGCCCAGGCCTTTTTACAAGTACAAGCAGAATTCGGATCTTTTGATGCCTATCTCTGGTCTTTTGTTGAGGGGAAAACCATCAACAATGATGTCCCGGATTACCGGCAGGCCCCTGCGAAGACAGCTCTTTCCGAGCAGTTGGCTAAAGATCTCAAAAAGCGTGGTTTCAAGTTTACGGGTCCCGTTGCGGTCCTATCCTACCTACAAGCAGCAGGCCTGGTTGATGACCATGAGAATGATTGTGAATGGAAAAGTAGAAATGAGTGCCTATAGATGCCTAGAACATCGGAGAATACAGAAAAAGCTGAGAAATTCATCTCAGCTTTCTTTGTTATAGTCAAAGCGAATGACTTGCTCCGTTGCATCTACATACGCGTGGACTCCAAAGGGAACAATCGCTCTTGGAGTGGCATGGCCAACATTCAGATTATAGACAATTGGGATATTGCTATCAATGGTGTCCATTAAAGCCTCCTTATAGTCGTCATAGAAGGTTTCATCCATAGGTTTCCCGACCAAGAGTCCACTGGCAACCTCAAATATCCTAGTTTCTTTTAAAGTTTGCAACATTTTTTTAAAATCATCAGGTTCAGGCTTTTCTTGACTTGTTTCTAGCAAGAGGATTTTTCCTTCCCAGTCGGATAAGTCAGGGAAAAGTTTGTATTTTTGGCAGAGATCTGTGCTATCTGCGTGTAGAGAGTTGTCAAAAATATCATAGAGAGACTCAAGACAACCACCGAGGATTTCTCCCTCAAACTGAGCATTGCCTTGTAACAAGTCAAAACCTGTATTTGCATGGCTGACACGAGGTGTTCCCAAAGCTTTGGGACTGAAGTCAGTCCGTTCCTCATACCAAACGTCACTAGGTCGAATTTCTGATATTCTTCCCGTCTCAATCAATTCTTTGAAGTAGAGGAGGCTATATGGCAACATTTCTTTGTCTAACTCACAAATGTCTGCTAGAAAGGATTGGCCGTAAAAAGTCTTGATTCCTAGTTTATGCAACATGAGATGGTTCATGGTCGTATCCGAGAAACCGAGAAAAATCTTTGGTTTGATAACCTTTTGTAGTTGGTCATTTTCAAAAAGATAAGGTAGCAAGCGATAGGTATCGTTTCCACCAATGGCGCATAGGATCATGTCGATGCTATCATCAGAAAAGGCCTGAATCAAATCCTCTGCACGAGCTTCAGGATGTTCTTTGATAAAATCTAAGCCTTTTAGCGAATGAGGTAAAAAGATAGGATTGAGTCCGAGGTCCTTGAGACGTTGAATACCCAAGTCCACTTCGTGCTTGACAAAGTCTTCACCCATAGTCCCACTAGATAAACTTATAATACCAAAAGTAGAAACCATATATTATCCTCCTAGAAAAAATTGATGCTATTGTATCACAAAAGATGAGGGGAAACAACAAGAATTTGAGTCAGAAGAAGACATTTAGATCAAGAAAGTAGTAAAAAAGCAACCACTCGATATGGGTGCTTCAGAATATAGATAAGCTCTATCAACAATAGAAAATAGCCCTTTAGAAGTTGATTGCCACATAGTTAAAACTCTTGGGAATGCTGATGTAATGTTATTTCTAAGAGTTTTTGCTTTATACTCTAAAGTAAAAAGATTGAAGAAAGTTGTCCAAAATGGACTTTATCTTCAATCTGTTTTTTTAATAATTTAAGAAATTGTGTTAAAATGAAATGAAAATTACGAATAGTATAAGTGGGAGGCACCATGAAGGCGGAAATTATTGCAGTGGGAACCGAAATTCTAACAGGACAAATTGTGAACACCAATGCGCAATTCTTGTCTGAAAAATTGGCTAGTTTGGGAATTGATGTCTATTATCATGTGGCGGTAGGAGACAATGAAGGTCGTCTCTTCTCGACCATTGAGACAGCTTCAAAGCGCAGCGGTTTGGTGATTTTGTGCGGTGGACTTGGTCCAACAGAGGATGATTTGACCAAGCAAACCCTTGCTAAGTTTTTAGGGGAAGAACTGGTTTTTGATCCGACAGCGCTTGCCAAACTTGACACCTTCTTTGCTAGTCGCCCTGATTATGTCCGGACGCCCAATAATGAGCGACAAGCACAAATGATCGCTGGTTCAATCCCCCTTCAAAACCGTACAGGTCTCGCGGTTGGAGGTTTGATTGAAGTCGACGGTGTGACCTATGTCGTTCTACCTGGTCCTCCAAGTGAGTTAAAACCCATGGTTAATGAACAATTGGTGCCTCATTTGACAACAGGGGAGCAGCTCTTTTCGAGAGTTTTGCGCTTCTTTGGGATTGGGGAAAGCCAGCTGGTTACGATCTTAGCCGACATCATTGAAGAGCAGAGTGATCCGACAGTGGCTCCTTATGCCAAGACAGGAGAAGTGACCTTGCGTCTGTCTACAAAGGCGAAAGATCAGGCAGAAGCGGATGCTAAGCTCGATGTCTTAGAAAAGGAAATCTTATCACGCCACACCCTGGATCATCAGCCCTTGCAAGAGTTGTTTTACGGTTATGGAGATGACAATTCGATGGCCAAGGTTGCCTTTGATCTTTTGAAACAGACTGGTAAGACCATTACAGCTGCAGAAAGCCTGACAGCTGGACTCTTCCAAGCGACTCTGGCAGATTTTTCGGGTGCTTCCAGCATCTTCGCAGGCGGTTTTGTCACCTATAGCCTAGAAGAAAAAAGCAAGATGCTCTCCATCCCATCTCAAGAGTTAGAGCAACATGGAGTGGTGTCTCATTTTACAGCCCAAGCCATGGCTTCGCAGGCCCGTAAGTTAACAGGATCCGATTATGGTGTTAGCCTGACCGGAGTGGCGGGACCAGATAGCCTAGAAGGACACCCGGCAGGAACCGTCTTTATCGGACTTGCGACTCCAAATAAAGTGGATAGTGTCCAAGTTAATATCGCTGGACGTAGCCGGGCTGATGTCCGTGAGATTGCAGTCCTTCATGCCTTTAATTTGGTGCGCCTGGCTGTATTAAATGATGAAAATTTGGTATAATGAAGCTTGTGCCAAATGAAGAATGATTCTAAAAATGGATAGGAAATGAGCCTTTCAAATGACGGTAATCGTTTGTGAGTTGCATACATTTCCTGTATAGTAAAAAATAGGAGAAAAGAATGGCGAAAAAACAGAAAAAATTAGATGATATCTCTAAGAAATTTGGAGATGAGCGTGAAAAAGCGCTCAATGATGCCTTGAAGTTGATCGAAAAAGACTTTGGTAAAGGATCGATCATGCGTTTGGGTGAACGCGCAGAACAAAAAGTTCAGGTTATGAGCTCTGGTTCCTTGGCTCTTGATATTGCCTTGGGTGCTGGTGGGTATCCAAAAGGTCGGATCATCGAAATCTATGGTCCAGAATCATCTGGTAAAACAACCGTTGCTCTTCATGCAGTAGCGCAAGCACAGAAAGAAGGGGGCATTGCAGCCTTTATCGACGCCGAGCATGCCTTGGATCCATCTTATGCAGCAGCTCTTGGGGTCAATATTGATGAACTTCTCTTGTCTCAACCAGACTCAGGGGAACAAGGGCTTGAAATTGCTGGTAAATTGATCGACTCTGGTGCGGTTGATTTGGTGGTTGTCGACTCTGTAGCGGCCTTGGTGCCTCGTGCGGAAATCGATGGAGATATCGGGGATAGCCACGTTGGTTTGCAAGCTCGGATGATGAGCCAAGCGATGCGCAAACTCGGAGCTTCGATCAATAAGACGAAGACCATTGCCATCTTTATCAACCAATTGCGTGAAAAAGTTGGGGTCATGTTTGGGAACCCTGAAACCACACCTGGTGGTCGTGCCCTTAAATTCTATGCTTCGGTTCGTTTAGATGTCCGTGGAAATACCCAAATCAAGGGTACTGGGGACCAAAAAGATACCAACGTTGGTAAGGAAACCAAGATCAAGGTTGTGAAGAACAAGGTAGCTCCTCCGTTTAAAGAAGCCATGGTTGAAATCATGTACGGGGAAGGAATTTCACGTACGGGTGAATTGGTTAAAATTGCAACAGACTTGGATATCATCCAAAAAGCGGGTGCGTGGTACTCATACAATGGCGAAAAAATTGGTCAAGGATCTGAAAACGCTAAGAAGTTCTTAGCGGATCACCCAGAAATTTTCGACGAAATCGACCACAAGGTTCGGGTACATTTTGGTTTGATCGAAGAAGACGAATCAGTAAAATCCCTTGATAAAACTGAAGAAACAGCTCCTGTCGTAGAAGAGGTAACTCTAGATTTAGATGACGCGATTGAAATTGAAGATTAATTTTTTTTAAAATAGGTCGCTAGACTGATGGTTTTTGTGTTATAATTTAATACGATAGTATTATCGTGTAGCGAAAGGAGTGCATGCATGATTAAAATTTATACAGTGTCAAGTTGCACCAGCTGTAAAAAAGCAAAGACTTGGCTCAACGCTCACCAGCTAACTTATAAAGAACAAAACCTCGGTAAGGAAGGGATCACCAAAGAAGAATTGTTGGATATTCTTACAAAGACTGAAAATGGAGTGGCAAGTATTGTCTCTTCAAAAAATCGATACGCTAAAAATCTAGGAGTGGACATCGAAGACTTGAGTGTTAACGAAGTCATTGATATCATCATGGAAACACCTCGTATTCTTAAAAGTCCGATCTTGGTAGATGATAAACGTCTCCAAGTGGGCTACAAAGAAGACGATATTCGTGCCTTCTTGCCACGATCAGTTCGAAATGTAGAAAATGCAGAAGCGCGGATGCGTGCAGCACTTTAAAGCAATTGAAAATCAGAAACAGTTTGTTTCTGATTTTTTTCTTTAAATTTAGAAATGCAGAGTAGTTTCCTGCGCCATTTTCCCAAATCTGTGATACAATATTTTAGAAACCAATAACTAGTAAGGAATGAAAAATGAAAAGAAAGATCTTCTTATTGGGTGCTCTTGTTTTGTGTTTGACAGGTTGCGGTCAAAAAAAGCAAGCGAAAACGCCAACCTCAAGTGAGCAAAAAGCAATCAAAGCGAAAGCAGAACAGCTGCAAAAAGATAATAAGAGTATCTTGCAAAAGGCTGAGGAGAATCAAGTGATCACACGAACCTTTGCCTTTCCAAAAGATGACAAGGGAACGCAACAGACCCAAATCGTAACCTATGTGGGCAACACCTTCAAGAAATTGGAGACCATCAATGTGACGGCAACCAATGAGGAATTGAAAAAAGGGATCCAACAGGTCGGTGTCGAAGAAGCACAAAAGCAATTGAGAGAATCCTTTAATAAGGATGATGCCTTTAAGGAAGCTTTGACAGTACCTGGTTTCACAGCTGATTTGACCTTGGAAAATGAGAATGAATACAAGGTGACCATCACCTATGACTTTGAAGCGATGGATGTGAAGAAGGCTGAAGGGATGACCTACTTCAAAAACAATCACTTGCCGGAGTTGTTGAAGCTGACACCGAGCCAATTTGCGGATAATCTTATCAATGCTGGAGCAAGTGAGCAAAAATAAAAAAACAGTTTAGCTAAAATAGCTCAAAAATGCTTGAAAAAGCTGTAAAATCAAGGGCTTGACCATTGTGGAAAACCCTTAATTATGATATAATAGTAGTATTCTAAGGAAAGAGGGTGTTCTTGTGGGATTTACAGATGAGACAGTACGTTTTAATCTTGATGATTCAAATCGTAAGGAAATTAGCGAGACCTTGAAAGATGTTTACTTGTCACTGGATGAAAAAGGCTATAATCCAATTAATCAAATCGTAGGATACGTACTCAGTGGTGATCCTGCCTATGTACCTCGTTATAATAATGCACGGAACCAAATTCGTAAATATGAACGTGACGAGATCGTGGAAGAATTGGTACGTTATTATTTGAAAGGGCAAGGAATAGACCTCTAATGAGAATTATGGGATTGGATGTCGGTTCAAAGACCGTCGGGGTTGCTGTGAGTGATCCTCTCGGTTTTACAGCTCAGGGTCTTGAAATCATTCAAATTGATGAGGACAAAAAAGAATTTGGCTTAGAACGATTAGCCGAATTAGTAGCTCAATACAAGGTAGACCGTTTTGTTGTAGGCTTGCCGAAGAACATGAACAACACAAGCGGACCGCGTGTGGAAGCCAGTCAGGCGTATGGCACGATGATTGCTGAAAAGTTTGGCTTGCCAGTCGAATACCAAGACGAACGGTTGACAACAGTTGCCGCAGAGCGGATGTTGATTGAGCAAGCAGACGTTAGCCGTAGCAAACGCAAAAAAGTTATTGATAAGTTAGCGGCACAGCTCATTTTACAAAATTATTTAGACCGTAATTTTTAGAAAGAAAACGAGGAAGAATAGTATGGCACATGATCATAACCACGACCATGAAGAACGTGAATTAATCACATTGGTGGATGAACAAGGAAATGAAACCTTGTTTGAAATTCTTTTGACCATCGATGGTAAAGAAGAGTTTGGAAAGAACTATGTCCTTTTGATCCCTGCAAATGCAGAAGAAGATGAAAATGGCGAAGTTGAAATTCAAGCTTATTCATTTACAGAAAACGAAGACGGAACAGAAGGCGACCTTCAACCAATCCCAGAAGACTCAGATGCAGAATGGGATATGATCGAAGAAGTCTTCAACAGCTTTATGGAGGAGTAAAAACATCCAGTGGATGTTTTTAGCCCAGCCCCTAGAAATACGAGAGAGCTGGTAAGTCTGGGAGACTGTATCACCTCAACTCTTAGAAACTAGAAAGAGTTGAAACGTCCGGGGGACGTTTTTAGCCTTGCGCTAGAAAGCAAGATCGCAAGTAAGTCCGATGTACTTGTTGTAAAGATGAACGGAAAGAACAACTACAAAAGAAAGGAGCGCAAATGTCAGAAGAGGCTTTGTCGCTTTTTTCTTTTAGGAGGAAGATGTGAATAAGATTGAGCAATGGATGAATAGTCGGATTGGTCTGAATTTTCGATCAGGACTGGATCGTATGGAGCAGGCAGTAACTCTGCTAGGGAGGCCTGACAAGGCTTACCCGATCCTTCATGTAACAGGGACCAATGGAAAGGGCTCAACGATTGCCTTTATGCGCCAACTGTTGATGTCTCATGGGAAGAAGGTTGGAACCTTTACTTCTCCCCATATGATCAGTATTCATGACCGGATTTGTATCGGGGATCAGCCAATTTCAGATGAAGATTTTACTCGGATCGGCCAACAGGTACAACAAATGGAGCAAATCTTGCTCCAAACCCAGGATCAACTCTCCTATTTTGAGATTATCTGTCTCATGGCCCTCTTGTATTTTAAGGAACAAGCTGTGGACGTGGTCTTATTGGAAGTAGGTATTGGTGGGCTTCTCGATACCACCAATGTAGTGACAGGAGAGATTGCAGTGATCACTTCGGTTGGCCTGGATCACCAAGAAACGCTGGGAGGGACGCTTGCGGCAATCGCCCAGCAGAAGGCGGGGATTTTTAAACAAGGTAAGAAAGCAGTGGTGGGCCCCTTATCTGATGAAGCTGCAGCCGTTTGTCATGAAAAAGCGGAGCTGTTGGATGTGGATCTTAATGCCTTTCATAAAGATTTTGGCTTAGACCAGAATCGTTTTTGGAATGAAAGTGTGGAGCTTGACTTGCCCTCTCTTGGCTTGAAGGGTGATTACCAACGGGAAAATGCTGCAGTAGCTCTAGAGGCCTTTCTCCTCTATATGAAAGGCGCGCATCAAGAAGTAGATAAAGAGCACATCAAGCAAGCTTTACAGGAGACACGTTGGCCAGGACGTCTAGAGTTGTTTGGTGACCAGGTGTATCTGGATGGCGCCCATAACCCTCACGCCATGCTACGTTTGATTGAGTTTGCAAAAAGCTTAGCTGGGAAACGCGTGAAGATTTTATTTGGAGCTCTTAAGCGAAAAGATTATAGTGGGATGCTCGAAACGCTTCAAACTGGTTTGCCAGAATCTGAATTGATTTTGACGACCTTCCATTACGGAGAAGTAGTGGCACAGGGTGACCGCCAAGACCTGCCCTATGTGGCGGACTACAAGGCCTATATCAAAGAATTTATAGATCAGAGTCGTCCAGATGAAGTCTTATTTGTGACAGGATCTTTGTATTTTATTGCAGAAGTAAGGGCATTTTTATTAGAGGGTTAAACAATTGACCTAAAGACTTTCTTGGCGTATACTGGTGGTAGATAGATACGACGAAGGCGAAAGGAGTCGATTTTAATGAAAAAAATCATGTCTATACTGACCTTGGCGGCGGCCCTTTTCCTGACTGCTTGTAGCCAGCACGAACAACAGCAAAAAGTCTCGAGTAGCGCTAGCTCAAATTCATCTGAGACAGTGGCTTCGACCAATGAAAAGCCAGAGCAAGGGGTGTCCATAGATGGAAGCTATCGGGGACAGGATGAGGAGAATACAATTCTACTGGTTGTGACGGGTCAAAAAGGCACTTTTACAGTGCAAGACGCTGATGGAGAAGAAGAGAGAAAAGAGGTCAGTATTGATCCTGTCAATCAATCCATGCGTATAGGGGATGAGCCTTATCGCTATCGGATCGAAGGAGATCAGTTATCGCTAGAAGACTTGGAACAGGCAGAGGATGATCAAGGAATTATCGTTCTGACTAAGCAATAAGAGATAAAATATGAGAGGCTAAAGACGGATCTTTAGTCTCTTTGTTTGTCTAGAAGGAATTTGGTTGGTCGTTGCATCGAGTAAAAAGAATTGTTATACTAGTAGAAAGAAAAAGGAGGATGCTGTGACCTTTCGAAAATTACGTCTTTTAATGTCCAAGTATGGATTTAGCATTTTGTTTATGGGCTTCGAACTATGGCTATCCTTTGCGGCCTTCTTTTGGCTCAATAAATGGTTCCCGCATTGGCTATCAGTTGCGGTCATTGGGATCTTATATGTGTCGACGATCCTAGCTATTGTTAACCGCAATACCCCTCCCGAAAATAAGGTGACTTGGCTCTTGATTGCGGTCATTCCTGTTTTTGGATCGCTCTTATACCTCATGTTTGGCGAGCGGCGTTTGTCCAAGAAGGAAATGATCCAGCTGAAAAATATGGAGTCCATGAAGTTTAGAGAGGATAACAGCCAGCAATTGCGTAAGGAGCTCAAGCAAGAAAGCAAGGCAGTCTATGGCTTGGTTAAGTCTATTTTATCCATGGACCACAATGCGGATCTCTACAATGGGACGGCGTCAACCTTTTATCCTCTAGGAGAGGACATGTATGCGCAACTACTAGAGGATCTGCGAGCAGCGAAAAAATTTATCTTTATCGAGTTTTATATCATTGACGAGGGCTTGATGTGGAACAGTATCTTAGAGATTTTAGAGCAGAAAGTGAAAGAGGGGGTTGAAGTTAAACTCCTTTATGATGATATCGGCTGTATGGCGACTTTGGCTGGAAACTATACCAAACGATTGAGAAAAATGGGGATTGATGCCCATAAATTTAACAAGGTGATTCCCCGCTTAACGGTAGCTTATAATAACCGAGACCACCGAAAGATTCTGGTCATTGATGGGCAAATCGGCTATACAGGTGGGGTCAATCTGGCAGACGAGTATATCAACCATATTGAGCGATTTGGTCACTGGAAGGACAGTGCTATCCGCTTGGATGGACGGGCTGTTAAGGCCTTGACCCGACTTTTTCTCATGAACTGGTACATCAACCGTGGGGAAATCGAGGATTTTGACCGTTACCATATTGAAAACAAGGCGGTCGAAGGTGAAGGACTATACATTCCCTATGGAAGCGGTCCAAAACCGATTTACAAGTCGCAGGTTGGAAAGACGGTCTATCAAAATATGATCAACCAGGCGACAGATTACGTCTATATCACGACTCCTTACTTGATCATCGATTATGATTTGACAGAGGATATCCGCAATGCAGCCCTTCGTGGGGTGGATGTTCGCATCGTGACTCCGCATATTCCAGATAAAAAATTGATCCAAATCGTTACGCGTGGGGCTTATTTAGATTTGATGGATGCAGGAGTGAAGATCTATGAGTACACACCTGGTTTTGTCCACAGCAAGCAAGTCCTAGCAGATGATGAAATGGCGGTTGTGGGATCGATTAACTTTGACTACCGTAGTCTGGTCCATCACTATGAAAATGCGGTCTGGATGTATCGAACGCCTGCTCTGAAAGAGATTCGAGAGGACTTTGACCACATCTTTGAAGTGTCTCAAGAGATCACCGAAGATACCTTCCGCTTTACATGGCACCAAAGTTTGATCAAGGAAATTATGCAATTATTCGCACCGATGTTGTAACAAGTGTGTGAAAACAGAGAAAAGAGTCAGAAGCTGAGAGGCCTGACTCTTTTTACCTATCACTATGTGACAAGAGGCTGACAGGGTCGGCAGAATTTGGTATACTAGAGAAGATAATGAGCTTTTTTCTAAAAGGAAAAGCAGAGGAATAGTGAAGAAAAGGAAAAAGAATGAGCGAAAAAGAGCAAGAAATGACTTCGAAAAAATTAGGGCTTCACGTAGGGGATAGTTTCCAGGATACACGTGAAATTCGCGAAGTGCTAGACAAGTCGGTCTTTCGCGAAGAAGAGCCTATGCATAGTCAGCAGACAGAAGTCTTAGAGGAGCCAGTCGCGTTGGATACATCTGAGTCAATTAGTGATGTGGAGCCAGCAGTGGAAGCAGAGCTAGAACCAGTAACAGAGCCTAAGCAAGAACCGGAACAGGAACCGGAGCAACCGCTCAGTCGGATGAGTCGCCGTTCTCGTAAATCGGGAGTTGAAGCGGCGAAAGCGGAGGTGCCTAGCGTAGAAGAGAACATGAAAGAGCTAGAAGCGGATGTAGCAGTTGAGCCGATCCGCCGTCAACCCAAGCGTCCAGTGCCTCTAACGATTCCTTTTGTGTTGAGTCTTTTGATTAGTTTACTGCATGTCGGCGTGCCATTTTTAACCCGTTTTGCAACCGATCAGCAATCTCAAAACTTGTATGCTGGTTGGGCTATGACCAAAGGTCAAGTTCCGTTTGGTGATTTTTACGGAACCAATGGTCTCCTCTATTATGCGATCAACTGGTTGGGAAGTTTAGCGGGTGGACATTGGATCTTGATGATCCTCCAAGCGATTGCCCTCTTCTTTGCGGGTACTTATCTCTATCGTGTTGTGCGCCTGTTGGTGTTTGATAAAGATACAGCGAAGAATGTCCAGTTACTCTTTTATTTCTTGGTGCTAGGCCTTGGTTTTGGAGGGACTTATGTGACCTTCTTTAGCCTTCCAATCCTATTTGCCAGCATGAATTTCATTTTGGCTTATCTGATTGGGCATCGTAAGGACGAAGGCTTTATCCTTTACGGTGCGATTGCGGCCGTGGCTTTCTTGATTGATCCGATGACCAGTGCCCTGTTTTATTTATTGGCCTTCCTTGGTTTAACAGCCTTTAATATCAAGCAGAAGAGATGGGCGCGTGGTTTTTATCAACTGTTGGCAGCTCTCCTTGGTTTTTCACTCGTCTTTTATCCAATTGGCTATATCACCGTTTTGAATCAGACTTTTGGTTATGCCATTAACCAAGTGACCTATGTCTTTAATGCCTTGAATTTCACCAATGGACAGACCTTCAGTAACGTCATTTATTACGGACTGTTGGCGCTCGCCTTTGGTCTGGTCTCTGCCTTCTTGATGTCCTTTACCAAGCAAAGTAGCAGTGCTCGCCGAATCTTCCGCTTTATAGGATGGGCAGGTAGCTTGGTAGTCCTTATCGTGTCGATTGGTCTTCCGGAACAAGGGGCTTACCAATTGTTACCGATGTTGCCATTTGTTCTTCCCTTGTTTGCGATCTGGTTCTCACGAGGGGGCGAAGCGAACGATGAGATCGAGCGTCGTGGCCGTAAGAAGAAAAACAAGGAAGTTTGGGCTGCTTACTTTACGAGCCAAGTTTTCTTACCACTAGTAGCCCTTATCTATCTGTTGGCGAATCCAGTGGTTCAAGATCTGGTGCTTCAGTCTGGTCAATCCAGTGAACGGAGCGCTATTGCTAGCTACATTCATAACCATAGCAAGGCCAAAGATACCATCTATGCTTGGGATACGACAGCTATTCTCTATCAAGAAAGCGATCGTTTGGCAGCTTCTGCCTTATTGACCCCGACTTCTTATCTGGGGATTAATGAAAACCGGACAAATGTAACCCAACAAATCGATCGGTCTGAACCCAAGTATATTGTGGTCAATAATCAGGTAGAATTGACCTCCAAAATGAAGGACTTGCTCAAAGAAAATTATCGTCTCGTTGAGAAGAAATACCGTCATTTCAAACTCTATCAACGCTCTTAAGAAAATCAATATCTTGTGTTTTAAAAAGTTTTTTATAAAATTTTCCACAAGATATTGATTTTTATTTTTGGAGTGGTATAATACAACTTGTATGTAAATAAATGAAGAGAGGCATGTTTGGTATGATCACCTTGAGAGAAGAAAAACTGAGAATAGCCCCGGATATTTTTGTTGAAAAACGAGATGGCCGTCGTGTTCCATTCGATGTTGAAAAAATTTATAAAGCCTTGTTGAAGGCGACAGAAGAAGTGACTTCTCTCACTCCCGTGATGGAAGCCAAACTAGAAGCCATTGTCGATCGTGTGATCGCAGAGATTTTGGAACGTTTTCCAAATGGCGTGAAGATCTATGAGATTCAAAATGTCGTCGAGCATGAATTGCTTCAAGCTAATGAATATGCGATTGCAGAGAGCTACATTACTTATCGCACCCAGCGGGATTTTGAGCGCTCAAAAGCGACGGATATCAACTTTACGATTGGCAAACTCCTCAATAAGGACCAAGCCGTCGTCAATGAAAACGCCAATAAGGACAGTGATGTCTTTAACACGCAACGGGACTTGACGGCAGGGATCGTTGGTAAGTCTATTGGTCTTAAAATGTTGCCCAAACACGTAGCCAATGCCCACCAAAAAGGGGACATCCACTACCATGATTTGGACTATAGCCCTTATACACCGATGACCAACTGCTGTTTGATCGATTTTGAAGGCATGCTCAGAAATGGCTTTAAGATCGGGAATGCAGAAGTAGAAAGTCCTAAGTCTATCCAAACTGCAACGGCACAAATCTCGCAGATTATTGCCAATGTGGCCTCTAGTCAGTATGGGGGTTGCTCAGCTGACCGGATCGACGAGGTCTTAGCTCCTTATGCAGAAAAGAATTATGAGAAGCACTTGAAAGATGCTGAGGAGTGGGTTCTTCCTGAAAAACGTGAGGACTATGCTTGGCAAAAAACGAAAAAAGATATCTATGATGCCATGCAGTCTTTGGAGTACGAGATCAATACCCTCTTTACCTCAAATGGGCAAACGCCCTTTACTTCGCTGGGCTTTGGTCTTGGAACCAATCGCTTCGAACGGGAAATCCAAAAGGCGATTCTGGGAATTCGGATTAAGGGTCTTGGATCGGAACATCGGACAGCCATCTTTCCAAAATTAATCTTTACCCTCAAGCGGGGACTCAACCTAGAGCCTGGAACGCCTAACTATGATATCAAGCAATTGGCCTTGGAATGTGCTACGAAACGCATGTATCCAGATGTCCTCTCTTATGACAAGATTGTCGAATTGACAGGCTCCTTCAAGGTGCCCATGGGATGTCGCTCTTTCCTTCAAGGTTGGAAGGACGAGAATGGTGTGGAAGTCAATTCTGGCCGGATGAATCTTGGAGTCGTGACGGTCAATTTACCTCGAATTGCCTTGGAATCTGGCGGAGATAAGGAGAAATTCTGGCAAATCTTTAATGAACGGATGAACATCGCTGAGGATGCCTTGGTTTACCGGGTGGAACGCACCAAAGAAGCAACGCCAGCTAATGCACCGATTCTTTACCAATATGGCGCTTTCGGGAAACGCTTGGGCAAATATGACCAGGTAGATCAGCTCTTCCGTCATCGCAGAGCAACCGTTTCTCTTGGCTATATCGGACTCTATGAAGTTGCTACCGTCTTTTATGGTCCAAATTGGGAACACAATCCAGAAGCCAAACAATTCACGATCGATATCATCAAGGATATGAAAGCGCGAGTGGAAGAATGGTCTGACCAGTATGATTATCACTTCTCTATTTATTCGACACCGTCAGAAAGCTTGACAGACCGCTTCTGTCGCCTGGATACGGAGAAATTTGGTAAGGTTCCGGATATCACAGACAAGGAATACTACACCAATAGTTTCCACTACGATGTTCGAAAGAACCCAACGCCATTTGAGAAGTTGGATTTTGAAAAAGTTTATCCTGAAGCTGGGGCTTCTGGTGGCTTTATCCACTATTGTGAATACCCTGTGCTCCAACAAAATCCAAAAGCCCTGGAAGCGGTTTGGGATTATGCCTATGACCGGGTCGGTTATCTCGGGACTAATACGCCGATTGACCGTTGTTACAAGTGTGATTTTGAAGGAGATTTCACGCCGACTGAGCGCGGATTTGCTTGTCCAAACTGTGGCAATAGCGATCCGAAAACGGTCGATGTGGTCAAACGGACCTGTGGTTATCTAGGAAACCCTCAAGCTCGTCCCATGGTCAATGGCCGTCACAAGGAAATCGCTGCGCGTGTCAAACACATGAATGGATCCACCATCAAATCATCTGGACACCAAGTGACAGATTAGAAAAGGACATTATGGGAAAATACCAATTAGATGATAAGGGCAAGGCTCAGGTGCAACGATTCCACGAGAAGCATTCAACAGGTGGAGTCAATAAAAAAGACCGAGTAGCAAGCTTGAGAGAACAATTTTTAAATAAAAATAAGAAAAAGTGAGAGTCCGCTCTCGCTTTTCTCTTAGTTGGAGGTAAAGATGATACTACGCAGGCCAACATTGGCAGATAAAGAAACAGTTTTAGAGATGATGGCAGAGTTTGAAGAGACCCAATCGGCTCATGACGGTGGCTTTTGGGATGCTGAGAACTTTGATTATGAGGAGTGGTTGGAAACTAACCATAATAAAGAAATGGGAATAGGATTGCCAGAAAATCGTGTTCCTTCTATTCAATTTGTATCATTTGATGATGTAGGTCGTGCTCTAGGATTTTTGAATCTGCGATTGAGACTGAATGAGGGATTGCTGAATCATGCTGGCCACATTGGCTACTCCATCCGTCCTTCCGAAAGAGGAAAGGGCTACGCCAAGGAAGCCCTCCGTCAAGGTCTGCAAGTTGCTATGGAAAAGAATATCAAACGAGCGCTTGTGACTTGTAGCACGGAAAATCCCGCCAGCCGAGCTGTTATCTTAGCTAATGGCGGTCAATTTGAGGATGTTCGAAATGGAACGGAGCGGTATTGGATAGAGGTGGACTAGAAGGATGACATGGAATACACCAAAACCAGGAGAGTGGAAGAGTGAGGAACTGAGTCAAGGACGCATCATCGACTACAAGGCCTTTAACTTTGTCGATGGCGAAGGAGTGCGCAACTCCCTTTATGTGGCTGGCTGTATGTTTCACTGTGAGGGTTGTTACAATGTAGCGACCTGGTCCTTTAATGCAGGAATTCCCTATACCAAAGAGTTAGAAGAGCAGATCATGGAAGATCTTGCCCAACCCTATGTCCAAGGTTTAACCTTGCTAGGAGGAGAGCCATTTCTTAATACAGGTATTCTTTTACCCCTTGTAAAACGTATTCGGAAAGAATTGCCGGGAAAAGACATCTGGTCTTGGACGGGCTACACTTGGGAAGAAATGATGTTAGAAACGCCTGATAAACTGGAGCTCTTGTCGCTGATTGATATCCTGGTCGATGGACGGTATGATAAAAGCAAGCGCAACCTCATGTTGCAGTTCCGTGGGTCTTCCAACCAGCGGATTATTGATGTTCAAAAATCATTGAAAGAAGGAAAGGTTGTCATCTGGGACAAGCTCAATGATGGCAAGGAAAGTTTTGAGCAAGTCAAGCGGGATGATCTTTTGTAGGATCTTCAAAAACCGGGTGTTTCACCCGGTTTTTTGGATTCTCTGCATAAGTATACAAGGGATTTTGCTTATTTTAGAAAGCGCTTACTTTCCGAATGTCCATAATGGACAAAAAAGTGATAATTAATGCATTTTTTGCTAAAAATATGTTACAATAAATATAATTAGGACTAATTGGAGGTATTTATGTCACAAAGGAGACGGAGTCGTCGTTCAGAGCATAAGTGGGGGCAATTGCGAATCGTTAATTCCGTATTGCTTATTTTTTTGCTTATGACCGCGAGTTGGGCGACCTATACCATGTTGGCCAATAACATCTTGGCTTTTCGCTATGTTAATGTTCTCGTGATGGTACTACTAGCTGTTCTCTTGCTCTTATCAGCTTGGTTTGTGATCAAAAATCAGGCCAAAAAGACAACTTTGGTCCTGCTTCTTGTCGGCTTATTGGCTAGTTCAGGAGTTTTGTTTGCTAGTCAACAGCTGCTAAATCTGACGAGCAATGTCAATGGCCATTCTAACTATACAGAGTTTGAGATGGCTGTCTATGTCAAGAAAGACAGTGACATCAAAGACATCAAAAAAATCAAGGAAGTGGTGGCACCAAAGGGCAACAATAATGAAGCCAATCTCACGGCCCTCTTGGACAATATCAAAAAGACCAAGGGTCAGGAAATTTCTGTAGTGGATGCACCGACTTATCTAGATGCCTATAAGAGCCTGCAAGAAGGGAATGCTTCTGCTATGGTGCTCAACAGTACCTTTGAAGATACGATTGCTGCAGAAGATGCTGACTACGCGAAGAAGTTGAAGAAAATCTATTCCTACAAGATTCGAAAAGAAGTGGCAGCGACGAGCAAGGTGTCTGCCAATGCGGATGTCTTTAACATCTATGTCAGCGGGATCGATACCTATGGCCCAGTAACCTCGGTTTCTCGTTCAGATGTCAATATCATCATGACCGTCAATCGGAAGACTAAGCAAGTCCTATTGACAACGACACCACGGGATGCCTATGTACCAATCGCAGATGGTGGCAATAACCAAAATGATAAGTTGACCCATGCGGGGATCTACGGTGTGGATGCTTCCATTCATACCCTTGAGAATCTCTATGATATCAAGCTCAACTACTATGTTCGTCTGAATTTCACGTCCTTCCTCAAGTTGATTGACCTTCTAGGGGGAATCGATGTGGAAAATGACCAAGAATTCACGAGCCTGCACGGGAAGTTCCATTTCCCAGTTGGTAAGGTCCATTTGAATTCAGAGCAAGCACTCGGTTTTGTTCGAGAACGCTACTCTCTTCAAGGCGGCGACAATGACCGTGGGAAAAACCAAGAAAAAGTCATTGCGGCCATTATCAAAAAGTTGACCTCAACTAAGGTCTTAAGCAACTACAACGAGATTATCGGAAACCTCCAAGATTCTGTCCAAACCAATATGCAGTTGCCAACTATGATGAACTTGATCAATACCCAGTTAGAATCGGGTGGTTCTTATGAGGTGACTTCCCAAGCGATCACCGGTCAAGGACGAAATGACTTGCCGTCTTATGCCATGCCTGGATCCAACCTCTATGTCATGGAGTTGGATCAAGCGAGCTTGACCAAGGCTAAGGAAACCATTCAAAAAGTAATGGAAGGAAAAGAAAAATGATTGATATCCATTCGCACATCGTCTTTGATGTGGATGATGGACCAAAGACAAGAGAAGATACGCGTGCCTTATTGGAAGAAAGCTATCGCCAAGGGGTGCGGACCATTATCTCCACTTCTCATCGTCGCAAGGGGATGTTTGAAACTTCCGAAGAAAAGATTTCTGAAAATTTTCAAGAGGTGAAGAAAATTGCGGCAGAGGTCGCGCCAGATTTAACGATTCATTACGGGGCAGAGATCTACTTTACGAATGATGTCTTGAAAAAACTGGATGAAAAGATCATTCCACGTTTAGCTGAGACACGCTTTGCGCTGATTGAATTCAGCATGGGAACACCTTACAAGGAGATTCATACCGCCTTGGACCGTTTGCTCCATCTAGGCGTCACACCGGTGGTGGCCCATATCGAGCGCTACAAGTGCTTGGAGAAAAATGAGGAGCGTGTGCAAGAGATGATTGACATGGGCTGCTACATGCAGATCAATAGTTCCAGCGTTCTCAAGCCTCGCCTCTTTGGGGATGAGCAAAAACAACTGAAAAAACGAGCTCGGTACTTTTTAGAAAAAGACTTGGTCCACTTTGTTGCCAGCGATATGCACAATGTGGATAAACGACCGCCTTATATGGCGGAAGCCTATCGCTTGATCAAGGAAGAATACGGAGAACGACGAGCACAAGCTCTCTTTGTCAGCAATCAAGAACTCTTGTTAGCGGATGAATTAATCTAACCAGGAAACAGGTGGAGAGATCCACATGAAGGAGTAATTAGGAAATGAACAATCAAGAAAATCAAGCAGTGGAAATTGATGTTTTCGCTATGCTGAAGACCCTATGGAAACGCAAGTTTTCGATCGTTTTGGTCGCTCTTGTCTTTGCCATCGCAGCATTTGGCTACAGTGCCTTTTTAGCCAAGAAAGAATACCAAAGTACTAGCCGGATCTACGTGGTCAGTCGTCAAAACCAAGACAACAATGCCTTGACAAACTCTGATTTGCAGGCGGGTTCTTACTTGGTTAAGGACTACCGTGAGATCATTCTTTCTCAAAATGTCTTGAGCCAAGCCATCGAAGAATTGAAACTCGATATGACACCTGGTGAGTTGTCGAAAAAGATCAGTGTATCCGTTCCGACAGATACTCGTATCCTTTCGATCACGGCTAAGGACGGAGATCCAAAAGAAGCGGCCCGCATTGCCAATGGCCTTCGAAATGTAGCAGCTGAAAAGATCATTTCTGTGACCAAGGTGTCAGATGTTACGACCTTGGATGAAGCAGAAGTGCCTCAATCACCTTCTTCACCAAATATCCGACGCAATGTCCTTCTTGGCTTTATTGCAGGAGCTGGTTTGATGGTGGTTCTCATGGTCGTAGTAGAAGTCTTGGACGATCGTGTCAAGAGACCAGAAGATATCGAAGAGTTGATGGGCTTAACCTTGCTTGGTATTGTGCCAGATATTAAGAAACTGTAGACTGGGGATCGCATGAATACGTTAGAAATTTCAAAAAATAAATTACAAGAAATTCGGAAGGCAGAAGAGTACTTCAATGCCCTAGCGACGAATATCCAATTGAGTGGGGTGGACTTGAAAGTCATCGCCATCTCATCTGTTCAAGAAAATGAAGGGAAATCAACCACTTCAACCAACTTGGCCGTTGCCTTTGCGCGTGCGGGTTACAAGACCCTCTTGGTCGACTGTGACATCCGGAACTCTGTCATGACAGGGGTTTTCCGTAGCAGGGATAAGATTCAAGGGTTGACCGACTTCTTATCTGGTCGTAGCCAATTGGACCAAATCTTGTATGCGACTGATTTTCCAAACTTGGATATCATCGAGTCTGGTCAGGTAGCTCCTAACCCAACAGGTCTCTTGCAAAGCAAGAACTTCACCGTGATGATGGATGCCCTGCGTGAGCATTTTGACTATATCATTGTCGACACTCCTCCAATTGGGGTCGTGATTGATGCGGCCATTATTGCTCAACGCTGTGATGGAACTGTCTTGATCACAGAATCTGGGGCCAATGGACGCAAGGCTGTCCAAAAAGCTAAGGACCAATTAGAACAAACAGGCACCCCTTTCTTGGGAGTAGTGCTCAATAAATTTAACATTAAAGCTGCTGAGTATGGTTCGTATGGAGGATACGGAGCCTACGGAGAGTATGGGAAAAAGTAAAGAATAGGATTGAGGGAAAATGGGAGAAGAAAGAATCGAACTGGAAAAACTAAATATTGTTCTCTTTCAAAGTTTAGCTGTCCTATTTTCGGCTTACATTGTGAGTCTTTTTAAGGATGCAGAATACACGTCACAGACGATCGCCATTCTCTATCTCTTACATTTTGTATCCTTTTACATTAGCAATATTGCCTATCGTTTTTATAGCAGGGGTTACCTGGATGAGCTCTTTCAGGTCTTGAAATACAGTGTGTTTTTCGCTGTTGGGATCACCTTTACCTCTTTTATGCTCGATGGGGTCTTTTCCATCTCTCGTCGGGGGATGATCTACTTCTTTCTTTTGAATACGTTTTCTGTCTATGTCATGGATATCTTGCTCAAGAGATACCGAAAGTCTGTTTCACCACGGCGGAAAAGCTCGAGAAAGATTTTCCTGATCACAGCGACCAGTCGGATGGAAAAAGTGTTTGATATTCTGCATTCGCCCAGCCTTTATCATGGAGAACTAATCGGTGTCACTGTCATGGACGATACTGATTTTGCTCATTCAGGTGTACGGGTGGTGCAGCCAGATCAAATGATAAACTTTGTGACCAAGGAAGTGGTGGATGAAGTGTTTATCAATCTGCCAAGTGAGGACTACAATATTAGTGACTTCGTCTCGGAGTTTGAGAGTATGGGGATCGATGTATCGGTTAATCTCAATGCCTTTAACTTCGCGTCCTTAGGTAATAAACGGGTTCGAGAAGTCGGGGGACTAAGTGTCGTCACTTTCTCAACCAATTTCTACAAACCGAGCCACGTATTTGCCAAACGTCTCTTGGACATTGCAGGAGCCCTCTTTGGTCTCTTGATTTGTGGCCTAGTGAGTATCGTCTTAGTCCCTCTGATTCGTAAGGATGGCGGACCTGCCTTCTTTGTACAAAAACGGGTCGGAAAGAACGGACGGTATTTCAACTTCTATAAATTCCGCTCCATGCGGGTGGATGCCGAAGAGATTAAAAAAGATCTCATGGCACAAAATACCATGACAGGTGGCATGTTCAAGATGGAAAATGATCCGCGGGTAACGCCAATCGGACGCTTTATCCGTAAGACCAGTCTCGATGAATTGCCACAATTTTACAATGTTTTGATCGGAGACATGAGTCTGGTCGGGACTCGTCCTCCAACGGTTGATGAATACCAAGAGTATACGCCAGCCCAAAAACGCCGACTCAGCTTCAAACCAGGCATTACAGGCCTTTGGCAAGTGAGCGGACGCAGTGAGATTACAGACTTTGACGAAGTGGTCAAACTGGACGTTGCGTACATGGATGATTGGACGATCTGGAGAGACATTCAGATCCTGCTCAAGACCGTGAAGGTTGTACTTAGAAAAGAAGGAGCGAAGTAGGAGACTGCCTACTTCGTCCTTTCCATGTTAGGAGAAAAATGACACAATCAATTTATATCGTTGGTTCCAAAGGTATTCCAGCAAAATATGGTGGTTTTGAGACCTTTGTTGAGAAGTTGACAGAATTCCAACAAGATAAAAATATCCAGTATTATGTAGCTTGTATGCGGGAGAATTCAGCAAAATCAGGAATTACTGCAGATACTTTCGAGCATAATGGAGCAATCTGTTACAATATTGACGTCCCTAATATCGGTCCTGCGCGTGCCATTGCTTATGATATTGCGGCTCTCAATAAGGCTATTGAAATCGCAAAAGAAAATAAGGATCAAGCTCCGATCTTCTATGTCTTGGCTTGCCGGATTGGTCCTTTTATCTCAAAAATTAAAAAGAAAATCAAGGCGATCGGTGGGACCCTTATGGTCAATCCAGATGGTCATGAATGGCTTCGCGCGAAATGGAGTCTCCCAGTCCGTAAGTACTGGAAGTTTTCGGAACAACTCATGGTTAAACATGCCGACCTGTTAATCTGTGATAGCAAGAATATCGAGGCTTATATTCAGAAGGATTACGCTAAGTATCAGCCACAGACGACCTATATTGCCTATGGAACGGATACAAGCAAGTCTATCCTGAGTAAAGAAGACGATAAAGTAGGGACTTGGTTTGCAGACAAGCAAGTCTCCGAAGGAGATTACTATCTTGTTGTGGGACGTTTTGTACCTGAAAATAACTATGAGGCCATGATTCGTGGCTTTATGCAGTCCAATTCCAAAAAAGATTTTGTCCTGATTACTAATGTAGAGCAAAACAAGTTCTATGAACAGTTACGCAAGGATACAGGATTTGATCAAGATCCTCGAGTGAAGTTTGTGGGGACTGTCTATGATCAAGAATTACTTAAATACATTCGTGAGAATGCTTTTGCTTATTTCCATGGTCATGAGGTAGGCGGGACCAATCCATCTCTTCTTGAGGCGCTCGAGTCTACTAAACTCAACCTCTTGTTAGATGTTGGTTTCAACCGAGAAGTCGGTGAAGAGGGGGCTCTTTATTGGAAGAAAGATCAATTGGCACATGTCATTGATCAGGCTGAACAATTGGACGCTCAAGCCATCGCAGACCTCAATGAGAAATCAAGCCGACGGATCGCAGAAGCCTTCACTTGGGAAAAGATTGTCACAGACTACGAGAAAGTATTTAAAGGTTAGAAATGCAGAAAATATTATATCTCCATGCTGGTGCCGAAATGTATGGTGCTGACAAGGTGTTGTTGGAGCTTATTAAGGGTTTGGATAAAGATGCTTTTGAGGCACACGTTATCTTACCCAATGATGGTGTCTTAGTTGGTGCATTGGAAGAGGTCGGTGCTAAGGTTAAAGTCATCGACTATCCAATCTTGCGTCGCAAATATTTTAATCCAAAAGGAATCCTTGAGTACTTTGGTTCTTATAACCGTTACTCCAAACAAATTGCTCAATACGCTAAAGAGAATGGCATTACCCTTATTCACAACAATACGACTGCAGTACTGGAAGGGATTTACCTCAAGCGGAAGTTAAAACTTCCTTTGATTTGGCATGTCCATGAAATTATCGTCAAACCAAAAGCGATTTCTGATTTCATCAACTTTTTGATGGGGCGCTATGCGGATACCATTGTGACCGTTTCAAATGCTGTAGCCAACCACGTCAAGCAGTCTCGTTTTGTAAAAGATGACCAGGTTCAAGTTATCTATAATGGGGTCGACAATGCTGTCTATCATGAAATCGATGCTAGCGCTGTCCGTGATCAATTTGGGATCGCACAGGATGCCTTGGTTATCGGTATGGTTGGTCGAGTGAATGCCTGGAAAGGGCAAGGCGACTTCCTAGAAGCTGTGACGCCAATCTTACAGGCCAATTCAAAAGCAGTAGCCTTTTTAGCAGGGAGTGCATTTGAGGGGGAAGAGTGGCGCGTGGATGAGTTGGAAAAAGCTATTTCAGACTCACCAGCAGCTAGCCAAATCAAGCGAATTGACTATTATAGCAAGACGACAGAACTCTATAATATGTTTGATATCTTTGTCTTGCCAAGTACAAATCCAGATCCACTGCCAACAGTTGTCCTAGAAGCCATGGCTTGTGGCAAACCTGTAGCCGGCTACCGTCATGGTGGTGTCTGTGAGATGGTCAAGGAGGGCGAAAACGGCCTTCTCGCTACACCAAATCAGCCTGTAGAATTGTCTAAGGCCATCCAAGAATTAGCTGATAACACTGAGAAGAGAGAGCAATTTGGCAAGGCCTCTGTTAAACGCCAAAAAGAACTCTTCTCATTACAAAGTTATATTCGTAATTTTTCGGAGTTGTATAAGAAATACTAAATAATCAAATTTGCTGAAAAAAGGATTGTATCAAAACTGTTTAAAGATTTACCATATACTATTGAATGTTGTAAGTCATTTAGATCAGAGAAGAGAAGATTAAGAGTAGAATAAAAATTTAGGTAAAGAATTGATGAAACCACTTTTAACCGTCGTTATTCCAGTTTATAATGTCGAAAAATATTTAAACCGTTGTATTGAGAGTATCCTTCTTCAAGAATGGAAGAATTATGACATTTTACTTGTTGATGACGGAAGTACTGATCGTTCGCCTCAAATTTGTGATGACTATGTGAAAGCGTATGACTTTATATCAGTTATTCATAAGGAGAATGGCGGGCTTTCGGAAGCTCGGAATACGGGTATTTCTCAGGCCAAAGGAGAATATGTTTATTTTCCTGACTCAGATGATTGGCTTGAACCAGATGCCTTTATGGCATTAGCGGAAGTCCTTGAATCCCAGAAGTTTGATATTATTTCTTTTAATCGTGAATTTGTGAAGGGTGAAGAAGATGCTATAGTTTCAGAACCAGAAGTGACTCAAGTGTTTGAAGGTAAAGATGCTTTTGTGCAAATGCTGAAGCATAGTTATATTACTGGTTTTGCTAATGACAAAATCTATCGAAAATCTTTATTTATAGATAATAACATCTTATTTCCTAAAGGAAAATACTATGAGGATCTTGGTACAAATTACAAGCTCTTTCTTTCAGCTAAGAAGGTCTACGCGACAAATCAAAAGTACTATCATTATCTAATTGATAATCCTGATTCTATTACGCAGTCATGGAATGAGAAGAAATTTAGTGATATGTTTGGGTTTTATAAAGAAATGTTTTATTCAGGTTTTATACGTTCGCAATTAAATCAAGCAGAGTTGTATATCTCTCAACTATATTATGTGAATGGATTGATTCATTTGTTAGCTAGTTTGTATAAATCTAAATTAGATAAAAAATATATAGACATTACTGATGAAGTGAAACAAGAATTACTAAAAAACAGTGTTTCTCTTTCTCAAATGAAAGACCAACCAAATAAGTTAAAATATGTGCTGTTCAGACTTAAAGTGTTAAAGTTAGCCTTCAGTATACAAAACGTTTTTCGATGTTATTTTAGGAAATCATTCTGAGATCCATAGATAAAGGTTGGCAAATGAAGTTTGGACTATTTTATTTAATAAAGAAAAGTAACATAATATTATTGGTCATTCTTCTTTTTTGTTGTATCGGAATGATGTACTTTTAACTAAAAATTTTATATAGCTAGACCAGATAAACAATTATTTTATAGGTAATTTAACATGGAAGAAAAAATTGATTTTGTTGTACTTTGGGTTGATGGCAATGATCCTGATTTCATTAGAGAAAAAAATAAATATACGTCTAATAGTTTCCAGATTGATAATGATGGAGATAATCTGCACCGTTATAGAGATTATGGGACATTCAATTATTGGTTTCGGATGGTAGAGAAGCATGCGCCGTGGGTAAATAATATTTATCTTATTACTAACGGTCAAAGACCGAAATGGTTAAATGTAAATCATCCTAAACTAAAATGGGTTAGGCATAGCGATTTTATGCCTGAGGAATATTTACCAACATTTAATTCTGCTGCAATTGAGTTGAATTTACACCGCATTGAAGGTTTATCAGAGAACTTTGTTTTTTTTAATGATGACATGTATTTGATTCAAGATGTTAAGCCTAATGACTTTTTTGTCAACGGGCAACCAAGGCTATTAGCTGTTTATGAAGCCTTGGTTCCGTGGTCATCTTTTTCAAAAGTTTATTTTAATAATGTAGAAGTTCTATATAGACATTTTCCAAATAAAAAAGCCTTGAAACAATCGCCGTTCAAGTTTTTCAATTTTAAATATGGTCAATTGGTTTTGAAAAATATCTTGTTATTTCCTTGGGGGATAACTGGGTACTATAATCAGCACACACCAGTTCCAATAAAAAAGAGTACACTAATTCATTTATGGAATGTAGAAGAAGACATTTTTGTTCAAACATCTAAACATAAATTTAGAGACTATAATACGGATATAAATCATTATCTATTATGTTACTGGCAAATTGAAAGTAATGATTTTCAACCATCTAGTAAGAATTTTGGAAAATCAATTTCAATTACCGCTGTTAATGAGCTTCCTAAATTATTATCGAAAAAAAAGACAAAATTACTTTGTGTTAATGATGATATGGCAATGACAGAAAATGACTTGGAGAAATTTTCTAAGATATTGTCTAATCGTTATCCTGACAAGTCTCAATTTGAATTGTGATTCAACGTATTAGTTACTGGAGTAAATAGATGAAAACTAAAATTTTACAAATGGGCGCAGACAATTTCGGAGCAGGAGGTAGGTCTGTAATAGCCTATAACTTGACTCGTCCCTTAACAGACGACTTTCAAGTTGACTTTTTGGCTATTGGAAAATTGAAGAATCCTAGTTTTCATCGAGTGATTGAAGAAAACGGGGGACAGGTTCAACATATCAAGGAAGCTTCAAGTAAAATAAAAAGACTAAGAAATATCTACTCTATTTTAAAAAAAGAAAAGTACGATATTGTTCATATTAACGCAGATGATGCTATCGAGGGACTGTTTAATATCATTCTGTCAAAGCTTTCAGGTGCTAAAATAGTGCTTCATGCTCACACTACTTCCTCTACTCGTGGTAATGGTTTTGTTGGCAGATTAAAAATGTTAACGGCAAAAAAGATAGTTAATTTTCTTGTTGATTATAAGTTGGCCTGCTCACTTGAAGCAGCGGATTATTTGTATGGCGATACTGATTTGTCTGATGTGGCGATTATAAAAAATGGTATTATAATCAATGATTTTTTATATAATGAAGAGTTAAGGCAAAACGTGCGAGAAAACCTAAATATTCCAATGGAGGCTATCGTTTTAGGTACTATCGGAAGGTTGTCATATGAAAAAAATCCTGAGTTTATGGTTAGCCTAATACAAACTCTTTTTTCAAAGGCACCTAATTTTTATTTTATATGGATTGGTGACGGTGAGGAACGAGCTAGTATAGAAAAGAAGCTAGATGAAGAAATAAAATCAGGAAGGGTTCTATTACTTGGAAAACAGGAGCAACCGGCACAATATTTACAAGCAATGGATGTTTTTTTGTTACCTTCTCTTTATGAAGGATTTGGAATTGTGAATATTGAAGCACAAACATCTGGATTGCCTTGTGTGGTGAGCTCTGTTGTTCCAGAGTCAGCTTCGGTTAATTCTAACTTTTATAGATTATCATTATCTGATGGTGTTGAAAAGTGGTCGGATTTTATCATCTCTATGAGTTATAAACGTCTTCCATATGGTTCCGCAGAAAAAACAAAAGAAGCTGGATTTGATATAGAGGATAGCGCTAGAAAGTTACGAACAATCTATCAGAAACTGGCGAAGTAATACAAAGGAGATTCTATGTACTCATTAATTATTACTGATTACAAATCAATGAGTGACACAGTAGATTATATAAAAAAGTTTATTGATATATATGTAGGGAATGATGTCCATTATATTATCGTAGATAACAGTGCGGAAGAATTAGGAAAACAATTCTTACAAGATTCTAAAGTTGAATTCCTTTCCTCTACTTTTAATGGGAAAAAAGTCTATTCTTTTGAAATGTCACAAAGGACTATTTATATAATTGATTCCAATGAAAATGGTGGATATTCTAAAGGCAATAATTTAGGTGCCAAATTTGCAATTCAGAACTTTGATACACCATATCTAGTTTTTTCAAACAATGATTTAGAGTTTCCTAATGGCTTACAGTTGGAAGAATGTAAAACTATCATTGAAACGAGTGATAATCCAGTAGGTATAGTTGGTCCTAAAATTCTCACTCCTCAAGGAGATATTCAAAGCCCTCGTAAGCGGATGAATTTTGTAGAAGAGATGATCCTTCAGGATTATAATAGGCAGTGGTTTGATAGTAAGATACATAAATGGATTGATATTGATTACACTGCTCCTGAGGGTGAGACTGGATGGGTTAGTGGTAGCTTTATGTTTGTTTCTAGAAATGCTTTTGAAGCTGTATCAGGATTTGATGAAAATATTTTTCTTTATTGTGAAGAAATGATTTTAAGTGAAAGAATGAGGAATAAGGGATATATGACTTATTTCTATCCTGAATGGACAATTTATCATTATCATAGAGGGGCGCATAATCCTGAATCAGAGAAAATTGGCCGTGTATCAAAAAAATACTATTACAGAGAATATAGAGGAGCATCTAAACTTTCTTTGAAAATATCTGATATGTCCTACTTCTTATGTAAAAAGATATATCGATTGAAAAAAATATTGGATGGAACGTATTTCAAGGAGAAAAAACATTGAAATTTAATAAATATCTTTTTCTATTTTTGCTATTTTTCTTGATTGAATTCAGAGGTTTTTATTTAGTAAGTTGGCCAAATTTACTGGGAGGGGCGGCCAGTAATAAATTAGGAGTTGCATTCTATTCTTTAATATTATTTCTGGCATACTTTATCTATAATAAAGGGAACCTTAAACTAGGTATTTTTGGAAATTATATCCTAATCTTTTTTCTAATTCTGTTTTTTAATTCACTTGTGTCAATGTATTTATTTGACTACTCGATTACGCAAGTATTGTGGGATGTTCTTCCTTATTCAATTTTACTCCTTTATTTTCCTCTCTGCGAGATATTTAAGACAGAAAGTAACTATAAGCTTTTTGTTAAAATCGGTCAAATAACCATTTCAATAGTATCGATATTATTTGTTATGCAAGTATACAGATATCATGGCTTGCAAACATTGTTTTTGAAAATTGAAGAGATTATTCCTATAAGTTATCTTTATAATTTAACAGTACCTTTACGTATTTACAGTGTTTTTGAGGGACTTATTCGGGTATTTGTCATATTGGTGGCATGGAAAATTATTGCAAATCATTTTAAAAAATCATTTTTTGATATAGTTAGTTTATTATTGATGTTGGTTGCTATTTTTTATGTCGATCAATCGAGATACTATTTGGTGACTGTACTAATAGTCATTCTTTCAATGTATTTCATTTACAATAGGAGTAGACTAACTCTTTCTTCATTATTATGGACTCTTATTTTAGGGACGGTGGGTTTATTCATTATTTCAAATAGATTTAGTTCAATATCTGATAGTATTTCGGATAATACTGGATCCTCTTTCGCTCGAACAGGTGCAATAGAATATTATTTTAATAAAATTTTTACTTATCCGTTTGGTTTAGGATTGCACACTCCGGAAAAGGGCACTTCTTTATATTATTTTATAAAAGGGCCTGATGGTTACTTTAATTATGATGATATCGGGATATTTGGAACATTAGGTTCTTTGGGAGTGCCAGGTTTTGTATGGTATATCCTTTTGACTATAAAATTAATTATGACGTGGGTAAAGAAACGTAGTTCCAACGTATTAATAACAGGCCTACTGATTAGTTTTCTGATGAGCCTTCCAATCATGTCATATATTGATAAACCCCGGATTATTGCGTTAACGTTGACACTAGTTATTATCAATAATGAATCTGCAAAATTAAACAGAGATGGAGAGTTAATAGATGACTAAAAAAATGGGAGTGAATGCTGCTTTAAATTTATTTAAAACAGCACTTTCAATTATATTCCCTTTAATCACATATCCCTATATCAGTAGAATATTAGGTGTGGAGAACCTAGGAAAAATTAATTATACAGCTTCTATTGTAGGTTACTTTTCTTTAGTTGCTGCTCTTGGGATTTCTACTTATGCTATTAGGGAAGGAGGTCGTATTAGATCTGATTCTAAGAAATTAAGTCATTTAGGTAATCAAATTTTTACTATAAATATTTTATCGACGATAGTATCCTATCTGTTGTTAGTACTAGTTGTATGCTTATTTATTCCGAATAGAGAATACCAAATTCTGATTTGTATTCAAAGTCTAACAATTGTTTTTACAACACTCGGAGTGGACTGGATAAACGTTCTTTTTGAGGATTTCCTTTATATTACGATTAGAAGTATCATTATACAAATCTTATCTTTGATATTGATGTTTGTTCTTGTTAAAACAGCTAGCGATTTATATTTATATACCTTTATCTCAGTAATTGGTTCAGGGATATCTTGTATTTTAAATTTAATCTATTGTAGAAAGTATTTAAAACTCTCACTTGTTTGGAGACTTGATTTAGTAAAGCATTTTAAGCCAATTATCGTCTTGTTTTCTGGTGGTCTAGTAATTAGTATCTATGCTAATTCTGATATGCTAATATTAGAGTGGTTCAAAGGAGCATATTACGTTGGATTGTATGCTGTTGCAGCCAGAGTGTACACAATATTAAAAAATTTATTAGCTTCAATCTATTCTGTTACAATACCTAGGTTGTCACATTTGTTTGGAGAACAGAAACTTGACGAATTTAAAAAAAGTTATACTCAAATACTTTCAGTGGTAACTCTAATCTTAATTCCAATGAGTGCGGGTCTTATTGTCCTATCTAGGGAGATTATTTTATTTTTAGGTGGAATAAAATTTATTGATGCCACTTTAACATTGCAATTATTAGCAATTAGTTTAATTGGAGCCATATTTGGTGGTATATTAACGTATGGGCTTAATATACCTATCGGACGTGAAGCTGTAAACTTAACAGGAGCTCTATATGGAATTGTTGTAAATATCGGAATTAGTCTTCTTTTAATTCCAGTATTTTATCAGAATGGTGCTGCAGTAGCAACGATTGCATCAGAATTTTTTATTGTTTTATATAACTTTCTGGTTGTAAGAGAAAGCGGGAAGTACATTAATTTTGTACTCTGGAGACAGAACTTAGTTCAAGCTTTACTAGGTTTCTTTTCAATAATAGTCATTGGTTTTGGGTTTAAGTTATTCGTAACTAATTCACTTCTTTTAATTTTTAGCATTACTTTAGTAAGCTTAATCATCTATTTATTAGAGCTCAAACTTTTAAAAAATCCATTGTTAGATCATATTTTAAATATAGCTAAACATAAATTTAGGAGGGGTTAGTTTGAAGATTGTAATTCCAAGAATTATTCATAACAAAGAACAATTGACCTGGGATTGGTCTGGTACAATAACTAATATTAAAAAGTATTTAGGAAAATACGAGATTGTTGAGGAACAGAATATTTTCTATACTTTTAGAATGAATGTGCACAAATTGCTTGTTCGTTTAGGTATTAGAAAATCTGATATGAACATGACGTATATTAAATATGCTGAAAATCAAGTTCATCTCTCTCCAAAGGATATTTGTCTTACATTTGATGAGTTTCCTTTATCTTTTCCTGATAATCCAGTTTATATCTATCAAGACTTGAATCTTCATTATTTGATAGAGAGTTCTCAAAACAATAGTCAATCGTTCAAATATAGTGGTTTTCAAAACGTCTCGGCAGATATTCTAGATAGTCGAATGAGAAAACAGGAAGGATTTTATAATCAAGCCACTGGAATATTTACTATGAGTAAATGGTTTTCAGATTATCTAATAGCTCAACAAGGGCTTCCAGCTGAGAAAGTTCATTATGTGGGAGCGGGAACAAATATGGATAACCTATTATTTGAGAACTCACATAAGGAACGTAATAAATTTTTATTTATTGGCAAAGATTTTTTGCGTAAAGGTGGAGATCTTGTTTATAATGCTTTTGTTTATTTGCAAAATAATCTCATGCCAGAGGCAGAGTTGTACATTATAGGCCCCTCAGATGCTCCTATGGAATTTAACAATCCGAATGTTTATTTTTTAGGGAATCTACCAGCTGGTAATGTGCAATATTATTATAATCTTTGTGATGTATTTGTTTTACCTTCTCGATTTGAAGCATTTGGAATTGTATTTGTTGAAGCTCTTTGCTATGGTTTACCATGTATTGGACGTAATTTAATGGAAATGCCAAATCTAATTCAAAATAATGAAACAGGATTATTAATACCCGCTGAAGAGGAAAATCCACAGGTTCTAGCTGATAAAATGTATAATCTAATAAAAGATGAAAGTTTCTTTAGAAATGTTCAGATGAAACAAGATTATTATAAAGCAGAATATTCGTGGGACACAGTTGCAAAAAGAATGATTTTGATAATGAAACAGGATTTATATCAGATGTAATTCTTTTTCTAATTAAATTTTTAATAACTGCCGATCGTAGTAAATAATTTATTTGTGATATGAATAATAGTTTAATAGCAAAAGAAGTCAGACGGACTTCTTTTTTTAGTTTTTCAAAAAATATCACTAATTTTAAAAATTCGCCGTATAAAACTTTTCATCGCTGAAACCGTGTGGTAAAATGATTAACGTATAAAATTTGTATAAAGGGAAGTTTATATGAAAAAGAAAGATCTTATTTTTTATGCCGGAGCGGCAGTCTTGATGGCTGTATCTGCTCAGGGAGTCAGTGCAGATGAGCTGGTTTCAAATGAGGCCACTACTACTGAAGGCAACCAAGTCCAAGCTGAAAAAGCGCCAGAAGTAACGGTTGCTGATCAGACTGCAGCGCCTGTCGCAAGTAACTATGCTGCACCAGCAAATGTAACCGAACCAGCTGTGGGACCTGTAAGCAAGACCACTGCTTCAGAAAGTGTGACCTCATCTGTAGAGAAGACTACGGAAGCATCGACTACTGAGAAAGATGAAACTCCTCTTCCGTCTGATACAGGAAGGACGACCTTCTTTAACACAGGTGCTCACGCCCCTGCTGGTCGCTCGACGGATGTAGCGGTTCAGCCAAAATCATTCGTTGATGTGAGTAGCCACAACGGAGATATTAGTATTGGCGACTACCGTACCCTAGCTAATAAAGGCGTGGGTGGTGTCGTTGTCAAATTGACAGAAGATACTTGGTACAAGAACCCGAATGCGGAAAACCAAATTCGCAATGCGCAAGCAGCTGGTCTACAAGTATCGACCTACCACTTCTCTCGCTATACTTCTGAAGAAGCAGCGCGTGCAGAAGCACGGTTCTATATCGCAGCGGCGCAACGATTGAATCTTCCAAAGAACACCCTCATGGTCAATGACTTTGAGGATGCCAAGATGCAGCCAAACATTAACCGCACCACCCAAGCTTGGGCTGACGAAATGCGTAAAAATGGCTACACCAACTTGATGTTCTACACCAGTGCCAGCTGGTTGGATGAAAACAACCTCCGCAAGAAAGGTCCTGTCAACACCGCTCAATTTGGCCTTCAGAATTTCTGGGTTGCCCAATACCCTTCTCCAAAACTGTCTGTAAACGATGCGAAAAGCTTGCGTTACAATGGGAAAGCTGGCGCGTGGCAGTTCACTTCTCAAGCGGAATTGCTTCCAGGAAAACACCTCTTTGACCACAGTGTGGACTATACAGGTCGCTTCACAGCGAACGCAAAACCTGCAGCAGACCCGACAGAAGGCAGCTTAAGTGGGAAGATTGACATTGTTAATAACGATACCATGGCGGGACGCTTTGACGTTGTCATCTCAAATGTTAAGGCGCCAAATGGAGTTCGAACCGTTTCTGTACCAATCTGGTCAGAAACAGGTGGTCAAGATGACCTTGTTTGGTATACCGCCAATCGTCAAGCAAATGGGACCTATACCGTCAATGTAAAAGCAGCGGACCATAAAAACTCAACCGGTCTTTACAATGTTCACCTTTACTATGTTCAGAATAATGGACAAATGACGGGTGTGGGTAGAACAACGACAAATGTTTATATTGGGAAACGTCCAGAGGATTTAAAGCCAAGTGGCACTTTAACAATTGAAAATAATAATGTTGAAACAGGCACGTTTGATGCAGTAATTCGCAATGTAGTAGCTCCAAATGGCTTGAAGGAAGTCTTGGTTCCAACTTGGTCCGACAAGAACTGGCAAGATGATCTAGTATGGCACAAAGCAGTCCGTCAAAGTGACGGAAGCTACCGTGCAACCATCAAAGCTTCAGATCATAAAAATGAGAATGGTAAGTACCATGTCCATGTTTATTATGTAGATCAAGCTGACAAACGAAACTACATCACAGAAACCACTACATATATCACGAAGACTACTACAGAAGTGCACGACGTGAAACCAAGTGGTACGTTAACTATTGAGAACAATAATACCGAGACAGGTACCTTTGATGCGGTTGTTCGTAATGTAGTAGCTCCAAACGGATTGAAAGAAGTCTTGATTCCAACTTGGTCAGATAAGAACTGGCAAGATGACCTGGTATGGCATAAAGCAGTTCGTCAAAGCGACGGTAGCTACCGTGCGACCATCAAAGCCTCAGATCATAAAAATGATGATGGTAAGTACCATGTCCATGTCTACTATGTGGATCAAACTAACCAACGAAACTACATTACAGAAGCCACTACATATATCACGAAGACTACTACAGAAGTGCACGACGTGAAACCAAGTGGTACGTTAACTATTGAGAACAATAATACCGAGACAGGTACCTTTGATGCGGTTGTTCGTAATGTAGTATCTCCAAATGGGCTGAAAGAAGTCTTGATTCCAACTTGGTCGGATAAGAACTGGCAAGATGATTTAGTCTGGCATAAAGCAGTTCGTCAAAGTGACGGCAGCTACCGAGCTACCATCAAAGCCTCAGATCATAAAAATGATGATGGTAAGTACAATGTCCATGTTTACTATGTGGACCAAACTGACAAACGACACTACATCACAGAAACTAATACAGAAGTGCACCACGTAAAACCAAGTGGTACGTTGACTATTGAGAACAATAATACCGAGACAGGTACCTTTGATGCGGTTGTTCGTAATGTAGTAGCTCCAAACGGATTGAAAGAAGTCTTGATTCCAACTTGGTCAGATAAGAACTGGCAAGATGATTTAGTCTGGCATAAAGCAGTTCGTCAAAGTGACGGCAGCTACCGAGCTACCATCAAAGCCTCAGATCATAAAAATGATGATGGCAAATACAATGTCCATGTTTACTATGTAGATCAAAATAACAAACGGAGTTATATCACAGAATCTACTACAGAAGTGCGTCAAGCCCGTCGTTCTGGTACTCTCTTAATCCAAAATAACAACAAGGATACAGGGACCTTTGACGTCATTATCAAGGATGTCTACAGCCCTAAAGGCGTACGAACTGTTCAAGTCCCAACTTGGTCTGATAAGGACGGTCAAGATGATATCCGTTGGTATGAAGCGACTCGTCAAGCGAACGGAGATTACAAGGTATCTGTCAAAGCGAGTGACCACAAGAACTCAACTGGAAAATACCATGTTCACCTTTATTACATCCAAAATGATGGTTCTCGGATTGGTGTTGGTACAACAACCACAGATGTGGAAGTTAGAAATGCCATGACCAAAACCCAAGCGTCTATCAAGAATGTCAATGCAACGAACGGGACTTATACAGTAGCTGTAGATCAAGCGCCTCAAGGTCGTCAGATTAAGAACATTCGTGTCGCTGCTTGGTCTAAAGCTCATCAAGAAAATCTTTACTGGTATTCCGCAACCCCAACAGGTATGCACACAGAGATCACAGTCTCTGCCAATAATCACGGTAATGAAGCAGGCAACTACACGACTCACGTCTATGTGGACTACAAAGATGGAGGAGTTGAAGGTTTTAACCTGGGTCAAACGGCCTTGTCTCCACGGAATCAAAAGGTGAATCCACAAACAACCTATTATTCTCAACGAGACCCTCGTTGGGCTGGGAAGTGGTATGGTGTGAGCAATGTCGATCAGTCAGGTTGTGTGCCAACCTCTCTTGCTATGACCTTCACAGATATCCTTGGCAGAACGATTTTGCCAACAACAGTGGCTGATTATCTTTACAACAATACTGATTCATTTAACAAAGGTGAAGCAGGAACGGATGCAGATGGGATTGTATCTGCTACTCGTAACTGGGGCTTGAAGAGTCAATTGGTTAACGGAGCTGGAGGTATTGCAGAAGCCCTCATGGCTGGCAAGCATGTACTTGCTGCGGTAGGCAATAGCCAATTTACTAGCGATCCTTATACCCATGAGTTGGTCTTGCATGGCTATGATAATGGTAGAACCTATGTACGCGATCCATATAATAGCGGCAACAACGGCTGGTACTCCATCAATTATCTTCACTCTATTAAGAGTAAGGATCCGATGGATAACAAGCTCGGAGCACCTTTCTTCTCAATTTTTGCGTAAGCTGATCAGAAGGCCAAATTGGCCTTCTTTTTTCTTTAGATTAAGTATGAAATCTTCTAATGAAGTTGTTTCGTGATCTGACGGTTTGTGCTATAATACTACTATGTGGGTAGAATCCGTATAAAAAAATGCAAGGGAAGATACATGAAAAAGAAAGATCTTATTTTTTATGCTGGGACAGCTGTTTTGTTAGCTTTTTCGACACAACAAGTCAAAGCCGATGAGCAACAGGCGTCCGATCAAACACCAGAAAATACATCAGCTGTCGTTGCAAAAACAATAACTTCATCAGAAGCGCAGAATACTGTGAACGAAGGAGTGGGAGTTGAGAAAGGTGTTCAGACAGAAAATACCGTTCTAACAGAGACAGCACCTATCACACCAACTATTAGTGATACCCCGTCTTCTGAGCAGGTCACTAGCGAGAAGGGTGCAACAGAGCATCCAGCACCAGCTGTGGTAGCTAGTCGCGCTCCATATGGCGCACGCGCACGAGTGGTAGAATCAGAAGATAATAGTTTGCCGGTTGAGAAAGTAGAGAAGCCAAGTGGCACGCTAACAATTGAAAATAATAATGTTGAAACAGGCACGTTTGATGCAGTAATTCGCAATGTAGTAGCTCCAAATGGCTTGAAGGAAGTCTTGGTTCCAACTTGGTCCGACAAGAACTGGCAAGATGATCTAGTATGGCACAAAGCAGTCCGTCAAAGTGACGGCAGCTACCGAGCAACCATCAAAGCCTCAGACCATAAAAATGAGGATGGTAAATACAATGTCCATGTTTATTATGTAGATCAAGCTGACAAACGGAACTACATCACAGAGACTACGACAGAAGTACACCACGTAAAACCAAGTGGTACTTTAACAATTGAAAATAATAATGTTGAAACAGGCACGTTTGATGCAGTAATTCGCAATATAGTAGCTCCAAATGGCTTGAAGGAAGTCTTGATCCCAACCTGGTCAGACAAGAACTGGCAAGATGATCTAGTATGGCACAAAGCAGTCCGTCAAAGTGATGGCAGCTACCGAGCAACCATCAAAGCCTCAGACCATAAAAATGAGGATGGTAAATACAATGTCCATGTTTATTATGTAGATCAAGCTGACAAACGGAACTACATCACAGAGACTACGACAGAAGTACACCACGTAAAACCAAGTGGTACTTTAACAATTGAAAATAATAATGTTGAAACAGGCACGTTTGATGCAGTAATTCGCAATATAGTAGCTCCAAATGGCTTGAAGGAAGTCTTGATCCCAACCTGGTCAGACAAGAACTGGCAAGATGATCTAGTATGGCACAAAGCAGTCCGTCAAAGTGATGGCAGCTACCGAGCAACCATCAAAGCCTCAGACCATAAAAATGAGGATGGTAAATACAATGTCCATGTTTATTATGTAGATCAAGCTGACAAACGGAACTACATCACAGAGACTACGACAGAAGT